>BEHR01000020.1 GCA_002898555.1 bacterium HR15
TCTCCGTTGCCATCTATAGTCGCCTCCTTCCGCCCAGCGAATATGGCATCTTCGCGCTGGTGATAGCGAACACGCTCCTTGTTCAATCCGTTGCCTATCGGTGGATAACAAACTCGGTGACGCGATTTCTCCCCGCGCAACGGGAGCAGCCGCGTGAGCTTCTCGAATCGATACTTATCACATATTTGATGGTATGTGGGCTGACAGGAGCACTTGGTTCGGGGATTTACTTCTGGATATCCGATCTCCATGTGCGCCGATTAATCCTTTTGGGTATCTTATTGCTTTGGGCAACGACATGGTTTGATCTTAACTTAGAAGCTGCACGTTCCAGCTTTCAACCCGCGCGCTACGCTTGGATGAGCATTACACGCTCGGTAAGCACGATTCTGATCGGCGTTCCGCTGGTGCTATTGGGCTTGGGGGCTTATGGGTTGCTTGTGGGGCACTTCGTGAGCGCGTTATTGGCGGCAACGCCTTCGACGCTCACCCTCTGGCGGCAGGTACGACTCAGGTGGCACGCTGGGATGGTTCGAAGGACCCTCCGTTATGGGCTCCCTCTGACGGCGGATGCGATTGTGCGTTATGTGGTTACCACTTCCGATCGGCTGATAATTGGTCATTTTTTAGGAGCGTCGGCTGCTGGTCTGTATGCGGTAGGCTACGATCTGGGATGGCGACTGCTCAATCTGCTCTTTTCTTCTATCGAATTAGCTGTTACTCCGCTCGTTTTTCGAGCGTTTGAGCAGCAGGATCGGTCGCGCGCATTGACCTTCCTTGCGCAAGTACGTACGCTTATATGGGCGGTTTCGGCACCAGTTGCTGCTGTGCTGATAGCCGTTCCGCGTCCTCTTGTAGAAATGGTGTTGGGGGTGAGGTTCCGTGAGACGGCGATGGAGATTATTCCGTGGATCGCCATCGCGTACCTTTTCCTGGTCATTATGAATTTTTACAATTACGCCTTTAGGCTGGGGCTGCGCACCGAGTTGCAGGTGGTGGTGATGGCGCTTGGTGCTGGTGTCAACTTGATGACGAATTTCCTTTTAATCCCTCGTATAGGGCTGCTGGGGGCTGCGATTGCGACCACCGCTGCTTTTGGCGCGGCTGCGCTGCTAAGCTATATACTGAGCCAGCGAATCCTGCCTATGCGCATACCGATCCATGATATTGCCAAGATTACACTCGCGTCCGCGATGACGGCAGGTGTACTGCGTGTTCTACCGCTGGCGCACGGCTTGTGGGGGGTAATCCAAATGTTTCTGCTGGGAAGTACCCTGTATCTGGCATTCCTCTGGGTGCTTAATCCCGCGCAGTTGCGATCCTATGCCCATCGTTTGCTGAATACGATACGGAGGCAAGAACCATGTTAGCGGTCATGCGGCCGAAAATTGCTGCGCTGGCTCTCACCAGCCGTGCGCATGGCGAAAGCCTTGTTGACTGGTGTGAACCCCACGCAATCGAGCCGCAACAGGAGATGAGTGAACAATGAACGCCTGCTCCAGCGGTGTCCGAACCCTATGGGGGGTGTTGCTGATAGTGTTTCTCAGCCGATTGCCCTTTTTAACGCCGGGGTTCGGAACGGACGATGATGGCTGGCGCGTGGCGTTGACAGCGCAGCGGCTGGCGCACACGGGAATGTATAAACCCTCACGATTGCCGGGCTATCCCGTGCAAGAGTATCTCAGCGCCCTGTTGATTGACAAGGGAGCGATGGCAATCAATCTGCTCAGCACGGGAATGACGCTGCTGGCAACTGCCTGTTTTGTCCTGATTCTCATGCGCTTGCGATGCCAAGAGCCTTATCTGCCCGCGCTGGCCTTCGCTTTTACGCCCATTATTTATATTGCCAGCGTGAGCGCGATGGATTATATGTGGGCGATGGCATTTCTGCTGCTGGGGTTATGGATGGGGATAGCGCATCGTCCCGTGCTGGCGGGGCTGGCGCTGGGTTTAGCGACAGGCTGCCGCCTAACCTCCGCCGTTTTTATCATCCCTTTCCTCATCCTGCTGTATCAAAAAGAGAATGTCAGGGGTTCGTTGATCCGCATGTTGGAGCTGCTCACGCTGGCGGGCATCACCGCAGCTTTGGCTTATAGCCCACTTTACGCTCGATACGGCTGGCGATTTCTGAGGCATGCCGAGGCCGCAGAGCCTTCTCTGATTGTAATAGGGCAGGCGACTATTGGTATTCTGGGAGGACTGGGTACGGTCGCCGTGGCGGCACTGTTGCTGTGGCGAGGGATATCAACGCTGCGCGGGCACGCCCTCGCACGCGAACAGACCGCATTTCCGGAGCCGTTCTCGCGCCCGCTATCGCTGAGCTTCTGGACCGCCAGCTTGCTGACCTTGCTGCTTTATCTGCGCTTGCCGCACGAAGCCGCCTATCTCATCCCTGCACTGCCTTTCCTACTGATTGGGCTTGGAACCCTGCTATCACGCGTCCATTTTTGCTGGCTCTGCCTGTCGCTGATTGCATCGCCTTTTGTGTTGGGGATTCCCTCACCCCTCACCACCTCCTTCGTTAAACCCTCACCCGTTGCGATTGTTTTGAATTTTGATCTCACCCGCCTCGGGGGGAAAGAGGTTTTCTGGATCGATCTGCTTCAGGGACCGTTGTTGCTGGATTATCAGAAGCGTCTCCGCTGGGATGAGCTGATGCGTAGAACGGTAGAGCGAGCAGGGGAGCTGCCTCCGCGCAGCCTCATCCTCTGTGACGCCTTTCGTCCGGGCGTGCTTTACTATAATCGCGGGCGATACCCTGAGACGATGTTCGTGGAAAACTTCTCCCGGCAAGATCTCCGAACCTGGCTTCAGTCAGGGTATGTTGTCTACGCCATGCCGGGTGTAAGGGAAAGGGTCCTACGCGGGCATGGTTTCGATATTTATGAGGCTGGTGCGATCCCGTTGATGGGCAAGGAGGCGAACGAGGAATAACGCCTCGCTATATTCGAAAAGCGGCTGTGCGGAACAAGCGGTATAATACAGCTGTCCAAAAGGCATGGAGGTGCATGCAAAGTGCTCTGTCCGAATTGTCAGCAGCCGTTGCCGGAGAATGCGCAGTTCTGTCTGCGCTGTGGTCGCCCCGTCACCCTTACCCAGATGGGCACGCCACCTGTACAAAGCTCGCCACACCAGGCGCAGCCAAGGGGACGCCCCTACAAATGGCTCGCGTTGGGGCTTGGGCTGCTGGCGCTAATCGCTCTTGCCTTCGTGATTGGCACCCAGAGCGGTTTGTTGACCCAAGCCCGTGTCAAGAAGCCCAGCGGCCCCAGCGTGCTGGAAGCGGAAGCACCCAAGACCACAGGTCCCAGCGTGCTGGAAGCGGAGGCGCCAAAACCCAGCGGCCCCAGCGTGCTGGAAGCGGAAGCACCGCAACCGAAACAGCCCCCTCCGCATATCCTTGACTGGCTCGAACACTTGAGGCGCACGGAGCAGCGACGCCAGCAAATGGAGCGCAACATCACGCCGCTCTTCTCGATGGTGGTTCAGGCAATCGTTCTCCGGGCGCAGGTGGCGCAGGGCATCGCGCAGGGTGACCTCGAACAAGCAGAAGCAAACTATGAGCGCGAGCGCGAGAAACTGCGCCAAAGCTATCAACATCGCCGCAAGGAGTGGGAGGAACTGCTCCGGTTTTTCCGCAGCAAGCAGCCACCTCCTGAATGCCAGGCATTGGCAGACACTTATTACGCGGGTTTGAGCGAGTACATCACCACCATCTCGCAGATCGAGAACGACCTTATCGAAGGGGATCTGGGCGGACTCACAGGATTACTGGGATCAGCCCAGTCGGAACTGGATGCAAAGTTTGCCCATGCCGATGAGGAGCTAACGAAGGTATGCGAACAATACGGCATTCGCAAATACTTTACGATTGGTTCCTCCAGCCCTGACCTTCTTAAAAGTCTGGGCGGTGGACTGCCTTTAGGGTTATAGCGATGGAACTCTATTCTGAACAGCTGGTGTCCTATTTAGAGTCGCTTGTCCCTGAGCGGCATCCCGTGCTGCAGGAGATGGAGCAACGCGCCGCGGAAACACGCTTTCCCATCGTGGGACCTGTGGTAGGGCAGTTTCTTTATCTGCTCACGCGGCTCACAGGGGCGCGGCGCGTGTTCGAGATGGGTTCAGGCTTCGGCTACTCCACCGCATGGTTCGCGATGGGCGTGCGCGAGAATGGTGGGGGTGAAGTGTACCATGTGGTGTGGGATGAGTCGCTCTCGCGCGACGCCCAGGTGTATCTAAGCCGATTAGGGCTGAAGGAGCTGGTGCGCTTCCATGTAAGCGAGGCGGTTGCACAACTTCAACAGACGGAAGGGCTGTTCGATATCATTTTCAACGATATCAACAAGGAGCAGTACCCCGATTCGCTTGCCGTGATTAAGCCGAAGTTGCGCAGGGGCGGGTTGCTGGTGGTTGATAACGCGCTCTGGCATGGGGCGATTTTCGACGAGAGTGACCACTCACCCGCCACCGAAGGGGTGCGCCAGCTCACTCGGATACTCACACATGACCCCGACTTTATCTGCAGCCTGATCCCCCTGCGCGACGGCGTGCTGATTGCACAAAGGAGGTAGCCTATGCTAAAGAGAGTTCACCATGTACAAATTAGTGTCCCTGTGGGGTCAGAAGAGGTATGCCGCCATTTCTACGGCACGATTCTTGGCATGAGGGAGGTCAGCAAGCCCGAATCGCTGCGACACCGGGGTGGGGTCTGGTTCCTTCTCGGCGATATCGAGATTCATCTGGGAGCCGAGCAAGTGGCTGACCGAGCGCAGTCCCGGCGCCATGTTGCCTTTCAGGTCGATGACCTGAACCAAGTACGCCAGCGGCTTCAGGACCACGGGGTGCCTCTGGAGGAGGAACCAATCCCCATTCCGGGCTGGGATCGCTTCTATTGCCGTGACCCTTTCGGCAATCGCATCGAGTTCATTCAGCGTGTAGACGAGTAAAACCTTCCAGTGGCATAACCACTCAAAAGCATCGAGGGCAAACAATGATGTGGCAACGGTTTACAGATCGCGCGCGGCAGGTCATCTTCTATGCGCAAGAAGAAGCGCAGCGGCTGGGCGAATCGCGGGTCAGCACCGAACACCTGCTGCTCAGTCTCATTCGTGAAACGGATAGCGTTGCCGCGCGTATCTTCGACCGACTCGGTGTAAGCCCAGAGCACATTCGCGCCGAGATTGAGCGTTATGTCTCGCGTGGCGATGCACGCCCGGGGCAGGAGATGCAACTGACGGCACGGGCAAAGCGGGTGATTAACTTAGCGTATGATGAGGCGCGACAGCTCAACAATAACTATATTGGCACGGAGCATCTGTTGCTGGGGCTGATTCGGGAGGGCGAAGGGCTGGCAGCCCGTGTGCTGCATAAGTTGGGCGTCGACCTTGACCGGGCGCGACGCGAAGTGATGCAGTTGCAAGACCCCGAAATGAGATCGCCATTATCTACTCCTACTACTGCACCTGCAGGGTGCCATACTACGCCAACGCTGGATGCGCTGGGCGACGATCTGACGCAGCGAGCGCGGCTGGGCAGGCTTATGCCCGTACTGGAGCGCGACGCCGAGATTTATCAACTGCTCCAGATTCTCGCTAAGCAGAGCCATCACAACCCTCTGTTGCTCGGTCCGCTGGGCGTGGGTAAAACAGCTCTCGTGAACGGCGTGACAATCACTCTCGCGCATGGCGAAGTTCCCCCAACGCTAAGAAATAAGCGAATGATTGCCATCACGCCGGAATCGCTGATGCTAAGGATGGATAATCCATCCGCTGCGACGCAACTTCTGCAGGAAATTCGCAGAACGCAGAATGAACTCGTTTTGTTTATCGATAATCTGGAGCGCCTCTTTGAGCCTCCCCTTAGCGCGAGAAGCGCCGAAGTGCTGCAGATACTCAGAATGATGCTCGACCCAGGCGCTCTGCTCTGCATCGGTGCGTTCAACACAGACGGCACGGACGATGAAAAGCATCTTAGCCTGCTGACGCCTCTTTTCCAGCCGGTAACGATAAGCGAGCTGTCGCCTGAGAAGACGGTTAGGATACTCACCGCTTTGCGCCCGCACTACCAGCTGCTCTATGCCATTTCAATTGCGGACGAAGCAATCGATGCAGTAGTTAACCTCGCGGTGCGCTATCTGCCGGAGCAGCGCTTACCCGCCAAAGCCATCGACCTGTTCGAATCTGCGGCTGCCATGCTTGCTCTGGAATCAACGCGGCTACCGCTCGCATTGTACTATAAGCTGAGCGAGAGCGAGTTACTGCGCTTGCTGATTGATGCCATTCGCATCCGCGACCCGGTGCCCGAACAGCTCAGCGAACTGGAGACGGAGCGGCAGCGTGTCCAAGAAAGCCTCCAGCAACTGTGGCAGCAGCTTCAACGGCGCGAGCAGGTTCGACCGTTGCCGATGCTCACCGCGCAGCACATCGTTCAGGAGGTGCATCGACGAACGGGCATCCCTGTAGACCAACTATTGGAGAGCAGCCCTTGATTTTTGGCGTCGCCATGTGCTACAATATAGGTGGGGAGGAACCCATGCGGGACATTTCCCGATAATAAGGCATGGGCGAATTCCCCCTGTAAATAGCGGAGGTACTATGGAAACACTTTATCAGTACGGCGAATATGCCGGGATGGAGGGTCGAGGATGATGTGGCAACGATTTACGGAGCGTGCGCGGAAGGTCATCTTCTATGCGCAAGAAGAAGCGCAGCGCATGGGCGAATCGCAGGTCAGTACCGAGCATCTGCTCCTGGGGCTGATCCGCGAACCCGATAGCGTCGCGGCACGCATTCTCGACCGCTTAGGCATCAGTCTGCAGCGTATCCGCGCCGAAATCGAACGCTATGCTCCCCGCGGCGACGCGCGTCCGGGGCAGGAGATGCAACTGACGGCACGGGCAAAGCGGGTGATTGACTTAGCGTATGATGAGGCGCGACAGCTCAACAATAACTATATTGGCACGGAGCATCTGTTGCTGGGGCTGATTCGGGAGGGCGAAGGGCTGGCAGCCCGTGTGCTGCATAAGTTGGGCATCGACCTTGACCGGGCGCGACGCGAAGTGATGCAGCTGCAAGACCATGAGGGACACTCTTCGCCCGCGCCACGCTCCCAGCGTTCGCGCACGCCCACCCTCGATGAGTTCGGACGCGACCTGACCGAACTTGCCCGACAGGGCAAACTCGACCCCGTTATCGGACGCCACACCGAAGTGGAGCGCGTGATGCAAATCCTCGCGCGCCGCACCAAAAATAACCCCGTGCTGGTCGGCCCGCCGGGAGTGGGCAAGACCGCGATCGTCGAAGGATTAGCGCAACGCATCATTCAGGGCGATGTGCCCGACGCGCTCAAAGGCAAGCGCATCGTCGCCCTTGACCTCGCTGGACTGGTCGCAGGCACAAAGTACCGGGGCGAGTTCGAAGAGCGCATGAAGCGCGTGCTGGACGAAGTACGCAAGGCACAGGGCGAAGTGGTGCTGTTCGTGGACGAGCTCCATACGCTGGTTGGCGCGGGGGCAGCCGAAGGCGCGATCGACGCCTCGAACATCATGAAGCCCGCACTGGCTCGCGGTGAGCTGCAGTGCATCGGCGCGACCACGATGGATGAGTATCGCAAATACATCGAGCGCGACGCCGCCCTCGAACGACGATTCCAGCCCGTTCAGGTGCGCGAACCCTCGCAAGAGGAAGCCATCGAGATTCTCAAAGGCTTGCGCGACCGCTACGAATCGCACCATCGCGTCATCATCACCGACAGCGCGATCGAAGCCGCTGTGCGCCTCTCCACCCGCTACATCAACGACCGATTCCTGCCCGACAAAGCGATTGACCTGATCGATGAAGCCGCCTCGCGCGTGCGCCTGCAGCAATCGCTGCCACCGCTGGAGTTGCGCCGTGCCAAAGGCAAACTCGAAATGCTGGACAAAGATATTCAGAGCCTCAAGCAGCAAGGCAAATATGAACAGGCGGCGGAACTGGAGCAGCGACGGCATTCCCTGCTCGCCGAGATTGACCGCATGGAGGACGAGTGGAATGCGCAGCGACACGAGATGACCACCCTCGTCACCGAACACGATGTGGCGCAGATCGTACAGAGCTGGACCGGTATCCCTGTCTCGCGCCTGGTGGAAGGCGAGACGCAAAAGCTTTTGCGCATCGAGGAGGAGCTGCACAAGCGCGTCATCGGTCAGCACGAGGCGGTTTCGGCAGTTGCGCGCGCCCTGCGCCGCGCCCGCTCCGGACTGAAAGACCCGAAGCGCCCAATGGGCACTTTCATCTTCCTCGGACCCACGGGCGTCGGCAAAACCGAGTTGGCGCGCGCCCTGGCTGCCTACCTGTTCGATAACGAGAATAACCTCATCCGCATCGACATGAGCGAGTACATGGAGCGGTTCAATGTGTCGCGCCTGATCGGCGCCCCGCCCGGCTATGTTGGCTATGAGGAGGGCGGCGTGCTGACCGAAGCGGTGCGACGCCAACCCTACAGCGTCGTGCTGCTCGACGAAATCGAAAAGGCGCACCCCGATGTGTTCAACCTGCTGCTCCAGGTGATGGAAGATGGGCGCCTGACCGATTCGCAGGGGCACACCGTTGACTTCCGCAACACGATTATCATCATGACCAGCAATGTGGGCGTACGCTCCCTCATGGAAGAGGATGGCGTCGGCTTCCGCAAGAGCCGCACCTCACCCGAAGACCCACGCGCCTACGAAGCGATGAAAAACCGCATGCTCGACGAGATGCGCAAGCTGTTCCGACCAGAGTTCCTCAACCGCGTGGATGAAGTGATTGTGTTTCATCCGCTCACACGCGATGAGATCCTACAGATTGTTGACCTGATGGTCGGGCGCGTGCAGGAGCAGCTCCAAGCGCACCAGATGCAGCTCATTTTGGAGCCGGCGGTGAAGGAACTGCTCGCCGAGAAGGGCTATGATCCGAACTTTGGTGCACGCCCACTGCGGCGTGTGGTACAACAGCTGATCGAAGATCCGCTTTCCGAGCAGCTGTTGCTGGGGCGGTTCGAGGAAGGCGACACGATTATCGCCCGGCTGAACGAGGCAGGCGAGATCGTGTTCGTCAAGGGCGAGCCGACACTGCCAGAGGACGAAACCGATCTCAGCGCACCTGCGATTGCCCACTGAATCCGCCGGGCATAACAAGCAGCGAAAACAAAAGGCGGGGCATGTTTGCCCCGCCTTTTTGGCAACCCGGAAAGGGTTTACTGCCACTTACCGCTTGCGGCGACGCAGCATCAGACCCGCCAGCCCCACGCCCAGTGCCAGCAGGCTCGCAGGCTCCGGCACCCAGTCCTGCTCCACCAGCAACAGCGACGCCGTGGAGGTGCCCGGTGTTTGCGCGCCGTCGATGTGCAGCAGGAACACCTCGAACACCATGAAGTGGCTCGAGGGGGTCGACAACGGGAAGAATGCGTTCACGGTAAACGCCCCGTTCGAACCGCCTGGATAAGAGGCACCGCTCCAGACCCAGCTGCCCGTGAACAGCACTTCGCCCGTGTCCAGATCAATCACCTTCTTGAAGCCGATGACCTGACCAAAATCAAAGACGAAGCCGCTCACCACGAAGTTGAAGCCAACCAGGGGAGCCTTCGTGCCACTGGTGTCTTGCACGGTGTAGATGCCGGTGAACGCAGCGTTGGTGAAGTTGGTGCCGTTGCCCACCGTGATGGGGGGCGTTGAGGCATTGGTGTTGAAGGTAACGCTGGGCAGCGGATTCTCTACAACGGTGGTCGGCACTGTCGTGACAACATTACCGGGGTTGAGTATGCCTGTGGAAGTAACGATGGTAACATCCCAACCGGACGCCAGCGCACTCGCCGCGAGCGCCGCCGCAGCAACCACTGTAAGCCCATACTTCAATCGCATCATCATGCACATCCTCCTTTCTGCGGTTTGAGGTGCAAGGCATTGGGCGAAGATAGCAAACATGCCTGCACCTTCTTAATTTTATTATAGCACATCGATAGCCCGTTTGTCAAGGGGTTAAGGGGGAAATTTGGGTTTTTTAGGGGGAAATTCCCCCAGAATCGGGGGAATTTCCCTCCATGAGTTCCCTCTCGTCCTCGTGGAAGGCTGTCTCGACACGGGACAGGCGTTTGGCAAGCGTCTCTTGGGAGAGAGCCGATAGCACCACCTGCCCACTGTCTAAGAAGATGACGCAGCGGGTGCGTCGCCCCTGGGTGGCGTCGATGAGGCGTGTGCCCTCATGGCGCAGCTGCTGCACCAGCCGTTTGATGGGTGCCGAGTCACTGCGCACCAGCGCGACAATCTTGTGGGTCATCACAAAGTTATAGAACCCCACATTCAACAGGGGTGGCAGGGCGTTTGGGCGATCTCCGTTTGTCATCAGGGCAAAGGATTCACCCTGCTTGATAGGATTCCTACCTCTGGTGCTAAACATCGATGGTGCCGCCGAGCAGCTCCCGCATGCGCGCGATGGCACGAGTGTGCAGCTGATAGACGCGCGACTCGGAAATATTGAGCACCTGTCCAATCTCTTTGAAGGTCAATCCTTCGTAATAGTAGAGGGCGATGACCTTCTGTTCGCGCTCGGAGAGCTGGTTAAACGCCTCGTTCAGGGCGCGGATCTGCTCGCGCTCTGCCAGCTCCTCGTAGGGGTCCTCGGAGGAAGCCAGCACCTCCACGAGGGAGGTCGGTTCTTCCTCATCGCCGTTGACGATGCACGCCTCCAGTGAGACCATGTTCGTGCGGGCATAGTCAAGCAGCAGCTGTCGATACTCTTGCAGGCTGATACCCAACGCCTGTGCTGCTTCCTCATCGGTAGGAGGACGCCCCAGCCGAGCCTCCAGATGCACCCATGTGCGCTCCAGTTGGCGCAACTTATCCCGTGCGGAGCGTGGCACCCAATCCTCGCTGCGCAGCGCTTCCAGCACCGCGCCCCGGATGAGGGCAATCGCGTAGGTCTCGAACTTCACATTGCGTGTCGGGTCGAACTGATCGACCGCCTTGATCAGCCCGATGGCGCCATGACTATACAGGTCCTCCCAATCCATGCCAGCGGGCGGATAGGGCACGATGCGAGCGACCGTCAACTTGACCAGATGCGCGTACTGCTTGATCAGCTGCTCACGCGCCATTAGATCGCCGTAAACCTTGTAGCGTTTCCAAGCCTCCTGAATCTGCAGTGCGTCCATCTTCTTGCTCCCTCTCTGAGGTGTTGTTCTGAGCTCCCTTTAGGTCTTGGTGAGATGATGGTCAGGCGGCGGGTGCGTCAGGCGGCTCTTCGTCGGCGTTGCCCAAATGGTTTGCCAAATTTTTCTTCTCCGACCCAGAAAGGTATCCCGGAGAAGAAAAATTTGCTGGGCTTTCGGGTGGCTCGAGGCGGCACATCACAAACGCCCACAATGCCCCGGCTACCCAGCCGACCATACCGCCAATCAATCCGCGCAGGGTACATAACAGCGGATCGACCCCTGCCACTATGCCCAACACAAGCACGAGCATGCACCCGATCCCGCCCGTTATGCGGGGTAAGATTGTCCAGTTCATCCCAGCGCATTCTGTCCTCCTTATAGTGCGTAGCAAGTGGCAAGTAGTGAGTAAAATCTATCCGGTCACCATTCGCTACTCACCTAAAATCCCACTCGCTACTGGCGACTCGCTACTCGCCACTCGTCTATAGAGTGCCTCGTACTCCTGCGCGGAGCGACGCCATGACCAGTCCTGGCGCATAGCGTGCCGCATCAGGGCTTGCCAGCGCGCCTGATCCCCAAAGAGGTTCACAGCGCGTTCCACAGCATCATAAAGGGCGGCGGGCTTATAGTCACGAAAGGCGAAACCGTTGCCTGCGCCATTGGTCAGGTCGTAGTCGGTGATAGTATCCGCCAGCCCGCCCGTATGACGCACTATCGGGATTGTTCCATATCGAAGGCTAATGAGTTGCCCCAATCCACACGGTTCGAAGCGTGACGGCATCAGGAACATATCCGCACCGGCGTAAATCTGGTGCGCCCAAGCGTTGTCGAAGCCGATTGTGGCGTGTACCTTCGCACGGTGGCGCTTGTGTAGCAGGCGGAAAAAGCGTTCGTAGTCCGCATCGCCGGTGCCTAACAGCACCAACTGCACCGGCAGCTGCAGAATCTTGGCGCTAATCGCCTTGATTAAATCTAATCCCTTCTGATCGGTCAGGCGTGAGACCAGTCCGATCACTGCGCGATCGGACTCAGGGTGCCAACCGCAGGCCTGCTGGAGTGCGCGCTTACACAGCGATTTACCCGACAGGTCGTCCGCGTTATAGGGCGCAGGAATGTGCGGATCCGTTTCCGGATTCCACTCCTCATAGTCGATGCCGTTCAGAATCCCGCTCAGCCTGTGCTGCTCGGCTAAGGTGCGCAGCAGCTCCTCCAACCGCTCGCCATATTCCGGGGTCTGAATCTCGCGAGCATAAGTGGGGCTAACAGTGTTCACCTGATCGCTGAAAAGGAGCCCGCCCTTCATGAAGTTGACCTTGCCGTAAAATTCCAAGCCGTCTGTTGCGAACAGGTGGTCGGGCAGCCCCATTTGGGAGAAAAGCTCCGCTTCAAAAATGCCCTGATAGGCGAGGTTATGAATGGTGAACACCGTGCCGATACTCTCGAAAACAGGGTGAGAGAGCATACGCAGGTAGACCGGGATCAGCGCAGTGTGCCAGTCGTTGCAATGCACAATTTGGGGTTGCCAACTCTCAGCATAACGCTCGATGAAAGCCGCGACCGCTCGGCAGAAAAAGATATAAGCACGCGGTTCTACCGAATAGATTCGGGTCGATTCGGTGGCTCCGTCGAACCAGTGGCTATGGATGAGATAGGCCGTCAGTTGGGGCAGGCGTATCTGATAGACGAGGGCGCGTTCCTGCCAGCCAGTGTGGATCGGCACGGTCAATTCCAGCAATGGTTCAGCATGCCAGCGCGGGTGATTGAGGATCATCGGATAGGCGGGCAGAATCACCCGCACATCGTGTCCTCGTGCGTTCAGCGCTTTGGGCAGTGCACCCGCCACATCTGCCAGCCCACCCACCTTGGCTAAGGGCGTCATCTCCGCTGCAGCAAACAGGATACGCATCGGGTGTATAATCATATCCCCAGACCTCCGTCAATGTTTGGCGAGTTGCCATTCAGCCTGTGCGGGATAGTCCCGGCACATTTGAAGCAATCGATAATATCCCTTTCGCTGTTGCCAGGCGAAGGCTGCAGCCTCGTCCGCCTGCAGCGCAAGGAAGCTATCAACAGGAATCGCCCTTGCCGCCCAGCGCATTAGACGACGCCCGATAACGGCGGTCGTACCTGTTAAAATTATCGGGATACGAGGATGGTTTCTACAGAGCCATGTCAGGCATCGGCGCAATCGCGGCAGCAGCGAGGGCATATTCGTCTTGTCTGATGGTAGCCAGAGCAGGACCATATCAGCGACCTCGAATCGTTCAAGCGATTCACCCAGTAGGTGCCACTCAGGGCATAGGTAGCGCCATTGGCTTAGCTCGTCCGCGCGAAATTGTTGGGGCAGTCCGCAGACATGCAATCGCGCCTGCAGGTCCCAGCCAGTGGCAGCACGGGGTGTTGGACGCCAGTGCCAAAGGAGGTTGCCAGGGGGGATCTGCATCGCATCGCTGCCTGGCAGGCGAATATGGGCCTTGATCAGGGGCACCGTGTGAACACACCTTTGCTTCCCCGCTCCCTCTGAGAGAGGGATTCTGGGTAAGGAACGCTGTCGCTTTGCCCCGCTCCGCTGATTCATCCGCTGGCGCAGACCGCTTGCTTGATCCGCCATAGGTATCTTCGTAGATTCGACTACGGGTGTTGCCTCTCCTGCCATCCTCGTAAAAATATCGGCTTATGGGGGGTAAGTTTGAAGGGGTCAGGGGAAATGCGCTGGAGCCGACGGTGGGACTCGAACCCACGACCTGCGCATTACGAGTGCGCCGCTCTACCGCTGAGCTACGTCGGCTCTGTATTTCATTATACCCTGCGGGAGCGCACGATTTCAAGCGGGGGATAGCACCGCCTCCAACAGTGCTTCCACTCCAAAACGGACGGGGTCTGTACAGGGTAAGCCTGTTTCTTCCGACGCCTGTTCGATAGCAGTGCGTGCCTCCCATTCGCTCAGGTGTGCTGTGTTGAGCGCAATGGCTGCCACACGGGCGGGATAGAACGCCCCCCCTGCCGATGCCAGCTCCTCATAAAGACGGACCGCCACGGCGAGCGGGGGAATGGGCACATCGGTATAGCGCATGATATGGGTTTGTCCTGCACGGTGCACCAGAACGAGATGCGTCGGCTGTGCCCCGCGCAAAAGGGGCAGTGTTGCTGTGGACGCGGGATTGAACAGCGCCCCCTGACCCTCAACATGGACAATATCGGCATCCTGTCCCAGCCGAAGCACAGACTGCTCGACCGCGCCCGATGCGAAATCGACACGCACGGCATCCAGCGCGACCCCATCACCCTCAATCATAATGCCTGTTTGACCTGTGGCGAGGAATTTCGAGCGTAGACCGCGCTGGAGGCAGGCACGATGCATCTCGATACTGACCGTCATTTTGCCGACAGCCATATCGGTGCCAACGGTCAGCACGCGCTTGCAGGGGAGATAGCGTGCTGCCCCTGTGCCGACTTGCAGCCCCGGCGGCTCACGACGGATGTCCCAAATCCATTGGCAACCATGCAGGAGGGGTTTCAAATCGGGATGCTCCGCCAGTGGCAAATGCAATCCGTTCACCAAGTTCAGTCCTGCCATAATCGCCTGCTTCACTTCCTGCCACCAGGCATCGGGCAGCGTGCCGCCGGGCGGCGCAATCCCAATTACCAGCGTATCGGGCTGATAGGCGAGCGCATCCTGCAGTGAGGCAACGATGGGCACTTCGCGCGGAATCCCTGTGAGGGCAAACAGGGATTGCCCCGCGCATTCGTAGTCGATGACGGCAACGACAGGGGCACGGCTGTAGCGCAATAGCCCGATGCCTGTCTTACCGAAGGGTCCGCGCAATCCTTCATGCATCAGGATCGCCAATCGGTTTCGCTCGGTCAGCATGGCGGTTACCTACCTTTTGAACATCGCTTGCTCACCACCATTTTAGACCTTCGACAGAGATAAATCAAATCCTGCAGCCAGCCACAGTAAGTAGAACCATACCACGGGGGGCTTATAACGATCCTGTAACGATGTGGGTTTTGAAATGGAGTAATATGAAAGTGTGTTGCATATTGCAACGCCGTTTTCTGCGGTTGGCTAACAAACTGGACAGATGGAGGGAAATCATGGTTTGGTGGAAAGCAACTGCGGTTCTTTTGTTGAGCTGGATGGGATGTTTTGCGCTTCGGGCACAAGACTCCTTCGTCAGTGAAATCAGCGTGCCTGGCTACGGAAAAGCAGAGTTGGATGTGATAGTACCCGCGCCACGCGATGGCTACTTCAATGCTTTCTTCACCGTGGCTTCAGCAGACAATCCAAACCAGAAGCGTGTTTTGCGAGCCAGCTTTACTCCACAGGGTGACCTGATTGATGCTGAGTGGCTGACAGAAACGATAGATACATATGGTTCATTAGTCAAAGTAGAAGAACTTGATCCGATGCGTTTGATTGGAAAATACATGATAGCAGTTTCTGGAAATCCGGGACGAGTAGGTGTTTATGATCGCTTCAACTCAGCGGCTAGCTGGTTGGTGGCTGCTACTTTGCACACAGCTGTTATCGGGCGACCTTCCATCGGAGATCCAAACAGACGCGTTATTGCCGCGTTAGCTTGGGGTGGGGACTGGATGATCTATGTTCTGGATACAGAGGATGGTCGTTTAATACGGGCTTTTCGCTTCACCAATCGAGCTTCCCCCACATTTGGTCAGATTGATGAAAGCTACCTCACCTGGTGTTGCATGTATTCACGCCATATCTTAGCCTATGATGAGGCATCGGGCAACTTTTTGCTCGTAACTGGTGCATATTCATCACTCAGGAACCACTGGCTTTATTTGGTTTACGCGTTTACCGCTGAGGGTGATTTGCGATGGGTATTGGCGTTTTCTGCGGGATTTGGAGATGGCTACCACACCGGCGGCGACAAAATTGGTATACTCCCATTGAATGATGGTACGGCGGCTGTGTATTATACATACTACGATCAGGTGTTTCTCTGCCGAATTGACACGCGCTTAGGTCGGCTGCTTAGCGCTGTAGCATGGTCAGTTACACCTATACCACGGCAGGGAGGTTCGGGTACACGGAAGCTGCAATATATGCACACAAGGAATTATGGTGGGCTTTTAGGCTATGTAGGAGATTATTCTGGAAATGGAATTTTTGGGGGTGTTCGTGAAAGCGATTGGAACGGGTGGCAAGTAAGTATCCCTGATGCTCAGCTCCATGATCTGAAAGTAGCAGGGGTCTCCCTCTCAGGGGATACGCTTTGGGCAGTAGGGGGAACCAAGACAAGGGGGAACGCGGCTGTATTAGCCGTGTTTGAGCCCGATACATGGGCAGAGTTTCCCTTTTCATTCTACCCTTGCTTTGAATCACGGCAAGCCCCCCAAGTGCTTCCCTTAGGTGCCGTGATTGCGGAGAACGGCTCAGCAAGCGTGGAATCTGTAAGTGTTTCGCCCACCTCTTCAGCCTTCGCAATACGCTCTGCTGCGTTGCAAGTGACGCGTTCCTGCGAGGTATCGGAGTGTGTGCCTTCCAACGGCGATGTGAATGGAGATGGCTGCGTGGATGATGCTGATTTATTGGCAGTATTGTTCGCTTTCGGGCAAACAGGTACAGGTTTGCCCGAGGATGTTAACTGCGACGGCGTGGTGGATGACGCCGATTTACTGACTGTGCTGTTCAACTTCGGCAGCGGCTGCTAACCGACAGAGACAGATGGAGGTGAAACTATGCGCAAGAACTTGATGTGGTGTGGAGTGCGAATGTTGAGCGTTGCCCTTGTGGGCTGGATCTTCGCCCAAGCCCTTTGCTATGAGACGCGCACGATTCAAGCAGAAACGATGTATCGCGAGGGTAATGCCGGACTACGCCTCGTTGGTAGTGATGCGGAAGGGCGCTATCTGGCGCGCGTCGGTCTTTCTCCAGATCAGCCGGCAGCGAGCCTTACCGTGCCAATTCGCCCCTTGCCTCCGGGCAACTACAAGTTTTTCTGGCGACGCTGGTATTCTAACCGTTCTCTGCCTCATACTATTACCATAAAGTTATATAACTCAGAGATAGGTGTACCACCTTTCCAGGTTACAATAAGCAACCCTTTAGCGATAGAAACTTGCGCTTCAGATATTTGTCTGCTTGGAGTACCAATAAGTACATCATATGGCTACGATGTTTTGCGATTAGAATTCAGGTTTTCTGGTCCTAGCTCCGATCCAGGCGGCTATGTTGAGATCGACTGGGTATTAATTACTGACGACCCCAACATAGTCATCCGCGACAACCCATGCCGTCCCGGCGAAAAACAGTTCGTTCGTCTGTCCGATCCTACGCCCCCAGTGGCAATTCCTGTGGGTTCGACTAATGCCTTCCCTAACTCCAGCTTTGAAGCAGGTGACATCTATTGGATGGGGCCGTATCAGTGGGATTTTCAAGCGTTCAACGCAATGATTGACGACAGCCGCGCCTATCACGGTCGGCGAAGCTTAAAGTTGATGATGTTCTCGGAACGTTATGCCACCAGACCAGAGTTTCGTGTAGGTAAGTTTGGTTCACCTGAGCTACAAGGCTTCAAGGTGCAGCCGGGTCATACCTATACCTTCAGCTTCAAGCTCTACCATGAGCGTAGCCAGCCAATTGGGGTTTATGTATGGGCGGAGTGTGTTGATTTCGCCGATCAGTGTTGCCCTGGTAATGGATGCCGACAGAGCTTTTCAAATTATTACGCTTTCAGCGGCTATACTTGGCAAGAGGCTTCCATAACCTTTACGGTTCCTTCAAGCTTTGCAGACCCCATAGCGACGATTGGCTTTTCTGTCGGAGCAACTGACGGGGACGCTTACTCCTCTTTCCCCGTCTGGATAGACGCCCTGCAGATTCACGAAGGCAATAGCCCGCTTCCTTATCAGCCTGCGGAGTCTGTGGTAGCAGGTGTTCGATTTACCCTTCCTGGCAATGTTGCTTGGAGCGGTCAGGAAAACACGCATATTAGGCTTTATGTCAGGAAGGAGAGTAATGTTGCTGCTTACTTTGAATATAAGGTTTACGATATCTTTGATAGGCTGATATCCCGTGGGCAAATCGATCTAACGGGATTGCCCGTAGGTTCTCATGACCTGCCCATCAATCTTAATGCTGGTCTAAAAGGATGGTTTGAACTGCACTATCGTACAGTGACTGATCCATCCAACCCACCCGCATTCCAACGCACCCATTTTTCGGTCATTCCAGCAAGCAGCGGCAACACGCTTATAGGTGGTTATGGTTCAACAGGTCTGTTACCGCTTCAGATCTACAATCTTTCCAATATACGCTGGCAGAACCTGCTTTCTGCATCCAACTTCATCTGCTATTGGGGAGCTGTGGAACCAACTAACGATAATTTCAATCTATATCCCCATCGCATTCAGTGGGCGCGGGATCAAGGGATCCAGCTCATATTTCCTTTAGCCATTGGTTCCGCCGCCAGTAGCAGTGTGCCTGGCTGGGCAAGTCGAGGCACCTGCAGCAGTGAATGTACGCACGGATGTGGTTCTCCAAGTGAACCATATGATCCCAATATTCACATTTGCCACCGCGTGGGTGGTGGCGACTATGAGTATTTCCGCTTGGCGGACTGGTTAGATTATGTACGAACGATGGTACGCACCTACAAGTTCCACATCAAATACTGGCAGGTTATCGACGAGCCAATGACAGGCTTTTCGCCAGAAGAGTACCTGAAGCTGCTCAGGGCAACCTATCAGGCTATCAAGGCAGAGGATCCGACAGCTATTGTGTTGGCTTCCCCACACAGTAAGATGCGTCAATTACTGGAGTTGGAACCCAACTTGCATCTCTATTGCGACGGGGTATATGAATATATGCGTGACCGAAGCTATGCTTACTTCATTCGATTATGGGCGATGCTGTATGGGAAGCGTGTCGTATCTGTGGAATACATCTTTCAGCGGTCAGGGTGGTATGATGCGCTTATTGGCGTGAATTACCCTGCTGACATAGGTCAGTTTAAAGCATATTCGCGTCAGAGTGTGAAAGATACTATTTTGTCTGCGCTCCAAAGCCTCGCCTGGTCAGGAGCAGAGCGGTACATGTTGTACGACATGCGCTTCCCAGGTGATCTGAGATGGTATACATGCTTCGAACCAGATGGCACATGGAAACCCGCAGGCACTTTGGTTGCGTGTATGAATGCTATTCTGTCGGGGTATGCGGGTATGGACGAGTTGGGCACAGGAAGCACTCTGCGTGCATTCTGGTTCCGCTCATTTACAGGCAGCAATTCCCTGTTCGTAGTGATTTCTGCAACAGATGAGCTAAGATGGGTCACCTTGCCAGGCACATTTTCCTTTGTCGCCTTAGATGCTTTTGGCAACCCTGCCTTGCAATCTGGACGACGGATTCTAATCACGGGTCTGCCCACTTACATTGTTGTGCCACGGGCTAACGAGGCAGATGTTAAGAAAGCCCTGATCAGTCAATCGTTGTCCAAGCCATCGCCTGCTTTTTGGGTCGTGGGCAGTGACATGCGTTGGGCTGATGGAAAACTCTGGCTTGTCACCCAGATTCGCAATCAAACGTCGTGGCCCTTCTTTGGTCGTGCCTATGTATTCCCTCACTGGGAGAAAAAATCGCTGTACCATCTCTGGGGATACACTCCTGTATATGACCGGGCGTGGTATGCCTCTACAGCGATTACGGCACCCGTCAATCTTCCCGCAGGCAGTATAGGGGAGGTATGGCTCCCCCTTGAGTACTATGATCTGCGGAAAGACCCGGACCTAAACTTCTATTACCCATTGTACTTTTGGCTGGTACCTGACTGGGACACCCCGCAGTTACTTCCAGCTAACGAGATTTACTCCAGTATGTTCTGGTTCCAGCCCTAAGTTTCCAAACAGATTCAGGAGGTGCGATGGTGTTCTCGAAAGTTCGTGGATTCGGTACCGCATCAGGGCACCTACGCTATCATCCTGAAGAGGCAAAAAATCCTCTGATTTGGGGGAATTTGCCCAAAAAAACACAAATTCCCCCCTCTACCCCCCTTGACAAACGCACGAAAATGTGCTATATATTAAGGTGGAGGTAGGTGCTATCCACCCCACCTGCACTCTAAGAGAAGGAGGACCAAACGATGATACGACGGAACAATTGGTTAGCTGCTGGCTTTAGTGTGGCGCTGACGCTGCAGAGCGGCGTGTTATTCGCACAGCTCAAGTCTAATGACACCCCGTCTCCGAATGCTCCTACAGCGGTTCAGGAGCAGAGCCCTTATGACCTGAACCTGAGTTGGGAGCTGGTTCCTCGTCCTCCAATTAAGTTCACCCCGTTCGATATGGTTGATCCCAACACGGGCAAGCCTGTCCGACCAGACGATCTCATCGAGGTCAATGGTGTGAAGGTACGGGCGGGCGACTTTTATCGTCGCCTTAACGAAACGGAGCGGTGGCTGAATGCCCACGGCTATTCACTGCGCACAGATACTCGCTTCGAGTACTTCTCGCCGGAACTTGAATCGCAGATTGCCGATTCGGAGCGGCGGCTGCGTGAACTGGAGCAGAAGATGCCTATTGAAGGAGAACCCACAGAGAACACTTTTGTCCCTGCAGCCTGCACGGGCGATAGTCGCTCCTTTGACACAGGCTGGTACGGAAACAGTCTGTGGGGGATCCGCTTTTATGGGTCAGGCAGCTTTCAGGCATGCCTCGAGGCCCTCTCAGCATCGGCATCAGGGCAGGCGGTGCTTTCCGGACGATTAGCTAACTTCCAAACAAACATTGCCGATGCTACCGCTAATGCTTCGGGATCCCTTACAATCATCCCGCCCTACTCCTTCGGGCTAAACTATAGTTATGCCGTTAATGTACGGGTCTTCGGCAACACGGTTTGGGGACCGAGCGGATCCGGGACCGTACAGGGTCCGTACCAAAACAGTTGGGACTGGCGTATTTTGAGTTACAACTGGAGCAGTCCCACTGTGCGGTTAGGATGCGTCTCCATTTTAGGGATCCCTATCTGCTTGGATGGCCAAGTCGGCGTCAATATTGGGCTTAATTTAGCAGCCAGCGTAGACATTCAGCTGCTTGCTCAAACGGCAACCGCTCGCCCTTATGGGAATGCCACAGGCTGGGCTGCTGCCTGGATTGGCGCTAATGCTGGCATAGCTAGGGCGGAAGCTGGTGTGCGCGGTACCCTGAATTTCCTCAGTGGAAGCTTGCAGGGAACCGCTACGGGCAATTTCGCCATCGCCTCCAACTGCCTCGTTTACAACTTTAATACCCAGCTTGATGCCAACTTGACTGCATTAAGCGGTCAGGTAGATGCTTACGCTCGCGGTTGTATCTGGGTCTTTGGCTGGCGCTGTGCAGAAGCTAGTTTGCGCCTCTTCTCCTGGAACGGTATCAGTTGGAACAGAACTATAGGCAGCTTCTCGCGCAGCTACAATGTCTACTGCCGGTGAGCGCAGCCCCCTGTGGAGAACTTCTCCACAGGGGGCTTTAGATAAAAACATTATGATAGTAAATTTCATGAGATTGCCATGTTGAAAGACAAATTAATAGGATTAGAAATTCACTATGAGGTTAATGGACAGACTCGATCCCAATTTTGGGAATCAACACTGCTAACAATAGCGGGACAGCCTTCAGAACATTCCTCTTCTTTTTTGATTACCCAGAAGTATAAATATAAAATAAAATTTGTGTACTTAATGAATCAGGGGCAGCTGGCTATCTTTCGCGTCGCCTGGTATGATTGGCATGTAAGTAATGGCTTATCGCCGGAAATGAAAGCAATGCTGCACGAAATTCTGCGTCTTTCTCCCACCTACATACAACGAGATGAAAAAGGCCATTTACAGTTTGCAAATCCTCAGGCAACTGAAAGTTGGCAACGCCAGGCGATAGGGAGTATCCTTTGGCCGTTTCAGTTTGTGTGCGCCGGAAAAACAGAGCGTACATGGCGGGTGCAAGAAGCACATTACAGCGCTCCTGTGATTTGTCGCTATCGTCTTGTCAAGGCGGATCGGCTTATCCAAATATATAACAAAAGTGTAGAAAGTGTCATTATATCTGATGAAGAAAAACAAATGGGTAAAACACATCAAATTTTGGGATACTTGCAATATCGATTCAATCTATCAGGATGGCCCGATTCTGTGAACGGCACTTTGAGGGAACGCGTCGCCATTAAAGGGCTACCGGCTTCCTCGAATGAAGTTAGTTTAAAAATAAAGTTTATTGGCAAAAGTAAAATTGATGCAAATCAATTGTTAAAATGGAAAAATGAAGCGCAGACGATCCTAAAAAAAGCAAAGCTCTATTCGTTATATGCCCCTCCAACCGAAATAGAACAGGCAAAGCAGCGTGCACAGGCAATTCTTAGTTCAACCACCCCGCAGCAACTGCTTAGTGAACTCGAAGCATCAGTAAAGCGCCTCCCCGAATCACCTCAAGAACGGGCTAACATTCTAACACAAATGGCACTTAAGTTGGAATCTGGAATAGTGCTCTATCCGAATTTAATTTTACCAAAAATTCAACAAATTTTATATCAAATTGATTCAGCAAATGATGTTTACTGGATGATACTAAGCGTTTTATCTAATTCTACTTATATAGAAGCCCAACACCTGCTTCTTGATCAAATCCAACAGTCAGGATCTGTGGAGAAACAATTGGCTGCTGCGCGGCAAATTGCTCAGATAGAAAAACCATCTGAGCAGATCTTTGAGGCGATTTGGAAACTGGATGAGCAAATTAAGGATGAAGATATTCGTAAACACTTGGAAGTATCTCTGAGTATTTTAGCCAGAAAACTATTTTTATTAAATAAAAATAGTAAATCACTTGAGCGTTTTAATGCGTGGGTGGCTCAACACTTAGCAAAAGCGGTGGAATCACGCCAAGAAGCGGAACAGCTCCATTGGCTTATTATAGCAGGCAATTGGGGGCAATCAGAGGTGCTGCCATTTGTTGAACGCTTAGCACGTTCGGGTACACCGAATGTACGCCTTGCAGCTATCGACGCGCTTCGCCATCAGAATCCAGACCCAGCGATTCGGCTGCTGGAAAAACTTTACCCCCTTGAACCGTTAGCAAGCATTCGCCAGAAAATGATAGAGATCTTGTCTCAGTGGTGGCAGAAAGGGGCCGCACGCACACTCATTGAACAAGCAGTGTTTGGCGATCCTGCACCGAGCGTTCGCAGAGTTTGCATATCCACGCTGACCGATCTTGCCTACAAGCACAAGGATGCACTTGATATGCTTGTTCGGGCTGCAGAAACTAATTCGATGCCCGAAATTCGTCGAGAAGCGATGGTAGCATTAGCATCGCTACATGCTCAAGGTATAAGTGTCCCTCCCATCAAATCCCCTCCTCCAAACTAAGTGCCTTTATCTGATAGGTTCAATCAGTCTGGGATCGTCATTTGCGGGATTGTTCACGCGCGGACTGACAGGATAGGCAATCAGCGCCTCATCAGGCGCAGGACGCAACAGGGCAAGCAAGCGATCTGGCTGTTGCATAGCAGGGTCCAGCCACAGGTCATACGCCTCCTCAGGCAGGATCACCGCCATGCGATCATGCAATGGGCGCACGACGGCGTTCGGCTCGGTGGTGATAATGGTGCAGGTTTGCAACTCGGAGCCGTCAGCTCCCTGCCAATGTTCCCACAGCCCTGCCAGTGCGAGCAGCTTGCCCTCGCGATGACGGACGAAATAGGGCTGTTTCGTGTTGCCCTGCTTTTTCCACTCGTAGAAGCCGTCGGCGGGGATGATGCAGCGTCGGTAGCGCAGCGCGTTTCGGAAGGCGGGCTTCTCGGCAAGCGTCTCGGCGCGGGCGTTAATCATTCGCTGCCCGATCTTCGGGTCCTGCGCCCATCGCGGCACAAGCCCCCACTGAAAATGCGTCCATTCGCGCGTATTAGTCTCCCGCAGGACATGCAGCGCCAGCACGGGCTGGCTGGGCGCGATATTGTAACGCGGCGCAATCTGGAACGGCAACGGCAGTCGGAACTGCCCCGCCAATCGCTCTGCGGAAGCGTAAAGCGCGAATCTTCCACACATTGTGTATGCTCCTTCTCACTCCATGCGCTCACCCGGCTGCGGGCGATAGCCATTGATGAAATCTTTTGCGCTCATGCGGGCACGGTTTTCTGGCTGAAGCTCCAGGATACGCAGCGCGCCCTCACCACAGGCGACCACAAGCCCCTCCGAGCTGACCGAGAGCAGCGTACCTGCTTTTGCCTCCGCTGCGAAGGGTTCAGTGAGCAGCGGCTGCGTGCGCCAGAGTTTGAGCAGTTTGCCACGCCAACGAGTCAGTGCGCCCGGCTTTGGGGAGAACGCACGCACCCGATTGTGGCAGCGCACTGCCGTCTCTTCCCAGCGGATGTAAGTGTCCTCCTTGCGAATCGGCGGGGCGTAGGTGGCTTGCGAATGATCTTGTGGAGTGCGAGTGAGCGTGCCCGCTTGCAGCTGACGCAGCCCCTCCAGAGCAAGCTCTGCAGCGCGCTCTGCCAAACGCTTTTCCAGCGTGCCGGCATCATCCTCCGGGCAGATCGGCTCCGCCACCTGGAGATAAATATCGCCCGCGTCCATTTCCGCAACCATCTCCATCAGCGTGACGCCCGTCTCGGTCTCACCGTTTAGAAGCGCGTACTGGATGGGGGCTGCCCCGCGGTATTTGGGCAGCAGCGAGGCGTGCAAGTTCCAGTTGCCCAAGGGAGCAATTTGCAGTAGTTCAGATGGAAGAATCCTGCCATAGGCAGCCAGTATGATCAGGTCGGGCGCAAGGGTGCGTACTTGCTCGATAAATTCGGGATGGCGCGGGCGTTCCGGCGTCCACACAGGCAGTCCGAGTGATTCAGCGGTCGCGTGTACGGGTGTTTTCTTGAGCTGCATCCCGCGTCCTGCCGGCTTAGGCGGTTGCGACACCACACCCAGAATCGGGTAGCCCGCCTCGTGCAGCCGCTTCAGCGTAGGCACGGCGAACTCGCTGGAACCGAAAAAGAGAATGCGCGGTCGCGCCTCAGAGTTCATCTTGCTCGCCCTCGTCGGGCACATCCCAGTGCAATGTTTCGGGAATCACGCGGTCAGTAAAGAGGATCCCATCGAGATGGTCTATTTCGTGCTGTGCGATTCGTGCCTCGATGCCCTTCAGCTGCAGCTGGATGGGTTTGCCATGCTTATTCAGCCCGCGCAGTAGAATCGCCTCAGGTCGCTTCACATCGCCATATAGACCGGGCAGGCTGAGACAACCTTCCATGCCGATGACCTGCTCGCTGGATCGCTCCAGAATTTGCGGATTGATGACGACGCGCACAGGTTGCTCCGGTGCTTCGATAATAATCACGCGCAGCAGCACACCCACCTGCGGCGCCGCCAGCCCGATACCCTGTGCCCGGCGCATGGTGGTCAGCATATGTTCAATCAGGGCATGTAGGTCGGGTGTCATGCGCGACACAGGGCGCGCTCGCTTGCGCAGCACAGGGTCGGGATATTTCACGATCCCGTCGTCCGTACGCTCGTAGAGCCAACGGTACTCCACCGGGATGTCCAGTTCCAGCAACTTCATCGCTCCCATTATACCTCATGCCGATTCGCGTGGCACGAGGCGGGATGGCACAATTAGGCGTCGTGGCGAGGGAGAGCGCCCCTCGATGAGGTCAATGAGCCGTTGTGTGGCAGCGCGTGCCAGCGCAGCGATGTCGATGGCGACCGAGGTCAGGCTCGGCTCTACGAAGGAGCAGAGCGGTGTATCGTTGAAGCCGATAAAGGCGATGTCCTCAGGGATTCGCAGCTGATGCCGTTGCGCCTCACGCATCGCGCCAATCGCCAACACATCGTCCAGTGCCAGTACGGCATCGGGCGCATGCGGAAGGCTCAACAACTCGCACATCGCCCGCGCCCCACCTTGCTCGCTGAACGCACCAAACGCCACCAGACGCGCATCGTAATTCATGCCCCATGCTTGGAGCGCGTCACGATAGCCGCGCAGGCGGTCGCGCGTGACGGTCAACCCTGCAGGACCCCCGATATAGGCGATGCGTCGGCGCCCTTGCTGAAGGAGATACTCGGTTGCCATGCGCGCTGCGCCGATGTTGTCGTTGTCCACCGTGTAGATGGCATCTTCTGGCTCATATCGCCCAATCAGCACGAAAGGAAAGCCCTCGGCGGTCAAACGAGCGATGCGCTCGTCGCGCGTCTCCGATTCCACCAGAATCAGCCCATCCACTCGGCGAGTGCGCAGCAGCTCCTCATAGATCGCGCGTTGCCCTTTGACCGTGCGCGCGGCGTCCACACAGAGATGATAACCCTGTTTGCCCGCCTGCTCGATGATGGAGGCGATGAGGGCACTGAAGAAGGGGTCATGGGCGAGCGCAGTGGGTGCACGATGCACAACCAGCCCCAGCAGGCGCGTGCGTTGCGCCCGCAGCGACTGTGCCCGCGCGTCAGGCACATAACCCAGCGCTTCCACCACTGCCAGCACCCGTTGGCGAAGTTCCTCGTTCACCTGCGGGTCATTATTCAGCACGCGCGAGACCGTCGCCTGGGAGACCCGCGCCAGCCGGGCAATCTCCGTCTGTCTGATTTCCGCCATGTGCTTCCCCTATGAGAATACGAATTCTACCTTTATTATAGCACAGTCCCACAACAGGTATCCTATTCCCTATGCAAGGCGAAAACGCGCGTTGCGACATTCTTTTGCGAGGTGGCATCGTGTATGATGGCACGGGCGCGCCGGGCGGCTGTGCCGATATCGCTATCACCGACGAGCGCATCGTCGCCATCGGTGAGCTGGATAACTGGCAGGCGGGCATGGTCGTGAATGTGGAGGGGCTGTGCGTCGCACCCGCTTTTATTGACATTCATACGCATTCTGACTTCTCGCTGCTGCACCATCCTGAACAGCTCAGCATGGTCTATCAGGGTATCGGCACGCAGGTGATGGGCAACTGCGGGCTGGGCGTGGCGCAGACCGATGCCTCGCCCCGCTTCCAACAGGAGCAGCGATGGCTTAAACCCTATGGTGTGGAGGTGGACTGGAACCGCTTCGAGGAGCACCTGAAACGCGTGGAGGATCAGGGGGTCGGCACAAACATTATCTTTCTATGCGCCCACGGCACACTGCGCAAAAAAGTGATGCACTTCGACCAGCGCGCTCCCACCGCAGAGGAACTGGCGGCGATGCAGCGCGAGGTGGCGGTCTGCATGGAGGCGGGCGCGTGGGGCTTCTCCACAGGACTGGAGTATGTGCCCGGCTGCTATGCTGACACGCAGGAACTCATCGAACTGGCGAAGGTCGCTGCCGAATACGGCGGTTTCTACGCCACCCACCTGCGCAGTGAGGGTGACCAACTTATCGAGAGCGTCGCAGAGGCAATCCAGATCGCTGAACAAGCAGAGCTGTCCTTACAACTTTCGCATCACAAAGCGGAAGGGCATCGCAACTGGGGCAAGGTGCATCAAACGCTGCAGATGGTCTCCGATGCCATCCAGCGCGGGCTCGATGTGATGCTGGATGTGTATCCCTACACCGCGTATCAGACCTCGATGGCAGTCGCCTGTCTGCCAAGCTGGGTGTTGAGTGGCGAGCCGAAAGAGGTGGTGGAACGCCTGCGCGACCCTGACATCCGTTTGCGCATCTTGCAGGAGATGCGTGAACGCCACGATGACTGGGAAACGGCAATTATCGGCTCGGTGCCGGGCAATCGTGCGCTGCAAGGGCTGTCCGTCGCACAGGCAGCCGCGGAGGCAGGGCAATCACCTGAAGAGTTCGTGCTGGATTTACTGCTACAGGAAGGGCTGTTCGTGAGTGTGGCATGCTTCAATCTCAGCGAGGAGGACCTGCGCACTGTGTTGCGCTATCCGCTCACAATGATTGGCTCCGATGGAGTCGGTTATGACCCCGCCAAAATGAACGCGGAGCGTCCTCATCCGCGCTGCTATGGCACCTTCCCGCGCGTGTTGCGCCACTATGTGCGAGAGGAGAGCCTGCTCACACTGGAGGAAGCCATTTTCAAAATGACAGGGCTTCCTGCCGCGCGATTGAGGCTCACCGATCGGGGTATCTTGCAACCGGGCGCATACGCCGATATCGTGGTGTTCGACTATGCCCGCATCACCGACCGCGCCACCTTCCGCGAGCCGCACCAACTGGCAGAAGGCGTGGTACATCTTCTCCTGAACGGACGCTGGGTGCTGCGCGACGGACATCACACCGGCGCACGCGCGGGTAAAGTGTTGAGGAAGGATAAGCAGACAAAGCCTACAAATAGCCACATAACATCCCTTGGCTCCGAGTGAGGCAGCTCCTCACGCACCCCATTGCTCTGCTGGAGTTTCTCTATTAATCGCGGGCGGTAGCGAACAGGGCGATTCTTGATTAAACCTTTTCGTGGAGTGCGAGGCTTATAGAAGATCAGGACATAGGAATGGACATTCATCGCTTGATAAGGCTTGACGCCAAAGGGACGAAACCCCCCGGAACGGTAGTATCGCCAGACATAGAGGTCGAACAGGTCAAATCCACGCTCCTGCATGAGCCAAATAACATCCGCATGGAGAGGCAAAACGAGACGACTACGCGCAATGCGATAATCCGCCACAAAAATCGCGACATAGCGCTCCGGTTTCAACACACGTTTCATCTCGTCAAAGGCGATACTCAATTCCGCAAGGAATTGTTCATAATCCTCTATGGTGCTCAGGTCGTCCGGAAGATCAGAGTAGCGAATCATATCGGCATAAGGAATATCGGTTACGATAGCATCCGCGCATTCTGAGAGGAGGGGAAGGGCGCGCGCATCGCCTCGAATGAGGAGCTGCTGTTCGGTGGCAGGGGCTTCTTCGAAGAGTGAGCCAACTAACGCGCGAAGTTTCTTTTGGGCAACGACCAACGCTTGGGGATTGATATCGATGTTGATGGATCGGCGCTGCCGAAGAGCACACTCGACGGCAACCGTGCCGCCTCCTGCAAACGGATCAATCACCAGCTCCCCTGGCGCGCTCAGCCGCTCCACGAACGCGCCCATGACCTGCGGTAAGATTTTCGTAGGATAGTCCGCCACATTGTGCGGAAAGGGCACGGTCGCCTCACGCCCCAGATCAATCACCGACTTATAGCCCACCTTCGCTGGATCCAGCACCTGATGCTCGAGCATAGGAACCACCTTTAGTATACCTAACGGCTACAAGGCAAGCGAGTTTCAGAGGACATTTGTCCGCGCGTTTCAGGTATCCTCAAAGGAGCATGGGGAGCGTGCTAACAGAGGTGGAGCGTGGGAGATTGCCCGCGGTGAGTATTTTAGGCGTGCGTGTGCATCGCATGGGCATGGAGGATGTTTTACGCTGCATCGAGCAATGGATTGCCGAGCGGATTCCTCGCATGGTGATTACCGCGGATGCAAACGCGCTGGTGTTAGCACAGCAAGATAGCGAGTTCCGCACGCTCCTGCAAGCCGCTGATTTGGTCACGCCCGATGGTGCGGGGCTGCTCTGGGCGGCGCGACGGCTGAAGCAACCCTTCCCGGAGCGCGTGCCCGGCGTGGAACTCGTGGCGCAGTTAGTACGCTTGAGCCATGAGCGAGGTTATCGGCTCTACTTTGTGGGGGCAGCGCCGGGCGTGGCGCAACGCGCAGCACAAGCCCTGCAGCAATTGTTCCCGAACGCGCACATCGTGGGCATCGATCACGGCTACTTCCACCCCGACGAGGAGCCTGTGCTCCTAAGGCGCATTACGGCTGCATCTCCGGATGTGTTGCTGGTCGGAATGGGTATGCCCCGTCAAGAGAAGTGGATTGCCCGCTACAAAGCGCAGCTCGGGGTGCCAGTGTCGATAGGGGTGGGTGGCAGCTTCGATGTGTATGCGGGCGTGGTGAGGCGTGCCCCGCGCTGGATGCAGCGATCCGGGCTGGAATGGCTCTGGCGACTGCTACACGACCCGCGCAAGATTACCAAAGTGCGCAACCTGCCCCGATTCGTGTGGCTGGTGTGGCGGGAATCGCGCTGCTAAGAGGGGCGCATGGTGAGTAGAACCCACTTGCTACTCGCCATAGGTTGCGATGTGTCTTAGGATGGTGCGCACCTGCTCGCGGGTGGGTTGTACAGGATTGAACAGGATGGAGCCGTCCGCGAAAGTGAGATCGGTCAACTGCTCCAGTGCCTCCTCGGAGACACGAATATCGAGGTCAAACAGATGCGCAGGAATGCCGATATCGCTCATCAGCTGGCGCACGCGTAAGACAGTATCTTCCGGTGTTTCCACCCCCATCGCCTGCGCGATTTGCTCGAATCGGTCTCGGCGGCTCTCCAGATTGAACTCCATCGCGTGGGGCAGCGCAAGGGCGCAGCATAGCCCGTGCGGCAGGTCATACAGACCACCAATGGCATGCGCTATCGCATGGGCTAATCCCACCATGCTGTTATTAAACGCCGCGCCTGCAATCGTGGCGGCAAATGCCATCGCAGCACGCGCCTCGATATCGGCGGCGCCGTTCGCCACCGCACGCGGCAGATAATGCAGAATCAACCGAATCGCTTCCAACGCCAAGATATCGGACATGGGGTTTGCCTGCAGGTCGACAATCGCCTCAATCGCGTGGGTGAGTGCGTCCATCCCCGTTTGCGCGGTGGGCGCAGGAGGCAGGCGACGCGACAGCTCCGGGTCCACGATTGCCAGATGAGGTGCGAGATAACGGCTCAATACGGGCATCTTCTGACGACGCTCCGTGTGGGTGAACATCGCGATGAAAGTCACTTCGCTCCCTGTGCCCGCCGTGGTCGGGATAGCGATCAGCGGCTTGCACATTCCCGGAACGGTGTCGGTACCCTCGTAATCCAGCACACGCCCACCATAGGTGCGCAGCACATTGATCAATTTCGCGCTGTCCATCACACTGCCGCCTCCGACCCCGATGACTATATCCTTCTCCTGCGCCATCGGCACGGCTGCCTCGATGCATTCAATGGTCGGGTTGGGCTGCACCGAGTCGTAGATCTCGTACCACACACCCGCTTCCTGCAGCTGGGTTTCGACGGGCGTGGTCAGTCCCGCGCCGCGCACGCCCCTATCTGTCACGATGAGCGCGCTCTGCCAGCCCTGCAAGCTGCACTCAAAGCTGAGATTACCTGTTGCGCCCACACCAAACAGCAGTCGCGTGGGCATCTCGAAGCCGAATATCTGCTCCCACATAGCGAAAGCCATTGTTTCGAGAGTGCCCGCCCTTCTCCTGCGTGCCAATCTTCCCGTTGCCTCCGCCCCCAGCCTCATCTAAGGAGGCATTTCCCCTTACATCATTGGCGAAGCCCTTCACAGAAGGCATGGCAGCGGGGGTATACTGTATGCACCGATGGTCACGCTACGCAGGGATGGGCAACGAGGCAGATGGAGGCGCCCGGCACGGAGGCGCGCGCGGCGCATCCTCTGGACAATCTTCTGGGTCATTTTCTGGCTGTGTGGCTTGCTGTTGGGCGCGGCGTTAGGCTATCTCTCCTTTGCGGGCGAGGGTAGTGTACGCCGTGCCATTATCGCCTATGTGCGGGGCGAAACCAAGCCGGAGGTCGCCTTCCCCGCACAGGATACCGTCACGGTATTAGTGGTCGGGGCGGATGAGAACCGCGACCGACGCAAGCGCGTGGTTCAAACAGCGGCACGCACCGATACCATCATGCTCGCGCGATTCGATTTTCGCAATCGTCGCATCGATGCCCTGTCTATCCCACGCGACACGCTCGTGCGCATTCCCCGCCACGGCTGGGGCAAAATTAACGCTGCCCATGTATTGGGCGGTCCGCAACTGCTCACCGAGACGGTCAGCACCCTCCTGGGCAATATCAAGATCGACCACCTCGTGATTGTGAGCTACAAGGCGTTCGAGGAGGCGGTCGACGCGATGGGCGGTGTGACCATCGAGGTCGAGAAGCCGATGCATTACCACGACAACTGGGGCGACCTCCATATCGATCTGGAACCGGGCGTGCAACACCTGAACGGGAAGCAGGCACTGGGCTATGTGCGCTTCCGCCATACCGATAGCGACTTCCACCGCATCGAGCGTCAGCAGAAGTTCCTGCGCGCGGTCAAAGAACGGTTGAAACTGCCCTCCGTGTGGATGCGGGCGCCCTACATCCTGAACGCGGCGCTGCGCAACACACGCACCACGCTGGAGTATGAACAGATTCTTGCGCTGGCGCTGTTCGCTCGCGAGCTGCCCCAAGAGAACATTCGCACCGAGACGCTGCCTGTGCGCAATGGACGCGGCACCGACCTAATTGTGAAGCGCGAGGAAGCCGCGCAGCTCCTGCGCGAGATGGGCTTCTGGAGCGACAACCAGCTTTCCTACGGTCATCTGCCCTCCTCACAATGAACCGTTCTGGCTTAACCCGACTGGAGAAAATGGCTATTAGCGCGGCCATCGTGGTTGTGCTATTGGTGTTGATCCCGCTCTACCAGCAGCTGGTCGACATCAAGCGCACAGCGGACTGCCTCTCGAATCTGAAGGAAATTGCCACCGCGCTGAATCTGTATGAGATGGATTATGGTGGTGCATTGCCTATCGCCTACTATGCCCGTGCGGATGGACAGCCACAACAGGATGCCCATGGTCGCCCGCTGACATGGGTACTCGGTATCAGCGGCTATGCCCACAAGGATCTGGCGCGTATCTTGCTCTGTCCCGCCGATCCCTTGCAGGGCAGCACCAAAATCACCCATCCGCGCAATCCTCAACAGGTGCTTGGGCTGTCCTATGGCTTCTACGCCCCGCTTTCTGGACGCAAGGTGTCCGACCTCGCGCAGCCGGGGCTGACCGTGCTGATTGCCGACAGTGTGGCAGGGGGTCAGCTCGGCACGATAGACCCGATCCCGCTGGCAAATGGCAACGACGGCTTCCTGCTAAGCTTCGATGATGGGCTGTTCATGCCCACCGCACGCAGCCGTTTCATTGCACGACTGGCGGTCTGGCGTATTCGGAATGAGAACGGGTGGCAAACGGGCAACCTACGCGCCTTCCACGGCAAAGGCGTCAATGTATTGCACGCAGACGGGCATGTCGCCACCCTTGATCCTGCTATCGTGCGACTGGAACGCGACCCCGATGGCAAATTAAAACCGCCTTGGGGCGTGCCTGAACCGCGCAGACGATAGGGTATACTTCTTCGGCTGAGAGGGCAGCAAACGATGGCAACGGTCAAAACAGGCGGTTTTATCGGAAGATTAGTGAACCGGCTGCAAACCTGGTTTCGCGAGGTCACTGCCGAGCTGAAACGGGTGGTCAAGCCGACACCAGAGGAGACCACACAGATGATGCTTGTGGTCATCGGCTTCATCTTGATTGTCGGCTTGTGGTTCGCTTTGTGGGACATCCTCCTGGTGAAAATCACCTCCCATATCGACCAATGGGTGCTTGGGACAGGACGATAGGAGCAGGCGATGCGAAGAGCATGGTATGTGGTGCGCACGCTGGTTGGTCATGAGAACAAGGTCAAGCTCGCCATCGAGAAGCGGGCTGCCACACGCGGGATGGATGACCGTATCTTTCAGGTGCTCATCCCAACCGAGCAGGAAGTGCGCACAAAGGGTGGCAAGAAGCAGACGGTGGCGCGAAAAGTGTTCCCTGGCTATGTGTTGGTGGAGATGATTCTGGACGATGACACATGGACACTGGTACGCACCACGCCCGGCGTCACCGGCTTCGTCGAATCTGGAGGCAAGCCCGTGCCCCTCTCCCCCGAAGAGGTAGAGGAGATCAAGCGCTCCATCGAAGAGAGCAAGGAGCGACCACGCGTGAGCTATATGCCGGGCGATGCGGTGCGCGTGATTGCGGGCGCCTTCACTGACTTCAACGGCAGAGTGGAAAGCATCGACTATGAGCGCAATCGCGTGAAGGTGCTCATCAATATCTTCGGGCGCGAAACGCCCGTCGAACTGGAACTCGACCAGATCGAAAAAGTTTCATAGGAGGGATCAAGCGATGGCAAAGAAGGTCATGACAGTTATCAAATTGAATTTACCAGCAGGAGCGGCAACGCCCGCACCGCCTGTGGGACCCGCACTGGGTCAGGCTGGGGTCAACATCATGGAGTTCGTGAAGCGGTTCAACGAGCAGACGGCGAATCAGCGTGGCTCCACCCTGCCCGTTGAAATCACGGTCTATGAAGACCGCTCCTTCACCTTTGTCGTGAAGCAGCCCCTTGCATCTGACCTCATTAAGCAAGCAGCGGGCATCGAGTCGGGATCGCCCAATCCCTTGCGCCAAAAAGTGGGTAAAATCACCCGCGAGCAACTGCGCCAAATTGCCGAGCGCAAGATGCCCGACCTGAACGCCAACGACATCGAAGCCGCCATGCGTATCATCGCAGGCACCGCGCGCTCGATGGGTGTGGAGATTGTGGATTAATCCGACCTGCCCGAATCTGGCCGATTTCAGGAGGAAAAAACCGATGAGAGGACGCAAAATTGCTAAGCGACAACGACATAGTGAGCGATACTTGAAGCTGCTGCAACTGGTTGACCGCACGCGCCTCTATTCGCCAGAGGAGGCGATTCGCTTGGTCAAGCAGACCGCCAGCGCGCATTTCGACGAGGCGGTCGACATCGCGGTGAATCTGGGCGTCGACCCGCGCAAAAGCGACCAGATGGTGCGCGGCGTGGTCAACTTACCCCATGGCACAGGCAAAAAGCAAAAGGTACTGGTGTTCGCCAAAGGCGAACAGGCGGAGGCTGCACGCGAAGCGGGTGCCGACCTCGTGGGCGCGGACGACCTCGTGGAACAGATCCAAAAAGGCTGGAAAGGCTGGAAAAATTTCGACCTAATCGTCGCCGCGCAAGATATGATGCCCGTTATCAGCCGGCTGGGCGGCATTCTGAAGGCGCGTATGCCCAACCCCAAATCGGGCACCGTCACGCCAGACCCGGCGAAGGTGGTGTCCGATATCAAGCAAGCCTCGCGCGTGGAGTATCGCGTTGATAAGGCGGGTATCGTGCATATGCCGATTGGGCGCGCCTCCTTCAGCGAGGAACAGTTGCTGGAGAACTTCGCCGTCGCGCTGAACGCACTGCTGCGCGCCAAGCCACCCACCGCGCGTGGACGCTACCTGCGCGCCATCACGCTCTCCACAACGATGGGACCAGGCATCAAGGTGGACCCAACCCTCGCGCAGAAACTGGCGGAACAGGTGAAAACATAGAGCAACCCTCTCCCCATATGGGGAGAGGGTTTCTCAAGGTCAAGGGGTAGCCATCACCATTCGTCGCAATAGAAGGTACGGTGATAGCAACGGAGCAGCATGCGCCCTGTATCGGGGTCATAACGGCTGGGCCAACCCATGAAACTGCTTTTGCCATGGTAGACCCCACCTTGGATGAACCATACAGGCACAGAACGCCCATCCAAAGCGATGGGACGCGCAAGATATTGGATGAAGCTGTTCCCTTCGCGTTGCACATCGGGCCGCAACCAAGCGGGCAAGTTCTGCACATGCCCGTCTAACGCAGCCGCCAGCACCCGATCCACACGCGATTGGCGGATGAGTTGCTCATAGAGCGGCTCCACTGGCTCGCCGTGTCGCGCCGCGACCGAACTCGCTGGCTCGAACCGCGTTTCGTTCCCCCGCGTGAGATAGCCATCGAACCAGACCACCGTCTGGGCAGGATAACTCATCTGGGCGAGCGAAACTGCAGGGGTATCGGGGAAAGTAATCTCGTTCACGAACAGGCACCAGTTGGGCACTAGCGCGACCTCCACCGACGGCTCTGCAAGCGGCATATCGATACGCGACCGCAACGCAGTGAGTGGGATCGGCTGAGGCTCCAACGGACACTGATGAATCGCGTCGGTTTTGATATAAGGACGATGAAGCCCCCAGAGCGTAGCGAGAAGTGCGTGATTGCCTGTCCCGACACGGTAGAAGCCGAGCGCGAAGCACTCCTCATAATCTTGGGCATAAGCGAGTGTGGCAAAGGAGAGCTGGCGCAGGTGGCTCGCACAAACCGGGTTGTGTGCGCTGCGTCGCGCCCGCCAGAACACGGGCAGCAATATCGCCATCAGCAGCGCGAGCACCGCAATCACCATGAGCAACTCAATAAGCGTGAACCCATTCTGTCGCATGACCACTCACCTCGCAAAATTTTCTTCTCCGACCTATCCAGAGAAACAGTTTTGGGTGTTGTTTGAGAATGCCCTCCAAAACGCTTGAGGGAGCTTCATTGGCACATATCATGCTTTAGAGAGGCAAAATGCACCCGTGCCAGTTATGGTGAAAAGGATTTCATCTTACCAAGCAGGAGGGCAAACCATTGGAGGCTTTCGCAGCAGCTACACAGCATTCTTCTGTGGAGATTGTCGGCAACTTGGCGAAAATCTGGAGGGGCAGCCGGTCGGCTGCCCCCTACTGTTGCGGGGTAAAATCTGGCTATGACGCTCAAACAGAGGGTAACGACGGGGCTGGTGGTTATTGCGCTGCTGCTCCTCTTTTTCGGTGGGATCCTGGTGCGCATGTACACCGATTATCTATGGTTCACCCATGATGTGGGTTATCCCCAGGTGTTCACCCGTGTCTTGATGACGAAGTTCATTTTGTTCCTTGCGGTCAGCGTGGGCTTCTTTCTGTTCGGCGCGGTCAATCTCCTTGTGGCGAACCGCGTGGTGGGTTCGGTGGAGGAGCCGGCGTTCGCACTGCGTGGGGGGCGTATCGTGCGCATCACACGAGCTGTACGGGTGGGCACTTTCTGGCTACTCCTGTTGGGCGTGTTGGTCTTTTCCATCTTTGTGGGGTTGACATCGGTCAGCGCGTGGAACGAGTTATTACTATTTCGCCATGCACAATCGTTCGGTGTTGCGGACCCCCTTTTCGGGCACGATGTGGGCTTCTATGTGTTTCGGCTGCCATTTCTGTCGTTTGTGGCGGGGTTGCTGATATTTATGACCCTGCTCACCTTGGTGGGTGTGGCGAGTTTTTACTATTTTAATCGTGCGCTGGGCTGGCTGGGTGGAATGCCCACTTTCCTGCCCTCGGTGAAGCCCCACCTGCTGATTCTGGCGGCGATCTTCCTGCTTTCGCTTGCTTGGTATCTATGGTTGGGGCGGTACGATCTAGTGTTTTCCGACCATGACCAGTTTTTCGGGGCGGGCTATACCGACATCCACGCAACATTGCCCATCTTGAACATAACGGTCTTCGGGCTATTGGGCGCGGCGGGATTGTGCCTGATTAGCCTGCGCCCAGGCGCAGGACTGCTGCTGCCGATTGGCGGGTTCGCCGCGGTCATCCTGTTCTGGATCCTTGCCAGCATGGTCTATCCCCCATCGGTGCAACGGTTCGTTGTCGTGCCCAATCAGCTGGAGCGAGAGCGAGTGTATATCCAGCGCCACTTGGAGTTCACCCGCCGTGCTTATTTGCTGGATCGGGTGGCGGTGCACACGATGAATGTGCGCGAAGATCTGACTGCTGCCGACCTCAAAGGTGCCCAGGGGTCGCTGGAGAATCTGCGCCTATGGGATTATCGCCCGCTCAGTCAGGTCTACAACAGCCTGCAAGCGCTCAAACCCTATTACCGCTTTGTGGATATCGATGTAGATCGGTATCTCATCGAGGGCAAGATGCGGCAGGTGCTGCTGTCGGTGCGGGAGCTGCATTTAGAGGGCTTGCCTCCTGAAGCGCAACGCTGGCAGAACCTGCATCTGCTCTACACTCATGGCTATGGGCTGGTGATGAACCCTGTGAATGAAGCGACGAGCGAAGGACAACCTAAACTGCTCATTCGTGACTTGCCGCCCGTCACCCCGCCCGATATCCCGCTCAAAAATCCCGCGGTCTACTTCGGTGAGAATACGACAAACTACGCCATCGTGCGCTCACGCCTAAAAGAGCTCGATTACCCGATGCTCACCGGCAGCGGCACGGAAGAGAATGTGTACACCACCTATGCGGGCGATGGGGGCGTGCCGATTGGCGGGCTGTTTGCCCGGTTGATGTTCGCGCTGCGCCTGCAGGATACGAACATCATCCTCTCGCGCGATCTGACCCCCGAATCGCGCCTGCTATTCCGTCGTGAGATCAGCGAGCGCGTGCGCACGCTCTTCCCCTTCTTGCTCTGGGATGACGACGCTTATCCTGTCATTGTCAACGGCGAGATCGTGTGGATCTATGATGGCTACACCTTCAGCCGTAACTATCCCTACAGCAAGCCCTTCTTTTCGCGCGACCGCACTCTGCGCCGGTTCAACTACCTGCGCAACGCGGTGAAAGTCACCATACACGCCTACACGGGCGAGGTGAACGCCTATATTGCCGACGCGAATGACCCCATCATTCGCGCCTATCGCGCGGCATTTCCAGGGCTGTTCAAACCGATGGAGGCGATGCCCGCCGAGATCAAAGCGCATATCCGCTATCCCATCGATATGTTCTCGGTGCAAGCAAAACTGTTGGAACTGTACCACACGACCGACCCCCGCATCTTCTTCAACAAAGAGGACGCATGGCAAATTGCTCGCGAGGTGCTGGTGGGTCAGGAGCCGGCTCCGATGGTGCCCTACTATGTGATTATGCAGCCGCCCGGCGAGCAGGAGCCACGCTATATCCTGACCCTCCCGTTCACCCCACTCAACCGCGACAATCTGGTCGGCTGGCTGGCAGCGTTCTGCGATCCCGATCGGTATGGCGAACTCATTCTGTACCGCTTTCCAAAAGAACGACTGGTGTACGGTCCAGCGCAAATTGAAGCGCGCATCAATCAGAACCCCGACATCGCGCAGCAGTTGAACCTATGGAACCAGCAGGGATCCCAGGTCTTTCGAGGCAACCTGCTGGTGATTCCGCTGGGCAGCGCGATGCTCTACTTTAAGCCAATCTACCTGCGGGCAGCGTATGAGGCGGCGATCCCCGAACTGAAGAAGGTGATTTTAGCCAGCGGCAATCGGGTGGTGATGACCGATACGGTGGAGGAAGGGCTGAATCTGTTGCTGGGCGAAGCGAAGGCATCGCCCGGCGTGCGACGCCCCGCCACCACCACCGCAACACCGCCACCCACCACCGCGCCAACCGACCTGCGTGCGCTGGCGCGTCAGGCGAATCGGGTCTATCGTGAGGCGCAGGACGCACTTAAAACGGGCGACTGGGCAACCTACGGCGCCAAAATGAAAGCGTTGGAGCAGCTCCTGAGCCAGATGGAAAGTGCAAGCCAATGAGGCGCGCCACCCAAAGAGCGAAAGCGTTCAGGTAGCTGGCGCGGATGCCTCGCTGCGCCCGGAACAACAGCGTTTTTCTCTTTTCAAAAGCAGGAACTATGGTGAGGAACGCGAAACAAGAAGGGTGCGATGAACATGCAGGGCTACCAACATCGGGAATACTGTGCCTATCGGCAAGGGCGCACATCATGCTGGGTGTTAGGTGGGCTGGGTTGCCTCGGACTGCTCATCCTTGCCGCTGTTTTCATCTATTTACTGGGACGCACCGTGCAAAAAACCTTTGGCGAGACCATCAAACAAGCTGCCCAAATAGAGCAGGTCGTGGAGCCGCGCCTGAAAGCCATCTATCGGGCGATACAGCGCTATGCCGCCGACCACAACGGCAAATACCCACCCAGCTTGCAGGTGCTCGTGCCGAAATATCTCAGCAAAGAGATGCTGCAGCCCGTCGCCATCGACGAAAAAACCCAGGTCAAAATCATCTATAAGCCACCTAAACCTACCGATCCCGACGATACGATTATCCTGGAGCATCAACCGCCCATCACGATGAAAATGAGCATGTTCGGCGAGACAGTTGAGACGCACATCACGCTTCAGATACAAAAAGATGGGCGTGTGTCGCAGATGCAGGAGACGATAAGTTCCAAGGGCGAGCGGCGTGTGCGTCAGCGAGTACGCCCTGCGGGACCGTAGGTGGAGATGCGTAGACTGCTTGGCTGGTTCGGTGGATGGTGGCTTGGAAGCGTGCTGATGGCGCAACCCGCTTCGCTGCATGGTGACGGTTGGGAAGTGCGCTATCGCGGGGCGCGTGGCATTGAATTGCGTGTCCTCGGCGCATCGATAGGGCGTGCCTCCTCCGTCCAACTGGCTGCGCCCGATTGGTCGCGCGGCTATTACTCCTCCACCGGCAGTGGGGCGCAAGTGTCCGCAACGAACAACACTTTGGTGTTGCGTCATCCGCTTGCACCTGAACAAGGGGAGCTGACCGAAACCCTGCGCCTTGTTGACCCTTCCACCCTGGAATGGAGCCTACAAGTGCGCTGGACGAGAGATGCACCTGCCATCGTGGAGTGGTGCATCGGTATCTGGAACGCCGCGCTACTGGTCGGTTCCGCTCTGCGCGGAGATGGCACACTTGCAACCGACAGGCTGCAACCGACCCCGATCACGCGCGAGGATGACCGCCTGTTCGAGGGGCGCGTGTTGACCTTTGAAACACGGCTGGGCACTATCGCCTTGCGGGCAGAGAACGCCACGCCCTTCGCTGTGCTGGATGGGCGCGGCAATCCCAAGCGTGGCTGGGGCGCAGAAGGTCCCGCGCTCTGGTTGGGTACGCTCGGCATGCCCGTCCCGCGTGGAGAGCTTATCACTCTGCGCTACCGAATCGAGATTCAGCCGAAACCGCTGCCTCAGACAGGGCAAACGCTGGAACAAACCATACCGACGGAACCGGTGTCGGACCGCTGGCTGCCTTTGCCACGCGAGCCTGTGTTGGTCCCGCCACCTAAAATCATCTGGCGCAGCGAAGGGATGCCCTTTGTGCTACCCGCAGCCAAGCGTGTGCTGGTGCATATTGAAAATGAGGAGTACCGTCCCGCTGCCGATGCCCTCGCCCGCGAGCTAACGCGCTATGGGCTGGAAGCGCATGTAGTAAGTGGCGAATGGCAAGCGGCACGGGGGGTTTTTATCGGTGGTAGCCGTGAGCTACAGCGGCATTTCCCTGTGCCCGACCGCCCGGGTGCCTACATGTTGCAAGTGGAGCCGGAGCGCGTGCGGATTGTGGGGCGATTCGCAGAAGGCGTGTTCCACGGGGTTCAAACGCTTATCCAATTACTGCAACCAGCCACAAACCAATTACAAGTGGCGCCCCTCACGATTATCGATTATCCCGACCTGCTGTGGCGCGGTGTGCATCTGTTCGGCGGCACGCAGATCGAGTTCCATCAGCGATTGATTGGCAACCTCATCGGCAACTTGAAGTTCAATCGGCTCGTCGTGGAGTGTGGCTATAGCCAGTGGGAGGCAATTAAGCCCGCTTGGGTGGAGTTCTCGGTGCCGAAGGCGAACCTACGCCAGATAGTCGCATTGGCACAGGCGAACCAACTGGAACCTATCCCCCTGTTGCCCTCTTTGGGGCATATGTCCTGGGTTTTTCGCAACCAGGCGAATATCGAGCTGGCAGAAGACCCCGAAACGCCGTGGGCAATCTGCCCACGGCGCGAGGCATCAAGGCAGCTTTTGCGCAAATTGTTCGACGAAATTCTTTCTTCGGGGCACCCCACGGGAGGTGAAGGAAAAATTTCGGATGCGATGCTGGCGATTTTCCCGCGGCGAGCGTTCCATGTGGGGCTGGACGAGGTGACACTGCGTGGGCGGTTCCCTTACAGCCCCGAATGTCGGGGCGCGAGCGTTGCCGAGCTGTTTAGCGAGCATTTTCGCTGGCTGGTGAACGAGTTGCAGGCGCGTGGGGTGCAGCAAGTAATGCTCTGGAGCGACATGTTGCTGGCGCCGGGAGAGGCACACGATGGCGCAGCGAACGCTGCCGATGCGGCAAGCGCACGCTTCACCCGTGAACAGGTGCTGAAAGCGATTGCAGACGCGCCCAAGCCTGCGCCAGAACTGCTGCTGTGCGACTGGCACTACACGCCCACTGAACCCGACAACTATCGGAGCCTGGATCTATTGCGACGCGCGGGCTTCCCGCACCTGATCGCGACCACTTGGTATAACCCGCAGAACATCTACACCTTCGCGCAAGCAGCGCGTCAGCGGCGCATCGACGGACTGCTGCAAAGCACATGGGCAGGCTACTCTATCACCGAGCAGACACTGCGCGATGCACCTGAACAGTTCCTTGCCTATGTGCTGGCGGCAATCTATGCGTGGAACGGTGATGCGCCGCCACCAGAGCGGCTGCCCTTCGATATTGAGGCGTTTTTCCACGAGCGCTACCATCGGGAACCCGTGCCGTTACAGGCACAGGCCGGATTTCTTGTTGATTTGCGCTCCGCGTACAATCTGCGCCTGAGCGAGATCGACGCGAACGCCTTTCAGGAGCTGCCAGGTGGGCGAGTGCGCTTGGAAGGGCATCTGTTTCTGCTTGCCGACACGCCCGACCAGCCGAATGCGTTAATGCTGTTCAGCCCGCTGGCACCGGGCGATCTCACGCGCTACCCGCGCGAAGTGGTCATCCCACTGTCCCGCCCCGTGCATACCCTCTACTTTGTACATGCGACGGGCTGGCAGGCAGAACGCAACGAGGAGGTAGCTCGCTATGTGCTGGAGTATGCAGATGGCACGCGGGTGGAGCTGCCCCTGCTCTATGGCGTGCATGTGCGCGCATGGAACGACCCGAACCCCGCCATCGAATCGCCCCCTATATGGAGTCGGCTTACCAACGGGCAGCGGGTGCGTCTGCGCCTATTGCGCTGGCAGAACCCCCACCCCGAAAAGCCCCTCCGTACTCTGCGACTGCAAGCGGTCCATCCCGCGGCGGGCTATATGCTGATGGGGATGAGCGGTGGTCCCTAATCAGCGGAGACAATAGGGTTGCGCAGGTGACCGATGCCTTCGATTTCCAACTCCACGATGTCGCCTGGCTGAAGCCAGCGATGCGTACCTTCGGCTTGTTCCAATAAGCAGCCTGTACCGACCGTGCCCGAACCAATCACATCCCCGATTCGCAAGCGGGTGTTGCGGGATGCATGGGCAATCAGCTCGGCAAAGGTCCAGTGCATATCGCCCGCGTTGCCTTCCGAGAGGAGGATGTTGTTGACCCATGCCCGCATAGGTAATCGCCATCGGCTACCCCGTTGCGGGTCTGGCTCGCGCCACCGCGCTAACTCATCGGGCGTGACGACCCACGGACCGAGGGAGGTGGCGAAATCTTTGGCTTTGGCGGGCCCCAAACCGATGCGCATCTCCAATTGCTGAATATCGCGTGCGCTCCAGTCGTTCATAATGGTGAAGCCGGCGATAGCCGCCTCCGCCTCCTGTAGGTTCCAGTCGCCCCCCTCAGTGCCGATGATGACCGCCAGCTCCAGTTCATAGTCCAGCTGTTCCGTGTCGGGTGGCTTGCGCAGAGGCTGTTCATGCCCGAGCAAGCTTGCTGGGTTCGAGAAATAGAAGGCGGGGAGCTGATACCATTCGGGTGGCATCTCTTGTCCGCGCCGTCTACGGGCGTTGCGCACATGGGCTTCAAAAGCATAGAAATCGCGGATGCTGGGCGGGGTCAGCACGGGGGGCAAATAGACAGTGGGGGTGATGGGGCGCGCAGTCCTCAGTCGCTGCTCGCGCTCAGCAGGCGTCTGGCGCAGCCAGTCGCTGAAATCGCGGCATCCTTCCAGCTGGAACCAGCCCGATTCGAGCCATACGGCTAAACAAGGGGGTGAATCGGGCTGGTAGCAACAGGTGAGAAACCGCATGCTTACTTTTCGATCTTCACGATGCGGTAGTGGACAGTACCTTTGGGCAGGGTAACCTCCACTTCCTCGCCCTCTCGGTGCCCAAGCAAGGCGCGCGCTACCGGTGCCTGATAGGAGAGCTTCTGCTGTTCGGGATCGGCTTCCATCGCCCCCACGATGCGAAACTGCTTGCGCGCACCTGTGTCCACCTCTTCGATGGTCACCACCGAGCCGATGCCGACGCGATCGGTCGGGATGTCCGCCTCACGCACGATAATCGCGTTCTGAAGCACATTGCGTAGCTCCAGAATGCGCGCTTCAACAAACGCCAGTTCGCTTTTCAGGCTTTCCAGCTCGGTATCTTCCGAGCTGAACTCGCCATGCTCTTTGTAGACGCGGAACTCCTCGGCGATTCGGGCGCGTTCCACCGTCTGGAGGCGTTTCAGCTCCGCTTCCAGCTGGCGGTAGCCACTCTCGGTCAGATAGATGCGGTCGGGTTCAAAGTCGAACATGTCGTACCTCCTTCTCTCAGCAATTCTCTTTCCCCTGCTTTAAAGGGGGGCAACTCCCTATACTCCGTTTATTCCATAAGGGTTCCCCGCCATGCGCGATTCTCCTGCCAATCGCCCCTGAAAACGCCCGCCAGCAAGAAGACACTCTCTAAAGATTGTCGCACGCGCTTCCGATAATCACCACCAGCAAAATTGCGGGTTCACCCGCATCACAAGGGGGTCTAACGAATGAGCCTGAGGATTAACACCAACATTCAGGCGATTAATGCGCTGAGGAATCTCACTCAGACCTCGGACGCGCTTGGGCGCACGATTGAGCGGCTGGCGTCGGGGCTGCGCGTCAACCGCGCAGCGGATGACCCCGCGGGTCTGATTATCTCCGAGAACTTGCGCGCCCAGATTACCAGCCTCCAGCAAGCCATCAATAACGCGCAGGACGCCACTAACATGCTCAAAACGGCAGAAGCTGCACTGGATGAGGTGCATAATGCCCTGCGCACCATGCGTCAGCTCGTGCTGCACGCTGCCAACACAGGCGTTAATGACTATAATGCCCTGCTGGCAGATCAGACCCAGATCCGCGCCCTGATCGATAGTATCAACCGCATCGCCGACCAGACCGCTTTCGGCACCAAAAAGCTGCTGGACGGCACCTCAGGCATCTCGGCGCAGATTACGAACGCGAACCTGATTTCGGGGGTCTTTATCGGAGGCACTTTTGCAGGGCTGCCCACCGCAACGGGCTATATCGAAATCAGCGTCGTAACACGGGCGACTCGCGCTGCCTACGCGGGCGGGGTCACCTACGCCTTCCTCACTTCCCAGATCGGCAAAACGGGCAATATCGTGATCAATGGGCATACCATTAATGCCGAAAGCAGCGATACGCTGGAGACCTTTCTCAATAAGGTCAACGCGGTGTCCAACCTCACGGGCGTAGTGGCGGAAGCCTCTTTTGCGAACGGCAGCTATATCATTCGGCTGCGCCAGCGGGAATACGGTGCGCAATATCAAATCACGATGCACGACACAGCGGGCTTCGTCGCGACCGCAGGGACCAGCGCCCAGGTGGCAGGCACCGACGCGGTGGTCAATGTACAGGCAAGCACCAGTACAGGGCTAACCGCCGTGCTGTTCACTGGCGGGCGCGGCGTGGGCGACTCAGGGTTGCGCGTGTCCGACGCCTATGGCAATGTGTTGCTGCTCACCGAGCAGGGCAATACCGCCACGGGCACCAACAGCGTCGCCTATGTCAGCGCAGGACAGCTCCAGTTTCAGGTAGGCGCAAACAGCGGGCAGTTCGTGCGATTCTCACTGATCGACATCCATGCGGACAAACTCGGCTCCACCGTAGTGCCCGGCAAGAGCCTCGCCACCATCGATGTAACTCAGCAGGATATGACCGATGAGGCGTTGCGCATCATCGACGCCGCCATCCAGCAGGTATCGCGCATTCGCGGAGACATCGGCTCCTTCCAGCGCTATGTGCTGGAAAGCAACATTCGCGCGCTCAATGTTGCCCGTGAGAATGTGACCGCCAGCGAATCGACCATTCGCGACGCCGACTTCGCCACCGAGATCACCGCGCTCACGCGGCAACAGATCCTGATGCAGTCGGGCATGGCGGTGCTGGCACAGGCGAACAATATCCCGCAATCGGTGCTGTCGCTCCTCAGGTAAAATAGCCTGTATGCAGGAGCCACTACACCCGATTGAAGAAGAAAACGAGCTGGTACAGGTCCGGCTGGAGAAGCTCCAGAAACTGCGCGAGCGGGGTCTGGACCCGTTCGCCATCGAACGCTACCCCCTCACCCACACCCTGCACGAGGTGCATGAGCAGTATGAGCAGTTGGCGGGGCAGACAGTGGTCGTTGCGGGGCGCATCTTTTCCTTGCGTCCAATGGGGCGTGCTACCTTCGCCCACCTGATAGACAGCACTGGCAAACTCCAAATTTACCTCAAGGCGGACGAGCAAGGCGACCGCTATGAGCTAATTGACCTGTGGGATATAGGCGACTATCTGGGTGTGAAGGGCTTTGTGTTCAAGACGCGCACAGGTGAGGTCACGGTGCATGTACAGGAGTTTGCGCTGCTGGCGAAAGCGATTCGTCCAGTGCCTTTCCCCAAAGAAAAGGGGGAACACCGCTGGTACGGGCTACACGATGTGGAACTGCGCCATCGGCAACGCTATCTGGATATTCTGGTGAACCCCGATTCGCGCCGCCGATTGATTGCCCGTTGTCGCATGGTGTCCGCCATCCGTCGCTTCCTGGAGGATGAAGGCTTCCTGGAGGTGGAAACGCCTGTGTTGCAGCCGCTGGCAGGCGGCGCCGCGGCACGCCCCTTCATCACCTATCACCACGCGCTCGATCGGCAGTTCCAGCTGCGCATCGCCCTCGAACTCTACCTCAAGCGACTGTTGATTGGCGGAATCGATAAGGTGTTCGAAATCGGGCGCGTGTTCCGTAATGAGGGTCTCTCCACCCGCCACAACCCCGAATTCACCATGCTGGAACTCTATCAGGCATATGCCAATCTGGAAGATATCATGGCACTGGTCGAGCGGCTCTTTCAGCATGTGGCGCAGACGGTGTTCGGCACCACCATCTTCGAAATGCACGGGGTTCAGGTCGATTTTAGCCAGCCGTGGCGACGCGTTCGCCTGATGGACGCCATTTATGACTATACGGGGCTGCGGGAGGCGGATTTCGAGACGCTGGAACGCGCCACCCAAGCGGCGGAACAACTGGGTATCCATATCGAACGCAAAGACACAGTTGGCGGCATCATCGAGAAGGTGCTGGAAAAATGCGTGGCACATCACTTGCAGCAGCCCACTTTTCTCTATGGCTTCCCGCTGGATACCTCGCCGCTTGCTAAGCGCGAAGCCGATAACCCGCGTTTCACTCGCCGATTCGAAGGCTATGTGTTCGGGCAGGAGGTGGCAAACGCCTTCTCGGAGTTGAATGACCCACTGGAGCAGCGTGAGCGGTTCCGAGCACAACTTGCCCTGCGCGAGGCGGGCGACGAGGAGGCACACCCGTTCGATGAGGACTTTCTGCGCGCGATGGAGTACGGCATGCCCCCTGCCGGCGGGCTGGGCATCGGCATCGACCGCATGGCGATGCTGCTCACAGGCACCGACTCAATCCGAGAAGTGATTTTCTTCCCCCAGATGCGCGAGGGATAAACCAGCCATTCCTTGCTATACCCAAAATGGCAGCCCCCCTGAAGAAACCACCAGCAAGTGCCGATAATAAAGGTAGCCGTGTGTTAACACAGCGACGCAGTGTGGAATAACTCTGCTGACGGGCCGGGTTTCCCGACGAATCGCCCAACGCATCGGGGTATCGACGCACCCCTCTGAAGGTGCTCGAAAAATCCGCCAAGCGTCCGAAAACCCTCGCATCCCTCTTGACTTTTATGTCCCGGATGGGGTATGCTTAAAAACGCTGTTGGAGAGGAAGTAGCAGATACCCCTATGCAGCAGGCAAGGATGCCGCCAGCCATTGTACGCAGGAGGCTTCGTGCTGTTCTTTGGCAGCCATTGGGTTGAACCCAAATGGATAGGCTATCCTGCGGCTACCTGGTGGCAAGGTAGCTGTCAGTGAGTTAATCTGCTTGTGCGCTCCACACTGCCACAGTCTGTCTGTGTCTCTAAGACACGGATCTGCCGCCCCGCGTGCGCAAGGGGGCAGAAGAAAATCCGATGGCATGGAGGTGAAGTGAAATGGTAAGGGATAACGGTCTGGATAAGCGCCCACAGGTCGCGTTTGTGAGCACTTACCCGCCCACGGAGTGCGGGTTGGCAACCTTTACACACGACCTGTTGCAGGCAGTGGAGCGACAAGGTTGGAGCGGTCTGGTCATTTCCGCCGATCACGAGGAGCGAATGGAACATCCGGATCCCCGCGTGATTTATCAGATTCGACGCGAGTCGATTGGCGACTATGTGGAAGCGGCGGAATTGTTGAATCGCTCGTCGGTGCGCGTGGTCAGCCTCCAGCATGAGTATGGCATTTTCGGTGGGGAGATGGGCGAGTATCTCATTCCCTTCCTCCGCCGACTGCAGGTGCCGCTGGTGACCACGCTGCACACGGTGGTCCCGCGCCCTACGGATATCATGCGTGAACTGCTGCGCAAGATCGTGCTGCACTCCGACGCGGTGGTTGTGATGGCGCGCGCGGCAGTGCACCTGCTACGCACAGTTTATGGAGTGTCGGTGAACCATGTCTATGTGATTCCACACGGTGCGCCAGAACCGCTGCCGATTGCTCCACAAGATGCAAAAGCGAAACTGGGGCTGGCAGGACGCACCGTGCTAAGCACCTTTGGATTGGTCAATCCCGGCAAGGGCATCGAGGATGTGATTCGTGCCCTGCCGATGATTGTGAAGCATTTCCCCAATGTGCTGTACCTGGTGCTGGGCGAGACCCATCCAAAAATCCGCGCCCGTGAGGGCGAGCAGTATCGCGAAATGCTGGAATCGGAAGTGAAGCGATTGGGTCTGGAGCGACATGTGCAGTTCGTGAACCGCTACCTGACGCTGGACGAGATTCGTCTCTACCTGCGAGCGACCGACCTGTACATCACACCCTACCACAACCCGGACCAGATTACCAGCGGCACGCTGGCGTATGCTCTGGCGTCGGGCTGCGTGGTGATTTCGACGCCCTATCTGTATGCGCAGGAGGTGCTGAGCGATGGTGGCGGGCTGCTGGTGCAGTTCCGCGACCCCGATTCCATTGCCGATGCGGTGGTGCAGCTGCTATCTGACCCTTACCTGCTGCGCTATCATCGGGCGGTGGCGCAGCGGAAGGCGGTTGGAATGAGCTGGGAGGCGGTCGGGCGAGCCTACGCTCGGCTCTTTGAACGGTTGGGACGCCCGCTCAGCTACCCGCTCGGCGTCATTCAGCCGCAGCCCGCCTACGCAGATCTGGAACAAGCCGTCTCTTAGACCGCACTTTTGCCATCTCACCTCTTTTTATGGAATAACCCCCCATGCAGGGGGTTATTCCGATGGGGCGAAAACAACGGCATTCGCTCTGGATAGGGTGGCTGGGCTGGCTTTGCATAGCCACCCACGCGTACGCATTAGGCGAGTGGAACGCCTTCTCGATGCGCTTGCATGAGATGGCAGTCGCCATTAATCGGGTTCGTATTGAGTATGGAGTGCCACCATTGAAGCTGAACCTCGATCTCTGCCGCGCGGCACAGAGGATGAGCGATGAGATCCTGCTTACGGGCAATTTCAGCCATATCGATGCGGAGGGGCGTCGTGCCGATGCTCGAGCACTGCAGGTCGGCTATGAGTTCGAATGGCTGGGCGAGAACCTTGCCGCGGGTCAGACCACTCTTGAACGCGCGTTGCAAGCGTGGTTAGACAGCCCCGGCCATCGTGAGAATCTGCTGAATCCTGAGTATCGCGAGATGGGGCTGGGCTATACACGCATGGCGGGCAGCCGCTACGGTGTTTGCTGGGCACAGTTGCTCGGTTCGCGCGCGGAGGTCTACCCCGTGATTATCAATCTGGACGCGCCGCTGACCGATACGCCCGAAGTGGAGCTGTATGTGCATGGCGCGGAATATGCCCAGGCGATGCGCCTCTCCAACGACGGTATTCACTGGAGCGAATGGCGCGTGCCCGCGGCTCGCTTCAAATGGCAATTGCCCGATGAACCAGGGATGCACACCGTCTATGTGCAGCTGCGCTTCGGCGAGCGCGTCTATGAGACCAGCGACAGCATCTATCTGCGCTGAGGGCTATCTATCTCGCGTGCAATCGCCAGCGCCATCACCTCCGCTGCACCCGCCCGTTTCAGCGCATCCGCACAGGCATCAAAAGTGCTGCCGGTGGTAAACACATCGTCCAGCAATAGGATGCGTCTCCCGCGCACCTGCTCTGGAGAGACCACTTCGAACGCGCCTTGCACATTCTCCCAGCGTTGCGCACCCGTCAGCCCCACCTGCGGACGACGATAGAATCGGCGACGCAGAAGATGGCTCAAGAGGGGGATACCCCGCTGCTGGCTCACCAAGCGGGCAATCTCCTCCGCCTGATTGAACCCGCGCATGGCGCGCCGCAACCGATGGATAGGCACGGGAATCAACCCATCGACTTGACACAGAGGGGCGTTTTCGGGGCGGTCCATCAGCTCTATCACCAGCGCGCTCAGGGCTTCCACCGCCCGCAGCCAACGCCGAAACTTGAGATTGATAATGGCACGGCGGAGCGGTCCCTGATACAGCCCCACACAGATCGTCCCATCAAACCGATAAATATCGCCCCGACAATAGCGACATTCGGGCAGTTCGCCCATCGGCGCGCCGCAACGCAGGCAAGCAGGCGGATAGACTCGCGGCAACACATCACGACAGAGTGCGCAGAACGCCTCCCGCGAAAACACGCCGCACCCCACGCAACGGCGCGGATAGAACCAGTCCAGCAGGCGCGAAAGCATTCAGCTGCGAATAATCGCGTCGATAATCACATCGCGAATGCCCGGCTTCTGGCGCAAAATGCGGCGGATAATCTCCAGCTCTTGCTTGATATCCACCGGATACCCACGCAGCGGGCGGATGGTGCCACGAATATAGACCACGCCGTGAATCACATGCACATCCATCAGCGAGGTGTCGATGCGCCGCTTATTAATCTCGCGCAAGACCATACGCCGCTGCTCCACATCTTCCATCGGCATCGCTGTTCACCGATGTATTAATACGCGCTTTGCTGGACAATCCCTGCCATCCTCAGCCTCTTAAAAGGGGTATACTCAAAGTATGAACCCCTTCCCGGGAATGAATCCGTATTTGGAGCGGTACTGGCGGGATGTGCATGCACGGCTGGTGGTTTATGCCTGTGATGCTTTACAGGCACAGCTACCCACCGGGCTGGTCGCGCGAATCGAGGAGCGGGTCTATGTGGAGTTTCCCGACGAAAGTGTGCGTTCGATTTACCCGGATATTCGGGTTGTGGAACAAACGGGGTCTTCCGGGGGCGGTGTTGCCACTGCCGTGCAGGTTGCCACAGAACCTGTGATCATCGATTTAGAGCTACTGGAACCAGTGACGGAGACCTATATCGAGATTGTGGAACCCATCAACGGGCGGCTGATCACAGTGATTGAGGTGCTGAGCGCAGCGAATAAAACCCCTGGTGAGGGACGAGAGGTCTACTTGCGCAAGCAGCGCGAAATCGTTCGATCGGGCGTCAGCCTGGTGGAGATCGATCTGTTGCGCGCCGGACAGCATGTGCTGAACATCCCTGTGTCGGAAATCCCACCCAAGTATCGAACCTACTATTTCGTCTGCGTCATGCGAGGCTGGGAACCGCATCGACGCGAAATTTACCCCATTTATCTTCAGCAGCCACTGCCCAAGGTCCGTGTCCCGTTGCGACGCAGCGATAGCGACGCCTTACTTGACCTACAGGAGCTAATCAATCGCTGTTATGAAAGCGGGCGATATGACCAGTTGATCGATTATAGCCGCGATCCTGAGCCGCCACTTAATCCTGCCGATGCACAATGGTTGCATGAATGGTTGGTGCAGCAGGGGCGTCGAAGTGTATAATAAGCACAAGCCAGGAGGGAGAATGATGGCAACAATTAGAGACTTGCTGGAGCAAGGTGTGTTGATGGGGCTGGGCGCGGTAGCCCTCACGCGCGAAACGGCTCAACATCTGGTGGACGAGATGATTAAGCGCGGTCAGGCGCAGCGTGAAGAGGCATCGGAGCTGGTGGATAAGTTGGTCAAGCGAGGTGAACGTGAGCGCGACGCCCTACGCAAACTGATTCGCAGCGAGGTGGAGGACGCGCTCAAGGCGTTGAACTTGCCTACCCGCTCCGAACTGCGTGCTATCGAGCGCCGACTGGACGCCATCCTGCACCACCTGGAAGGTGGCGCCAAACCAACTGCCGATCAATAGCCCGCCGAGCGTGCCTGAATCGGTCAGACGGAACTAACCCAGAACGATGCGTCTGTTCGCGCGGCGTGTGCGGAGCCTCCAGCGCTATCGTCAGGTGGTCAGTGTGCTGGCGCGACATGGATTCGGCTCCGCGTTGGAGTACCTCAGCGTGCATCGGCGGCTCTCGTTGCCCCGCGCGGAACTACAGCCCGATGTAGAGCCGCTCCTTTCACCTGCCGAACATCTGCGCCTCGCACTGGAGGAACTGGGACCAACCTTTGTTAAGCTGGGACAGGTGCTTAGCACGCGCTCCGACCTGCTGCCGGAACCCTTTATTGAGGAGCTACGCAAACTCCAAGACAGCATCACCCCCACCCCATGGGAAGAGATTCGTGCCGTGATGGAACAGGAGCTGGGTCGCCCACCAGAAGAAGTATTTCCATCGCTGGACCCGAACCCCATCGGTTCCGCCTCACTCTCGCAGGTGCATGCAGCCACCTTGCCCGACGGTACCGAAGTTGCCATCAAGGTACAGCGACCCGGCATTCGGGAACTGGTCGAAACCGATCTGGAAATCTTGCACGATCTGGCGGCATTGGCGCAGCGCACGCCCCTGGGCGAACTGTATGATGCAGAAGCCGTCGCCGAGGATATTGCCTTCACCCTGCTAAACGAACTGGACTTCCGTCGCGAGGGACGCAACGCCGAACAGTTCCGCAAAAACTTTGCACACGAACCGCAGGTGCATATCCCCCTCATCTACTGGGATTACACCACCTCGCGCATGCTGGTGATGGAGCGACTGCATGGGGTCAAGGTGGATGATGTGGCGGCCTTACGCGCGGCAGGGCACGACACACACCAAATCGCGCTGGATGCCTCACGCTTGATTATCAAAGAAGTGCTGGAGGATGGTTTCTTCCACGCCGATCCGCATCCGGGCAACTATTTGGTGGAATCGGATGGACGCATCGGGGTGCTGGATTTCGGCATGGTGGGCACGCTCAGCGAAGATGACCGCATCCATCTCACTCGTCTCTATGTGGCGGTCATTCGGCAAGACGCTTACGCGATTCTCAATGTGTTCGCCCGGATGGGCGCACTCTCCTCACGCACCGATCGCCCACGCTTGATCCGCGCGACCGAACGACTCATCGGCAAATATCGCGGGCGCACCCTTAAAGAAAGTTCCTTTGCCGAGTTCTGGAGCGATCTCACGGAGGTGCTGCGTCAGCACCATGTGCGTCTGCCGACCAATCTGTGGCTGGTGGGCAAGACGCTGGCGATGCTGGAGGGCATCGGGCGACAACTGGACCCCGATTATGACCTGTTTGCGGTCTCGGAGCCGTTTGTCAGGCGATTGGCGCGACAGGCATGGCTGCCCCATCTCTCCACACGCGACCTGCTGGAACAGCTCGACACATGGCGATACCTGATGCGTGAGCTGCCCATTCTGGTGATGCAGTGGCTGCAGGGGGTGGAGCGAGGCAAGGTGCCTGTGGAGGCACAAATTGGTGCATCCCCTGAAACTCTGGATAGACTGGACGCGATGATTACGCGCCTCTCGCTTAGCATCCTGGTTGCGGCATTTATCGTGGGGTTAGCCCTGTTGCTGCCTGCCACGCGCGAAATCCCATTCGCGCCCGCATTGACTTTTCTGGGCTTCCTCGCCGCGGCGCTGCTGGGCGTGTGGTTGCTGATATCGATTCTGCGCCGCCGACATTAGAAATAGGTACAATACTATGGGTGAACACGAATGGCAACCTTTCAAAACGAGGATCGAATGGGGCATTTGCGTACAACCGTGCAAATTGAGCCTGGAGAGCGCGTCGCGCTATGCCGTTGCTTCCACTCGAAGAACTTCCCTTTCTGCGACGGCACGCATAAACAACACCCAGGCAAAGGACCCGTGATTGTGGAGGCGCTGACAGAGCCGCTGAGCATCGAAGAAGAGGTTAGCGAGCCAGCCAGTGAGTAGGAACAGACCTATGTGTCCGCCCCGCTGAACATGGGGTGTCTTGTTAAACTTGTTGTGCGACAATATGGGGGCTTAACAGCAGAGCGTGAGACGGTATGAGTACCGATTTGGTGCTGGGGCATTACCGCATCATTCGGGAGATTGCCCGCAGCAATGATGTGGTCTACGAGGCGCTCGACACGCGCATCAATCGTCGGGTCGCCATCAAGGAGATGCTGCTCCCCGCGGGTGCAACGGAAAGCGTGCGCCAGGACCGCATCCGTCGCTTCATGCGCGAGGCACGCGCTGCAGGCTCGCTTGCTCATCCCAATATCGTCACCATCTACGAGACGGAGGAAGAGAACGGACGCTACTTCATCGTGATGGAGTACCTGGAGGGCGAGAACCTGCGCCAGCGACTCGATCGCGAAGGGGCGCTGCCCCTGGAAGAGGCATGCCGAATTATTCTGCAGGTGTTGGATGGGTTGAGCCACGCCCATTCCAAAGGGGTAATCCATCGCGACATCAAGCCCGAAAATATCCACCTGCTGCCCGACGGGCGCGTGGTGCTGACCGATTTCGGCATCGCCCGCCTGAAGTTCGAGCCGAACATCACGATGGACGGGCAGATTTTCGGCACGCCCAGCTACATGTCGCCCGAACAGGTGATGGGTCAGGAAATCGACGAGCGATCGGACATCTTCTCCGTGGGCGTGGTGTTCTATGAGATGGTGGCGGGGTCCAAGCCCTTCACAGGCGATTCGGTCGTGAGCATCACCTATAACATTTTGAACACGGATCCGCCTGCGCCGCCCGGCGTGCCCTACGCAATGGAGTGGGTCATCCGCCGCGCGCTGCAGAAAAGCCCGGCGAACCGCTTCCAGAGCGCGGAGGAGATGAAAAAAGCGATCCAGAACGCGCTGGACAGTCTCAAAATGCCCCCTGTGCTGGCGACGCCGATGGGTCCGACGACTGTGCAACCTGTGCCTGTACCTGCAGGGGGCTCTGGCATGCCAACCACAGGCTACCCGGCAACGGGCGCCCCTGTTCCGACTCCCTATCCCGCACCCTCGCCACCGCCTGCCACTTATATTCCACCCCCTCCACCCCCCAAGCCGCTGCTCTCGCCCGCAGCACGCCACTTCTGGGGCACTTTCCTCGCCGTGCTGCTCATCGGCGGTGCGATTCTGGGTGTGATCGTGATTGGCATCTACGCGGGCATTCGCGCCTATCAGCAATATGAGTTGCAACAACAGGACGAACGCATGGCGCAAGAGTACGAACGCGCGGAACAGCTTTACCGTCAAGGCAGGTATCTGGATGCAGCGCGTATCTATTACGAGCTCCTCCAGCGAGCGCGGTCGGACAAATGGCGAGACGAGTTCCGCCACAACCTTGCCAGCTCGCTAACCATGTATGGCAACCAACTCCTGCGCATGGGACGCTACGCCGAGGCGGGGCAAGTCTACACGGAAGCGTTGCAATATAAGCCACTGTCAGCGACCTATGTGGGGTTGGCACAGGTGGAGCAGGCGCTGGGCAACTTCGAAGGGGCAGTCAACCATTATCTGTCGGCGGCGCAACAGGCACGCGGGAGCGACGCACGGAACTACCGGCGCCGAGCTGCTCAAATCCTGCTGCAACTGGGCGAGCAGGCATACAATCGGGGCGACCGCATTGAGGCCCTGAGCAAGTGGCAACAAGTCATGGAAGTCGCTCCGGGCACTGACGAAGCTGCCGAAGCACGCAAACGCTTTGAACAGGTGCTGGAAGAACCCCTGCGCCGCTGACCAACCCAGCCCGAACTAACAACCAGCCCCGAAGTTGAACAGCACGATAAGCAGGTCGGCATCGTCCACGATGCCGTCGCGATTGAGGTCCTCAGGGAGGTTGCTTCCGAAGGTGCCGAACACGAACAACACCTGCAGTAAGTCAGCGTCGTCCACACAGCCGTCGCCATTCACATCGCCTGCGCAGCGCAAAGGCGGGTCAAACTGCACGCCGTCGAGCCACAGCGTGAATCCGCTTCCCCAAGTGTCCGCGTGAATTTCGATAGACTGGATGTTCGCTAACGAGACATTCCCATAAACCGTGCGCTGCCAGACACTGTCGCCGCTCAGAGGCACATAGAACTCGCGCCACTGCCCACGCGCTTCGTTGAGCATGTCGTAAGTTGGGCGGAGTTCGATGTATCCATCCGACCCGCGCAAGATAATCCACGGCGAACGCTCCTGAAAACCGAGATTGGGATTCACTGCGTAGGCGTAGAAGCGCACACCCGCGACTTGGCTCAAATCCCAGCGCGCCAATCGGTGTCCTGGGTAAGACACCCATACATCGAAACCACTATCCGTGTCGAGTCGCAGTGACGCTGCTCCTACACGGCGGCGGATCGAGTCGTTACGAATCTGCGCAGAACCGCTCACGGTTGACGCTGTCCATTGGTTCGCATTATTTTCGGTCATATCAAGGGGCGTGCAAGTAATAATCTCGCCGCCCAGCCTTACCTGACGGGGGAAAGTTGCCAGTTCTGTGGCGCCGTTCCAGTATGCCAGGTTCGCCTCTATGATGTCGAGCCACGCATAGTCGGTGAAGCCGTCCCTTTCGATCTTCAGCAGCAGTAGTCCGTTTGTACCCACCACATCGATGTAGCCGAAAGGGTTCGGTCGCAGGCAGTCGCCGTTGAAAGCGCACGGAGCAATCTGCGGGTCAATCGGCACATTGGGCAGCACATAGTAGCCGTTGGCGTCGGTCCATCCTTGAAACTTCACCTGATCGGTAATCACCTGCCCCATATCGGGGCGATCACAGAGCTGATACACGGTGACCCGCGCGTTTGCAAGCGGTTGGTTATCGATGCCGAAGAACTGCATGCGCATCGTCGCAGGTAGCGAGTAGAGGTACTGCCCATAGTAGCCGCGCGCCGTTTCGTACCAATGGAGCATCGCCCGCGCGCTGTGTTCCGACAGGAAGGGCGAGACCCCGTTCATCAAACACTCTACTGGGCTGTAGCTCCGACCATTCACCAGATTCCGCTCCGAGCTAACCACTAACCTATAAATATCGATTAGACCGAGCTGATGCCCCCATTCGTGGAGCAGTCCATAATCGATGTCGTCTTCAGGGTGATAATAGCCTGACTGACGCAGGTCGCCGTCAGTTGCGCGATAGCGGAATGGGAACACGGCGTAGTAGATAGTGTCTATCTCTGGGTCAGGTTCTGCATCGCGGATGGGCTGAAGGATTTCGTAATGCACACGCTTGGGAACGCCGCGCGCCGCGAACAGTTCGTTGAATCGCTGCATATGGCGATTTAGCCAGTCGATGGCGTCGTCTGTCGAGGCGTAGGTAAGCCCACGCGACCACTCGCGGAAGTTCTCGATGTACGACCAGTCGATGTAGCTGAGAAACCCAACCGACTTCGCTGTACGCGCCATGGTGTTGTTCTGCGGGCGGGCATCGCTGAACTCGATGGTGAAGCGAATCTCGTGGTCGAGGTTATCCCAAACCTGGCTCAAGTTGAACTGACGCTGCTCGCGGGGCGCGAGGTTCAGCATAACCTGCTGCTCCAGCACCTGAATGCTGTCCACAAGCCAACGAATGCGTGCCATTCCGCTAATCGGATTTGTGCCCCGATTGCGCACTGTGGCGATATAGGTCACAGTGGAACCGACTGCGGGCCAACGCGGTGTGTTCGCGTCCTGCCCATGCCCTAACCCTGTCGCAATACTTGTGATGTAGGGGCCGAAGCCCGACGGCTCCTCTATCGCGCTCACCGTGTAGATGGGGTCATAGCGGGGGAAACGCGGCGTGCGTCCGATGCTTACAACCTGCAGGTCGGTTTCATCGTAGGGAGTGCGAGCTATCGATTCCACTTCGGACGAGAGCGCGCCATTCTGCAGGCGCACAGCAACAGCATAGTGGTACTGCACGCCGTTGGCCAGATTGGTATCCACATACTCGGTTTGCAAACGGTTCGTAATCACAGCGATAGGGGTCATGCCCTGAACCGACCTGAACGGCTGAGTCGAGCGGTAGATCTCATACCGTAGGAAGCTAGGATGGTCTACAGGCGACCATGAGACCCACACTTGCCGATTGCCTGCAATGACCATCTGGTGATTGGGCGGAAACGGCGGTAAATCGAAACGCAGCCCGTCAATCCAGTATACGAAGCCTGCTCCCCAAGTATCCGCATGGATTTCTATCCAGCGGATTTGGCTGAGGCTCGGATTGCCGACGCGGGTCACGCGCCAAACTCCGCTGCTCGTGAATGGCACACGGAACTCGTACCAACGATCGCGCGCTTCGTTCAGGATGTCGTAGTCTGCCTGAATGCGGAAGTAGTCGTTCGGAGTGGTGAAGAGGAGTATCCAGGGCGAGTTGTTCTGAAAGCCGAGGTTCGGGTTCTCGGTGTACATCCAGAACGCCATTCCACCGCTATTGCTCAGGTTCCAGCTCGCGTTGCGACCAATTGGGGTCAGAATCCATGTGTCGAAGCCGCCATCGGTAGTGAACCTTAGCGAGGCGTTCCCCACGCGCACGCGGGTCGTATCGTTGACAATAGAGGCAGCGCCCGAGTCGGCGTTCGCCGCCCATAGATGCGCACTGAACTCTGTGAGCTGGTCGGGGGCAGGAACGATTTGCCCAAAGCTCATTACATAAGCAGTTATGTATCCCACGCACAGACACAGACAGGCTCTTGTCAGTCGGCTCCGATGGCACATCATTTTGTTCTCCTTCTTTTCTTTTCGACCACCCTCTGCGAAACTCCTACCAGTAATTTCACCAGGGGGCATCCCCATGATTACTTAGGCAAGAATACATCCGCCATCAAAGTGTGGTGCTCGCACCCAACTCTTGAAGCGAATGCTGCGCCCCTATGCGGGCAGGCCTGCCCTATGGGTAGGATAGTCGGATGAAGACACATTTGTTATCGCGTCTCGGCTGATCTGCGAATGTAGAGCGGGTTGGTGAACGAGAGAGGGAAAGTGCCCGGATAAAGAGCCGTAAAGCGGTCTCCTCTAACCAGCAGAATAAGCCAGCTCGTTTCTTTATTCTGGGGGACGGGGATGGTAATGTCCAGCGTCCGCTGGAAGTTCAGAGGGGCGTTTTCGGGCTGGTTGAGGGGCAGCTCTTGCACCACCTCGCCGTTCACAATCACTTGCAGCGTGTTGACCCGTACCCACGAGGGCGCACGCACCTCGATATTCAGGCGGATTCGGTTGCCACGCAAGGGAACAGTCTCGCCTATTCGATAGGTGCGCCGTGGGTTCGCCGGATCGGTTGCGGTGAAGGTCAGCACCGCGCCACCACACACCACCACATCCCCTCGGCGCAGTGCCTCGGTCAGGTTGCGTGGGGTCACGCGGCGCGGCTCGCGATGCCCAAAATAGATATAGGTACGAGGGAAGCCCGGCTCCAACCGATAAGCGTGGTGGCTATCGGTATTGCCCATCGCCAGATAGCGCTTGCCTTGATTGAGGAAATGGAACCAATCCCGCATGACCTGCTGCGCCATGTTCACATCAGTGCCGTTGAACACCTCGATGGCGTCGAAATTATCCGCGAACTCATTTGCCCGCTTAATCTCGCCCGTTTGAGGGTCCAGCCCCACATAGGCGAAGTAGCCCATACCTCCTGAACGCGGGTGATTTACCTGCACAATCACATCGCCGTCGTAGTTTTTGCGCGCCGCTTCGAAAATCTGCGCCGCGTTCAGGTCATACCAGACCACCGCACCGTTGTTCGGCAGGCTTGGGTCATACCGCTGGGGATAGGCGTTGAAGTGTCCCAACGCCCAGATAGGGGTAATCTCCGTGCCCACGATGGAGGTAATTAGGTGCTGCACGCCCAGCTGGCGAATCACGGGCATATAATCGGTGTTCACATCGTGGTCAGTAGCCGTGAGGATTTGCACACCGGCCGCCAGGTACGCTTTCACCTTGTCAGCCAGATAGTCGTTCGAGTCGGGCGAGGGAATTGCGTGCACATGGAAATCGCCACTGAGATAACCAGGCATTGGTGCGGTCTGCTGCAACACGGCTTCGAACCGCTCCTGTGTATCAGATTGCAGAGTGATCTCTCGTTGCGCTATCTCATATTCGAAGCCGCGTGTGAGCGTGACGCGATACCTGCCCGGCTCCACCTGCAGTATCTCGTCGCCTTTCAGACTGAAGTGGACGCGCTCAAACCGCCCGAAATCGCCTTCCTCGCCATACAGCACCCGCTCCGCATTAGGCAGTTTGCCGCCGAGCCGATCGAACACCACCGCACAGGGCGATGGGCGTCGCCGCTCGTCCAACACACGAATGGCGAGCAAAGCGGGCGCAGCCAGCTGCACCTGAACGGGCTGTTCGCTGGGCAAACGCACCGTGAACTCCTGGGGGCTGTGATGATCGGCAAACACCATGCCGCGCCACTCGCCTTCGGGCAGACGGGCAGTAAACTCACCTCGCGAATCGGTCAGTGCCAGGGTGGTGAACCGATCCTCGTTGCCTGCCCGCTCGAACAGATAGACCCGCGCGTCTGGCACGGGCTTGCCGTTGTTGTTCACCACGCGCCCGCGCAGGGTGTGCAGCTCTTCCTGGACGCTCTGTAAGCGTCGCTTCTCGCGCCGAATCGTCTCCAACTCGCCATCCGACACGGTGAGTGCCCAACGCACCGTCACTTCACCCGCGGGCGGTACGGGCGCGTTGTTCAGCAAGGTAATCAGGTAAATCTCTTCCGCTTTCTGAATTTGACCGAAGTCACCTTCTAAAGGGTAGACGCCATAGGCGAGGCGGGAGCCAGCGTTGGCAACGAAGGGGAACGATGCCCGAATGGTGGACAGCAACCCCATCAGTGGAGGACCAGCCGCTTTGCGCAGGGCAGCGGCTGCGCTGCCAAACGGTGGTAGGTACATGCGCATGCCCTCCCCTTGAATCCAGCCCAGCACCAGCGTGTAATTTTGGGGCTTGCCTGTGGTGTTAATCAGTTTGCCCTCGATCAGCAGCGTGGGTGTGTCGGGCGGGAGCGTGTAGGTGAGAATGACTTTCAGTCCGATGGGATTGCTGGGCACACGCAGCGCCTGATCGACAATCGGGAACCGCTCATCGACCGCCTCCACCTGTACCACAGCCGGCTTGTCCTCACCGCCTGCGGAAACGATGGTCACCTTCTCCGCACGCAGCGTGCGAGCGTTCATCAGCCCGCGTGCGTCGAACGCGCCCAGAAACATTTCGCCCAGCAGGTCCGCGTCATGCCCACCCTCGTTCAGAATGGCGTCCAGCAAGCGACCACCATATCGGGAATAGCCCGAAGTGGGTCGCGCCCCCGCCACCACGAAGGTCACTTGATGATTGCGCAGCACCATATCGCCGGGCTTACCTTCGGCTTTCGGACCACCGGGCAGGTCAGCCTCTTTAGCAATCACCGCTTCCGCAACACCTTGCGGGGGAATGGGAATGGGTTTGAGCGGGCGTCCAGTGTCGTGCGCCAGAGCGCACACTGCTATTAGCCACAGCCAGCCCAGCCAGCCTGCTCGCGCTTTCATCGCTGTATCTCCCCAAATGGGCAGCTGTAGCGCATAGAGTTTATTCGTCCTCCTCTATGCGCAATAAAAATGGCAGGGGCGGCCGGATTCGAACCGACGACCTTCGGTTTTGGAGACCGACGCTCTACCAGCCTGAGCTACGCCCCTGCACGCTCACTTCGCTTCGCGATGCATCACATGTTTTCGGCAACGCGGGCAATATTTCCGCAGCTCCAACCGGTCGCGTTGCCGCTCACGATGCTTCGTGGTCGTGTAGTTCCGATTCTTGCACTCGGTACACGCGAGAACAATGATTACACGCTTACTGACTGTTGCCATCTTATTATACCTCCATGTGAGCGATGCGGGTTCCCGCCTCGCACTGGGTGATTCAGACAGTGGGAGCGGTGCCGACGGACACTAATCCAGGATGTCCGTTACCACACCTGCACCAACCGTCCGACCACCCTCACGAATCGCAAAACGCAAACCCTTCTCTATCGCCACAGGACTGATCAAC
>BEHR01000021.1 GCA_002898555.1 bacterium HR15
GCTAAAAAGGATTGCAAGCAAGGTACTCGATAAGGGCAGAATACCGCTACTGTAGGTCGATATTAGTGTGCGAGCAGGGTTTTCAGAGCGGTGTTTTGCAGCAGAGTCGGGTACACTTGTTAGGTGGTAGAGGGATAGAGGCGGTGGTGGCGGTCAATCACGCGCAGGGCAATCAGGTGTCGCTTCGGTGGTTGCTGTACGATGGGCACGGCAACTTGGTGCGGACGATGTCGCCTGATTACCCCTTGTCTGGCTGGCAGTTTCGTGGGGTTTGGGGTGAGTTGCAGGGTGTTTTGGGCGTAGGGCGTGGCTACTGTGCGAACTTGGGTCATCCAGAGGATGAGACGGGTTTAGTCTCTATGCGAGCGCGTTATTATGAGCCAGCGACGGGCAGGTTTCTCAGTGAAGACCCTGCGCGGGATGGCGTGAACTGGTATCTGTATGCGGATGGGAATCCTATAGTTCTCGTTGATTCAACAGGACGCTTTGCGGACTTTATGAGCGTTCTGACCTCCCTTCTTGAGACTGCTACGCTTGAAGGAAGAAGTGCAGCAACTGCGCAAGCTGTAGCACACTACGGAAAGCAAAGGATCCTGGATGCGATTTCAGAGCATATCGGCTATATAACTGGCTATTTACTAGGAATGGAAATTGAACAATATGGCTATACCAAAGTTGGTCTCTTTTTTCGAGTCACGGATCCCATCACAGGAGGAATGCGGCAAATTCATATCGACTTTGTGGACCAGCATAGTCTTGGTGGTCCCCATATAGAATTTCAAGGCGTTGGTCATAGCCGAGCAAGGCGATTTTTGGAAGGGCTCGGAGCAGGTTTAAGAGATGCCTTGGGATGGAGGTGAGTTATGCTGAAAGTGTATTTTGATCCGCAAACCAGAGCGGTTCTGATAGAGTTTGATCGACAGGGGCGTGAGCAGCTCAGGCTCTTGCTGGAGTATATTGACCGGCCCGGAGAGCATGAACATCTGCTACAAGGGATGGATTTTCCGTACGGACTTGATGCTGGGACGGAAGAAAGTTTTTGGGGGGTGAGTGCTTTGGAATTACATCTTGGCTGGACCAAAGACGAAACAGATTAAGAGACTGTCTTTCGCTCAAGGGGTATACTGTTCGCCAGGTGAGAACTGATGCAGCGGTTTAATTAAAAATGCGGTATTATCTGCCTGCTGGACCAAGTCGATCGGTTCGAACAGCAGGAGGACACCCTCTTGTTGACAGAACCCAACGCTACTATCCATCGCTTATGGATACAGCAATGCGTTCGGAGAGACCGAGTGTGCGGATAGTCTGATAGCGGGGATTGCGCTGGAGCGGGGGCGGGTTTTGGGCACGGCGAATGTGCGTCATTTTTCACGAGTAGTCGCTTTAGGGTATCCGTTGCAGGTAGTGACCTGGCGTGAGGAGGGGACAGAGCCGTGGCTGTGGACTACACCTTGTCCTGGAACTCACACTGGAGGGCGAGCGTTCCCACGAGCCGACATGCGTAGCTAAGACAGTCCTGTTCCAGCACGGCGTCGGCTGGAACGGCTCGGTGGGAGCCTCGCCCTTCAAAATGCCCCAGCCTGAGTGCCTGCCCATCTCCTTGACCTCCGGTTTTTAAACAGTCTCTAAACGACCATCCTATTTAGGGAGCGACGCTCTGACGGATAACCAGCTCACCCCGGATGAGGCAGTTGCCGCGTTTGACCTCGCCAGTCGTCATCTGCTCCAGCAGCGCCTGGGCGGCATGATAGCCAATCTCATGGATGGGGTTGCGCACGGTGGTCAGGGGCGGGTTCGCCAGAGCTGCCAACGGTATATCATCGAAGCCAACCACCGAAAGGTCATCGGGCACACGCACCCCATGCTGCTGACACGCCTCCAGCACGCCCAGTGCCATCGGGTCGTTGCTGGCAATGATGGCTGTAAGCGGTGGGCGTACCCGCAATAGCTGTTCGGCAGCGAGGCGACCGCCTTCTTGAGTGTAGAAGCCACGGGCTAACCATTCTGGACGGACACAAATCCCATGCGCTGCCATCGCCCGTCGATAAGCATGCTCACGCTGACGCGCACTCCACTGCTCTTCGGGCCCCTGCACGAAGCCGATGCGTCGATGCCCACGCTGAATCAACCAGCCCACCACCTCCGTTATCATGCCCTCACTGTCCGAATCCACACAATAGAAGCCCATCGATTCGGGGAGCGCACTGCCGACCACCACACATGGGAGCTGGGTATGCTCGTGCCATTCCAGCAGCGGACTGCCAATCAGCGGGGCAATCAGGATAGCACCGTCGATGGTGCCGTCATCGATCTGCGCCCAGAGCAGGCGCGGGTTCAAATCGCGTAGAGTGATAATCTTGATGTGGTAGCCCTCTGGGGTGAAACGGTCCACGACACCATCCAACACGGCAGTTGCGTATTCGTTGCGTGTAAAGACGGCATGGGTCGGCTCCATCACGATGCCGATGGTTTGACTGCGACGAGCGGCGAGGCTGCGCGCGATACGGTTCGGACGGTAGCCTAATTGCCGCGCCACCTGCAGCACGCGCTCCACGGTTTCGGGGCTATGCAGCGTTGCCTTCGCGCCCAGAATGTTGGATGCGGTGCCGATGGAAACACCCGCCTCGCGAGCAACCACCGCCAGCGTCGGACGCCTGCGCCTTTTGACCACGCTCATCGCCCTACCACCTCTTAAGATTATACTCACCTTGTCAGCAAGGTACAATCCAGCCAGTGTGGAAGCAAACAACTGGTTGGAAATCGATTTAGGGGCGCTGGTGCGCAATGCACGCCATCTGCAGACATTGATTGGCAGGCGCTGTGCGCTCTGGGCAGTGGTCAAAGCGGACGCCTACGGTCATGGCGCGATCCCCGTTGCCGATACCCTGCACCGTATGGGCATTTCACTCTTCTGGGTTGCCTCGATCGGGGAGGCTATCGAACTTCGTGAGGCGGGCATCTTCGCGCCTATCGCGATGTTCTATCCACCACTCCGCGATGCCGACTGGGACGCGGTTATGCGCCATGGGCTGGAAGTGGTGATTGAAAGCGAGTCCGGCTATCGGGCAGCGTTGCAAGCCGCGGCACGCTGGAACAGAGCCGTTGATGCCCATCTGGAGATTGATACGGGCATGAGCCGACTGGGCTGGCGACCAGAGCAACTTCCCGACCTGCTTCAGCTCTGGCGTGCGGATCATCCGATTCGCTGGCGAAGCGTGTTTACCCATTTTGCCTGCGCAGATAGTGATCAGGAGCTGACAAAGGAACAGCTTGAGCGGTTTTTGGCGGTTGTGGACAGGCTTCGGGCGGCAGGCTTCCCGGAGGTGCCGCTGCATGCCGCAGCAAGTGCAGGATTGCTGGCACTACCTGAAAGTCGGCTGAACGCGGTTCGGTGCGGCTTGCTCCTTTACGGCATCGTGCCCCTTTTCCGATACGGGGATTTCTCGTTTGTCCAAGAGGAGCTTGAACCCGTGTTGCGCTGGCGGGCGCGAGTGCTATCGGTGCGCACGATTCCCGCAGGACAGGGTGTGAGTTATGGCTGGCGATTCCGCGCGAAGCACCCAATGCGCGTCGCAACGCTCGGCGTGGGCTATGCGGATGGCTATCCCATTGCGCTGAGCGGGCGAACCGAGGTGCTTTTGCGCGGCAGGCGTATGCCCCAGATCGGGCGCATCTGCATGGATATGATGATGGTCGATGTCTCTGAGCTACCCGATGTGCAGCCTGGCGAGGTCGCTACGCTCATCGGCAAAGAGGGCGCAGCCTGCATTCGGGTGGAAGAGCTGGCGCATCGGTTGAACACCACACCCCACGAACTCACCACACGACTGGGAAAACGCCCCACACGCCAGATTCTGAAGCCTGCAGGTGAATTTTTCGAGCGAGATTCCGTATAATATCATGGGAAAGCCCTCGTGAGGGATTTCCAGAATTTTCTTCTCCGGGTAGCCCAAAATTTTTTCTCTGGGGTACTCCGCGCAGCGGGGTCAGAGAAAAAATTTTGCCATCTGGGTCGGGAAGAAAATTCTGCGTAAGCAACTTCTCATCGCTCAGTGCCGTCTAAGTCAATAGCAGGCACAAAAGGCCCTCACCGCTGGGCAAAAGAGCGTATCCTAAACCACTATAGGGAGGTCAAAAACGATGGCGACATTCACACCGTACGAGGTCAGCATCATCCTGAGCCGATTGGCGGGCGAAAAGGCGGACCGGTTTCAGCAAGAGGTGCTTTATCCGCAGCTGGCTCGGGCGATGCGTTTGCGCGTCTCCAGCCCGCAGGAAGTGCGCGAGGCATTGGCAGATGCTTACTATGCCTTTCGCGCCATGCTGGGCTACTATGCTTTTGCGAAGCGGGGCAACGACCGAGAAGAGTATTCCGCGTTCGCGCTGCAAGCGCTGGAGCGTGCGCTGAAGGGCAAAAAGGAAAACTTCAGCGCGTTGCTGGCATCAGGTACTGCACCGCAGCAGCTGTGGGAGGCGTTCGTGCAGGTGTGTCAGGAACATCAGCGTAAGGTGAATGAGCAACTCAATCGCGGGCTTATCGAAGGGCTGGCGGAATTCGCCACGCGCATCTATCAGGAGGACGAAATCGGCAACATCTGGACAACCATCCATCAGGCGATTGTACGCAGCGGGCGTGTGGAACCGATCTACCAACAGATTACTGACATTCGGGGCATCGGTCCGAAGGTCGGCTCGCTGCTGCTGCGGGATATGGTTGCCCTCTACGAACTGGAGCCGCACATCGACCCAGCCGATTACCACTACCTGCAGCCCGTCGATACCTGGATTCGGCGTATCGGCCCGATGTTGACGGATGAACTGAACAACGATTCGGCGGACTGGATTATTGCGGGGAAGCTATCCAAGCTCTGCCGTCGCAATCGGGTCAGCGGAGTGCGTTTCAATCAAGGCGTGCAGTACCTGGCGATTGTGGAGGTGCGCAAACTGGATCTGTTGAAGGACTATCTGCACAAACTCGCGCAGAGCGTTCCTACCTCAAGCGCACCGCCACGCAGCAGCGCGAGCTTCACTTGGAGGCGATAGGGCTCCTTCGTTATTGCCCGCATGACCCAGCATGGCGCTTATAGGAGGGCGCGTTCAAGGCGACGCTTCGCCCATACCGAATACGCCCAGCATGCGAAGAATCTCTATGACAGATGGGCGCGGCGTATCAAAAAACAGCCACGGCGCCTCCAGCCAGAAGCCTGGGATAGCGGCCGATTCGAGCCTGCCTTCCGTCTGCTCAAACACCGTATGCCCCGATTCGCCCTTTCGCACCACGCGCACCACCTGTTCCTGCGGGTCTACCAGCCATAGTTCAGGCACACCGATCGAACGATAATCCACCTCCAACGCGCGCCATTCAGTGGGATTGTTTGTTTTGGAACGGATCTCCAGCACCCAATCGGGCGCCTCCACAATAATCGGCTCCGTGATGATGTGGGCGCGTTCGTGGCGGATAAAAATCATATCGGGTAGGCGTGAGCGGAACTCGTTGATCTTGACCGCCGACCGCGAGCCAGAGACATAGCCTAACTGCTTTGCCTCCACATAGGTTCGCAGGATCGCCATCAACCATGCAAAAAGCTGCTCATGATGCCAGACCGCTGCCATCGTTCGCTCCACTAACACGCCGTCGACGAGTTCACACAGATCATCCTCGTCGGTAAAGCGTAAATACTCCTCTACCGTGAGCGGCTGGTTTGCTGCCCACATGCGAGGCGCCCGTTGACGCACGCGCCTGAGCTGCGCTCGCTTTGCTATCTGCTTGACCATATAACGAGAGTATACCCTGAGCCACCGAATCGGGTATACTCCACGCGACTGGAGGAACAAGCAATGTCTTACATCACGGAAACAGGCAAGAAGTTAATCACGGTCATTCCGGGCGACGGGGTCGGACCCGAGTGCATCAACTCAGCGCTGAGAATTCTGGAAGCGGTTGGCGCCCCCCTCGAGTGGGAAATTCGCGAGGCGGGCGCGAGCGTGTTCAAAAAAGGACTGGAAAGCGGCGTGCCCCCTGAAACTATCGAATCGATTCGCAAGACGCGCGTCGTGCTAAAAGGACCGCTGGAGACACCCGTCGGCTATGGGGAAAAGAGCGCAAATGTCACCCTGCGCAAACTTTTTGAGACCTATGCCAATGTGCGCCCCGTGCGCGAAATGCCGAATGTGCCCACCCCTTACAGCGGGCGCGGCATCGACCTCGTGGTGGTGCGCGAAAATGTGGAAGACCTCTACGCAGGCATCGAGCATATGCAGACACCGGGCGTGGCGCAAACACTGAAGCTCATCTCGCGCAAAGGCTGCGAGAAAATCGTGCGCTTCGCCTTCGAGCTGGCGCGTGCCGAGGGACGCAAAAAGGTTCACTGTGCCACTAAGTCCAACATCATGAAGTTCAGCGAAGGCATGCTAAAGCGTGTCTTTGAGGAGATTGCCCCCGAATACCCGGATATCGAAGCGAACCACATCATCGTGGATAACTGCGCCCATCAGCTGGTCAAACGCCCAGAGCAGTTCGAAGTGATAGTCACCACCAATATGAACGGTGACATTTTGAGCGACCTCACTTCCGCGCTGATTGGTGGATTGGGTTTCGCGCCCTCCGCCAACATCGGCAACGAAGTCGCCATCTTCGAGGCGGTGCACGGCTCCGCGCCCAAGTATGCGGGCAAAAATGTGATTAACCCGACCGCGGTGATTTTATCAGCGGTGATGATGTTGCGCTATCTGGCCGAGTTCGAAGCCGCCGCGACTATCGAGAACGCACTGCTCTACACGCTGGAAGAGGGCAAGGTGCGCACAGGCGATGTGGTCGGATATGACCGCTGCAATACCACCACCGAATATACCGATGCGATTATCGCCAATCTCGGCAAGAAACCCAGCACAACCTTTGTGCGTGAGTATCGCCCCATTCGCCTGCCCCAGTTGCCACCTGACCCCGTGTATGTGCGTCCAAACATACGGCGCGTGATCGGGGTGGATGTGTTCGTGGAGACCGAGCTGATGCCCGAGCCGCTGGGACAGTTGCTGGAGACGCTCGCCGCCGAATCCCCTTTTTACCTCAAAATGATCTCCAATCGCGGCACGAAGGTCTATCCACCCACCGGCGCCATCACCGATGTGGTGGACCACTACCGTTGCCGGTTCCTGCTGCGCGATTCGCAAGGCGAAGCGACCGATACACAGATTCTCGACCTGCTGCAGCGGATTGGCAGTCGCTTGCGCTGGATGCATTTAGAGAAACTCCAGGAGTTCAACGGGGCGATAGGCTTCACCAAAGCACAAGGCGAGGATTGAAACAAGGAATTTCTCACCCCAGAGGACACAGAGGGCATAGGAAGCTCCTATGCCCTCCTTGATTAAAAAAGGAACTTTTTGCCCCCTGAATCGTTCTTTCGCAACAAATGGACAGGCGCGCGTTTTTGGAGCGAGCGGTCTGGCTTCTATCGGGCATGCTCAGCATGGCGCTCAGCGTACCGCTGGTGGGCTACCTCTTGGCGCCGCTCTGGCATCGGGAGCGACGCCGATATAGCGTTCGCCTGATGGCGGAGGAAGACCTACCTCTGGAGGGTGAGGTCGCCGAGGCGATCTATACTGTCACCATGCGCGACGGCTGGCGAGAGCGGCGCGAGGTGCGGATCGCCTATGTGGTGAATCTGGGCGATCAGTTGCTCGTGCTATCCAACAGCTGCACGCATACCGGCTGTGGCGTGCGCTGGGTGGCAGAGCAAAGCAAGTTTGTCTGTCCTTGCCATGGGGGTGAATTCGACATGCAAGGGCGGGTGCTGAAAGAGCCGCCGCCTCGACCCCTGCGCCGACTCGCCCATCAGCGGAAGGAGGGCGCACTCTGGATCGAGGTGGAAGCGTGATGCGCCAACGATTCTGGGGCTGGCTGGACGACCGCAGCGGCATTCAGGCAATGCTCCATGCGCTGCTCTATGAACGGCTACCCCGCAAAATCGGCTGGCTGCATGTGCTGGGCAGTGGCGCGCTGTTCCTTTTCACCGTGCAGGTGCTGACAGGAATGCTGCTCGCGATGAACTATGTGCCCTCCACCAGCGAAGCCTATGAATCGGTGCAATACATCACCAAGGAGGTGCCTTTCGGTAAGATAGTGCGCGGCTTCCACTACTGGGGCGCGTCGCTAATGGTGATTGTGGTGGTGCTGCATATGTTGCGCGTGTTCGTGATGGGCGCGTATAAGAAACCGCGAGAACTCACTTGGCTGGTCGGTGTAATGCTGTTCGTTCTGACACTCGGCTTCGCCTTCACGGGCTATCTGTTGCCCTATGACCAAAAGGCGTACTGGGCGACCAAAGTGGGTGTCAGCTTCGTGGGCTATGTGCCCTTCATCGGCGAGCACCTGAAGCACATTCTGTATGGGGGCGAGGAACTGGGCGCACCTACCCTCACCCGCTTCTACGCCATCCATGTGCTGCTATTGCCCTTGCTGACCATTCCACTGATAGCGATTCACCTGATGCTGATGCGTCGCAAAGGCGAGATGCCGCCCGGTGCCGAAGCAGACGAAGAGTCCCATGTAGAGAAGCCCATCACTTTTTACCCCCATCAATTGCTGAAGGACCTTGTGTTTGCGGGCGTGCTGCTGATCCTGCTGTTCCTGTTGCCTTTTGTGTGGGGCGTGCATACCGAACCGCCTGCTGACCCGACTGACACCACCTATTTGCCGCGCCCAGAATGGTACTTTCTGCCGTTATTCCAGTTGGAGAAAGTGCAAATAGGCAAGGTGGTGCTGTTTGGCGGGGCGCGTGTCTGGCTGGGCACAGTGCTGATCCCTGCGCTCTTCGTTCTGCTGCTGTTCGCGCTGCCTTTTCTGGATAGGAGCCCTTCACGCCGTCCACGCCGGCGCCTGCCGATGCTGCTGGGCGCGGGTGTCCTGCTTGCACTGACGGTCTGGCTGGGCATCGAGGCGAAGGTCGAGACCGATCGGGAGCGGGCACACCTTGCCAAGGGAAGCGATACACCCCGTTTTACCGGGCTGGCAGCGGTCGGGCAGCGACTGGTGATGGATCGCTGCCTGCGCTGCCATCGCGTGGATGGACAAGGCAGCCGCAAAGCGCCGGAGTTCGTCCGCCTTGCGCCCGGCGAGTCATCCCCATGGACCAAAGATCAGCTGGTTCTCTATTTAGTGAATCCCAAAGAGACCCATCCGAACACCGTCATGCCTACCGCGAAGGAGCTGGGGCTAACCTCGCTGGATCAGCTGGAAGCGGTCGCTGAATACTTGCTCCACTACAAGCCGATCCCACGCAAGCGTGGCACATCCTCTTCGTCTTACCACTTAGAATAACCAGTAAGACCCCACCATTTCGCTCTTATCCGCCCGCGATGCTGGTCACCACAATCACCTTCGCCTCTGCAGGATCAGCGTGGGTGGGGAACACCCTTTCTATCTCACCACAACGCTCCAGTCATGCATATCGCGAACACCTCTGAAAGGGTGTTCAAGCCATCACAGACACGGCAAGTGTACACGCAAGTGCGCTCCTACTGTAAGGACAGACCGATCTATCTGTCCACAAACCGAAATGGAGGGCGAACCTCCGGGCATATAGGAGCAGACCTGCGTGCAAAATTTTCTTTTCCGACCCAGCAGCAAAATTTTTTCTCTGACCCAGACGGCAAAATTTTCTTTTCCGACCCAGATGGGTACCTCGGAAAAGAAAATTTTGTCTGCCCCAAAAACCCGATTCACCTCTCACCACTCACCACCCGCCACAGCAGGAATCCCAACCCGCTTGACGAATACCCCACCCAGCAAGGAGGTGAGAAGCAGACGGTGCAGGAACCAGCGTGTGCGGTACCGCGCTGCCTTGCCCAACTATTTTGAGGCGCGAGTGGCGCCAACGGCGCTGACACACGCAGTGCCGAGCTGAAGTCTGTGCGCCTTTTCAAGGGCGATGGGGCGGCAGCAGGTGCGGCTGTGGGCAAGGGTGTCCTTGCCCTGTGGGGCTGTTCGGAAAGTTGAAAAAAATGCGCGGGCAGCGGACGGTTTTTAGCGTCTTCTGGGTCTTGACGGCACTTTTTGAACTCAAAACCGACTTTGCAAGCCCTCCTTGACAAACCCCTGCAGGATGTGCCATCAATAGCAGCGTACCTTTGGAACAAGGAGGCAACGATGATGCGTGTACAAAACATTCGGAGCAAGAGTTTAGCGAGGGTGCAGGCAGCGGGTTGTCAAGGCGTGTTCTGTGGCGAGGGGATGTGTCTGCCCCTGCACGGTGTTCGCACCCTGCTGATGGGACGCAAGGGGTGTTTGCCTTATGCAGGCATTCATCTCGCTGTTGTAATGACACTTCTGATTACTGGGGTGAATGCTTCTCCACTGAGCATTAGGGCGTCTAAAGCACAAGGAAGCAACCCCCCACATATACTGGTAAATATCAATAATGGTGACATTTATTTGTCTAGTGAAGCACCAGTTATTGATGTTCAAGTTGTCGATGATGATAACAGTCTTACGAATTTAACAATATACCTAAATAATGAAAGAATAAATTCTGGGTATAAGGTCACGAAATCGGGATTATATAAATTGCGGGTTGTAGCGACCGATGTCGATGGCAATTCGAACCAGCTATTTCGTTTTTTTATGGTTGAAGATGAGCCAATTTATATCGGTAAAAGCTTAATATACAATACCGTTTACTTGCCTGATGGTACTATAGAGCTAATAGCTCAAGTAGATATGGATTCCTTACTGCCGCACCCAAATCTACGTTGGGCAGATAAGCCACAAATTTGCTATGTAGTACCTGTTCTGGCGCTTTTGCTCGATAGAAACGGCAATATCCTTGCAAGTATGAAGCCATTCACAGCAAGCACCTGGGTTCCTGATGGTGTGGTAGCTGCTTGTTGTCCAGAAGATTTGGAGATAGGTTCGAAAAGCAGTTTTGCACATTTCCGAGAACAAATCAGTTCGATGCACGATGTCGATACTGTGAGAATTGTGGGATTTGGAGAATTATCTAATGGTGATGGATTTTTTTGGTATGCAGATTCTCCAATAGCTACTTCGTGGTACTTGGATTCTGCTATTTATTCTCGCCGCTGTCGCGGAGGAGGTGGAGGTGGTCAGAATCGATGTACCCTTCCCCAGCTAAAGTTGAAAATGTTCCCACCAGAGTTTTGTCCATCAAACAATTGTCAGAGGGAAGACAACGATCCTTATGATTGTGATATTTGTTGGGTAGACCCGCCATTTCTGTATTGTTCAGGGCACTATGCCTGGTGTCATGGGAGCCAAATTGGGGGATTGGCAGAGGCAAGAGACGATTCTTATGGCTGCTATGCACAGACTGAAGGAAACGCAGATGATTGGATTAGGGTACAATTTGTTGCTTATAAAGTGCCACCACCATCGGATCCTTGTCCGTGTGATGATATCAAAATGACCGTTGATGCCCATTCTGTCATCGAGATTGGGGTTTCGAAGTTTGGTAGTGACACGGTAGCTTTGGGTGCAGGAGCTTTTATTATTATCAGTACCGGGGCTTGCAGTCTAAATCATACAGCCGCAGCGGCTTTGGCGGTGGGAAATCTAAGTCAACGTACCATCACGCTAAACATAGGGCGAGGTTCTGGAGGAAGCTCGGGCAGTGTCAGCATAGGAATTGACCTTCCCTCAGGTGATTCGGCACATCGTCGTTATACAAGTCAGGCTAGGTGTGAGGGATCTGGCAATGCCGTCACCGTTGTGGTTAGCTCTGGAGCTTATCTTAAAGCTCGTGCCAATGGTGGATTAGTAAGAATACCTGCTATATCTATGGCTGAAATTAATGGAGATGCAGGGGTAATTGTTTGTGCTGAAATGAAATGCACTGATTCCAACGGGCGACCAGTGATTCTAAAAGTCTGTAGACCGGTGCCATGATAAATCAGAAACGGTTGATTGCAGGGAGCTGGCTTTGGATTTTTGCACTAATTCTCTGGGGCTGCCATGCTCGACATCTCCAGCCCCCTTCCATTCAAATTCTCGGAGTAGTTGATCATGCCGTGTATCCAACAGGGACGAAAATAATGCCAGCGATTACGATTTCCTCACCTGTTGATCCTGCTCCCCGATATGAAGTTACGCTGAACCGGAAACCTTACACGGTAGGTACGCCGATTACGGAACCCAATGCTTATGTGTTGGTGGTCAAGGCATGGGACCGGTTTGGTAATTGCGCAATGAAGACGGTTAGTTTCGTGATTTCAGACGCTTCTCAAGCGAGCTACCAGGTTCATTTGTTGCGCCTTTCACTGACTCCGTGTTCAAACGGCAATCTCCGAGCAGAAGGATTAGTCCTTCTGCAAAGTGAACAAATTCCTTTTGAAAAGAGTACCTTTTTTATAACACTTTATGTTGGTGAGACAGAGGGGCTTGAAAATCAGTTTCAGTTGATTAGGCAAGCTTGGCTGGTTGATCAAGATGGCGATCATCAGGCAGAAGGCTTGCTGGTCTCACTCTATCACGATTGCGATATACCCTATCGGACAGCCAAGATAGAAGTAGTTCGGCACGCAGCGATTTTGATACTTTACTCTCAAAAGATAAATATTAGCAAAGATGATGAGTGCGGGGAATATATGAGAAAAACAGAGATTTTCGATAAGAGAGCGGTTTCCATTTTTTATAGAGTGCCTCAAGAGGAGTTACAGCGTGCGAAGGGCGCCTCAGTCAGACTGCAGCAATATCGTCTAAAACCAGTGAAAGTCGTGAGCAGCTATGCAAATGTAAATTAGATGCAATTAATATAGATCACAAAATAGGTTAATTTTAGTTGACTGAAATCAGGCCGGCTGACCTGTCGCACGGTACAGACAGGGGAGACGACGAGCGAGACCACCCTTTACACCTATGACACTTGGGGTCGTTTGCGGGGGATTGATTATCCTCGCAGCGTGGATGTGCGTATGGGCTGGGATGGTGAGAACCGTCGGGTGTGGGTGGAGGATGGCGCAGGCAGACGCGACTACACCTACGACGCTTGGGGGCACGTGCGGGAGCAACGCGGCTGCTGTGGCAGTGGGGAAGGCATCGAGGTGGTCGCCGTCTCCGCTGAGTATGACCCCGCAGGCAGGAAACGCTTTGAGAAAGAGTTGCGGGCGGATAACAGCGTGGTGCGCACGATAGAGAACGGTTATGACAAGTTAGGACGGTTGCAGAGTGTGGGCGACAATCGGGGCACGGTGGTGTATACTTATGACAACGCGACGGGACGGCTGAAGCGCGAGGACTATCCGAACGGGAGTTATGTAGAGTATACCTACTATGGTGCGGATAATCCGTCGCAGGTGGGCTTTGTGTGGAAGGTGGAACACAAGAAAGCGGATGGCACTTTGCTGATAGGGTATGAGTACACCTATGACCTGTTGGGTCGTGTGGTGCAGAGCGTGGAGCGTCGTCCTGATAATCCCGCAGGGGACACGACGGTTTACACTTACACGCCTGCAGGGAGGCTGGAGAGCGAACAGCGCACAGGTCAGGTGGCGTATTCGCGGGTGTATGAGTACAACTTGGATGGTAGTCGGCGGAGCGTGTATCGGAACGATGCGTTGAACGGGGCGCATCACGATTTTTACGAGTATGACTTGGTCAGTGGTCGGTTGCGTGCGGTGGAGGATCGGGTAAGTGGTGTGCCGCCGTATCCGCGGCATGAGTTTGTATGGAACGCGGAGGGCACTTTGGCGCGTTGGGATGACCCGTCTGTGGCGTATGATCGGGTGTTTTCGTATGATGAGGAGGGTCGTTTGGTGCGGATAGAGCGGGATTATGGGGATGGCAGTTTGCAGGTGGCGTATGAGTATGGGTACAACAGTGATGGGGTTCGTGTGTGGAAGGGGGACTATCTCAGTCAGCAGGAGTATCGGTATGTGTGTCGGATAGGGTGTGGAGGCGTGCCGATGCGGGTGTACAGTCGGGCGATGGGTGGAACGAGCTGGTCAAGCGTGGAGGACTACCTGCCTGTAGGCAACGCGCTGGGGTACAATCAGAACTGGCAGTATCGGCACACAGGCGGGGAGTTGCTGATGATGGGTGCTACGGGCGAGCCGAGCGGGTACTATCCGATGGACAGAAACGGTTTGGCGGTGCAGAGCGAGCTGCCTGCGCCGTGTGTGTGCCCCGTGGTGCAGCCACAAGCCCCGATGGTCTGTCCACCGCTGGGATATGGGGGATGCAACGAAGGAGATAATCAAATCGAAGAATGCATAAAGAAATGCAAAAAGAAGAGAGGACGTGCGTTCTGGAAATGTTTTGCCTCTTGCATGGGCGAAAAGCTTACGGATAAAGCAATAGATGATTTGTTAAATGAATCCTGTGTGAAATACTTTTGCAAAGTCTTTAGTGGGGTACCGCAGTGCGCGAAGGGAAATCCCTGTGAAATTAGCCCTTCTGATATTGCTGACTGTCAAAATTGCTGTGATATTAAATGGGCTTGTTGTGTTGGCAATATTCGCGGCGGGTGGTGGCCTCCTTTCCGAGGATTTATAGAATGGAATAGGTGTTATGCTGAATGGAATGAATGCTATACCAACTGTAATTAGGAGGAAGTCTTCATGAGGGGTTATCTCATCGGCGCCACTATGTTTATAGCTCTGAGCCTTAGTATAGGCTACATTTTATTTTACCGAAAGGGATCACAACAAGTGTATCCTCAAGCCGTGTCGGTCAATGCTTTGCTGAAGCAAGCTATGACCAAGTATGATTCAGGTGATATACAAGGCTTTCTCCATAACCTCGAAAAGGCAACACGCATTCCTTACTGGAAGGCTCCTGATCGTGCGGTTCTTCGTGCTGTTTGCAGATATCTTAACCAGATTGACGCAGCCGAATATCCGAGTGTCAATTGTCTTGCCTTATCTGTTGTCCTGCGTGCCAGTTGCGCTGAACGCGCCAGTGATGATGCGGTGGAGTACCTAACTCTTTGTGCATGCTACGAGGTTTTGAATGCAAAGATTCTCTCTTGTGATGCCCAAGCGCACGCCCTACTGAGCAAACACTTTTCAAGCGGAGTGAAAAGGTTAAAGGCAATCAAGCGACACACTGGATTTGTGGGAGACCAGATCTATACCTGGCAAACCGACTCAGAAGGTAGGAAGCTACTGATGGAGCTTAGACAGCTTTGTGAGTCAATAACAGACGCTTTGGAGGTCTGGCTTGCTCCCGTGCCTGAATCGGGGCGATGATGCCCCCAGATGAAGTAAGCGCGACGACCCACAAGGCAAGCAACACGCCCTATCGCCGAGTGGTCTATGAACGGGAGGACTTAGAGCATCTGTGGCGCAAGAAGGAGTATCTGCCGAACGGTTCTGGCAGATGAACGCTGCAAGCAACGACGGAGTATACTTACGACCATCAAGGGCAGTTGATACGGGAGGTGCGCACGGGTTCGTCGGCGTACAGGGTGGAGTATACTTACGACAAGGTAGGCAACCGTTTGACGCGCACGCGCACGGTGAACGGGCAGACGGTGGTGGATGTGCTGAGCTACAACGCGGCGAACCAGTTGAAGTCGTTGAATGGTCAATCGTGGGAACACGATGCGGACGGGAATGTGGTGGTGCGTCGGGTGAACGGCGAGACTTGGGAGTTGGGCTATGACTCGGAGGGCAACTTGGTGCGTGTGAAGCGTCAAGGGGCAAGTGTTGGCTGGGTCTATACTTATGACGGTTTAGGTCGTCGGGTGAAGGCGCAGCTGGGCAGCAATACGCTGGAGTTTCTGTACGGCGCTGGTGATGCAGTGCTTGCCGAGCGTGCGAACGGTGGTGCGTGGGTGGTGCAGAGTTTCGGTGCGGGGCTGTACCAGCGCGGGAGCGACTACCTGCACTGGAATCTGCGTGGGGATTTGGCAGGAATCGGGGCTTCCAGCGCGAATGTGCCGATTACCGATGCGTTTGGGGATTTGGTGAACGGGATGCGAGCGGTGTACGACTGGAACGGGGCGTGGTTGTATCGGAACGAGCTGACCGAGACGGGTGGCTTGGTGCAGGTCGGTGTGCGCTGGTACGACCCTGTGGTAGGACGCTTCCTGCAGCAAGACCCGTGGCTGGGTTCGGTCTATGCTCCCCTCACGCTGAATGCTTATGTCTACTGCCTGAATGACCCCGTGAATGCGGTGGATCCGAGTGGGATGTTGCATATAGTCTATAATGGTCAAACAAACCGCATTAAAGTCTATGCGGACGAAGGTGATGTTGACGCAAGCGGCCAACGGCGTCGGCATGGTGATCTCATCCTCAACGAACCAGCGCATAACAATACCACGCGGAACAGTAATGGTCCCTTCCCTGAAGGTACTTTTGATGTGGCTGGTGTTTTCGATAATACTGGAGATCGCGCCGACCGCGTACCAAGCCAAGGCCCCGTGTTTATCTGGATCAATCCTGTTCCTGGGCGCTCCGAGATGGGGATACATGGTGGTAGAGGCGATCCTACTTATCCAACACTAGGTTGTATTCGTACTTCTGACGAGACAGCACAGCGTATCGCAGACTTGATTCGGAGGAACCCAAGATCGAACAATCGGCTTACGGTTGTTCAGGACTGACAATAGTCGTGCGCATGCATTTGCATGCGCACGACCTCTTCAATCTACTATGCATCAGGAGGTAAGCCATGCAACTGCGACACTTCGAACGACCTGGGGTAATATTAATGAACCTGGAAAACGGTCAATATGCCGCCTCCCTGGCAGGTGTGCGCGACTTACGGTACTTTTCAATTGGGCAACGAGGGCAGGCTCCATACATAGACATGGCATATGCATTGGGCGGCTTCTGGTACTATCCACCGACGAGGCAAGTCTACTGGTGTGTTCTCGACAAGCAGTTGGGATGTGCGTTGATTAGCTGTGATGATACGGGGCAAGCCAGTGTTATCTACTCGGAGCGACTGCCTGCTTGTTTTCAGATTGCTGGTGGTGAAGAGACAACAGGATGCCTTTTACTGCGCAAAGGCATTATAGACCAAGGGTGGTTCCGCGCACGCGATCATATTATCGTGGATCCAAGCTCTTTGCGTGGTTCGGGGATCGAAGCACACCAGATAGGACGTCATCTTCTACCATCTCCCTTCATTCCTACTCCTTCACTACCGCGAGAGGGTCAAGTAATCGGAGGAACTACTGCTGGGGAGTTTCAGCTTGGCGCGGACCAGCCCTATATAGCTCGGATGGCATTATCGGAAGGTGAAGCATCCGAGTTATCGTTGTGGATAAAAGCACGCGACCTGCTGCGTCGGATAGCGCCTTCTTTGAGAAGTGTGGAGAGTTGGACCTGGCTGGCTCATCGTGGTAAGCCGGTAGTGATTGCATCCACGGGAGTATACGCCAATACTCCTAGTATTGTGGTATGGCGCACATCACAAAGCGGTTGGGAGGTGGTTAAACGCTTTTCTGGATATGCTTTCGTGCGGATTATCCGAGTGGATGCTAAGGGGTCGCTAATCTACGAGGCGGCAAAGAACCTAAAGACGCAAGATCGCGGTGTTATAAAGGTGTTTTAGCTTTTTGTAGATTATCATCGAATTGGCAAACTGCATGCGTCAGGTGTATGACTGGAACGGTGCGTGGTTGTATCGGAACGAGCTGACCGAGACGGGAGGCTTGGTGCAGGTCGGTGTACGCTGGTACGACCCTGCGGTGGGACGGTTCCTGCAGCAAGACCCATGGCTAGGTTCGGTCTATGCTCCCCTCACGCTGAATGCTTATGTCTACTGCCTGAATGACCCCGTGAATGCGGTGGATCCGAGTGGGGAGCGAGCGTTTGTTGTGCGGTTGCTTATAATGCTTGGAATTGCCATCGCTTCGCCAGCGGATGAGATACTAATTGGTGTTGGACTCATTGTGGTGGGACTGGTAGGTTCCCCCGAGTTATGGAAAGACGGCACTCCGATGCCTGTAGTTCACCAGCGCCATATAGATTACGCGATATGGCTTGAAGATAATCGAGCATCACGGTCACTCCCTGGGATTTCACAGCAGCCCTATATTGGTCCTGGTTTCTGTGATGTGGTTAGGGAGAAGCCGCGCTTTGTAGATCCGCTACCCCGCCCCATTATGGATTGGGTAACGCATTATCTATGATGGAAGGTGAAATCATGTGCAAATGCTCTGCATATTTAGCTTTATTTTTGGGGTTGCTCTATCTTGTGGAAGCTGTTTGGGGACGCATGATGCCTCACCATCGCTGGAAATGGCGTCTGATAGAGGGAAGATGGGGTATCCACTGGCGTATTTGTGCAATAGGCACGAGCATCTGGCTTATCTCTGTTGGGATATTTTTAATAATCATTTGTTATTAGTTAAAATATACTGTAAAAATAACTCTAATCTACAAGCTGTGTTGCCTATGCTTGCAGAAACGCTGCATGCTGGTCAGGGCGAGGTCGGTCCAGGATTTGGTCTATTAGCGGGGGATAGATTGCCTGTCATTTTGTCGGTGAAGCGAGCAGCAGTGGGGGTGTGGGTGTATAATAGCTATGGTTCAGCAAAAGACTAGCGGAATAGGCAATGGCAGTATCGGACCTACCTGGGAACTTGGCAGGAATCGATACTTCCGCAGCGAATGTAGCGATGACCGATGCGTTTGGGGATTTGGTGAACGGGATGCGTCAGGTGTACGACTGGAACGGGGCGTGGTTGTATCGGAACGAGCTGACCGAGGCGGGTGGCTTGGTGCAGGTCGGCGTGCGCTGGTATGACCCTGTGGTAGGACGGTTCCTGCAGCAAGACCCGTGGCTGGGTTCTATGGAAGCACCATTAACCCTCAATGGATATTTGTATTGTATCAATAATCCAATTCAATTTGTAGATCCAACAGGTCAATGGGTGTGGATTGTAGTGGTTGGGGTAGCAGTAGCAGCGATGGGTATATGGTTGTGGTATGTATCTGAAGAAGATCCGAAAGCAGATGACGGTATCGTTGAAGGACTTAAAGGATTTTGTCAAGGAAGTGGAGAGGCTGCTTCAGAGCTAGGGGATTTTGGTGGAGGTGCCCTCGCGGTAGCGGATACGGGATTAACGGCTGCAGAAGGTGGACTTACCTTAGGAGAAGGTGTAAAACATGTTGGAGGCTCCCGGTTACGTTATGAAGACGCGCTTGAAGGTTCTGATCCAGAAGCACCCGGTGAGATTTGGGAGCGAGTTAGTAATACATCAGGAGGAGAGTATTGGAAATATTATCCAGGTGGGAGGAGAAAGAGGTGAAAACTGTCATATTAAAATTAATGTTCTCAATTATTGTAGTTCTAATTGCCAGTAAATGTTCTCATTCAGAACGACGCATAGCGAGGATTCCCGAATTTAGAACTCAATTTTTTAGCGTTCCGGTTCCGAACGGTTGGTCTGTAGAAGTCAAGCACGAAAATACCGTCTATTTGCGGAAACGGTCTACTGGGGATGCAGTCATGGTATCCATTTGGGCAGTGAAGCGAGGACAAACTCCGGAAGAGATTGTTAGTTGGATGCGTTCAGAAGCTTTGGAACTAACCAGTGATGGTAGGTTTGAGGAAGCCTTTTTAAAGATAGGTGGCTCTAATTTAAGAGGTATAAAATTTATTATTAAAAGTAAAGGCAGAAATAAAAATGTATCATTTTACGAGGTTGTTACAGCCGAGAGGATATCAAGCAAGCAAGTTATTGGTATATCCATATTTCGTCCTAATGGCAGATCTGCTCCGGAGGTCGATGGGGTTATTCTAAAGTACTTTAGATTTTAAGGAGTTGTCATGCGAAGTGAAAACAATTGGATATCATTCTTGGTATGCACAATATTAACTTCCTTAATTTTTCTCTTCTCACTTTGGGGAGCTATTAACGCCTTTCGTCGCGCTACTCCTGAAGGCGTTGTAACTATCACACGACGCGGAATCAAAACAGATTACCCTGTTCACTTTTTTTCTTGCTTTTCCAACAATTTGGTTGCTAATTTCCATTTATTGTGCATATAAAGCATGGAAAAAAATATATTGGAGAAGATTAAAAATTAATAATAAATATAACATAAAAATAAAAATAAGAATAAGAATAAACAGGAATCAACGCCTCCAGCGCGAATGTGCCAATCACGGACGCCTTCGGAGACACGGTGAGTGGGATGCGTCAGGTGTACGACTGGAACGGGGCGTGGTTGTATCGGAACGAGCTGACCGAAACGGGTGGCTTGGTGAAGGTCGGTGTGCGCTGGTACGACCCTGCGGTGGGACGGTTCCTGCAACAAGACCCGTGGCTGGGTTCGGTCTATGCTCCGCTCATGTTGAAAAGGTTGCAGGATGGGGTGTAGGGGTGCACCTGTGTGTGCGCCCTCATATTCCCCGCACCACGATTTTTCGAACACCCTCCCTACCCCTTGACAAAGGGAGCAGAGCGGGTATAATAAGAAACCGACATCATGGGTAAATGCCAATCGAGGCTTGCAGCGGGGCTGCGCGGGAAAAGAAATGCGCCCGCGCCTGTTTGTGCGTCTCACCCAAACTGCTGAATCTACCCACCCATCCAAAAAGGAAGGTGATAGATGGATGATCTATCCAGAAAATGATGAATTGAACCAATATCCACGATACATTTTGACCTTGTTAGCAGCGGAACGCGCCCGTCTGCTGCGTGAAGGCGCGGAACCGCTTGTACCTGTGGATAGCACCGACTTCAATCCGCTGACGATTGCCCTGCAAGAAATCGCTGCCGGGAAGATCAAACCACGGGTACTGGCACCTGACCGCGTGGAGGTGCTGGTGGAGGGTTCCGAAAAGGCTTGGATCGTCGCACGCGACATCAAGCAGTTGCGCGCCCAGGAAGAAGAGGAGGAAGAAGAAGTCGTCGAGGTGCTCAAGGCAGAAGCAAGCCGTGAATAGTTGCCCTTGCCCATCGGGATGGCTATGCGCAAGCCAGATTACTATGAAGTACTGGGTGTTGACCGGGGCGCCTCTCAAGAAGAGATCAAGAAGGCGTACCGTAAGCTGGCACGCCAATACCATCCCGATGTGAACAAGGATGACCCGGAAGCCGAAGAGAAGTTCAAACTGATTAATGAGGCGTATCAGGTGCTGTCGGATCCCGAATCGCGCGCGCTGTATGATCGGTTTGGGCATGATGCTCCCTCCTCATCCGTGAGCGACCCCTTTGAGACGGTGGAGGGGCTGTTTCAGATGTTCTTTGGTGGTGGTGTGAGCACATCGCCACGTGGCGCTGTCGACGGCGCAGATCGACGGGTGGATATTACGCTTACTCTCGAAGAGGTACTGCACGGCGTTGAGCGGGAAATTGAGGTAGAACGGCTGCGCCTGTGCCCGCGCTGTCGCGGACAGGGCGCGGAGCCGGGCACCATGCCCGAACGCTGCCCCGAATGTCACGGGTCTGGGCGCGTGCGGTTCACTCAGACGACCATTCTGGGCACGATTACGCGTGTGGTGCCATGCCAACGCTGCCACGGTGAAGGCGAGATTATCCGTACCCCATGCCGCGAGTGTCATGGCGAGAGGCGCGTGCTGCGTCGCGACCGCCTGCCACTCACCATCCCACCAGGGGTGGAGGAGGACACCGTTTTTGTCATGCGGGGCGAGGGCGATTCGGGTCTGCGCGGTGGCAGCAACGGCAATCTCTATGTGGTGGTGCATCTTGCCCCACATCCGCGCTTCAAACGGCAGGGCAACGATTTAGTGACTCAACTCAATCTCTCTTTCCCGCAACTCGTGCTGGGCGATGAGATCGAGATCGAAACGCTGGATGGCAAATATACTTTGGAAGTGCCTGAACTAACGGAACCGAACAGCGAGTTGGTCATCGAGGGACTGGGTCTGCCCGATTCGCGCACAGGCAAGCGGGGCAATCTGCGCGTGCGCCTTGGGCTCAAAATGCCCAAAAAGCTCACCGACGCCCAGCGCAATTTGCTGCGTCAGTATGCCGAAGCAAGCGGCATCCGCCTCAAAAAATATGCCGATACGGAACCCGCCGGCTTCTTTGAGCAGCTCAAACGCACGCTGAAACGAGAGGAATGAGCAATGCCTCAGGTGGCTTCAGTGGGAATATTGGTTGCTGATGTCGTGGCATATCCCGTTGCTGCCTACCCCGAACGGGGCGTCTGCGTGCATGTGCAGCGGATGGAACTCCATGTCGGCGGTTGCGCTTCCAACACCGGGCTTGCACTTGCCAAACTGGGCATCGATACCCTCGTCATCGGCAAAGTGGGCAACGACCCTTTCGGCGATTTTCTGATCAATGAGCTAAGGCGCCATGGCGTGCATACAGAGGGCATCCGCCGAACCAGTGAGGCAGGCACTTCCAGCACGATGGTGATGGTGCATCCCGATGGGGAGCGCTCCTTTATCCACTACATGGGCGCGAATGCCCTGTTTAACCCCGACGATATCGACTGGCAACTGGTGCATTCATGTAAAGTGTTTCACTTAGCGGGCGCGTTTTTGATGCCCGCGATGGACGGCGAGCCAGCGGCGCGTGTATTACAGCAGGCGCGTTCGATGGGGCTGATCACCTGCTTGGACACCACTTGGGACGCAACGGGCGGCTGGATGCGCACGCTGGCGCCCTGTCTGCCCCATCTGGACTATATCGTGCCGAACTATGGCGAGGCATCGCAACTGACAGGCGAGACCGACCCTGACCGCATTGCCGATCGGCTGCTTGCCGCAGGCGTGGGCACAGTCGTGATTAAGATGGGCGGTGATGGCTGCTTTGTCAAAAATCGGGAGGTCGCCTTCCACCTCCCTGCTTACCCTGTCCAGATGGTGGACGCCCTGGGGGCAGGCGACTGCTTTAGTGCAGGGTTCACGGCAGGGCTGGCGCTTGGCTGGAACCTGGAGAAAACGGCACGGCTGGCGAACGCTGTGGGCGCGCTGTGTGTCACCGAGTTAGGCGCAACGACAGGGGTGCGTTCCCTGCACGAAACCCTTGCCTTTGCCGCAATCGAAAGCTAAAGTGTTCGGTCGAGAATGGCGGCGCCGCGAATTACGCCATCCAGTGCCAGCAGCACTTCCCCGCGTTCTGCTGCCGCTTTGGCCCCCTCGGTCGCTTGTTCCCCCCCAACGGCAGGCACCGCCTTGAAACCGCGCTCCTGAAACACCCGTGCCCGCTGAATCGCACGCCCCACATCGCCTCGATCCACCACATAGGAGACCTCCAGCACAAGGTAAAGCGGCTCCCGAGTGGTTGCCCGCACCGCTGTAAAAATAGCGTCGGCACGCAGCAGCTCCTCTAACTCCTCCTCGCTCAGCGGTTTGATCGCCTCCAGCGTATCAATCAAGTCATCGATGGAGGCTAACTGCACCTTGCGCAGATAGCGCCCAAAAATCGAAGCAGCACGATCTCTATATTTCAGCTCCAGCACAATCCCTTTTAGCGAGGCAACCTCCTCCACGAGCCTGTCATACTTCTCCTCAAGGCGAGATACCCTTTCGGATAGTTGAAGCATCTGCTCTGCGAATTGCCTCATTTCCTGTTCAAACTGTTCTTGGCGTTCGGTCATGCGCTGGAGCAACTGTTCAAACTGAAATTGACGCGCGTCATACTGTTCTTGGCGTTCGGTCACACGCTGAAGCCACTGCTCAAATTGCTCTTGGCGTTCGGTCATGCGCTGGAGCAACTGTTCAAACTGAAATTGACGCGCATCATGCTGTTCTTGGCGTTCGGTCACGCGCTGGAGCAACTGCTCAAACTGGATTTGGCGCATTTCAAGCTGTTCTTGACGCGCGATCATCTGCTGCATATCTTGCGTGAGCTGGCGAACCATCTCCAGCGTGCCGCGCTGAATTTCGAGGGTTTCCTGAGCGACATCCAAAATTCGATGGACAATATCGACAAGCTGTGCCAGCACCGCTTCGATCCGTGCGAAGCGACGCTCGTTCTCCTCGCGCATGGCAGCGACTTGGTCGGGCAGCTCATACAGCCTGTCCAATCCAAGCGCTCGCAGCAACGGCTCCCGCCACTCAGGGTGCTGCTCCAGCGCCCGAATAATGTCCTCTAAGGTCTCGAAAGGCATAGCCTGTATGATTATACCCTGTTCCCTCATCGGGTACACTTTCGATGGGATGAGCAAGGTCATTCCGCGGGCAAGTGTGCAATTACCTCATACCTATCGGCGTCGCAAAACGCGAGAGGTCAGGGTGGGTGAGATCGGCATCGGCGGCAACAACCCCATTCGGGTGCAGTCGATGATTACCGCCGAGACGATGAACACGCCTGCTGCGGTGGAGCAAATTATTCAGCTCTATGAGGCAGGGGCGGAAATAGTGCGCGTCACCGCGCCGAACCTGCGTGAGGCGCAGAATCTGGGTGAAATCAAAGCCGAACTCGGGCGACGCGGCTACGGACATATCCCGCTCGTTGCCGATGTGCATCATCAAGGCATGGAAATCGCCTTAGAAGCCACCAAGCATGTAGAGAAGATTCGCATCAATCCAGGGCTGTTTGTGTTCCGTAAACCTGACCCGAACCGCGTGGAATATAGCGAGAGTGAGATCCAACAGGAGCTGGAGGCGATCGAGCAGGCGTTGCTGCCTGTGATACGCGCCTGCAAGGAGCGTGGCGTGGCGATGCGCATCGGGGTCAATCACGGCAGTCTGTCGGAGCGTATCAAGGTCATGTATGGCGATTCGCCCCTCGGCATGGTCGAATCGGCGTTGGAGTATATTCGTATCTGCGAGGCGCACGGATTCAAGGAGATCGTTATTTCCCTGAAGGCAAGTCGTGTGCCCGTGATGCTCTCTGCGAACCGCCTGATGGTGGAGCGTATGGAGCAGCTGGGCATGGATTACCCACTCCATCTTGGCGTGACCGAAGCGGGCGACGGTATGTACGCACGCATCAAGAGCGCGATAGGCATCGGCACCTTGCTGGCAGAGGGGATCGGCGACACCATTCGCGTCTCGCTGGCGGAAGATCCCGTCAACGAGATCGAGGTGTGCTACGATATCCTGCAGGCACTCGGCTTGCGTAAGACCAAAGTGGAGTATATTGCCTGCCCCTCGTGTGGGCGCACCAAGTTCAACCTGCCTACGGTGCTGAACCAAGTGCGCGAAGCCACGAAGCACCTGATAGGACTGGATATCGCGGTGATGGGGTGCATCGTCAACGGGCCGGGCGAGATGGCAGATGCCGATTACGGGTATGTGGGGCGTGGGTCGGGCAAAATCGCACTCTATCGCAAAGGGCAACTGGTCAAAAACGACATCCCTGCCGAGCGCGGGGTGGAAGAACTGATTGCCCTGCTGAAAGCCGACGGAGTATGGCGCGACCCACCAGAAGAGAGCTAATCCAGTTCAAACAGTTCGCGCACAGGGCAGCGAAAATCGGGCAGCAGATCGCCCCCTGTCAGTTCATCGTCGCGGTTCAACACCACCGAATCAAAAGGCGAGCGATAGACCACCACCTGCTGCTTTTCTGGGAACAGCAGCCAGACCTGCTGCGCCCCCGATTCAAAATAGTCCGCGACCTTGCCCAACACATCACTCAGTCGCTCGGAGGGGGAGATGATTTCCACGGCGAGGTCGGGCGCACCGTCCGCAAAATCGTGAGGCGACTGCCCCTCAGGCAAGCGCGATTTAAGCATATAGCTAACATCAGGCGAGCGGATATTGCCGTTCGCCATTCGGAAACAAACGCTTGAATCGTACAAGCGACCAGTACGCAATATCGTCGCTGGCATGCGTCGTATTAGATGCGCCGCAATCTCTCCGTGCTTCGCCCCTGTTGGCACCTCGTGTACCTCCCCATCGATCAGCTCGACCTTTTTCCCTTCGATGAGCAGACGCTTGAACTCCTCCTCGTTTATTTTACGCCTGCGACGAGGGCGTACGGGGCGTTGCGCCTGTGTTGCCACGGTTGCCATCTCGCTCACCTTCCCTGCCCATTATACCCCCAGATCTGCGCCCAGCACCTATCAGATACCGATGAGGTGACGCACAAAAGTTGGCTCTTTATCACTAACCCTAAGATTAAGGAAGATAATATATGTGAGAGGTTAAGAGACTGTTTAAGAATGGTAGGGACAGACTGGTGCATCAGCTCGAACCTCACACTGGAGGGTGAGCGTCCCCGCGAGCCGACATGCGTGGCTCACACTGGAGGGCGAGCGTCCCCGCGAGCCGACATGTTTGACTAAGAAAGTCCTGTCTTAGTGCGGCGTCGGTTGGAACGGCTCGGCGGGAGCCTCGTCCTCCAGATTCGGCTCGGCGGGAGCCTCGCCCTCCAAAATGCCCCAGCGTGAATGCCTGCCCATCTCCTTGAACTCCAGTTTTTAACAGTCTCTAAGATTGCCGTATTGGAACAAGGCGCTGCGCTGTTATGTGGTGTTGTCGCGGGGGGGTGTTTCGTTGAGTGAGTTGGTGGCGCATTTGGATGCGGCGCGTTGGCGCGATTGATTGGCTAAACGCTCTTGGGTTAGTACTTGCCAGAAGGTACGGGCGTAGCGGCGGAAGCGGGCAACGCGCCCCAAAGTGAGCCAAGTAAGCAACAGCCCCACCAGCCATCGCAGCAACGCACCCAGCCGATTCAGCAACCAGCAGACACCGCTCGCCCAGCGCCCATGGAACTTGCGAAAGAATCGCTCCTTGCCCCAATTGTAGTAGATAATCATCTGGGCGCGCATCGGCTCACCACTCGCGCCTAAATAGTGTACGAAGACCGCATCATGCACATAGAAGATTCGTCCGCCCGCCTGGCGTAGCCGATAGCACAAATCGGTATCCTCGCAGTAAAGAAAATAACCCTCGTCAAAGAGGGGTGGACTGCCATCTGGCAGGCGGCGCAGCAGCATGCATGCCCCCATCACCTGCTCCACCTCGATAGTGCTGTTGAAGTCCCACCAGGTGCGCCAATAGCCGCCGAACAGGCGTGTGCGCGGGAACAGTTTAGCAAGCCCCATTTGCTCGCAAAAAACTGCCCACAAGGTTAGCTCACCTGCGCAGGAGGGCTGAATTCGCCCGTCGGGATAACGCAGCTGCCCGCCACACGCGACCGCTTCAGGATGTGCTTCCATAAACTCGACCAGTCGATCTAACGCGCCCGCCATCGCATGCACATCAGCATTCAGAATCAGCAGATAGCGTCCTTGCGCAAGCTGGAGCCCCTGATTGCATGCTGCGCCAAAGCCTCGATTTTCGGGGTTCGCAATCAGGCGGACATCGGGAAACTCGCGCTGCACCATCTCTGCGCTGCCATCGGAGGAGGCATTATCGACCACAATCACCTCGCAGGAGATATGTTCACAGTGCAGGGAGGCAAGGCATTCGCGCAATAGTGCGCGCGTATTGTAGCTCACGACAATAATGGAGAGGTCGGGCATCGCTACGGGTTCGGTTCGCTGAGGCGTGTTGCTGCTTCCAGCTCGCGCAGCGCCTCGGCACGAAGCAGGGTGGCGTTCTCCAGGTCCTCCACCTTGCGAAACAGCAGGTAGCGTGCCATCTGCTGCGCTGCTTGCCCCATTAGGTGCGCCCCAAACTGGAGATGCGCGCAGGCATCGCGTGTGGAATCGTCGGGCTGAAGCTGACCAAGCCACGCGCCAAAGTCGAGCGATTGGATAACGATTTTTTCACCGCGCTCGCGCAGTGATTTCCAGTCAGGCGCAGGGTCGATGGCGAGCCGCTTCAAATCGAGTAGCTCGTTCGCAAGGTCGTTCATGACGCCACTTGCCACAAAGAGCAGCGCAGGCAGCCTTTCGCGGGTGAGCTGGGTTGGCTCCTGCGACATGGTAAATTGGCGTTTAACCCCTTGCAGCAGGTAGGCACGCCAGTGCACTTCGGGTGCATTCGTGGGGCGCATCGTGGCGAATGTCGCTTCTGCCCCCGCGAAATCGCCCGACATGAGCTGCAGATCGAAGAGCAACAACGCCAGCGTCTGTCCACCCTTTGCCTGCAGCATCTCTTGTAGGGTGCGAATGGCATCTGCGACCTTGCCTTGCTCGCGCATAAGCTCCGCCCACATCAACACGAGCGGCTCGCTCTGGGGCATCAGGCGCATGGCGCGTTCACATTCGTCCAGCGCAACATTTTGCAAGCCAAGCCGTCGATAAAGTTCAATCAACCGCAGGCGCAGCGTGGCATCCAGCGGGTTCTGGTTCACGGCAGCACGCAGTAGTAGTAATGCCTCGTTCCAGCGCCCTTCCCCAATCAGCGTATCGAGACTCAGCGTCGTCCTCCCACCGTCCGTGGGTTCTGAGGCTCGCTTCTCCCTCTGGAGCGGAAGGCTTGTTGGGGAGCTTGGGAGATGGCTCCATATCTCCGTATCCAGCTGAAGAGTGATTGTGCGGGTTAATGATTGGAGGGCAGTCTCCAACGAGTCGTGCGCTCGTGCTTGCTGGTTGCCCGCTGTTTGCCATAGGGGTGTGCGTCGCCCCGGATGCCACAGTTGTACCTCATACTCCAGCAATTGGCTCTCCTTCGAGCGTGTGCAACGAACGACCAGCACATAGGCTGCTTTTAGGGCGCGCCCGATTTGTAGGAGCAACGCGACATCGGGACTTTCGAGCATTTTTGGTTCCAATCCCTTCTCGGCAGCGAATTGCTGAACGGCTGGATGTTGCGGATGATAGACCATCACTTCCACCTTGCGCAGTTCCTTCAGATAGCGCATCAAGTGGTGGGTGAGGTCGATATTGGGATCGTATTGTTCCTGCTCCGTGTGCACGAGGGGGGTGCGCGTTTGCGCGACTAACACCAGAGGGCGATCAGTCAAGGTCCACGCGCCCTGGAGTGCCACTATCTGCAGGGCTAAAATGCCTGTCGTGACCGCTATCCCCCGCCGTCCATCCTTCACTCTTCGCATAGTTTCAGCCCTTGCTCGCAAGCACGAATGCCCTCGTGCGCGGCGTCTACATTCTGCCCACGCTGGATCTGCAGTCGGTATGCCTGGATTGCTTGTTGGAAGTGGGTGCGGGCGTTGGCTTTATCACTTAGTCGTAGGTAGCAGATGGCGATTTGCTGATGTACCTCGCCTTGCGAGGGTGCGGTAGGTAGTGCCTGCTGGTAGGCTTCGATCGCCTCGCGATAGTTGCCTGCCATCTGATGGCGTCGCGCGATGGTGAGCGGGTCATCTTGTGAGGTGGATAGGTTAGGCGGCTCACGCTCGCCTGCCCGTTCGCCTTTATGCACATAGATCTCATACACACCTTCCTGCGGTCGCTCGCGTACCTCCACATCGGGCAGTAGGTCGCTCGATGCGCTGGTTGCATTTTCAGACTTATCGGGCTTTTCGGAACGGTCTGCACTGTTCGGCGGGCTGGTGGGAGCGGCTGGGATAGTGCCCCGTGGCGGGTTGCTCGTTTCGGGAGTGGGCACAAGCGCAAGGCGCGACGGATCCACCATCACAGGGGGCACCGAGGGTGTGGACGACTCTGGCTGGGCGGGCGGATTTACGGGCGGTGACGGCTGCTGCGCCATTTGCTGGGAAGAAGCCGCCGACTCAGCAGAAGATGAGGGCGGTTGAGACGGTGGCGCCGTGGGCGCACTTAAGCGCAACAAAGCGACTAAACCGATGACGAACACCACACCTGCACCCACAAACGCCAGCACTGCAGGCAACGCTTCTATCCAGAGCGGGCGGGTGGTAGATGTTTGCAGACGCACCACGGCGCGTGATTGACGGCGCAGCACCTCCAATCGTGCTCGCTCCGATACGCTTAGCGGGTTTAGTTGGACCACGCGCTGATAGGTCTCAACCGCCTGCTCGATCTGCCCCCGCTTTTCGTGCAGCAGCGCTTTTAGCGACAGGGCAGGCAGCATGTCTGGCTCCAGGGCGAGCGCACCTTCACAGGCGAGCAATGCCTCTTCGTAGCGTCCTTGCTCGCTCAGGCTCATCGCCTCGCGCAACAGTCGCTCTGCCTGCTCGCGTCGCCAGCTAAGTGCCTCTGTATGTTCCACAGGCGCACCACAGTAGGAGCAGTAATGTGCGCCTTTCTCAACGGGATGCTCACACCGCATGCATACCATCGCCCCGATCCCCACAAGGCTATTGTACCCTTTTTGGACGGGGGCACATCGATTTTGTCGCTTTGCTCACTACCGGCGCTTCCCTTCGAGGCGCACTGCGATGGTTTTTTCGTGGGTATAGAGGGCGAAACCGGGGGGCGCGTTGCGCGGCTTGCGCACATATTTGCGGAGGGTGTAATCCACTTCCACCACGCTCGCATGGCGGTCCGCGCTGTGTTGGGCAGCGAGGCGGGCAGCGAACTCCAGCGTGCGATGAGGCACACGCTCTGGATGCCCCTCTGTGCGAATAATCACATGCGCGCCGACGCCCGTGCGCACATGCAGCCACCAGTCGTCCGGGCGGGCAATGCGCGTCAACAGGAAATCGTTCGCCTGCGCGTTTTCACCCACCAGCACCTGATAGCCGTCGGGGCTGAGATGCACCTGCACCTTATGCCCTTCGAAGGGGTCTTTGTCAGCGCGGGTGGCGCGTTGCTCGGCAGGGGGCTCGCGCAGCCAGCCGTGGTGCCGAGCCGTCTCCAATAGCGTGCGCAACGGTTCCAAGCGATTGCCTGCTGCCTCCAGTTGCTGTATAGCGTCCCGAATCGCCTCGATTTCTGCTTCGAAGCGCTGCAGGCGTACTCGCAAGCCGCTCTGCCCCTCGCGGGCGCGGCGTGCCTTCTCAAAGTAGCGCTGCGCGTTCTCGGCAAGGCTTTTCTCCGGGTCGAGTGGGATTTCGACGAGGGGAGCATCAGGGTGAGTGTAGTCGGGCGCATGGAGCACCTGCGCCCCTGACGGCAAACCATGTCCGAACGCCAGAATGAGCTCCCCAAACAGCCGATAGCGATCGGCATGCTGGCTTTCTGCCAAGGCGCGTCGCAGCTCCTCCACGACGCGTTCACGCGCCTGCAGCGCACGGTTCAGTGCGGGCAGCAAAGTATTATGTAGCGCATCGGCTTCTGCCCATTCGATGCGCTCTGCAAAGGCGTGTTCCCATGCCAGATTCACACTGCTGCGCGGATGCTGCCAATCGGGGGGAAACTGGCGGCATGGGAGGGGATAGGCGCCCAGGAGGCGTCCGCTGGATGGCTCCCGCACCACCCGGGCATCCCAGCGTGCCTCGCGCACGCACCGTGCCCATTCCAGCAGCCCCGCCAGCCCCTCCTGCTGTGCGATGAGTGCCAGCTCCTGCGCGGTAAAGCGGCTCAGCCCCTCTAAGTGGGCACTCCAATCGTGTTCCGCCTCCAACTGCAGCTGTGCCCACAAGTCGCGCCATTCCGCCTCGCTCATCAGCAACGGGTTACGCAAACCTTCCACACGAGTGGGTGGCAGACGATACAGTTCACCCGACCGAATAGGGCGCAGTTGACTCTGGCGCGGTGAGACCCATTTCAGCGCGCTTTGTATCACCCCTGACGGATGCACCAGGAACAGGTTCGAATGCTTGCCCATCAGCTCAGCAATTAACCGAAAAATTCCCTCTGGCGTCTCGAACTCCAGTTGCACGATGCGATCGAAACCGACCTGCGTAATGCGTCGCAGCAGGGCGCCCTCGATATGCTTGCGCAGGCTCTGGCAAAAAGGGGGTGGCGTCGGTGCGTTCGGCAACTTTCTCGAAATCAGGTGCAGGCGGGCAAACTGGGGGTCCGCCGAGAGGAGCAACCGATACTCCTGACGCTGCGCGTAGAGATGCAGCACGACAGTCAGCGGTGTCGGCTGGCGGATTTCCTGCAATCGCCCGCCAATCAGAACCCCACACTCGGTCAGCACAGCATATAAGTTCAGACTGTCAAACGGGATGGCTCTCGGTTGCATCTGGGAGAGCATACCATGTGGAGGGGAACGGCGCACCGTCAGAGGATGGTATAATAGACATTATCTCAACGGGGAAGGTGCGTTATGGAACGAAAGGGTAGCATGGGACCTCAGGGGCGAACACCGCTTTTTCGGTTGATACGACGCTGGTTGAATATCGCAGCGTGGGAGCCTGACCAGTTAGAGCGCGCTTGCGAGCAGGCAGCACAGCGACCGCTTTCGCGTCGCGAGTTTCTCAAAGCGTCAGGTAGCTTGGCCGCTGTGGCGATGACCGGTGGTCTGCTGCGCCATCCAAGCAGGGCAGCGGAACCGAACGATCCACATATCGTGATTGTCGGTGCTGGCATCGCTGGGCTAAGTGCAGCCTATCATTTGCGGCGGGTCGGGTTGCATGCCACGCTCTACGAAGCCAGTCATCGCACGGGCGGGCGTATCTTTTCCGCGCAGAACCTTTTCGCCCCTGGATTGACCACTGAGCTGGGCGGCGAGTTCATCGACAGCATCCATCGCGATATGCTCTTTTTCGCCCGAAAGTTCGATCTGGAGCTGATCGACCTGGAATCGCCTTCAGAAAGCAGCCTCCAAACACGCTACTATTTCGATGGGCAGGGCTACACCGAAGCCCAGATTATCGAGGCGTTGCGCCCGATCGCTCAGCGGATTAAGCGGGATGCACAGCGGGCGGGCTACCCGGTGACCTATAACCACTACAGCGCGTATGCTTACGCCCTGGACCACACCGCGCTCGCAGAGTATCTGACGCAGATTGGTGCGACGGGCTGGCTCTATGAGCTGCTGGAAGTCGCCTATGTCACCGAGTATGGGCTGGACGCAGGCGAGCAGTCTTGCTTGAACCTCATTTTGCTCATCGATACGCAGCTCAACGACGGCTTTGAGATCTTCGGTGACAGCGATGAGCGGTACAAGGTACGCGGCGGTAATCAGCAGATCCCTGACCGCCTCGCACAGCTGATAGCGGATCAGATCCATCTGGAACATCGCCTGGTGGCGATTCGGGAGGGTGTGCATGGTTATCGGCTCACCTTTGAACGGGCAGGTGGGGGGCATGTGGAGGTGCAAGCGGACATTGTGTTGTTGACGCTGCCATTCACCCTACTGCGCGAGGTAGACCTCCAGGTCGCGTTGCCACCGGTGAAGCGTCGCGCGATTAACGAACTGGGCTATGGCACGAACGCGAAGCTTATGCTGGGCTTTCAAACCCGCTTTTGGCGCGCTCAGGGCTACCATGGTGACTTTTTCACCGACGAACCGTTCCAAAGTGGCTGGGACAGTAGCCGATTGCAGGCAGGCACAGCGGGCAGCCTGACGCTCTTTCTGGGTGGGACACCTGGTGTGCAAGTAGGTCAAGGCACACCCCACTCGCAAGCGGCGGCGTTTCTGCCCGGCGTCGAACGGCTCTTTCCCGGCGCCACAGCGCAATACACAGGCAATGCCGTGCGCTTCCACTGGCCAAGCTATCCCTTTGCGAGAGGCAGCTACGCCTGCTGGAAGGTGGGGCAATACACCTCCATCGCAGGGGCAGAGTTCGAGCCCGTAGGTCGGTTGTTCTTTGCAGGCGAGCATACCAGCCTCGATTATCAGGGCTATATGAACGGTGGTGCGGAAACAGGGCGGCGCGCCGCACGCCTCATTCGCCAGCAAGTGCGCGGACGATAGGCGGTTAAGGTATCATGGAATCTTGCCAACGGGTGGGCCCGTAGCTCAACGGCAGAGCGGGCGGCTCATAACCGCTTGGTTGCAGGTTCGAATCCTGCCGGGCCCACCAAGCTCAATTCCGCTGTGGTTGCGCTCTGTGTGTACCCCTTGTGCAAGCAATGGGGTTCGAAAATTCCCTTTTCAAAGGGCAGACAAGATTTTGCCGTCTGGGTCAGAGAAAAAAATTTTATATCCTCCGCACCCCCGACTTTTCGAACACCCTCTCGCCCCCTTGACAACCCTTTGCATGGGGTATACTTCAGGGTGTACGCATGAAGAGATGGAGGTATCTAAACTATGCCGCTGACACCAGAGGAGAAGCAGCAAATTATCAGCGAGTATCGGCGTCATGAAGGCGACACCGGTTCGCCCGAAGTCCAGATCGCGCTTTTGACCGCGCGAATCAACTATTTGACCGAGCATTTGAAAAAGCACCGCAAGGATTTCCATTCGCGGCGCGGGTTGGTCATGCTGGTCAATCAGCGACGCCAGCTGCTCAATTATCTGGCGAAGCAAGACATCCAGCGCTATCGCGCCCTCGTGGAGCGGCTGGGGCTGCGAGCGCAACACTAACAAGGAGGTTTGATGAATGAACGAGTATGGCTTTGTTTCCGCCGAAATCGGCGGACGCATGCTTTCGCTGGAGACGGGACTACTGGCGCGACAAGCAACCAGCGCCGTCGTCGTGCGCTATGGGGATACGGTGGTGCTGGTCACCGCCACGATGAGTCCCCATGCCCGCACCGAGATCGATTTCTTTCCGCTCGTGGTGGACTTCGAAGAGCGCAAATATGCTGTCGGCAAAATCCCAGGCGGGTTCATCAAGCGTGGAGGGCGACCCTCAGATGAGTCGATTGTGCAGGGACGCCTTGTCGACCGTGCTATTCGCCCCTTGTTCCCCAAGGGGATGCGCAACGAGGTGCAGGTGATTGTGCTGCCACTCTCAGTGGACTTCGATCACCCGCCCGCCGTGCTGGGGCTGATTGGCGCGTCGGCTGCGCTCACCATTTCACCCATCCCATGGAACGGTCCGCTGGGCGCGGTGCGCGTCGGCTGTATCAATGGCGAACTCATTATCAATCCCACCAGCGACCTCACGGAGCAGTCCTCTTTAGAGCTGGTGGTCGCCAGTCGCCCCGACCATGTGATGATGATTGAAGCCGATGCCGATCAAATCAGCGAGGAGCTGATGATGCAAGCGATTGATCTTGCCCATGAGGAGAACCAGAAAGTCATCGCGCTGATTGAAGAGCTGCGCCAGCAGGTGGGCAAGCCGAAGGCGGAAGTGCCGCTCTATCTGGTCAGCTCCGAGCTGAAGCAAGCCGTGCGCGACTTTGCCGGCGCGAGCCTGCGCGAGGCCATTTTGAACCCCGATAAGGTGGCGCGCGAAGCGGGACTGCAACAGCTAAAGGAGGAAATCGTCGCGCAGATGAACACCCCGCCCGACCCCGAATCGCCCCCACCTTACGAAGGGCGCGAACTGGAACTCTCGATGGCGGTCGACGAGGTCATCAAAGAGCAGGTACGCCAGATGATCCTGGATGAGGGCAAGCGTCCTGACGGGCGCGCCCCACACGAAATTCGCGAGATTCGCTGTGCCGTCGGCATCCTACCACGCACACACGGCAGCGGACTGTTCCAGCGCGGGCAAACCCAAGTGCTAACCACCTGTACGCTGGGCGCGCTCCAAGAAGCGCAGATCCTGGATGCCCTGACCGAAGAGGAGACCAAGCGCTATATGCACTTCTACAACTTCCCGCCTTTTAGCGTGGGGGAGGTGCGTCCCATGCGCGGTCCGGGGCGCCGTGAAATCGGGCACGGAATGCTGGCGGAACGCGCCCTCGTGCGCATGATCCCTTCCGAAGAGGAGTTCCCATACGCCATCCTGCTCTACTCGGAGGTGCTGGAATCCAACGGTTCCACCTCGATGGCAAGTGTGTGCGGGAGTACGCTCGCCCTCATGGATGCTGGCGTGCCCATCAAGGCGCCCGTTGCCGGCATCGCCACCGGGTTGGTGTTCGAAAGCGAAGACCGCTATGTGCTGCTGACCGATATTCAGGGCATGGAAGACGCCTGTGGCGATATGGACTTCAAGGTGGCAGGCACAGAAAGGGGCATCACCGCCATCCAGTTGGATCTCAAAATCCCCGGCTTGCCGCGCAACATCATTGCCGAGACCCTGCAGCGAGCGCGTGAGGCACGCCTGTTTATCCTCCAAAAAATGCTGGAGGTCATCCCCGCACCGCGTCCAGAAGTCTCGCCACGCGCCCCGCGCATCTTCGTGATGGAGATCAGCCCCGACAAAATCGGCGATGTGATTGGTCCAGGCGGGCGCACTATCAAAAAGATTACGGCGGAGACTGGGGCCCAAATCCAGATTGAGCAGACAGGCAAAGTGTTCATCGCGGCGCCCGATGGCGAATCGGGCGAGCGTGCCCGCCAGATGATCGAAGCGCTGACCAAAGAAGTGGCCGTCGGCGAAGTCTATGTGGGGCGCGTCACGCGCCTGATGTCGCGCGGCGCGTTCGTGGAACTGCTGCCCGGCAAAGAGGGGCTGGTAGAGTTGCGCGAGTTGACCGATCGGCGCATCAGTCGCCCCGACGAAGTGGTCAAGGTGGGCGACCTGCTGCGCGTGCGCGTGAAAGAAATCGACAGCCTGGGGCGGGTCAACCTAACGGCGCGCGGGCTGGAGCAGACACTCAAAACGCTGCAGGGCGGCGGCAGCGAGCCGTCGCGACCCGCCGGCGCTCCAACCCCGACAGCACGCCCACACCGACCTGCGCCCCCGCGACCCCCACAGGGTGAACCACAACGCGAACGCAAGCCCGAACCGCCCGAAGAGCTGCCCAAACCGCAGTTCCGCCCCAAGCGGTGAACACCCAATTAGACTTGTCAGACAGAGCCGACTCGTCTGACCAAAAAAATTTCAGGAGCAACGGAGCGAAGGAGGTGGAAACAACTATGGATCGCAACCTTGGCATGGACTTTGTACGGGCAACGGAGGCGGCTGCACTCAGCGCAGGACGCTGGGTGGGCAAAGGCGACCGCCACGCCGTCGACCAAGCCGCCTGCGAGGCGATGCGCCGCGCCCTCAACGATATCGATATGCGCGGCATCGTCGTCATCGGGGAAGGCGAGCGCGATGAAGCGCCCATGCTCTATATCGGTGAAGAGTTGGGCACAGGCAACGGCTATCGCGTGCAAATCGCCGTTGACCCCGTAGAAGGCACCAACCTGGTGGCCAACGGGATGCCCGGGGCCATCAGTGTGATCGCTGCCGCCGTCGAAGGCGAGGGGCGACTCCTGCACGCGCCCGATATCTATATGGACAAGCTGGTGGTAGGACCCGCTGCCAAAGGCGCGGTCGATATCACCCTGCCCCCACGCATGAACCTCAAGGTTATCGCGAAGAGCCTTGGCAAAGAGATTCAGGACCTGACCGTCGGCATGCTGGAACGTCCACGCCATGAGCAACTCATCCGCGAGATTCGCTCCGCCGGCGCACGCATTCGGCTGGTCTCTGATGGTGACCTGTCGTTGGCATTAGAAGCGTTGGACCCGAATGGCGAGATCGATGTGTTGATGGGCATCGGGGGCGCGCCCGAAGGCGTGCTGTCTGCTGCCGCTGCCCTCTGCATGGGTGGTGAGATGCAGGCGCGGCTGGTGTTCCGCAACGAACAGGAGCGCGAGCGTGCCCGCCAACTGCTCGGCACCGAGGATGTGGATCGCGTGCTGACCCTGGAAGACCTCGCATGGGGCAATGTGGTGTTCGTCGCGACGGGTATCACAGGGGGCAATCTGCTCGGTGGCGTGCGCTACACAGGCTGGGGCGCCATTACCCATTCGGTCGTGATGCGCTCACGCAGCGGCACCATCCGCTGGCTGACCACGCACCACCATTTCCACCACGACCCGCGCTACTGAGAGGTCGAAGCTTAGCCGCCCTCGCGGCTGTCGGGGCTGGTCTGCCCGCTCTGGAGTTTGCGCTCCAGCTCCTCCAGCTCTTTTAGCACATCGCCCTCCGCGACAGCGGTAGGTTGAACGGTGGGCGCTGCGCCCGCTTCGGCGGGGCGCAGCCCCAGCCGCTGTTCCATTTGCTTGAGTTCCTCCTCCGCTTCCTGGTCGATCTGGGCGTCCTGCAATGCGGCGATACGCCCTTGCAAGCTCTGGGCAGCCATCTCCTGACGCGCGGCAGCTTCCGCTTCCGCTTTCTGGATACGCTGTTCGGCAGTGCTCCAGCTGGATTCAAGAGCCTCTACCGAGATGCCCTCCAGCGCTTTGTTAATCGCGGTCTGAATCTGTGCCTGCTTCCAGCGGGCTTTAAGTGCGAGCGCCTGTGCCGTTTTGACGCGCACCTCCTCCTCCTGACGGCGGATGGCTTGCTTGACCGATTCGACGGTCTCAATGGCTTGTTGCAGCGAGGCACGCAGGGATTCGAGCGCACCTTCTTGCGCCTTCTTCTCGCGAATAATCTGCAGCGCAAGATCGCGTTTGCCTTGCTGAAGCGCGAGTTCCGCCTTACGCTCCAGGTCGCGCACTGTTTTCTCCAGTTTATCCACTTCGGCTTGCAGCAGGTTCTTCTGCGTGATGGCTTGAATAGCGCGCTCGCGATTGCGTGCCAGCGTCTCTTGCATCTCGCGCCGCGCCTGATCGAGCAGGATTTCGGGGTCCTCCAGCTGCTCCACCTTGCCCGTCACCCACGCGACGAGATAACGCCACAATCGTGCCAGTGCCTTTAGCATTTTTCACTCCCCCTATTGGTTCAGTTCAGCAAAGTATACCCTGCTTATGGCAAACGAATCAAGGGGTTTATCGGTATAAAAAAAATGCCGGGGCTTTGCAGCCCCGGCTATTGGGGGGTGAGTGGTCTGTGTGTCAGTAGGGGGAGGTGGAAGTCTTTTTCTCCTTCTCTTCGGGCACTTCTGCAACCAGCGCCTCGGTGGTCAACAGCATGGAGGCGATGGACGCAGCGTTCTCCAGCGCGGTGCGGGCCACTTTCGCGGGGTCCACGATGCCCGCCTTGACCATATCGACGAACTCGCCCGTTGCCGCGTTGAAGCCGTGCCCTGCAGGGAGTTCTTTGACCTTTTCCACGATCACGGAGCCTTCCACGCCGGCGTTATGGGCAATCTGGCGCAGCGGCTCTTCAAGGGCGCGTCGCACAATGTTGATACCGATGCGCTCGTCGCCCTCCGCTTGCAGCTCGTCCAGCGCTTTGATGGCGTTTACCAGCGTGACGCCGCCACCAGGCACGATGCCCTCCTCCACCGCCGCTTTGGTCGCGTGGATGGCATCTTCGAAGCGCGACTTCTTCTCCTTCATCTCCGTCTCGGTGGCTGCGCCCACTTTAATCACCGCGACGCCACCTGCCAACTTCGCCAGACGCTCCTGCAGCTTCTCGCGATCGTAGTCCGATTCGGTGGTCTCGATTTGCTTTCGAATCTGGTTGATGCGCCCTTGAATGGCTTCTGGCTTGCCTTTGCCGCCGACGATGGTGGTGTATTCCTTCTCGATAATCACCTTCTCGGCACGCCCCAGCTGATCGAGGCGAATATTCTCCAGTTTGATGCCGAGATCCTCGGTGAAGAAGGTGCCGCCTGTGAGGATGGCGATGTCTTCCATCATCGCTTTGCGTCGCTCACCGAAGCCGGGCGCTTTGACCGCCGCGCACTGCAGCACGCCGCGCAGCTTGTTCACCACCAGCGTCGCCAGCGCCTCACCCTCCATATCCTCGCAGATGACCAGCAGCGGCTTGCCCGCTCGCACCACCTGCTCCAGAACGGGGATGAGATCCTGAGCCGCGCTAATCTTCTTCTCATAAAGCAGGATATATGGCTCCTCCAGCACGGCTTCCATCCGCTCCGGATCGGTGATGAAGTAGGGCGAGATGTAGCCGCGATCGAAGCGCATCCCCTCCACGATTTCGAGGGTGGTCTCGGTGCCTTTGGATTCCTCAACAGTGATGACGCCGTCTTTGGTGACTTTTTCGATGGCGTCTGCGACCACCTTGCCGATGGCGGGGTCATTTGCCGAAATGGTCGCCACCTGCTCAATCGCCTCGCGTCCCTCCACCGGGATAGCGACCTTGCGGATATAGTTGACCGCCGCTTCCACAGCGCGGTCAATACCACGCTTCACCTGAACGGGGTTCGCGCCGGCGGCGACCGCTTTCAGCCCCTCCTTGAAGATGGCTTGCGCCAGCACGGTCGCGGTGGTCGTGCCATCGCCTGCCACATCGTTGGTCTTGGAAGCCACTTCGCGCACGAGCTGTGCGCCCATGTTCTCAAAGCGATCCTCCAGCTCGATCTCCTTCGCAATGGTCACACCGTCATTGATCACGGTGGGGGAGCCGAACTTCTTCTCCAGCACCACATTGCGCCCACGCGGACCAAGGGTAACTTTCACCGCATTCGCAATCGCGTCAACACCGCGCTCCAGCGCATGGCGTGCCTGCTCATTATAAAGAATCTCCTTCGCAGCCATCGTGTCTCACCTCCTGAGTAAAATTTTTCTCTGACCCAGCCAGAGAAAAATTTCAGTCTTGCAAAATGGCCAAGATATCATCCTCGCGCAGGATGATATACTCCTCGTTGCCCAGCTTGAACTCGGTGCCTCCGTATTTGGAGAACAGCACTCGGTCACCGACTTTGACCTCCAGCGGAACGACTCGTCCGTCATCCAGCACACGCCCTGTGCCAACCGCCATCACTTCACCCTCTTGCGGGCGCTCCTTCGCTGTATCGGGCAAAATAATACCACTTTTTGTCATCTCCTCCGCTGTTTTGGGGCGGACCACCACTCGATCACCTATCGGTTTGAGCATTTTCCTACACCTCCTTCGCTTTGTGGATTCGGCAACGGGAGATTAGGAACCCAATCCCTAACTCCCTACTCCCTAATTCTACCTGAATCCCATAAAATTAGCACTCGCGTGGGTGCGAGTGCTAAACGCGCCTTAATATATACCCTATCGAAGTCGCCTTTGTCAAGGGGGGAAGGAGGGTGTTCGAAAAATCCGCTCACCACTCGCCACTCGCTGCTCACCCATCGCCCCAACTGGAGGGCGAGCCTCCTGGCGTGTAGGGGCAGACCCCCGTGTCTGCCCTAAAACCTTTGTAGGGGCGACCCGACGAATCGCCCCTACCACAACTGTTTCAATCCATCGTGTAGGGGCAGACCCCTGTGTCTGCCCCTACCACGATGGTTTCCATCCATAAAAAATCCCCCGATTCGGGGGATTTTGCCCCTAAAAAACCCCAGATTCGCCCCTTCCCCCTTGACAAAGGCGCAGAAATGGGCTATTAATAGAAGTCAGTGTTGGGGAAAACGCCCTTTCCTGACCGCCCGAATCCCCAGCAACATGAGTTATAATAGGGCGATGTGGAGAGTGTCACCCTCCCGCATCAGAATAATAGCAGGTTGACGCAGCGTGTTCGCTGCACAGAACCAAGCAGCAAACCATATGAGAGGAGGACGAGCAATGAGCAGTCTACGAGAGCTTGGGCTGGCTTTACTGTTGAGCGCAACCCTGGTTCTGGCGCCTGCGCAAAGCCTTACTTGGCTGGGGACGCTCACACCTACGGGTGGAAGCAGCGCTGCCGTTGCCGTCTCCAACGATGGGATGGTCGTCGTGGGCGAAGCCAACGGCTACGCCGTGGTCTGGAACCGAGCGACCAATACGGTGATTCAGGTACATAACGGATCGTCGGCACTTTCGGGGGTCTCTGCGGATGGAACCCGCGCGGTGGGGTTAACGAACCCCGGCTACTACGGCGACCAACGCGCTTTTATGTGGCAGCCGCCCAATCAATTTGAGTGGCTGCCGCCAGCACCCAATAGATTCTGTTGGGCGGCGGACATCACCCCCTCAGGCTCCCACGCAGTAGGGAAGGCTGAAGCGTCTTCAGGCAGCAGGCTTCCCGCATTCTGGGATTTGAACGCGCGACAGGTTCGCACCTACGCTGTGCCTGGAGATATGTATCATGGGGAAGCGTACGGGATTTCGGATGACGCCCGTACAGTGGTTGCCTTCGGACACGGCAGTGGCTGGGGCTACAAAGGGGTTGTGTTCCACTTGAACAGCGATGGCAGCGTGGCTGCTTGGGCGTTCCTGAACCCCGTATCGGGGCACTACGGTTGCCTGCCCCGCGAGGTCTCGGGCGACGGCACGATTGCTGTCGGGAACACGGGCAACCTCTGGGGCGGCAGCTACTATCCTGTAATGTGGCGCGAGGCAAACAACTGGCAGCCAGAACAACTCGCGCATCTGGGCGGCAATGCAGGAGAGGCTTTCGATATCCGCGGCGATGTCATCGTGGGCTTTTCCAGCTTGCCGAACGGTCAGCGACGCGCCGTGCGTTGGCGGGTCGCCACCGCCACCACCGAAGTAGAAGACCTGAACCAGACCTACGCGGCGTTGCTGAGTGATGGCTCGCGCCTTTCGCAAGCGAATGGCATCTCGGCAAACGGGCGTTATATTGTGGGTCAGGGCTACAACGCCGCCACGGGGCGCGACGAGGCGTTCCTGCTGGACACCCAAGGCTGCGCCTCGCATAACGGCGATGTGGATGAGAACGGCTGTGTGGATGATGCGGACCTGCTTGCCGTGTTGTTCGCCTTTGGGCAGTCGGGCGCGAATCTGGGTCGGGTAGATGTGAACTGCGACCAGGTGGTGGACGACGCCGACCTGCTGCAGGTGCTGTTCAACTTTGGGCAAGGGTGTTAGTAAGGGAATGCAGGGCGCACACGCAGGTGCGCCCCTACCACGATGGTTTCCATCCATCGTGTAGGGGCAGCCCTGCGTGCAATATTTTCTTTTCCGACCCAGACGGGTAGTAAGTGGCGGGTAAACTTTTGCAAATGCCTTTTATCGGCAAACTGAAGGACTGGCTCTGGTTTGTGGTGCAGGTCGTGCTGTTTGTGCTTTATGCAGGGCTGCTACTCCATATGCCGTCCAGTGAGTGGGGTGAGGTGCGCTGGCTGGGGATCCCGCTTGGGTTGATTGGGGCGGGGTTGCTGATGCCTGCGCTGTATGCCCATGGAGGCAAACTGACCCCGCTGCCGGAGCCAAAGCGTGAGCTGGGGCTTTTGCGCACGGGCGTTTATGCCTATATCCGCCATCCCATCTATACGGGGCTGCTCGCGTTGGCATTCGCGTTGTCGCTCTGGTTCCAGAACGGTGGCGCGCTGGTCGGAGCCGTATTGCTGACCCTCTTTTTCAACCTGAAGGCGCGTGAGGAGGAGCGCCGCCTGCTGCGTTGCTATCCCGAATATGCCCAGTATCAGCGACAGACGGGACGCTTCCTGCCCCGTTGGCGCAAAAGGTGAGTGAAAAAGAGGTACACTCTCCCTGATGGAGACGCCATTCCTGGCGCAGTTGCGGGCGCAGGAGCGCAGCCAGCTGAGGGAATGGCTCCAGCAGGTGGCGCAGGGCAACGGTGGCATCCTGTTCATCACGGGGGATTGGGGCATGGGGCGCAGCAGCTTGCTGCGCGATGCCGTCGCCCAGGCAGCGGGGCTGGGGCTGGTGGCTGCTGATACCTGGTGTCGTGGCGAGCATGGGGAGCCTGCCTGGATGCCCCTCGCCTCCCTAATGGAGCAATTGCTGCGCGCCTTCGGGCACGATCCGCTCGCGCAGCCGCTGGCGGACCAACTGCAACATTGGATGGCATTTCCGCAATCGTGGCACATTCCTGCACAGTTCATTCGTCCGTTGCGTTCGCTGGCGCGTAAGCGCGCGCTCCTGCTCTGCGTGGACGATTTTCATCTTGCCTCGGACGCTCTGATTCGACTGCTGCATGGCTGGCTCGCGGGGATTCGGTTGGAACCGATTGGGTTGCTGCTGACAGTCTGCACGCCTGTCGAACGCCCCTTGTTGTATGAATTCATGCGCAAGAGCGAGGAGCACGGGGTCGCCCGTAGGCTGGAGCTGGCTCCGCTTTCGCTGGAGGAAGCGCGTCTGCTGATTGCGGACTGGGAGCCGACCCTTGGGGAGGATGAGACCTTCGTTCAAGCGTTGCATGAGCGCACACGGGGTAGCCCCCTCTTTATGGTGGAGATTTTACGCCACGCGGAGCGGTGGAAGCAGGAATGGCAGACGCGACTAAAACTCGCCCAAGCGATTCCAACAAGTTTGCGTGGTATGGTGCTGCAGCGGGCGCAATCCCTTTCCGCACGGGAGCGTGAACTCTTGAGCTGGCTCAGCTGCTTCGAAGGTCTCATTCCCATCGAGATTTTGCCACCGCTGTTGAACGCCAGCGAGCGTCGTGTTGCCCAATCGCTGACGGCTCTCTTGAGAACAGGCTGGTTGGAGCATGCTCGGGGAGACGCCCATGTGCTTGCTTGGCGGAATCCGCTGGTGCGTGAGGCGATTTATGAGGTCATCCCCGCGGGGCAGCGGGCCCGCATGCACCGCCAGATTGCCGAGCAGCTCAGCGCGTCCTTTCCAGCGATTCGGATGGGTTTCTCCTCCCCTGTCGTTGGGGGCGGGGCTGGGGAGGAGGAGCAAGGGCTGCCTTTGCCGGATGAACAGCGGTGGTTGCACTGGATGCGTTCGGAGCCTGACGAGCAAGTGCTGGAACAGCTCTGGGAGGCGCATCAGCAGGCGCGCCTGCGTTCCCATCCCCGTTTCCGTCTGGAGTTGCTCGAAGCCTGCTTGCAAGCGGCAACGCAACTGAACGACCTGCCGAAGCGCATCCATTTGCTGTGCGAGCGTCCCCACCTGATGTTCTGTCTCCCCGACGGCTTGCTGCGTGCACTGAGCGCATCGCAGGAGGCTATCGAGGAACTGAAAGCGCATCCCGAATGCGACCCTGACCGCACCCTCTGGATCCAGGTGCATTGCGCCCGGGCGGGGCAACTGATGCAACTGGGGCGAGCGGAGGAGTCCCGCGCCACGCTCCAGACGCTGTTGGAGCAAGGCGGTTGGTCAGAGAGTCAGCAATCGATGTTGGAGCTGACCCTCGCCTACCTGCATGCCTGTCAGGGCGAGCTGCACACCGCCTATAGGCTGCACAAGGCTGTCTGGCAGCGCATGCGCTTCGAAAGAGAGTGGTGGCAGCGTTGGGCAGGTGTGTTGTGCTACACCTTGCGCTATGCCCTCGCCTGTGGCGACCTCGCACTAACACGCGAAGTGCTGGAACAGTTCAGTGAATGGGCCGCTCATCCCGCTGCGCCACCCGCCTGGAAAGCGCTATGGCACCTGATGCAAGCCGATTACGCCTATTTTGAGGGGCGCGGCGTGGAACAGCTGTTCCATGCGCGGGCAGTGCGCGCCCTCGAAGCACCCGACGCGCCCCTCTCGCTGGGCTATGAAAGCGAGTTTCAGACCCTGCTCTACCGTGACCCCATCGCGGCGTTGCACATTGCCGACCGCGCGTTGGAGCAGATGCGTCAGGCAATTGGCGTCGAACGGGAAGCCGAGTGGCTCCTTTGCAAAGCACAGGCACTGCTGGAAGCCGAGCGGTTCCACGACGCGCTCGAAACCCTGCAGGAGGCACGACGGCTGTCCCGCAAGCTCAATCATCAACTTCTCCTGGCGCGTTGCCATCTGCTGCATGCCCGGCGGATGCTGCTTGCGCCGCATGAGGAGGAGGGGATGGAACAGGCGAGGGAGCATCTGGCTCAGGTGGAGCCGTTGCTCTCCGCGCTTGCACTGCCAGAGCTAAAGGTTGAACTTCACCGGCTCCGTTCCATGCTGCTGATGGCCGCGAATGATGCCGATTCAGCCGTGGAGCAAGCGCAGCACGCGGTTGCCTATGCCGATGCGTGGGGGCACGCCCTTTATCGCGGATTGGCATACTTGCAATTAGCGGCGGCTCTGACACATCTGCCCGGTATGACCTCTGCGGGCGGGACGACCGGTCGGGACGCGTTGGAACATGCGGAAAGCCTCTTGGTGGAGTATGGCGCTCCACTTGAGTGGCGTCGGATGCAGCAGTCACGCCCCTCCATCGAGTGGGTGAGCGAGCGCGGCTGGGAGATCGAGGTGCGCATGCTGGGCGCTGTTCGCGTGCGCTTCCGCGGGCGTGAACTGACGCCCGATGGCTGGGTCAGCCCGCGCACACGCGCCCTGTTCTGCCACCTGGTGTTGATGCAGGAACGCCCGTTGCACGCCGATACGCTCTGCGAGCAGCATTTTCCCCACTTAGAGATGGAGCGGGCGCGTGTGAACCTGCAGACGACCATTTCGGCAGTGCGCCGCTCGCTGCGCCGTGCGCTGGGCGAGGCAGCAGGCGAATGGCTCCGCTACGATTCGGGGTTCTATCGCTGGGCACCCGCACGCAGCTGGGCCGCGGACGCCTTCGAGTTCGAGCGCATCGCCCGCGAGGCGCTCGAACTTGCCGACCCCAATGCCCAACGGGAACGGCTGGATGAAGCCCTGCAGGTCTATCGGGGTGACCTCCTCCCAGAGTTCTCGGAAGAAGAGTGGTGTATGCCGCACTATCATCGCCTGCGCGCTCTCTATCTGGAGTGCCTGCTTGCACGGGCGCAGCTGGCTGCGTTGATGGGACGCCATGTGGAGGTGGTGGAGTATGGCGAGCAGCTCTTGCAACGGGATCCGTGCGATGAGGCGGCGGCACGCCTCCTGATGCAAGCGTATCGTGCGCTGGGACGCCGTGCCGACGCGCTCCAGGTCTACACCCGCTGCCAAAAAGCCCTTGCCGAACTGCTGGACGCCACCCCCTCCGAACCCACCCGCCAACTGTATGAATCGCTCTTAAAAGGATGAGCGAAAATTACCCATGAGGGTGCCCCTTCGCGCCCATCAAATGAGCGGTGAACAGGTACTGGTGCGCCCAGCCTGAAAGCTCGCCAAAGGTCGTGTGGAACCATTCCGTGATCTCACGGTAGGTACGCTCGGTCAGATTGCGGGGGCGTAAGTGGGGCAGCAGCCAATGGCGCATCGCCTGCCACAAATGGGTATCCACGGGCACGGCAAGTGGGTTATCCAATCCAAACAGCAGCACACAATCGGCAATCTTCGCGCCCACGCCGGGCAACTGGCACAACTCACGCTTCGCTTGCTCATAAGGCAACTCGCGCAGACTGGTGAGCCAGCCTTCGCCACGCTCCACAAGGGCGCGCGCCGCCTCTATCAGCGTGCGGGCACGATAGCCAAAGCCCAGCGTGCGCAACTCCGTTTCCGAAGCATTCACCAGGGTTTGCGCTTTCGGAAATGCCCGCCAGAGACGCCCGTTCCATTCCCCAAGAGGTTCACCATAACGCTCGCACAGCCGCTCGATCATGCCTGTGATACGGGGGATGTTATTCGCAGGCGTACACAAAAACGAGAAAAGGCACTCCTCCGCGTCCAGCCAGCGCATCAGTCGCAACCCCGGCAACGCAGCCACCCATTCTGCCCAGCGGGGATGCAACCGAATCAGGCGCGCTTGAATCTGCTTCAGGTCAACCTCCATTCGGAATAGATGTCTGAAAACAGGCAGTGGCTCGTGTCCGTTGGGGGCAAGCAGTCGCCAGCGCGAACCCACTGGCTGCACTATCAGCATACGCTCCCCTGCAAGCCCCAGCCATGCCGCTTCACCAGTGGGCTGCCAGCGGAACACCTGCCCACTCGTCACACAAAGAGGCAGGTCCAGCTCCCCAACGGGCACGGAAACCCTCTGCTCCACCATCACCCATGCGACGCCCATTGACCCTCTTCCCCGCGGGGGAGAGGGTGTAAGTAAAAGGGCTTACCAAGTGTCTGTCTTGCCCGAATCGTCGGGCTGAATGGGCGCACCTAACCACGAGAAGGGATAGTTCGGATCTTCCAGTTCCAGCGCCGCTTTGGTTACCTGCAGCGGGCGGAAGGTGTCCATCATGACCGCCAGCTCCTCCGTGCGGGTCGCGCCCAGACTCGCCTCCACCACGCCCGGCTGCGGTCCGTGCGGAATGCCGGACGGATGGAGCGTGATAGAGCCTTCCTCAATCCCGCGCCGACTGCTGAACTTCTTGTTCACATAGTAGAGCACCTCATCGCTATCGAGGTTGCTGTGATTATAGGGCACTGGGATTGCCTGCGGGTGATAGTCCAGCATACGCGGGCAGAAGGAGCAAACCACGAAGTTGGGCCCTTCGAAGGTTTGATGCACGGGTGGCGGCTGATGGATGCGCCCCGTGATGGGCTCGAAGTCGTTAATGTTGAACGCCCAGGGATAGACATAGCCGTCCCATCCCACCACATCGAAGGGATGATGTTCGTAGTGGTAGGCGTAGACGCGCCCGCGCTTGTGGATGCGCACCTCGAAATCGCCGATCTCAGTGCGCGTCTCCAGCTCCTCGGGTGGGCGAATGTCCCGCTCGCAATAGGGTGAATGTTCCAGCAGCTGTCCGTACTCGTTGCGATAGCGTTTGGGCGTTTCGATCTGCCCCCCGCGCGCCTCGATCCAGATGAGCTTCGCAGGCAGCGCGTCCAGCACCATGCGCCAGATGGTGCCGTGGGGGATCACCAAGTAATCCCCCTCACGGAAGCGCAGATGCCCGAACTGCGTCTCCAGTCTGCCTGTGCCCTCATGCACGAAAATGAGGTCGTCGCCATCGGCGTTCTTATAAAAGTAGCTCATCTGCTCTATCGGGCGACAGACCGAAAAAATCACATCATCGTTGAACATCAGTTCGATGCGTCCCGTGACGGGGTCACCCTGCGGTGGCATCTCTTTGGTACGGAAGTGGCGATGCTGCAGGATGGGTTCTTCCAGCGGTTCGATGGCACGCTCATAGCAGAGGTGGAACTCTTTCACGCGTGTGGGCGGATAGTAGTGATAGAGGATCGACTGGATGCCAGAGAAGCCCTCTGTGCCCAGCACCTCCTCTGCATAGAGTCCGCCATCCGGTCGGCGGAACTGAATATGCCGCTTCGGCGGCACCTGTCCCATGCGTACATACCACGGCATTGTGGATACCTCCCTTGTTTGTGATGAGATCGATAATACCCCATCGAAGCGAAAGGTATAATCTCTGCCACCATGCACAGAGGATACTATCGCTTTCCGACCATTTATGGCGACACGGTCGCCTTTGTGTGTGAGGATGATTTGTGGACCGTTTCGGTGGAAGGTGGGATTGCCCGGCGATTGACCACCAGCCTCAGCGAAGTGATCACACCTCGCTATTCACCCGACGGCAACTGGCTCGCTTTTGTGGCGAAAGACGAGGGGCATCCGGAGGTGTATGTGATGCCTGCGGAGGGGGGCGAGCCGAAACGCCTGACCTACCAGGGCGCGACACGGGTACAGGTGGTCGGCTGGACACCTGACGGCAAAGCGATTATCTACAACAGCACGGCTCAACGCCCCCCGCGTGAGGTCTGGCTCTGGCACATCGCCTTAGAGGGCGGATTGCCGATTCCGTATCCCTACGGACTGGCGAATCATATCGCCTTCGGTCCGAATGGTGCCGTGATTTTAGGCAGGCACACCGCCGATCCTGCCCGCTGGAAACGCTATCGCGGCGGTACGGCGGGCGTGTTCTGGATTGACCGTGAAGGGAACGGGGAATTCGTTCCCTTCAAGCCGACCGATGGCGATCTGACCACCCCCATGTGGATTGGCGAGCGCATCTACTTCGTGTCCGACCACGAGGGCATCGCCAATATCTACTCATGCCTGCCCGATGGCTCCGACCTCCGCCGCCATACCCATCACGAGGAGTACTATGTGCGCTACCCCAGCACGGATGGGAAGCGCATCGTCTATCACGCGGGAGCAGACCTCTATGTGCTGGAGTTAGCCACCGATGAGAATCGGCTCATCCCCGTTGAACTGCGCAGCCCGCGCATGCAGGCACAGCGTAAATTTGTGGAAACCGAGAAGTACTTACAGGAATACACGCTGCATCCAGAAGGGCACTCGCTCCTGTTGACGGTGCGCGGCAAGCCATTTGTGATGGGTAATTGGGAAGGCGCGGTGGTGCAACACGGCGAGCCGCAGGGTGTGCGCTACCGCCTCAGCCAGTTCCTGAACGATGGCAAGCGACTTATCACCGTCTCCGATGCCAGCGGTGAACCTCGTCTGGAACTGCACACGCCCGACGGCATTACCCGCTATGAAGAGTTCGACATCGGGCATCCCTACCGGTTGGAGGTGTGTCCGACTGCCGACCGCATCGCATTAAGCAACCATCGCTTCGAATTGCTGATTTTCGATATCGAAAAGCGCGAGTTAAAGCTGGTGGAGCGTAGCGAGTACGCGATGATAGAGGGCTTCGCATGGTCGCCTTGCGGGCGTTGGCTGGCGTACAGCTTCGCGCCAAACGAGCGCACGCACATCATCAAGATCTACGATTCCGAGACGGGCGCGATCCACCCCGTGACACAGCCGGAGTTCCGCGATGTGCAACCTGCGTGGGATCCGGAGGGCGAGATGCTCTATTTTATTTCCTATCGCGACTATGACCCCGTACCCGACAACTTGCAGTTTGAACTGGCGTTCCCGATGGGGATGCGCGTGATGGCGGTGGTGCTACGCAAAGATGTTCCGAACCCGTTGCTACCCCAGCCACGCGCGTTCGAGGAAAAGGCGGGTTCATAGGAGGGGTACAATCGAAAGCGATGGCAACTTTTCGGTATGTAGCACGCGGTCCCGACGGTCAAGAGGTGCAGGGCACAGTGCAGGCTGCCTCTCGCCTGGAGGCAAGCAATCAAGTTCGGGCGCAGGGCTATTGGCTGCTGGAACTCTATGCGGTGCCCGAATCGGCTCGGCAGGAGCCTCGCCCCCCAAGTTCGGCTTTGCCCCTGTTTGGGGGTGCACCCCTGAAAGATTTGTCCCTCTTTTTCCGTCAGCTGGCGACGATGCTCAGCGCAGGCGTGCCTATCTATCAAGCGCTGGACACGCTGGGCAATCAGCGTCGTCATCCGCGGCTGCGCCGTGCTATTCTGGACATCCGCAATAGCGTGCTGGCAGGCGAGCGTATCAGCGACGCTTTTGACCGCCATCCTGCGCTGTTCTCGCCTATCATTCGTGCGATGATCCGCGTGGGCGAATCGGGTGGCGTGCTGGAACAGAGCTTGCGTCAGATTGCCGACTATCTGGAGAACGAGCTGGAACTGCGCCGACTGCTAAGTCGAGTGACTTTCTATCCGAAGCTGGTGCTGGTGCTGATTATTCCGATTTTGATGGCGCCCAGTGTGGTGCTGCGTTTTCTGGGGCATACGGGCGGCAACCCGCTAACCGACACGCTGGCGAGTTTCGCAACCACGGTGCTAACCACCCTGCTCATCACCCTTGCGGTGCTATGGTTAGCCTTCCGGCTGGCGATGCGCTCTCAAACCTTCCGCTGGCTGTGGGGGCTGGTCACGGTTTCGATTCCGTGGCTGGGGTTCACTATACGGCAGCTCGCCCTGGCGCGTTTCGGGCGTGCGCTCAGCGCGCTCTATAACGCGGGCTTGCCACTGTCTCAGGCGATTCGCATCGCGGCAGACGCATGCGGCAATGAGTACCTTGCCAGCCAACTCAAACCCGCCTCGTCCAAAATCGAAGCAGGCATCAGCATTACCCAGAGCCTGCGTGAGGCGCGGGTGCTGCCCCAGATGGTGATGGATATGGTCGCCACAGGCGAGAACACGGGTGAACTGGGCTTTATGATGGAGAAAGTGGCCGAATATTATGAAGAGGAAGGCAAAGTGCGCTCCCATCAAGCGGGCTACATCTTTGGAGTGGTCGTCTATCTGCTGGTCGCTATCTTTGTATTAATTATTTTGATTAGTTTTTATACAAGTTACTTCTCGTCTATCTTTTCGCAGGCGGGTCCTTGAATCGGGGCAGTTTGGGGGTGAGAGCATACGGCAGAACCATTATGAAGTGCTGGGTTTGCCGATGAACGCGACGCTGGAGCAGATTCGCAAGCGGTATCGCGAGCTGGTGCGTCGCTATCATCCCGATGTGAACCCTGCGCCCGATGCGAAGGAGCACTTTTTGCGCATTCAGGAAGCGTATCAGGTGCTGTCTGACCCGGAGCGTCGGCGGCATTATGACGCGCTGTTGCGCCTGCAAACCCGCAGCGAAGCTTCCCGTCCTCCCCGTCAGCCAAGTCAGCCCGGTCGGGCGAGCCAGACAGGTTCGGCACGCCCTGCTGATACCAGTGCCGAGTTGCGCCGTGTGATTTACGAAGCGGAGCGCGCTTTTTTACAGGGACGCCTGCGCGACGCGCTCCAGTGGGCACGACAAGCGACCCGCCTGCAACCGCGCCATCCGCAAGCCTACATCATCATGGGTGATGTGTATCGCATGCAGGGGCATATCGACGCGGCATTAAACGCCTATACTTACGCGTTGCAGCTGGACCCCAGCAATGCCGATTTGCAGCGCAAGTTCGAGCGGTTAGCCAGCATGGCACGCTCGGCTGCCCCCCCCGCTGCGCCCACATGGAGAGTGAGCCTGCCTGTGCTTTTGCTGCCCACAGAGTGGCGGCTCTATGCCGCGCAGTCACTGGGGTGGGGCACGGTGCTTTTTTTGATTGCGCTGACCGCGACGGTGCCGGGCGAACCAGCCCCGCTGTTCCGTTGGCTGCCCATGATCGCGGCATGGAGCCTGAACCTCATGCTGTATATGGGGCTAACGGGCTTCCTTGTGGGCTTCTTATTGAGCATTAGTCGCTGGGTGGCACCGCTGGAAGATGCGCTGCCGTGGCGACGGTATGGGGCACGGCTCTCGCTGGGTGGGATTCTGGTGCTGATGTCCACGCTTTGCTTCCCGCTCACCGCGCTGCTTTACACGCTCTACGGACTGCTGCAAGGCGGGCTGAACGCTTCGGTCTCGCGCACCTTCAGCATCGTGGGCGTTTTAACCCTTCTGTTCGGGCTGGCATATCCCCATGACACCCTGCACACCCTACTTTTTGGCGGTAATCTCCTCTTTCTGACCCACCTGATGGGCTGGTATCTGGGCGATAGCTTCCAACGCGGCTAAGGCAGGAAAAAAGCGAGGGGCAGGGTATCTTTATAGCACTGGCAGGAGGTGCTTTTTCGGTGGAGCGGGTTTCGATCTTTGTGGACGGTGCCAATATGTATTACGCGCAGAAGCGGCTCGGATGGTTTCTGGACTATCGCAAGCTGCTGTGTTATTTTCGCACGCATCTTGGGATGCAGGTGGCGGATGCCTTCTACTACACAGCGTTTGACCCCAGCGCGAAGGGACGCGATGCGACCTTCCATGACTATCTTCTCCATTCGGGCTATGTGTTGCGTACACGCCCCATCAAGGGCTGCTGCGACACCGCGCGCGAGGAACCCCCTTGGGAGCGAGTGGAGCTGACGGTCGATATGACGCTCGACATGCTATTGACGCTGGACCATTATGATGTATGCGCGATTTTCAGTGGTGATGGCAACTTCGAGCGGGTGGTGGAAGCGCTGCGAGCACGCGGCAAGCAGGTCATGGTGTTTGCCCATCCGGAGATGACCGCACGCGAGCTGCGCAACGCCACAGGCATCCATTTCCACGACCTGCGCGACATGGAGCGCTATATTGCCCGTACCGACCGCGCCCCCGAATCGTGTGCCCACGAGCGGGAGAAACCTGCTGCAGAAGGATGGATCAATGAGTGAGGCGCTCCCCACCTCGGATTTCCGTGCTGGTTTCGTTGCGGTGATTGGCAAGCCCAATGTGGGCAAAAGCACGCTCATCAACTATTTTGTGGGGCGGAAGGTAAGCATTGTCTCGCCCCGCCCACAAACCACGCGCCGACGCATCTTGGGCATCGTGAACCTCCCCAATGCGCAAATCGTGTTCGTGGATACGCCTGGCATCCATAAGCCAAAGTATAAGCTGGGGGAGCAGATGGTCGAAGCCGCGCTCGGCTCGCTGCCCGACGCCGACCTGATCCTGTTTGTGTGCGATGTGTCGCGCCTACCCAGCGATGAAGATAAGCAAATTGCGGAGATCTTGCAAAAAGAGGCGCGTGTCCCTATTATTCTGGTGCTGAATAAGATGGATCGCCTGCTGCCCGACAAGGTGAAGCCGCATACGGAGGCATATTGGCAACTTGTCCCCCATCATGCGGACTGGATGATGACCAACGCGGTCAAAGGGCACAACTGCGACAAGCTGCTCGAGATAATCTTGAAGCATCTGCCATCCAACCTACCCTTCTTTCCCCCTGACCAAGTTACTGATCAGCCCGCGCGCCTCTTTGCTGCCGAGATTATTCGCGAGAAGGTGCTGCTCCATACCTATCAAGAGGTCCCTTACGGGATTGGGGTAGCCATCGAACGCTGGGAGGAGCGACCGAATGGCGTCCTTGCCATCACCGCCACGATCTATGTGGAGCGCGAATCGCACAAGGGGATTGTCATTGGTGAAGGGGGTAAAATGCTCAAAAAGATTGGGCAGCGGGCGCGCGAGGAGCTGGAGCTGTGGCTCGGTCGGCGCATCTACTTAGAGCTGTGGGTCAAGGTGCGCGAACGCTGGCGCGACCAGCCCGCCTTCTTTCAACAGCTGGAAAGCTAATCGGACACTTATGTCGAATCGATAGCGCACATGGTTGCCTAATGCCCAATCCCTAAACGGGAGGATGGGTATACTAAAAGCATTCGGGGAAGGAGAAGCGCGTCTCAAAGAATCTCGTCATTAAGAGATGGGTTTGAGACGCTGCCGATATCTATGGAGGGAGAAATTGAGACAGTTAGGGCGGTTCGGGCAACGCTGGCGGGAGTCCATCGCCCCGTGGGGGCGATACCTCTGGGCTGTTTGCACGGATGCAATCATTATCGGAGTGGCACTGGTGCTGGCGGTCGGCTTGGTGAACAACTTTCGCTATCGTGTGGCTGACCGCACTTTTTTGGTGAGCGTCGTGCCTTTGCTCGTACTCTTGGGGCTGATTTTGCTCTTTGTCAAAAGGCTCTACCGCATCCACAGCCGCTATGCCGGGTTATCGGATGTGTTCAACCTCATCCATGTCGGCGCCATACTGACTCTTGCGGATTTCCTGCTTGCTCTTGGCTGGAGCCACCTCTTCCATCGCGAATTTCGCTTCGCAGAGCCAGCCCTGTTCGGCTGTTTTGTGCTGGGGTTGCTTACCCTCTCGCGTGTTGGGCGACGCCTCTACGAGTGGCAGCGAGCAAGCAGGGGACAGACCCACAGGCAGCGCACGACGCTGATTGTCGGTGGCGGGGATGCTGGCGAAATGCTCATGCGCGAAACGCGTCGTAACCCCCTCAGCGAATATCATGTTATCGGGTTTGTGGATGATGACCCCCAGAAACGCCATATCCGCATTCATGGCTACCCCTGTCTGGGCACTACTGAAGACATTCCAAGCATTGCCGAGCAGCACCGCGTGCAGGAAATCGTGATTGCCATTCCGTCCGCGCCAGGCGAGGTCATCCGTCGCATCTTTGAACGGTGCCGTTGCACGAATGCCCGCGTGCGTATTCTACCCTTCATTCCTACCCTCCATGAAGGGGGAGTAAGCCTTACCCAGATCCGCGAGGTGCATATCGAAGACTTGCTGCGCCGTCAGCCAGTAATGTTCAACATGAAGGCAGTATCCGATTATGTGGAGGGCGAGCGGGTGCTCATCACAGGGGCAGGTGGCTCCATCGGCAGTGAACTGGCACGCCAGCTGGTGCAGGTGGGGCCTGCCAGCCTCATCTTGCTGGGCAAAGGCGAAAACAGTATCTATCAAGTGGAACAGGAGCTGATTGCCGATTTCGGCTACGAGCCGCGCTGCATCATCGCCGATGTGCGCGACGCCACCCGAATCGGCAGTGTTCTGCGTCAGGAGCAACCCACGCTGGTGTTCCACGCGGCTGCCCACAAGCATGTGCCCTTGATGGAAAGCAACCCCATCGAAGCCATCAAAAATAATGTGCTGGGCACCTGGGTAATGGCTGAAGAGGCAATTCGGCATGGGGTACAGAAGTTCGTCTATATCTCCACCGATAAAGCGGTCAAGCCGGTGAGCATCATGGGAGCGACCAAGCGTGTGGGCGAAATGATTGTAAGTGCACTATCTCACCAAAGCGAAACGGAGTTCGCCATCGTGCGGTTCGGCAATGTGCTGGGCAGCCGTGGCAGCGTGATCCCAACCCTGCAGATGCAAATCGAAAAGGGCGGACCAGTGCGCATTACCCACCCAGAAATGCGCCGCTACTTTATGAGCATCTCGGAAGCAGTGCATCTGGTGCTGCTGGCAGGTGCACTGTCCAGCAGAGGTGACATCTTCATTTTGGATATGGGGACGCCCATCCGCATTCTGGACATGGCATACGACCTAATCCGCCTGTACGGACTGGTGCCCGAAAAGGATATCAAGATTGTGTTCACCGGCGTACGCCCTGGCGAGAAGCTCCACGAGGAGCTGTGTTATTCTGAAGAGGACTTAGAGCCGACCGCTTACGAGAAGATTCGACGCGTGCGCAATGGCAGTGTGCCCGATTGGGGGTGGCTGCGCGGCCAGCTGGAGTTGCTCATGGAGCTGTGCGACAAGGAGCGAGCGGATGAGGCACGCACCTTCGTGATGGAGTTAGCCACTGGTCGCCGCGCACCGCGCATGACCAAGCATGGGGTGGTGCAGGCGTGAGAGGGGCAAGCACCCTGCGCAACAGGGGCAGATCCCAAGCCCTGCCCCTGCTGGGGTTATTGCTGCTGTCCGCTGCCGCGCAGCAGTTGCCTGTGCATGACGATCCACTCTACGACCTGCTTGCCCGCACTGCCCCCACACCTGCTCATCTTGCTCGCGCACCCCGCAGCCTGGACGAATTCCGGGAAAGGGCAGATCTGGTGTCTGCCCAACCCTGGAGGGAGTTTCTACGCTGGCGACTGGGACAGGCAGAGCGATTGCCACCCCGACAAGGTATGCTCCTCACAACGCTGGAGGGGTTCGGCTACCCCACTGACAGCAACTGGTCGACCGACGCCAAGGGAGCCTATCGAGTGGTCGGGCTGTGGTCGCTGGGCGAGCAAGCCCTGCTGGAGATGGTCTGGAGCGACAGCGCACGACGCGAGGGTGCAAATCCGTCTGCTTTTGACGCGATGCCGCTTGCCCGGCTCACCTTTCGTACGGGCGAATGGGAATGGCAGTTGGCGCGCGCAAATCTGCGCTGGGCGGGGGGCTACAGTGGTGCACTGCTGGTCAACGATGCAATGCCACCCGTACCCTACGCACATATCGCCTTCCCGATGCACCTGCCCATGCTTGGCAAGTGGCAGTTTGAGCAGTTCTATGCCCAGTTCGAACAGGATGGTCAAATGGTCTGGTGGGGCGGGCGGCGACTTACACGCGCCCTCGATTCACGCTGGAGCCTCTCGGCGGCTGAAGCGTTCAAAGCGTTGCGCTTGCCTAATGGCGCCCTCAGCCAGCTTGTGCCCTACTATCTCTATCAGAAGTGGATGAGCCGTGCCGAGATTGGTTCCGGGTGGTTCAACTATCTGGCGGAGATCGGGGTGATTTATCAACCCAACGCGACAAACAGGCTCTATCTATTCTGGCTGATTGACGATATCCGTGCGCCCGATTTTCTGGGCGGGCGCGGCGCGAACACCCCGCGCAAGATCGCCACACTGCTGGGGGTCCGCTTTAAACCAACCCCGGACACGCGCTTGATCTTGGAAGGCGTGCTGACCGATGGCACGGAGAATGGCGGGACCTACGGCGCAGCAGGGCACGATCCACGCTACGCCTACTTCTACAAAGGATTACCGATGGGGCATCCGTTTGGAGCTAATCGGCGAGGGCTATATGCCCGCTTCGAATGGGAGCGAGAGCGGTGGTTCCTCGCGTTGGAGGGCTGGAACATCGGGCGCTTCCATGACTTCCTGCCCGGCGAGCGCGGCTATCAGTTCGATGTGCAACTCAGCTATCAAGCGACCCGCACGAGCCTGCTTAGCCTGCGCTACCGCTCGCGCCACCTACGCGAAACCGACCTGCCTGACGCTCGCTGCGGCTGGTGGCTGCAGTGGTCTCAGATATTTTAGCCCGTACTGAGTGGTGAGAGGGATGTTGAGTGAGTCAGGTATCCTTCTAACTATGGTGAACGGTAATCGTCGCAAAGGGCATGCGGTCGTGCTGGGTGCAGGCACGATGGGCAGCGGCATCGCGGCGCTGTTAGCCAGTGTTGGCTGGCGTGTCAGCCTGCTCGATGTGGGTGAGGTCGCCTTCCACGCGCTGGAGAAGCTGCAGCAAACAGGTGCGTTCTATCAGCCGGACGATGCCAGCCTGATTACCCCCGGCAATGTGGATAGCCATCTGGACTGGGTAGAAAGCGCAGACTGGGTTGTGGAAGCGATTATCGAGCGCATCGAACCGAAACGCGAGTTATGGGCACGGGTGGCAAAACGGGTGAACCCAGAAGCCGTGCTCAGTTCTAACACTTCTGGGCTGGGCATCGCGGAGATTGCCGAAGCGTTGCCCCCCGCCTTGCGCAGCCGATTTCTGGGCACCCACTTCTTCAATCCGCCGCGCGTCATGCGCCTGCTGGAACTGATCCCCACCGCAGAGACCGATCCTGACCTGACGGTGCGCTTCACCGCCTTTGCCGAGCGATTGCTGGGCAAACGGGTGGTGCTGGCGAAGGACCGACCGGGCTTCATCACCACGCGCATCGGCATCTATGCGCTGCTGCGTGCCCTCACCAGCGCGATCCAATACGGCATCACCCCGGAGGAAGCCGACCTGTTGCTGGGACCGCTGGTCGGTCGCCCGCGCAGTGGGGTCTTCCGCCTTGCCGACCTGGTGGGGCTGGATGTGGCGCACAATATCCTTCGCAACCAGAAGGAACGACTGGGCGAGGACTGGTATGTGCAGTCGCTGGAGTTGCCTCCTGTGTGGCATGCGCTCATTGAGAGCGGTCGGTTGGGCGAGAAGACAGGGGCAGGCTTCTACAAGCGTGAGGAGGGAACTATTTTGACCCTCGATTTCGAGACGCTCCGCTATCGTCCACGCCGTGAAGCCCAGCTGCCGATTGACCCCGCGCTGGCTGCCGCACCGCTGCCCGAACGCCTGCAAAGGTTGCTCCAATTGCCTGAGCCTTACGGCGCGTTTTTCCGCGAAGCATTCCTCATGCCACTTGCCTACGGCGCGGAAGTGATGCCCGAAGTGGCTTACGACATCCCCTCGCTCGATATGGCGATGCGGTTGGGCTATAACTGGGAGCTGGGCATCTTCGAAAGCTGGGATGCACTGGGAGAAGCGGGGCGCGAAGCACTTGCCCAGCTCGCGCTGCCCAAAGAGCCGCGCACCCTCACCGCCTTACGCAACGCGGGACTCACCTCCTTCTACACCACGCGGGACACTACGCGCGTTTATTTCGAACCGCATGAGGACGAAGGCGACTATGTGCCCCTGACCACGCCGCACTTCTTCATCCAGCTGGACGACCTCGCGCGGGCAGGCAAAGTGATCGAGGAACATGCCGAAGCGCGCCTGATCGATCTGGGTGATGATGTCGCATGCCTCGAATTCCGTACCAAAGCGAATGTGCTGACGCCCTCTCTGATGCGGTTTATCCATCATGCGCTGGAGCGCGCCGAGCGTGAGTTCGCAGGGCTGGTGATGGGCAATCAGGGACGCATGTTTTCGGCAGGGTTCAATCTGAACCTGTTTCTGGAATATATCGACACGGAGGATTGGCAAGGTCTGGATGAGGGGCTGCGCCTGTTGCAAGGGCTGAACCATCGGATTCGCACCTGTGGCGTGCCTATCGTGGCAGCCGTGCATGGCTACGCGCTGGGTGGTGGACTGGAACTGGTGCTGCCCTGCGCCCATGTGCATGCCCATGTGGATGCCAGCCTTGGTCTGCCCGAAGCGCTGGTCGGCTTAATCCCCGCAGGGGGCGGCACCACTTTGATGACCCGCCGCGCGTTGGAGCATCTCCCCCCCGATGACGACCCACTGCCACACCTGCGCGCCGTGTTCCAGACGCTCGCCTTCGGCAAGCGCTCCAGCAATGCCTTCGATGCCTATGCGCTCGGCTTCCTGCGCCCGCATGATACGCTCTGCTGGAACATTGACCGCCTGCTGTATGAGGCAAAGCAACATGTGCTGGCGCTCTCGCGAGCGGGCTACCGACCTCCACGACCGACGCCCATCTTGGCAGTGGGCGAAAACGGCTTCGCGCGGCTAATGATGGAGGTTCACTGGGCGCACCAAGCGGGACAGATAAGCGACCACGACCGACTCATCGCGGAGAAAATCGCCTTCGTCATGACGGGTGGCGAAGTGCGCTCCTCCGTGCCCCTGCCCGAAGAACATTTCCACGCGCTGGAACGGGAGGCGTTCCTCGCGCTGTGCCGCACCGAGAAGACAAGAGCGCGTATCCGCCATATGCTGGACACAGGCAAACCACTGAGGAATTAGTCCGCGACTCGAACGGGCTTGCCGATCCGCGCCGATTCATCGGCAGCGAGGGTCACCGCGAGGGTGCGCACCGCGTCCGAATAGGGGGCACGGATCAGGCTGCGGTCGCCCGTGCGGATCGCCTCGATGAAGGCGCGATCCTCGTTCAGGTAGGGATTGTCGCGGGATGTATATTCCTCGCGACGGTTCGCCTCCGTTTCGATGAGCTTACCCCAACCCACTTCGAGGATGCGGTCGGGTGTGTAGATTTTGAGAGCTACCTCACCAGGGGCGTTCAGCATGCAGGTGTTGGTGATAACGCCCACCGCCCCAGTGGCAAAGCGCAGCGCGACCACACCCGCCTCGCTCACATCGCCATCGGGATAGGGCAACGGCACAACCCCATGCGCGAAGTAGGCATGCACCTCCGCGACCTCGCCCACCAGATAGCGTGCCAAATCTACAATATGGGTGGTCTGCTCCACCAGTTGCCCACCCGAAAGCGCGTGCTGACGCCACCATGGGACGCCGGGCATGCCCCCGTGCCAGTAGCCAATTGCCATGCCGATAGGCAGCCCCTGGAGCCGTTCGCGAGCGCGCTCAGTCGCGCCATAGTACCGAAAGTGATAGCCCACACTGCTGAGGATGCCCGCTTGCTGGATCGCGGCTTCGATCTGGCGGGCGCGTTCCAGACTGCGCGCCACCGGCTTCTCCACAAAGAGATGGATACCCTTCTGCGCGGCAAGCTCCTCCACGCCCCCATGCGCATGGGGCGGCACGCAGACATAGAGCGCGTCCATCGGCTGCTCGAGCAGCATCGTCTCATAGTCGGTATAGGCAGTTGCGCCAAAGCGAGCCGCAGCCGCTTCCGCCCGCGAAGCCTCTATATCGCAAAAAGCGACCAGTGCCACCCCTTCGATTTTAGAAAGGGCATCCCAATGCGCCTGGGCAATCCCACCCGCACCCACAAATCCGATTCGAACCGTGCTCATAGCGCCTCCTTTCGACACAGCGCAGTCGCTTCCTACCATCATGCCATCATGTAGGGGCAGACCCCCGTGTCTGCCCTTCCCATCATGTGGGGGCAGACCCCTGTGTCTGCCCTTCCCATCATGTGGGGGCAGACCCCCGTGTCTGCCCATACCACGATGGTTTCCATCCATAAAAATCCCCAAAAAAATCCCCCGAATCGGGGGATTTTGCCCCTAAAAAACCCCAGATTCGCCTCTTCCCCCCTTGACAAACGCGCGAAAATGTGCTATAATAGAGTCGGTGTTGGGGAGAACCCTATCCTGACCGCCCGAATCCCCAGCAAAGTGGGGTATAATAGGGTTAGGAATGGGAAAGCCCCTTGCCCCCTTGACAAATGCCCCAGAAATGGGGTATAATAGAGGGGAAAATGAGGGGAGAACTCCCTGAACCCCTTGACAAATGCCCCAGAAATGGGGTATAATAAGGGGCAGTGTTGCGGAGAGTCTGACTCTCCCGCACTTTTGGGCAATGTGTTGATGCAGCGTAGTCGCTGCAGTGCCGTTTCAGTTCGCCCTGAACACGGCAACACCAAACCTCAGAAAGGAGGATGTGTGTGATGCGAGTAAATAAAATCTTAGCGATTGCGGCAGTGAGCGCCATCTTTACGGGTAGCGCGCTCGCTCAATCGAAATTCTGGCTTGGGCTGAGTAATTCCAGCGATTGGCACACCGCTGTCTGGGGTGACAATGATACCAACACAATAGAGTTTGTGGCGGCTCCAGGCAGCACCATTTATGTGTTCTTCAAGGCGCAGTTCCAGCCGGGCTTCGGCAACTCCACCGCGTGGGCGATCATCAACGCCTTCTTCGATCTAACACGCCAGTCCAGCGCTCACGGCAATAACCCGAACTACACCACCTATGGCTTCGATGTAGTTGGTGTTACGGGGGCTGGCTCTGGCTCCGCTGCATGGACTGGCGAGGCAGCCGCCAGAGGATATACCGAGCAAACACGGCGCGCTGGCGAGATCCATGCAAATTCGAGCAACCCTGCCAGCACCAGCTTCCCCCTTGTGACTCCTGAAGGCGCAGCCTTCAAGATTCTGGTCCCGGGCGGCACCAACGACACAGATCCGTTGGTTTTTGGCTACTTCCAGCTGGTTGTTGGTGGTAATGGCATCTACGAGCTGGGGCCCAACCGCTTGGCGGGTTATGATCTGGACGGGAATGGGAGCCTGATCGGCAGCGAGGGCGTGACCGTGCGCACCAACTTTGGCACGAACGGCAACCCTTCGTCTGACTATGGTCAGCGGTTCAATATCACCCTGTTGGTTCCCGAGCCTGCCAGCATGATTGCGCTGGGTTCCGGTCTGGTGGGTCTGCTGGCGCTGCGCCGACGCCGCAAGGCGTAAGTCCTCGTGTTGTAAT
>BEHR01000022.1 GCA_002898555.1 bacterium HR15
CCCCGTTGCGGGCAGACACAGGGGTCTGCCCCTACATCGTTTTGGATAGGCAGACACAGGGGTCTGCCCCTACATCGTTTTGGATAGGCAGACACAGGGGTCTGCCCCTACATCGTTTTGGATAGGCAGACACAGGGTCTGCCCCTACGATGTTGTTTCCTGTGCCAACTCCGTTGCAGGGCTTAGCATGACCACTGCGTCAGGAGATGGCTCGAAATCGCTTGGGAAGGCGACCACACGCCGATTAATCGCGTCCAGCGTCGCTAATCCAACCGCTCGGTAGATGTCCTGTCGCACCAATGCGCTGCCCACCAGCAGGTCTTCGCCGTTATCGCGCACCGCGCTGACCAGCACCACCGCTACAGGATACCCTGCCAGCACGGTGCTGGTGGATACATCTTCCAGTCCGAATCGCTCGTGCAAACCGTGCGCTAACTCGACGGCGCGCAGGGTGGCGATGGCGACCAGTCGGGGCAGCTGCGTGCTGGCACGCACCCCTGATGCCGTGCCCCGATAGACCTGCCCGCCCCGCTCCACAAAGACGGAGACGGTGGCGCGGGTGCCTTCTTGGGTGATTTGCACATCGAGCCAGCGCAGACGCGAAGTGGGTTGCCAGCGAGAGCCGCTTTTCTGCGCGACACTTACCTTGCGGTGGTCGATGCTGATGCCGAAGTGCGCCATCAGTGCCGACTCGACATCACGCACCACCTGCTTCGGGTTCCGATCGCCTTCCACCAGCAGGTGGATCTCTTGAATGAGACCCTTTTCGTCCGCCACTACACGCGCCCCGCAGACACCTTTCAGCTCACGCAGGGCAGCTTCGATATGCGCTGCGCTCCAGCGGCGTTCCACCATGGTTCTCCTCCTCACCTACCCTGAAAAGGAGTTCTCCTACACATCCATGTGCCCACCCCCGGGGCGTGCTTCGGGGCAGCTGCTCCTATTATACACCTCCACTTTCTCGATTCCTGCTTTTTCCCCTGCCGCTTTCAAGATATTCGCCTATGAATCGCAGATTCCTGCTTAAATGCGTGCAATTGGCAGCGGATGCCTACGGACTCTGCCGCGCAGGGGGAAGTGGTTCCCCATTTCCTCATCAGGTATACTTTATCTTGTATGAGTGCCCAGATTGGTCGCGAGGTATTGCAGATTCCCGTCGAGGAGGAGATGAAGCGCTCCTATCTCGATTATGCGATGAGCGTGATCATTGCCCGTGCGCTGCCTGATGTGCGGGATGGTCTCAAGCCTGTTCAGCGGCGCATTCTCTATGTGATGCGTGAGCTTGGGTTGACCCCCGATTCAGCCCATACCAAGTCTGCCAAAGTGTGTGGCGAGACCACGGCGAACTACCACCCGCATGGTCAGGAGGTGGTCTATCCGACGCTGGTGCGTATGGCGCAAGAGTTCAACATGCGCTATCCCTTGGTGGATGGGCAGGGCAACTTTGGAAGCGTGGATGGGGATCCTCCGGCGGCGATGCGCTACACCGAGGTACGTCTCACGCCCATCGCGATGGAGATGCTGGCGGACATCGACAAAGAGACCGTTGACTGGATGCCAAACTACTTGCAAAGCACGGAGGAGCCGGTGGTGCTGCCAGCGCGGTTCCCGAACCTGCTGTGCAATGGCGGCAGCGGCATCGCGGTTGGCATGGCGACCAATATCCCACCACACAACCTTAGCGAAGTGGTTGACGCGCTCATCTATCGGTTGGAGCACCCGAACTGTTCGCTGGACCCCATTTTGAAACTGCTGCCTGGACCCGATTTCCCGATGGGTGGGCTGATATTGGGCATGCGCGGCATTCGACAGGCGTACGAAACGGGTCGTGGCAGCATTATCATGCAAGCCAAAACGCAGATTGAGCCGCTGGATGGCGGCAAAAGTGCGATCGTGGTTACGGAGCTGCCCTATCAGGTGAGCAAGGCGCGCCTAATCGAACAAATTGCCGCCCTGGTCAAGGCGGGCAAGCTGGAAGGCATTACCGATATCGCCGACTACTCCGACCGCACGGGCATGCGCGTCGTGATTGAGCTGCGCCGTGATGTGAACCCGAACCGTATGCTCAATCGCTTGCTGAAACACACCCAATTGCGCACCACCTTCGGCGCGATCCTGCTCGCGCTGGTAGAGAATGTGCCGCGTGTGATGAGCCTGCTCGACCTGATGGATCACTATCTGGCACATCGGCGCACGGTGATTTTGCGGCGCACGCGCTACGAGCTTTATCGCGCCAAGTCGCGTGCCCATGTGCTGGAAGGGCTGCAAATCGCCGTGAGTGTATTGGACGAGATTATCCGCCTGATTCGCCGTTCGGAAACAGCGGAGGTCGCTCGCCGCGAAATGATCCGCCGATTCGGGCTGACGGCTATCCAGGCAGATGCCATCCTGGCGATGCAGCTGCGTCAACTGGCACGCTTGGAGCAGGAAAAAATCGCGGACGAATATCGCGGGCTGCTGCGCGAAATCACCCGACTGGAACATATCCTGACGGACCCGCACCGCGTGGAGCAGATAATGAAAGAGGAGCTGCTTGCGCTCAAGGAGAAGTTCGGTGATGCGCGACGCACACGCATTGTCGCCCGCGAGGCAGAAGAGATTTCAGAAGAGGATCTCATCCCCGAAGAGGAGACGCTGGTGCTGATTACGCGCGATGGCTACATCAAGCGCGTATCGCTGGATGCCTATCGCTCGCAAAAGCGCGGTGGCAAGGGTGTGATTGCCACCACCGCCCGCGAAGAGGACGAGGTGGAACACTTGTTCCAAGTCAGCACGCACCACTATATTCTCTTTTTCACCGATCGCGGGCGCGTCTACCGTCTTAAGGCGTATGAGATTCCCGAGACCTCGCGTCAAGCGAAGGGCACGCCCGTTATCAACTACATCAGCATCCAGCCTGACGAGAAGGTGACGGCGACCGTTTCGATTCGTGATTTTGATGCGCAGGGCTACCTGACGATGATTACGCGCGGAGGCGAAATCAAGCGCACCGCATTGAGCGAGTTCGCGAACCTGCGTAGCAACGGCCTGAACGCCTTTGACCTGGAGGAGGGCGACGCGCTCGGCTGGGTGCTGCACACCACGGGCAACGACGACATTCTCTTAGTGACACAGGCAGGCTTTGCGATTCGCTTTTCTGAAAAGGATGTACCCGTGCGCTCGCGCACCGCAGGCGGCGTGATTGCCATCCGATTGACTAAGGGCGATACGCTCGTCGCGGCATGCCGGGTAGTGCCAAACGCGCTGCTGCTGGTCGTCTCGGAGAACGGCTACGGCAAATGCACCCCACTGAAGGAGTATCGCGTGCAATCGCGCGGGGGCAAGGGCATCTTGACAATGAATGTCACGCGCAAGACGGGACATGTGGTCGCTGCCGAAGTGGTGGACAAAGACGACAAGCTCATCCTCGTCACCGCCAACAGTAAGGGTATCCGACTGCGCGTGAGTGACCTCCGCATCACTGGGCGTATTGCCCAAGGGGTGAAACTAATCGACCTGGCAGAGGGCGATCGCGTGGCTGCCGTGACGCGCATCGTCTTAGGCAAGCGATTGCAAGAGGCCGGAATGAAAACGGCACAAATCAGTGAAGGTTAGGAGGCGATTCACTATGGAGCAACAATCCTTGCGTTTTCTAAATCAGTGGGGCATGACTCTTCTAACCGTCTGGTTATGCCTGATTTCAATACTAATAACAGGTTATAAGGATATAATAGGGGCTAATCACCCTCTGCAATTGGTGTTGGTACAGAAGATTCTACATCCTGAACTTTACCCCAATGATCAGTTTGTCCAAGAAACCGCTTATGCTTATGCCTCCTTCCTATGGTATTTGGTGGCATTGCTCTCGCGGTGGGTTGACCTTTCGGTGGTGCTTGGCGTTCTGTTCGTTGTTTCACGGCTACTGTTTCTTATAGCGGCGTTCCAGATAGGGCGAGCGTTTTTTGCGAGTTCGCATGCGGCGCCATTAGCAGCAATGGCATTTATCGCATCCAGTCCTTCCCCGTTGGTCGGAGCAGGTAATCCTATCCGCGACTTTACAGAGCAAACAAGTTTTGCGGTCGCTTTTGTGTTGTTGGGATTGGCCGCTCTTATGCAGAGACGCCCCGTGCTGACCGCGTCGTTTCTCGGATTGGCAATGGACATGAATATGATGTATGCTCTTTTTGGAATGGTGTACCTTGCGGTTTCTTGGGTGGTCACTCCTGAATGTCGGAAAGAGGCACGAAGGTGGCTGATATCGCTGCCTGTGGTTGTTCTGGTAGGCGCCCCCGGCATCTGGCTGACCCTACAAAGTAGTGCGCACTCCAGTTTCGATGTGCAAGCGGTTTGGCAAGTTGCCGAATTACAGTTCCCATACCACTTCTTCCCTACACTTTGGCACCCTCTGCTGCAAGTGGCACTACTTGGGCTAATGGGGCTGAGCGGGTATTTGGCGCGCGTGCTGCCGTTTAGCACGACCGCAGCAAGGACTTATCTCCCGCTGTGGGCAGTCATCGGCTTTTTCTGGTACTTGCTGGCATGGCTGACCCCTTATGTATTTCATTCACTCTCTCTATTGCGCCTTCATCCTATTCGCGGACATGACCTCTGGATGTTTACCGCAGGTGTCTTCTTTGCGGGTGCCGCTGCGACATGGATCGATCAACGCCCTGCCACTTCGTGGTGGCTTTTTGCTGTTCAGGTCGGCATGCTAACAGTGGCTATTGTATGGCGACGCTTCGATATCCTGAAAATCGACTCAATAACTCTGTTAATCCTTGCTTTTCTTCTCAGTGGGATACTGGGAGCTGGTCTTCGCGCGTTATGGTCAAAAAGCTACTCCCAACAGTTCACACACGCCACAAATGCGTGGCTGGCACTACTGGTGGGCATTGCTTTCCTGTCAGGGCGTGCGATCATTGCCCATGCACAGCGCGTTACTACAGCAGGTAACTGGTTAGGAATCCAGGCACCGCCATGCTTACCCTTTGCAGAGTGGGCACGCAAGAACACCCAATTAGATGATGTGTTCCTTATCCCATTCGGTCCTCAGGAGGGATGGCAAGACTTTCGCCACCTTTCCCAGCGCAATGTGTTTGTGCACTGGAAAGATGGAACGGCTTGGCCGTATGCGCCCTGGTATGCCACACACTGGCTACAACGCATGCGCCTGCTGGGCTTGATGGAGGTCGCCCATCTCGATGAGCACCACTATCGCACAGGACGATGGACCCATGTCCGAGAAACCTATGCAGATCATGTCTACATAAAGACTATTGATGAAACACGCATACTTCAATTGGTGACACAGTTCCGAATCGATTACTGGATCGCTTACAAGCAAACCCGTACTAACCTGCCCGTAGTGTACCAGCATGGCGAATGGAAGATTATCAAGGTAAAATAGTATCACCTCCCAAAAAGACGGGAAGGGGTTGACCTATTTGTATGTCGCATGTCCTTCAACAGGCGGAGGTTATCCAGAAATGCCTGTCAGATTTCGCAGACAGCATACGACAATCACGGTCAGCCCCAACAACCCTCTCCCTGTCTCCGTTGCGAACAGCGAGAACCAGCCCGTGCCGACGGAAGAGAGCCGTATCGACCTTCTGCTCACGGGCGAAGTCACTTGCGACGGAACCGCCAAAGACCTGTTAGGCGTCACAGCCACAGAAGCAGCGACCATCCAGAACGCCAGACCCTACCGAAGATTCATCCTCATGTTCTGGAACCCAGGCGGCGTCACGCCCCAATTCACCCTGTTAGGTCGCCCCACCGATATCGATGGCAACCCGCTCTTTACCAGCTGGTTCAACTACGGCACTTTCACTGCCTCAGGCAGCACCGCAGGCTGGTATCGCATCGTGCTTCAGACCTCAGACGGCACGCCCCTCGGAGCCGATATGTACCGCATCGAGGTGACGGATTCAGCAACCCCGCCAGGCTCCGCCACGCTCATCTTCAACCTCAAGGGGGAACGGTAAATGCCAAGGATCTTGCTGCTGACACCGAACCGACGCGACCTGTTCCACGCGCCCAAGCGCGCCTTAGAAACGCTCGGCATCGAGGTCGTCACAGGTCAAATAGACAGCAGCTTCTCCACCACGATCTGGACCGATGGACTGGTTGTCCCCAGCGCCAATGTACGCGCATTCCTGCGAAATTTCAATGCCGTCTTCGTGCTGGAACGGCAAGCCATCTCCAGTTCAGACAACAGTACCCGACACGCCTTAGAAACTTGGATTAATTGGAACGCGGATGAAGATACGCCTGTGGTGTTGTTCGGTCCGAACCTCAGCACGGCACGCACCGCGCTCACGCTGCCCAGCGATTTCCCGATTGTCCGCCCGGACCCTAACGATTTGGCGAACACCGTCTCGCAAGTGGATAGCAACACTTTCGCCTCCACAGGCAGCGTTCCGAACGGCGGCACCAGCTACCCCCGCTTGGGCGCACGGGTACGGCTCACACGAGAGAACCTCCGCGTCTATACCCCGACCTACTGCGCCTTCAACAGCACCAATGCCTACTTCTGGCGTTTAGATGAGATAAAGCACCTTCTCTTAGGCACAAATGGCGAGATTCTTGCCGTGCCCGATTTCCCTGACCAGAGCTTCCCGCCCGATACCCTCATCGCCTACCGCTACTACAAGCATTTCATCTTGCCTGGCATTGAGGTGCAGACGGAGCGCATGCATCCGCTTAGGCACTCACAACTTGGCACTTTGTCTATCTTCTGGCTGCTCTATGCGCTGAAGTTGGTCGGCATCCAGCCCGCTCGCCAAGCGATACTCTGCTTTGAGATAGACCATCCGATAATTACCCGTCCCGACCGAACCGATTTGACCGCAGCGCAGCAGCAGCTCGTTATCTTGCGTGAGACCTACCGCTGGCTCATCGGGTTTCAATCCCCTGCGCAGGGGCTGTCCCTTTGGACCATTCTGCCACGACCGCCTTGAGTACGCCGCCGCCGTTATGTTTCAATCCCCTGCGCAGGGGCTGTCCCTTTGGACCATTCTGCCACGACCGCCTTGAGTACGCCGCCGCCGTTATGTTTCAATCCCCTGCGCAGGGGCTGTCCCTTTGGACAAACTGAGACCAGATACTGATAACACTGCCGACCACTCCGTTTCAATCCCCTGCGCAGGGGCTGTCCCTTTGGACAGAAGATAGCGGGGTGGCTGAAGGGCCGGAGAAAAGTTTCAATCCCCTGCGCAGGGGCTGTCCCTTTGGACCCTGCGCCCCTATTATACCCCATTGCGAACTCAAAATGCAAGTCCCGATTCAGAACCTCCCCTCGATCGGGCTTAATTTGACTCGTGGGCCAGGGGGGTTGCGAATCGAGATTTGAGTATGTTATTAGGAGAGATCAACCCACCGTTTTTCGCCTCCCTGTGAGGGATTGAAATGGCTTCAGCGTTTCCGCGAGCTCTTTCCTGGCAGCAGCTTTTCGCCTACCTGTGAAGAAGTGAAACTCAGGAAACCTGTTCGGAAAGGGGCTGGGGGTGAGGGCAAATCAGGAGGACGGGGCTGCCCACCGAGCCGAAAATGGCTTAGACCATCGGGAACGAGGAATGCGCCACTACTTCCTGCTCCCTATTCCCTAAAGCCATTCTTTGGCAGGGTTGGTTTCCAATCCTGCAGAGGCATCGGGAGACCGTTCTTGCCCGGGGCTTGAAGCCCGCTTTGACGAATAAACATACGCGCCTGCTTGGGGTAGAGCTTAATTCGCGTGCCTGCTGGATAAGTCTGCTGAGTTACCCATTCGTAGTAGGTATCGTCTAACACCCATGTAAACACCGCCCCATCTTTCCAATAAGGGCGGGTGATGCCGGTTGGGTTGACCAGTACAAATCCATTCTCAAAGGGTCGGTAGTAAAGTCCGCCTCGATAGTCAGAGGAGCGGAAGAAAACTTGATAAGGGCCTGTCGGCTGACCCAGTGGTACATCAAGATCGGCATCAGGACGCCAGGAACGCTGGCGACCAAAAGGTGTGCCCTCGTAATAGTGCTTATCTAAATAGAGGTAGGCATTTTCATTGCTGCCGAGTAGGAAGCTTGCCATCGCGTACAATTTCATAGGACGTCCTTTCACAGGATCTATTGTATAGCCGCTATAGTAAATGCGCACTTTATCAGGTGTTTCGGCAAGCGTTTGTAGCTGGGCTTCCCAAGTGGTAAACGAAATATAATCGGCAGGGGCTGGAAGGCTGTAAATGGTCGTGAACGCCTGCTCGATAAAAACGCCGTCTAAGTATCCTTGCCTTAGTAGGTAGGTATGCATCCAGTCGCGGGTATACGGCTTAGAAGCGACATTGGCTAATAACAAGGGTGGTCCATACAGTGATAGCTCGCGACGCAGGGTAAGAAAGTACTTCACCACAGCTGCCAGGCGGCTGGCGACGGTTGGGTAACGCTGGTTAGGGTGGGTGTGTGTAAAGTCAATTAGATTATCTAATTTGATTGAGAAAAGACCCATGTTTGAGTGGCGGAAGCGTTCCCGGATTCGAGATGCTGCTCGATCCGCGCAGTCAGGATTGCCAACATCCATCATGTAAAGCGAACCGCCGAAGCGAACTCGTTGACCAAATTGGTTCAGAAGAAACCATTCAGGATGATATTGATTGCAGTAAGTATATCCGAATGGGTCACGTATGGAGTTCCCATCGCCTGCGGCATCGCTGGTAAAGCCCAAGTAATAGGTCGTGGTTTTTAGTTCTGGTTTATAGACGAGCATACGGCGTGCTTCGTACATGCGCTGGGAAATACCAATCATATCGAACTCGCGTGCATAGTAGATCCAGTCGTTATTTGCTTCCTCACGGGTGGGATCATAGTAAGTAAATATTTTAAGAGAACGGGGTGGGCGAGTACGCCACTGTTTACTGCCATAAACCTCGAGATTATCAAGCCAGAGCGTCCCTTCCGAAGCGCCCGCTTGCAAGGTTAGCTCGAAAGCGAGCCGAATGCCTGCAGGATTTGAGTTTGGCACTACATAATTTGCTTCAAAGCGTGACCAATTCGGGATAGGGGTTGAGGATGAGATGAGATTGCTGTAAGCAGTTTGGTCATCCAGCCCGCGCGCCCGCACACGCAGGAGGGCGTTGCTCCAGTTGCCAGTCTTAGCCCAGAAGCTGATGCGTATGGTCTCGCCTGCGCGGGGATAATCCTCCGAGGGAAAATAGAGATCGATAAAGAGAGTACCTACTACACTCCCGGTGCCTGTGCGCGAGAAGCTTATGCGTTGGCTGGCAACGCCGCTTGCCTTCTCGATGTAGTCGATGGCAAAGGTGAAAAACTGGGCAGCATCTGAAGGGCTATAGCTGATGTAAAATCCATCCGCTATCCCTTCACCATAAGTCATTCCATCTTCACCGAGCCCCGGCGGAATCTCATCATGCTCAAATTCGCCAATGCCCGCCGCGTAGTTAATCAGCGGCGGCTCCTGAGCAAATGCTACAACCCAGAGCAACAAAGCGATCCATCCGAATACCCATACGCGCGTCATACCGGCTCTCCTCTCCATCGGCTCTATTATAGCATATTCGAACGCTTAGACGCAATCCCCCCGTGCAAAACCATTAGAGTTGCGGGGTAAAATAGCGAATCGCGCATGGCGAAGAGTGAATGGCGAATAGCCGGTGAATGGCAGCAGACCGCGCGCCGTCTGAAAACACTGGATATCCCTTTGCTGCTGACTACTCTGTTGCTGATGGGTGTGGGTCTGTTGAGTCTCTACAGCGCGACCTATCAGTGGGCACCTGAGCTGTTTCGACGGCAGCTTCTTTGGTTGGGGCTGGGACTCACGGGCATGGCAACGCTGGCATTGATCGACCCCGCGGTCTGGATGCGCCACTGGCGCTGGCTTTACGCGCTGAACCTGGTGATGTTGCTTATGGTGGATTTAATCGGGGCGGAGCGCAAAGGCGCCCAGCGCTGGCTGGAACTGCCCGGTGGCTTTCAGGTGCAACCTTCCGAGTTCGCCAAGCTGCTGTTGATTCTCACTCTGGCGAGTCTCTTCGCACGAATGGGCGCGTCGGTGCGCACGCCGCGCGGCTTCCTCATCAGCCTGCTGCATGCGGCACTGCCCGCTCTACTGGTGTTCAAGCAGCCCGATCTGGGCACATCCATCGTGCTGGGTGCGCTCTGGTTCGGCATGGTCTATCTGGCAGGTGCACCCTTGCGCTGGCTCGCGCTGGTTGCCCTGGCTGGTGTGTTCGCCTTTGGCGCGATGTGGCACTGGAACCTGCTCAAAGACTATCAAAAAGCACGCCTTGTCTCCTTCCTCAACCCGGAGGCAGACCCACAGCAGAGTGGCTATCACATTCTGCAAGCCCGCATCGCCATCGGCAGCGGGCAGCTGACGGGCAAGGGCTATCTGCACGGGACACAGAAAAACTTGCGCTATATCCCTGAACAGCACACCGACTTTATCTTTGTGGTGATTGGCGAGGAAGGCGGCTTTCTCGGTGCGGTCGGTTTCCTCGCGCTGTATGGCTTCTTCCTTTATCGTGTTTGGCGTGTCATGGTTAGCGCTTCCCAAGAGTTTTACCGCCTAATGGCAGGCGGTATTCTGGTCTTTTTCCTGTTCCATCTGATGACCAATGTGGGCATGACACTGGGGCTTTTTCCTGTAGTGGGCATCCCGCTGCCTTTTGTCAGTTTGGGGGGCAGCATGTTGATTACTACCTGCGCCGCGGTCGGCTTCCTCCTCGGCGCGCGCCTGCGCGAACAGCCGTTCCAAATTTAGCGTTAATCACCTTCCAGTTTCATTGTCGTTTTGCCGACAATTGTCATGAGGTGAGGACGATGGCAGAAGGCATTCGCCCGACCGAGCGCATCACGCCCCGAGAGTCGGTGCGCATCCAGCCTGTGCGGGAGCAGCCGAACCTTCCCCAACAGCGTCGTCAGTCGCGCCCGCGCACGCAACCGTCCGAAGAAACACCTCCTGACGAACAACCCCATCAGCTGGATGTGGAGGTGTAGTCCCGGCTAACGAGGGAGGAACACGCGATGCCAGAACTCTTGGTCTTGCTGCAGGCGTTGTTGCTGGTGGCAGGCTGGCTGCTTTTCCTGCGCGCCCAGGCAGAACTGCGAGCGCAAGCCGCGCGCCGGTCGCTCACTGGGGAGATGGAGGAGCTGCGTCGCACCCTGGACGCGCTGTTGGTACGGCTGACCAGTGAAGCCGAAGCCGCCGAAGCACGGGTGCAGGCGTCTATCGCTACTTTGCAGCCCCTGCTGGAACGCATCGAGAGCGCATGCACCCCCCTTGCCAAAGGCGAAATGGCACCGATTCCACCTCCCCCCTCCCCAACAGAGGCGGATGGAGCAGCACGGGAGGCAACGACGCAGGTGGAAACTTCGGCGACTGCTATCGGGTATAACTTATCGGAGAGTGAGATGCACTCGTTTGGAATCGTAGCAATGCTGGCGCAACAAGGGCTAAGTGTGCAAGAAATTGCCCGCCAAACTGGCTATGCGCCTGGTGAAGTGGAACTCATTCTCAATTTACAACAACGACGACTGGAGGAGGAAATATGAAGTATTCAATCGGTGGTTGTGTTTTACTTGGGCTGATAGCGGCGCTCGGACTCAGTGCCTGTCGCTCCGGCGAGCAAGCCATAGCAAAGGTCAACGATACCCCGTTGCCCCGCGAGGAGTATTACCGACGCCTCGAAATCGTGCCGACCCCTATCCAAATCGGTCCCAATCAAGCGACAACAGCGCCTGCTGGCTACACCACGCTGGTACAGATGATCCGCGAGCAAGTATTGCTTCAGATGGCGCGTGAAAAGGGCGTGATGCCCACGGATAAGCAGGTCGATGAACGCGTCGAACGCGAGATGAAAAACAACCCCCAGATCAAGCAAGCCATCACGGAGCAGAAAGTGATGACGCTGGACGACTTTCGTCGACAAGTGCGAGTCGCCCTGGCACAGTTTAACTTGCTGACACGCGGCGTCACCGTCACGGAACAGGAGGTAAAACAGTTCTACGAGCAGAACAAGCAAGCGTTCTATCTTCCCAAACGGGTGCAGGTGCGCTTCGTCTTGGTACAGAACCCTGAGATTCGCAAGCAAATCGACGACGACCTCAAGCGCGGTTTCAGCTTCCAGAGCATCGTGCAGAAGTACTCGCAGAACCCTGCAGCGGGTATTCAGGCAGGCGAGACTACGATTGCCATCGAGGGGCCTCCCAGCGCCCGCACACCAGAACAGCAAGCACAGGAGATGCAGCTGCGCAAGGTGTTGCAAAATGCCAAGGTGGGGCAGGTGACGAACTGGATACCGCTTGGCAATGTCGCCGCGCGCGTGGAGGTCATCACCGCCATGTCGGGACGCCAGCAGACCTTCGAAGAGGTCAAAGATTCCATCCGCGAGGGGCTAATGCTGCAGAAAGGGCGCGAGAAAAACAAAGACATCAATGCCGAGTTGGCACGCGCGGTGCTCAACGCCAAAGTCGAGATCCTCAGCCCACAGTGGAAGGAACGCTACCAGAAAGACATGGAGCAGCTGCGCAAAGCGCTGGAGGAATACGACAAGCAACAGAAGCAGGCAAGCCGGTAAGTCCACGAGACCGACTTGTCAGAATCTGGGCGATGATCTATCTGGTCGGATTGGGTGCGGGCGGTGCGCGGGAGATGAGCGCGGACGCGCTGGGTGCGCTTCGACGGGCGCGGCGCGTCCTTTTGCGCACAGCAAGCCATCCCGCAGCCACCACGCTCCGACTGGCAGGGATTGAGTTTGAACCGCTCGATTCGCTTGCGCCGGATGCCGATGCGGAAGCGCGGGCGCAAGCCCTCGCCGAATTTGTGCTGAATGCCGCACGCGAAACCGACCCGCTTGCCTATGCCGTGCCCGGACATCCATTGATCGCTGAGCTTTCCGTGCGCCTCATCATGGAGAAAGCGCAGCAAATGGGCATCCCTGTGCGCATCGTGCCCAGTCGCAGCTTCCTCGAACCCGTGCTGGAGGCGGTTCGCTACGAAATGAGCCACGGCTTGCAGCTGCTGGATGCCGGCACGCTGCCCAATGTGCAGACAAACCCCAATCTGGCGCAAATCTATTACCAGCTGGAAACGCCCGAACTGGTACAGCGTGTCAAAAACCACCTCCTGCGCCACTACCCACCCGATTTCCCTGTGACGCTCGTGCATGCCGCGGGGGTGGAAGGCGCAACCGAAACGAAAACCATCCCACTGGACCAGCTGGACCAGCAGCGACTGGACCCACTCACCAGCCTCTTTGTGCCACCTGCGCCCCCGCGTCAACGCCGTTTCGAGGGTTTTGAGGGGCTGGTGGAAATTGTGGCGATCCTGCGCAGCCCCGAAGGCTGCCCATGGGACCGTGAACAGACCCATGAGAGCCTCAAGCCCTATCTCGTCGAGGAGGCGTACGAGGTCATCGACGCTATCGACTCCGGCGATCCTGAACGGCTGTGCGAGGAGCTGGGCGACCTGCTGCTACAGGTGGTGATGCACAGCCAGCTTGCCCGCGAGCGCGGCACTTTCGATATCCATCAAGTCATCCAGCAACTGAACGACAAGTTGGTGCAGCGTCATCCCCATGTATTTGGCGATGTTTCGCTGGAGAATGCCGAGCAGGTGCTGCGCAACTGGGATCGGCTCAAGCGCGAGCAAAAAGGCGATTCCTCCATTCTGGAGGGCATCCCCCGCGCGATGCCCGCGCTGATGCGTGCCTTAGAGGTCTCTCAGCGCGCGGCGCGCGCCGGCTTCGAATGGGAGAATATTCACGGTGTGCTGGAAAAGCTTCAGGAAGAGGAAAGTGAGCTGCGCTGTGCCCTTGAGCAGGGCGAGCCATCGCGGATCGAAGCCGAGATTGGCGACCTGCTCTTTACCCTCGTCAATGTGGCACGCCACGCAGGCGTCGACCCCGAAGAGAGCCTGCGCCGCATGGTAGATCGCTTTATCCAACGCTTCCGCTGGATGGAGGCGACCGCTGCGCAGCAGAACCGCAGCCTCGAATCGCTCTCACCCGATGAGTGGGAAGCCCTCTGGCAGGCAGCCAAGCAAATGACCTGACCCACCTTCCCGACAGGGAAAGGTTACTCCCGAATAATCTCCGGCTTCAGGAAGATGACCAGCTCATTTTGGGCGGTGGAACGGCGGCGGCTCTTGAACAGCTCGCCCAGCACAGGAATTCGGGCAAGGATAGGCACCTGCTGTAGCGTGCGCACCTCCTCTTCACGGATCAGCCCACCCAAAGCGATCTGGGCACCGTCCCGCACCCGAATCTTGGTGCGCAGCTCGCGCGTGGCAATCTGTGGAAAGCTGCTATCACCCACGCGCAGGAAGCCTGTGATGATGCTCACCTGCGGATAGATGTCCAGCGTGATCGTGCCGCCCGGCTCCGCATAGGCACGCACTTGGAGCACGATGCCAACCTCCTGCTCACGCACATCGAACAGGGGGGTGCCCGCGGTGGTCGTGCCCGACACGACCGGATAGAGAATGCGATCGCCGATCAGCACCTGCGCCATCTCGCCGTTCAGCACCGACACGCTGGGATTCGCCAGCAGTTTGGCGACGCCACGCTGCTCCATCGCCTTCAGCGTCGCCTCGATGCTAAGGGGCGTGCGCCAGAATCGGCTCTTATCGGGCGGAGTGAGCAAGGTTTCGTTGGCAACCGACGCCTGCTCGCCCGGACGCACGATCTCCTGCACGCCGAACTTGCTCCAATTATAGTCCAGCCCCAATTCCTTCAGCGAATTGCGGGAGATGTCGGTAACGATAACCTCTATTCGAATCTGCATCGGTGGCTGGTCGAGCCGTTGTGCAGTTTTGAGGGCAGCTTGCACATGTTGGGGTGTACCGTAGAGCAATAGTGTACGGATATTGCTTGGCATGGAGGCTGGCTGCGTCCCTTCGCGTGGTGCGTTTCCCTCTGTGCCTTGTGACAAGCCTACGGGCATGCCTTGAGCACCCTCCTCACCAGCAGAAGCGGTGCCGCTCCCCGAAGTATCGCTGCCGCCGAGCACAGGTGCAAGGGGTGGCACACCTGGCAGCACCCGCACCTCGGGATGGAGCAAGCTGAGCGTTTGGAGCAATCTGAGCGGGTTCACAAAGCGAACCTCATATACCTCCACTATGGGCGGCTCCTGCTTCACGGGGGCAGGGGGCGTGGCAGGCACATCCCAGATGGCTAACTGCTCGGGCTTGCCCACCACATAGCAGCCCTGCACCTTGCGGAACGCCAACCCCAGTGGCTTAAGCATCACTTCCAACGCCTGCTCCACGCTGACCCCTTTGAGATGCGCTGTGACTTTGAGGTCGTCGCCACCCGCCAGCATCAGGTTCACATTCGCCTGACGCGCGATAATCTGCAGGGCGACACCGAGCGGGATTCCGTCCAGCTCCAGATCGAGCTGGGCATAGACAGGCAGCAGCAGGATCCAAGTGAGGCTCCAAAGGAGAACGCATTTACGGCGCATAGGGTACCTCCAGCACAAGAGTATGCTCCCCGTTGCGAACGGTAATCTGGCGCGGCTCGATGCGCACAATCCGCCATTCGGCATTCGGTTCGTTCGACGCACGAAGCAGTGTGCCGTTGAGTTCAAACAGCACAACGATTTTGCCGTGGGCATGGTCGCGGATCTGCCCACGCAGTCGCGGGGCGGGGTTTCCTTCCGTTGTTTGCGAAGAATGGGGCGTGTCCCCATCCTGGGAGCGATTCGTCGGTGAGGATGCCGATGCGACAGGTTCCGATGGATGAGCAGGACCGCTCATCATAGGAGGCTGTAGGGCAACGGGCAGCACAGGGAGCGAGCCTGAGCGCGTTGCTGAAGGCGATGTGTCCCCGAATGACGGCGCAGCGGGAGCAGGGCGATCCCGCGCCACAAAAGGCTCCTGATGCTCCGGCGCGATGGCTAAGAGTTGCTGGCGAATACGCTGATAGAACTCAGGGTTCAAACCGGGCATTTCGGCACTGGATGCACCGGGTTCAACAGGTACTTCGGCAGAAGTGGGCGCGCTGGACAGGACAGATTCAGCAGGCGATCGATTCCCAGAACCTGAAAGCAGGCTCATCAGCGCGACAAGCACACAGGCGACCGCGCCACCAATCAGCAGCGTCTGTCGGTTCGGCTTTCTCATCGTTGGGTGCCTCCTTGAACAGGTGGCAACAGGATTTCCATCTCCACCACCGCGCTTACCCCTTTGCTCGCGCTCGAATCGGCGGAAATTTGCACACCTGTCAGCTTAATCACGAGGGGCATCCCCTCCAGGCTCTGCAGCCAACGCAGCACCTGCGAACTGGAACCGTTCAGGCGAAAGCGCAGCAAGCGCGTTTGCCAATCGCTTGTCGAGTTCGGTGTATTGGGGGCGCCAGGCTGTTCAGTGGTCTCCACACCGGTCACTATCAGTCCTTGCTGCTGGGCGACTCGGCTGAGCTGGCTGATGGCAAATGCCTGCGCGTTCGGTACGCTGGTCAACTGCGCGGCGATTTTTTGCACCGTCTCCAGCAACATCCGCTCCTCCAACGGCAGTTCAGGCTGTGCAGGGGGTGCAAGCACCGACGCGCGATACGCTTCGGCTTCTGCCCGAACACGGGTCAATCGCACCCAGCCAATGCTTAGCAGCAACACAGAAGCGACCGCACTGCCTATCGCGGCGATTTGCAGCCGTCTCAACCGGTCGGGTGTCAGCGTGAGTTGTGCCCAGAACCGGGTCAGCCAGCGGCTCATGGATGCTCACCCCCTTCCGCAGCAGGAGCAGATGTAGGTTGCTCCGAAGGTGTGGGAACCGTCAGGCGAATCTCGAACTGGCTCTGCTGCCGAGTGTCCATGGTGCGCGTCACGGAGAGGGGTGTGATATCGGTAAATAGCCCCGTGTTGCGTAGTCGCTCGGTATAAAGGCGCACCGGTTCAAAGCCCTGTGTGCTGCCACGCAGGGTGATGGTCAGCCCCGTGTCGGGTTGATGGGCGATAGTGGCTTCCTGCAAGGTGGCGGCGCGGGGCAGCAAGCGTGTAATCGCCATCAGGATAAGATTGAATTCCAGCGTGCGCAGGCGAGCATGCTGCAACTGTTCCGTGGGAAAGGGCGGTGCAGATGGCTTCGTCTGTCCCTGTGCCATGCGCTCCAGACGCGCATGCCAGAAGGCACGCTGCTGAACCGCTTGCGGAAACTGATACGCCAGATAGAGTACGCCGCCCCCCATCGCCACCAGGCTGATGAGCAGCCCCAAGGTGCTGAGCTGTGCCTTTCGGATGGCGTGTTGCCGCCGGTTTGCCCACTCCGACAGCAGGTTCAGGGAATGCCAACCGCCTCTCGCCTCAGAAGGGATGGGCACGGAAGAGGTAGCCACAGCGGGATGTCTATTTGGGACGAGAAGCTTTCTCATGCGGCTGGCACCCCCTCCACAGGCATAAGCAACTGAGAATCGGCTTCTGCCGCTCCCCATTCCAACCTCCCGATTTCCAACTCCCCCTCCATCGCGGCGCCCAACGCGGATACATAGCGTCCCATCACCTCGGGTGAGCGATCCTGCACCTCCACACGCCATTTGAGCGCGTTCAGGATGTCACCTATTAAGCAGGTCAATCCCAAGCTATGTGAGCAGTAGCGTGTCAGCCCGTTCAAGACCGCCCCCTCGCCAGTGATGAGAAAACTATCCAGTAGCCCCAGATAGCTGCCTTCGGGAAAGCGCGAGCGCTGGAAATCGACCATGCGACGCATCTCAGAGGTGAGGCTGTGCAGAAAGCTCAATAGCGAGACAGGGGGCAACCCCAACGGTTCGGGAAAATGAAGTGTGCCATGCTCGTCCAGCTGGCTCTGCTGGAGCAACGATTCCGCTTCCTCGAAGGTCGCTCCTAAGGCGCGCTGGACAGCTTCTATCGCGTCCTCCAGTCCGATACGCAGCGTGCGTGTAAACTCCAGATAGGTTTCACGGGCGATGGACATTTCGGTGTAGTCATATCGGATGGCAACGAGCGCGCTTGCCTTCCCACGCCAGAGCAGGCTGTGCGGGCGGTGATGGCGCGTGAGAACACGCACGAGCGCGTCCCCTTCAGGAAAGACGCTCACAGGCTGCAAGCCCGCGAGCAACACGGCGTCGAGGCGTGAGTGAACCACGGCTTCGGGGATGGCGATCAAGCGTGCAGGCATCGTGTCGCCCGAATGTTGATGCGCATGCGGGGGCACCCAAAAACGGTAAAGCATCGGCTCTTGCGTTGGCGGTAGATGACGCGGTGCCTCCAACGGGGCAGCGCGGTTCAGCTCCTCCGAGGACAAGCGCGGCACCTCCACCCACTTGTTGATGACATGCACGCCGCCCACCACAAGGCAAACCGTCGATTCGGGCACGCGCATCAAACGCAACAAGCGTGAAAGCGCGTCCGCCACGCGCAGCGGCTCCACCACAATGTCATCCACCACGCTCTCTGGCGGTGTGGGGCACTGCCCGAATGCCAGTACCTCACCATTTGTGTAGCGTGTGAGATAAATTGCACGGCTGCCGATGTCCAGCCCAAGCATAGGACTGGTAATATTTTCGGCAACCGTGCGCTACGCCATTACCCCTGCATGGCAGGTCCTGCCCCTTACCGTAATCATCGGCATGTATGGGCGCATCTGAGTGCGCTCTGTCTCATTCCCCGTCATCCCTCGCACACGAGCTGATACCCTAATCCACCACGAAGACCACCTTCATCGCCTGCAGGAAGTGGGTACGGGCGTCCTCGGCTAACAGTTTGGCGGCGTCGGCATCGCTGATGACCACATCGGTGGTGGCGACCGCACGGCGATAGACCCCGATGGGGCGGATGACCAACGGGTTGCTGCCCGCACGGGCATCTGCCCGCGCGGTGGACATGTCCCGATAATAGGAGGCCATCCCCTTTTCGATAAGCTGGTCAGGATCTATCTTGCCTGTGCCGTACAGCACCGTACCGTCCGCTTTGAGGATGCGCGGGGCCATCGCAGGCTGCACCTTCAGTCCACGCGCGTCGATAATCAGCCCAGTATAGTTCCCCTCGACGGGCGGCGATTCGACCGCAGGCGGGTTGGGGGCGACAAGTTCGATGTGTGGCGGCGACGGCTCAGGTAGCTTCGGCGGCGATGTGAGGGATGGTTTCAGCAATACACGGCTCAACCCGCGTTGACCGTACATCGCCGTGCCGACCGTCACCTGCACCGCTTCCTGACCTTCGATGAAGATTTTGCGCTCGTCCACCACTTGCGCGCCGCGAATGAACCCGTTGATGCTGGCGCGTATCTCCTCGCTCTGGGCGGTATAGTCCGCGCCCACATATTGGGCATCGATCTGGACGCGGTCGATGAGCATCAGCAGGTTGGCAAGCGCGTCGAGTCGGGCGTAGCCGCGTGCCTTGAGGTAAGCGCGGGCACGGTTCGGCTCGTCGCGCGGCATCAAGCCGACACCGGTGGCGGTCAACATGCCCTCCGACCAGTTAATCGCGCCGGCATCATACACCTCAATATAGCCGGCTTGCTGGGGCGGAGCCGATTTATCGCCGCTTTGGGCGTTGAGCAGCACGCTGCCGCCCATCAGCAGAAGCAGTAGGCTTATTAGAGTCGCGTTTCGCATGGTTTCGAACCTCCTTCTGTTCGGACCCGTCCGACCTGTCCGACAGGTCCAAAATCTGGTTAATCCACAGCGTGGCGAGCGTGATGCGCCAGTCGGCATGGGGTTCCAGCACCACTTTACGCACAGCGCGTTGCACGGCTTCGCTATCGCCCGTGAAGCTGACCGCTTTGGCTTCGCGCTGCAGCAGCGCAGAGGGTGTCGTGGTGCCGCTGCCTTCTGGGCGTGTTCGGGAAGGTGGCACCACTTGAAGCAGCAGGTGCGCCTGCCAGCTGGCAAAGAGATCCCCCAGCGCATAAGGCGCGTCGGAATCAGCCCATCGCTTGACAGGTTCCACCTGAATCTCGGCAAGGAGTTGCCAGCTGTGGGCGGTCGGTTGCGAGTTGAGGCGCACCCCCATCTCGCGCAGCGATTCGAGCAAGGCGGCTTTCAGCGCGTTGCGCACGGGCGTCTCCAGCGCTGGCTCACCAAAGTAGCGGATGGTTAGCGTGAGCGGGGGATGCCCCACCGTTTGCCACACTTCGCGCCAGTCGGCGGCGGTCTGGAGCTGGGTCAACGACACGACCTCTGCCTTGACGCGCACATAGACACATCCATCGACAACGCGCGGTGCACCAAGCGGTTGCCAGCGGAGAATAACGCCCTGCGCAAACGCCAGTTGCGCCTCATGCCGCAGCTCGCCCTCTTGACCCACTTCGAACCGGGCCAGTCGCACCCCGCACCCACTCTCAATCGCTTGTTGCAGAGCGCTGCGTGTCGCCTCGCGGATCGCTTGCGGATACGGCTTGCGCCACTCAGCGACCCCCTCCGACTCCACCACGATGGGCTCCAGACGCGCGCCACCCTGTGCAAAAGCGATTGCCGCTAAAAAGGCAAGTGGCAAACCGCGCATGACAAGTAAAAAGGTGGGTGCAACAGAGACTCTCATGGCGAACCCTCCGGCGGATGCTCGCGCTTTTCGATGGCTTTCATCAAGTTATGAAGCAGTGCGGCGAGCCGCTCGCGTGTCAGTGGCGTGGCGCGTGCGCCTTCCCAGCCGACAACACCCTTTGCCCAATCGGGTATGTCCAGGTACGAGGAGCGGTTGGCAGGCAGCCGCGTCTTGCTCAGTTCCGTGAGCAGAAGCACCGCTTGCCCGCGGCTGATAGGACGGCTCGGATCGGACGGCTGATAACTCACAAAAGTACCGAGTTGCGCCTGCAGTCGCTGCAAGAGGGCAGCAAAATAGCAAGCGGACACCGGCTCTTCTGGGCGAAAAGTGCCGTCCGGATAGAGGCGCATCCAGCCATGCGCCAGCACATAGTCGATATGCCAGCGATAAGGGCTATGCTCGTAATCGCGCAGGTTCCGACTGGGCGGGATGCCCTCGTCGGGCAGTGGCTCGATGGGAATGCCGACCGGTAGCGTCTCGCCAATCAAGCGGCGATGCATGCGCTCCGCCGCACGCTGGGCAAGCGTTTCCCATTCGGTCCGTGCACCGCTCACCAGCTCCACCCCGCCTGTCAGCAACGCGCCTGTGCGCACATCGAGACAGCTCAACTCAATTTGTAAGCGTGTTCCGTCGCTGGTGACGCGCCCAATCAGCAGCCAGTTCGCGGGCGCAAGCGGCGCACTCTTACTGTCAGAATCGCCTGTTAGCCCCGATTCGCGCAGGCGTTGCTCCTGCAGGAGGGCGCGCGCCTGCAATCGATCGGCGATTTGCAGATGGGTGGAGAGGGTCAGGGTTTGCACGACCTGCTGGCGCACCTGCTGGATAAGGGTTGGCTCGCTGCCCTCGAAGTCGCCAATTGCCAGCGTCGGTTTGCTCGCCTGCGCCCAAACAAGGCTTAACCCCCCTATCAGGCACGGGAGCAGCCCCCACACGCGCCTTTGCCCATTGACCATCACACTTCACCCCGCTATTAGACGATTCGGCATAACATTCCGAGACTCCTGCCGAACCCGTCGCAGCGGGCGATCCGGTGACTCCTATGCCAGTCCGCGCTCCTTCAGGTATTCCCGATAGACGGCGACCGCCTGCGGCATGGTGCTGGTCAACTGCATGATGCCGCTGACGCGTCCTTTGGGCTGAATCTTGCGCTGGGTGAACGCCATCATCGCGTTCTCCTGACCCGTGTAGAGCCTGTGGAACAGGTCCGCAGTGAGCGTCAGCGCGGCTTCCTCCTCACCATCGGGCTTCTCGGTGCAAAGTTCCAACTTGCCGCCGCGTGTGTCGATCCAGAAGTCGATGTCAGGCTGACGAATATGAATCGCAATCAGCATATCGAGCTTCTGCCAACCTTCCCGAATCTCGTCCACATTGCGCAACCGGTCAATGAACTCGAACACGAACGCCTTCGCTTGCTCCGGATCCTTGTAGGGAAATCCCATTCTCAACACCTCCTGTACAGGGCTTCGACAGGCTCACCTTTTTCTCCTGCCAAAAATCGACTGTCCAGTCAGTGGAGCGAGCCAAAGCCTCACCCCCAGCCCCTCTCCCAGAGGGAGAGGGTGTTGCCCTCACCCCCAGCCCCTCTCCCAGAGGGAGAGGGTGTTGCCCTCACCCCCAGCCCCTCTCCCAGAGGGAGAGGGGAGTGGAGGGCGAACCACTCTCGCTGCTCACTACTTGTTAGAGACTGTTTAAAAATGGTAGGGACAGGCTGGCGCATCTGCCCGAAACTCACACTGGAGGGCGAGCGTCCCTGCGAGCCGACATGCGTGACGAAGATAGTCCTGTTTTAGTGCGGCGCCGGTTGGAACGGCTCGGCGGGAGCCTCGCCCTCCAGGTTCGGCTCAGCAGGAGCCTTGCCCTCCAGGTTCGGCTCGGCGGGAGCCTCGCCCTCCAAAATGCTCCAGCGTGAATGCCTGCCCATCTCCTTGAACTCCAGTTTTTAAACAGCCTCTTACTTGCTTTGCAGGAATCGTCTCGTCAACGGTGTATAATAAAAGCGTGATGAAGGGCATAGCGACATGGTGGTGGCTGTATGGTGCGCTGCCCGCGTTATTGATGGGGTTAGTGTTCCAATCGCCCGCGCCTCCCCAACCTCCCGCTCGGGTGCGCCCGGTGGATTTCGCGCGTGAGGTGCTGCCCATTTTCAAAGCCTCCTGCTTCCCCTGCCACGGACCGACCAAACGCAATGGCGGGCTGCGCTTGAGCAATCGGGAGGATGCCTTCAAAGGCGGTGTCAGCGGGCCGGTGATTATCCCCGGTAATGCCGAGGCAAGCGTGCTGGTCAAACGCATCAGCGGAGAGGAACTGGGTCCCCGCATGCCCAAGGGCATGACCGCGCTTGCGCCAGAGCAAATCGAAACGATCAAACGCTGGATTAACGAGGGTGCGCCCTGGCCCGATGGCGCCGAGAACGCCAAGCACTGGGCATTTATCAAGCCTGTGCGTCCCCCTATTCCGGAAGTGCAAAACAAGCGCTGGGTACGCAACCCTATCGATGCCTTTATCCTGCATCGGTTGGAGCAGGAAGGGTTGCAGCCCTCGCCTGAGGCGCCCAAAGAGGTGCTGATCCGCCGTGTCTATCTGGACCTGATTGGGCTGCCGCCCAGCCCCGAAGAGGTGGATGCCTTCCTGAAAGACAAGCGTCCCGACGCCTATGAGCGACTCGTCGATAAGTTGCTTGCTTCGCCCCACTATGGCGAGCGTCAAGCGCGTATCTGGCTCGACCTTGCCCGCTATGCCGACACCGACGGCTACGAGAAAGATCTCCGCCGCTCCATCTGGCGCTATCGCGACTGGGTGATCGATGCCTTCAATCGCGACATGCCCTTTGACCAGTTCACGATTGAGCAGATTGCGGGCGATCTATTGCCGAACCCGACACTGGAACAGCGCATCGCGACCGGTTTCCATCGCAACACGATGCAGAATCTCGAAGGGGGCGTGGATCAAGCTGAAGCGCACTTTATGAAGCTTGTCGATCGCGTCGATACCACCGCCACCGTGTGGTTGGGCATCACCTTTGGGTGCACCCGCTGCCACGACCACAAATATGACCCCTTCACGCAGAAAGATTACTACGCGATGCTGGCATTTTTCAACAACTCCAAAATCTATCCCGTTGGCGACGCGAGCGTTGGTGAGGAGAAATGGCTGGAGGCGCAAATCCGAGCGCCCACCCCCGAACAGCAACGCCAGCTTGCTGCCTTGGAGAAGCGCATCGAGCGGTTGAAAAAACTCTATCCCACACCCCCCGAATGGCATACGCTGATACCCATCGAGGCGACCGCAGCGCATGGCAGCGAACTCAAATCGTTGCCTGACGGCTCCATGCTTGCGACAGGCAACACGCCTGACCAGGAGGTGTATTCCCTGCAGCTGCGTCTGCCGCCCGGTCGCTACCTTGCCCTGCGTATTGAGGCGATTCCCGACGAGCGATTGCCTCAGAAAGGCTCTGGACGCGCAGGGAGCGGCAACTTTATCCTGACAGGCGTTTCTGCCATGTTAGAAGGTCAACCCCTCGCTTTCCGCCGCGCCCTTGTGGACTTCACGCAGGACGGCTTCAATCCGACCGCACTGCTCCAACGCGACTCGCCCGACCAAGGTTGGGCTATCTACCCACGCGTCGCTGAATCACACGAGTTGCTGCTGCTCTTTGACAAACCGCTCCGCCTCCGGCGCGAGGCCATACTGAAACTGACCTTGCGCTGCGAATCGCAACGCTGGAAGCAGCATGTATTGGGGCGGTTCCGCATCAGCGCGACCGGTTCCAACGCGCTGCAATGGCGCGAGGCAGAGGAAGACAAACGCCTGTTCGAAGCGCAAATTCCGACCACGCTGGTCATGGAGGACAATGCGCAAAATGGCGTTCTGAAAGCGCAGATTCGCATTCGGGGTGAGTTCACCAACCCCGGGGAGGAGGTGGAAGCGGGCACGCCTGCGGTGCTCCATCCTTTCCCGCCCGACTATCCGCGCAACCGTCTGGGACTGGCGAAGTGGCTTGTCTCGCGCGAGAACCCGCTCACCGCCCGGGTGCAGGTCAACCGGATGTGGGAGGCGATTTTCGGGCGCGGGCTGGTCGAAACAAGCGACAACTTCGGCACGCAGGGCACGTATCCCACCCATCCCGAACTATTGGACTGGCTCGCGGTGGAATTTATGGAGCGCGGCTGGCGCATGAAAGCCATCTATCGGTTGATAGTGACCAGTGCGACCTATCGCCAGTCGTCGCGCATGACGCCGGAATTGCTGCAACGCGACCCGAAGAACACGCTCTATGCGCGTGGTCCGCGCCATCGCCTCGAAGCGGAGCTGATTCGGGACAACGCGCTCGCCATCGGCGGGCTGCTCAGCCGCAAGATTGGTGGTCCGAGTGTGTTCCCCTATCAGCCTGAAGGAGTATGGGACATTCCTTATAATGCTGACCGCTGGGTAATGAGCGAGGGCGAGGATCGCTATCGGCGTGGGATCTACACCTTCTGGCGGCGCTCCGCCCCGTACCCCTCCTTTGTCGCGTTCGATGCCAACTCGCGTGAGGTCTGCACGGCTAATCGCCCGCGCACGAACACCCCGCTACAGGCGTTGGTGCTGCTCAACGATCCCGTATATATCGAAGCTGCGCAAGGGCTGGCGAAACGCATGCTCAAAGCGTCGCGCGGCTCCATCGAAAAGGGCATTCAGTACGGTTTCCGCTGCTGCACCGCTCGTTATCCTCAGCCGCCAGAACTGGCTCGCCTGCGTACCCTCTATGACCGCATGCGGGAACACTACCGTGCCCACCCAGACGCGGCGCGGAAACTCACAGGGCAAGACGACCCCGCTCTCGCCGCGTGGACAATGGTCGCCCATGTGATGCTCAATCTGGACGAAACCATCACCAAAGAATAAAAAATTTAAACTATAATTTGCTCCGGAGCCATTGTGGGCGCGTTCAGCGCGGTTTGTAAAGCGCGGGCGGCATCCGAAGCGAGCACCACCCCAATCAGCTCCGTCTCGCGAATGTCGGTACCGAGTGCCTGCGCCTGACGACGCACATACTGCACGATGCGATACAGATCGGTACGGTCGGGTTGGGTGATATTCAGTGAGACTTGGGCTGTCTGACGCGCGGGCAGCCAGAAACCCAGCGCACGCACGCCCTGCAGGTCGGGGTTGGTTGCGCGCTCCTGCCGAATCTGGCGGGCAATCTGGCGAGCAATCGCGGGGTCGGTGGTTTGCAGGTTGATGTTGAACGCGATCAGCGGATCGCGCACGCCTATCACCGTTGCGCCTGCAGTCGGATGCATTCGTACCCTGCCAAAATCGGGTGGGAACGCCTCGATACCCGCGCTGACCCGCTTGCGAATAGTCGGTAAATCTTTCGGACGCCCCGCGAAAGCCGAATGCTCATATAGATAGACGGGCACTTGCAGCTGCCGCGCGAAGCGTCGCGCCAAGCGATGGGAGAAGGCAACGGCTTGCTCGCGTGAGATATCTCTAAGGATCACCAGCGGCACCACATCCACCGCGCCGATGCGCGGATGAGCGCCCTCATGCACGCGCAAATCGATCTGTTCGATAGCGACCGCCGCCGCACGCAGTACTGCCCGCCCTACCTGGGTCGGTGTGCCCGAAAATGCCATCACCATCCGATGGTGGTCATAGTCCCACGATAGGTGGTGCATCGTCACGCCCGCGCTGCACGCAGCATCGGCAATCGCATGGATGGTTGCTTCGTTTCGCCCCTCCGAAAAGTTGGGCACACAGAGCAAGCGCGGCACGTTCTTTCCCATGGCGAATGGTTAGAGCAGGAGCGTGCGTAGCTCTTGCAGCGAGCGCAACACGGGCACAGGCGCATTCGGTTCTGGGACAGGCATGCCCTCTCGGTCAAGCCAGGCTGCCTGCCAGCCCACTCGCAAGGCGCCTTGCACATCATGCTCCCATGAATTGCCCACAAACAGGATTTGCTTTGGATCAAGGCGCAGCTGCTCTTGTACATGCAGAAAAATGGCCGGGTCGGGCTTCCCAACGCCCAGCTCCCCCTCGATAGCAACCACCTCAAAATAAGGTTCTAAGCCGAGCAGGCGCAACTCGCGCCGCTGTTCCTGCGCGGGACCATTCGTGATAAGGAACAAGCGATATTGCTCGCGCAAAGCGTTCAGAACGGGCAGGGTATCCTCAAAGAGCTGGAGCTGGCTCTCGCGCAGCTGGAGGTAGCGTGCGCTGAGCTGCTCCGCCAGGCCATCCGATGGAACATTCAGCAGGGTCAGCATGCGGCGCATCGTCTCGGTACGGGTCGGCTCACCACTCTGGAGGTAGCGCGAGCGCCACGGCTCCCGCTTAATTTCGTCCATCATCTGCCAGAACGCCTGCTGATAGGCTTGCTCGATGGTCTCGATGTCCTGTTCCAGCAGGGGTTGCACCAGCTCGGCAAACGCCTGCCGCCGCGCCCGCTGGGCAATCGGCATATAGAGGCAAAGCGTATCATCCAGATCGAACCCCACCGCCTGCACACGCATCGTTTAAAGAGTGTACCCCCACCGAGGCTGTTCACCAATCTGGAGGGTGAGTCAAAAAACCCTCACCCCCACCCCCTCTCCCAGTGGGAGAGGGGAGTGCAAGCCTCCCGGCGAGCCGAAAAAGGTCGGAGGGTTATGGCGCAGGCGCCGGCACCACATCCCGCACCACGCCCATAAACAGGATGGCACCTGTCGCGTTATGCCGAATGACAAAGAAGAAGGGGCGATTCGCAATCAGCACGAATCGGTTCGGGTTATAAGCAGTGATTTCGAACACCAGACCTGTTGCCGCGGCGGCTTTCGTGCCCTCCTCGTCCACCTCCACGATGGCTTTCTGCAACGCTTTGGAGATGAACAGCCTTCCATCGGTTAGGGGGGCGATGCCGCTCAGATCGGCGCGTTGCGGGTCGAACACATCGGTGATACCCATTGCCTGGAGCGGCGCCTTCAGGGGATAGGTCGCCTCGATGCGGAAGCGTGGCAGCCCCACATCGCCCTCGGTTGGCTTGAACCCTTTGAGCCACTCCTTCCAGCGAGCAGGTGTCAGCCCCTTCAGGAACTCCTCCAGCGATCGCCCCTCATCGGGCAGAAACAGCACGAAGCTCAGCTCGCCCTCGCCATAGGGCAGTGCCACTGCCTGAAAGCCGTCGCCCTTCAGATAATCGAACTTGCCCGACTGGTGCATCATCGGCACGCGCTTCGTTTTGCCACCGCCGAGATGGAACTCTTGCTCGTCGGTCGCCTCCTTATTAAACGGCTGCTGCCACTTGCCCTTGAAGTAGAGCGTGTTGACCACGACGAGGCGGGTGGTGTCTCCGAAATCGTCGGGTTCGAACAGCTTGATAATCAGCCCTTTGGTGTTCGCTTTCACCCAATCGTTGATGCGTTGCGCCGCGCCTTCCCGATCCTGCATGAAGTCCACCGAATCGACTTCCGCTGCATAATATTGCTGGCATGCGTGGAGGAAGCTGGGCATCAGCGAGAAACCCTGCTGTACCCATAGGGCGTTGGCGACCAGCGTCTCCGTTTTGGGGTCGGGCGAACGCAGCAGGTGCAACAACAGCGCGTTCTCCGCATTGATGGCTTCGATGGGTTGCTCACCGTAGCCGAGCGTGTTTGCCATCTGGCGATAGGTCGCACCCCGTGCACCGTTCAGCACCATCGTCAGGGCGAGCGAGGCGCTGAGGGGCGAGAAAAAGAGGTTGGGCTGCTCGCGTTGTTTGTCCAGCTCATGTAAGAGCTGGAACCCAAACTGCAGGGTCGCGTCCACACTGTGCGGGTCAATTTTCACGGTGGTCTCCTTAGGAGCAGATTCCTGCCTGCGCTGAGTGGGCGGTTGGGTTCCCACACCGCTGGTACCGCATCCGCTCAGCACGAAAACAGTGATCAATCCTACCCAGATAATTTCTGTTCGCTTCGGCATGCGCTCCTCCTGTGTTTCCTCTCGCCATTTTAGACGAGTCGCCCAAGCGATGGCTACATCCCAGTTGGTGTGCGTGTCCTGGCTCTATAAAATCCCTTCGGGGGGTAGCACGACAAGCTCATCAATGCTGGCATCGGGCGGTGTGGCGAGGATTTGCAGCACGATTTGGGCGACCGTTTCGGGGCGGATCATGCGCTCGCGTTCGGGTGCGTTGGGGAACTCGTTCCACAGGTCGGTATCCACCGCGCCGGGCAAAACGGCTGAAACGCGAATGCCCCGCTTGCGCACCTCACGGGCGAGGATGCGTGTGAACATCAGCCCTGCTGCTTTGGCACAGCTATACGCGCTCAAGCCCGTGAAGGGGCGGCTTGCGGCGACGGTCAGCATGTTCACAATCTGTCCGCGCCCTTGCTCCAGCATAATCGGCAGCACGAAGCGCGTAGCCAGATATAGCCCTCTCAGATTGCTCTCTATGACCTGCCACCACTCAGCGGGGTCACTCTGCTCAATTAGTCCGGCGCGCGCGGAGCCAGCGTTATTCACCAGGATATCGATTCGTCCCGTAATTTGTTGTGTGCGCTCCACCAAGGCGCGCATGGTGGCTTCATCCGCCACATCCGCGACGCAATAAAACGCGCTGCCTCCTTCCAACTCTATCTGACGAGCAGTCTGTTGCAACTGGCTTTCGGTGCGAGCGACCAGCATGACCTGCGCACCTTGCTGCGCCAGCAGGCGAGCGATCCATGCGCCAATGCCTCGCCCGCCCCCTGTGATCAGCGCGACCTGCCCTGTGAACCGTTTCTCCATCGCTGATACCGATTCGCGCGTCACCACTACACTCCTTCTCGATGGCAGGTATACTGCCGCATGGCAACAGATGGGCAGGAGACGACTGATAGGGATTCTGGTGGTCGTGGTGGCTGTGCTGGGTTTGTTGATGCTGCTGCGCTCACGCGCTTTGCCACCGGTAGTGGTGGTGGCAGAGGTGCGGCGAGGTGAGCTGTTCGTGCCGTTCAGCGCCGAGGGCATTATCAAAGGATGGCAAGCAGGCCTCTCGCTACCCATCGCGGCGCAGGTGGTGGATGTGCTGGTGCAGGAGGGTCAGCAGGTGCGTCGAGGTCAGCCGCTGGTGCGCTTTTGGGATCAGGATATGGCGAGTGCCGTGCGTGTAGCGAGGGCACGCTATGCTCAAGCAGTCGCCGTGATGCGTGAAGCGGAGCGTGCCTATGCGCAGGCATGTGTGGAAACTCGTGCCCGTATCCAGCGTGCTGAAGCTCTTTTGAAGGAAGCTGAGGCGCATCAGCGACTCATTGAGCGCGGCGCGCGTGTCGAAGAGATTGAGCAGGCGTCTCAAGAGGTGGAAGCCGCTCGCGCCCAATCCGAGCTGGCTCAACAGAACTGGCAGCGGGCACAGCAGCTCTACGCACGAGGCGCGATTGCGCGCGTGGAATACGAGCGCGCCAAGCAAGAGTATCAGGTTGCCGAGGCGCGTCGCCGGGCAGCGGAGGCGAATCTACAAAAGATTCGGCAGGGCGCTCGTCCAGAAGAGCGTGCCGCCGCGCAAGCACGGGTCGAATCGGCTCGTGCTGAACTCGCCCTCGCCCGCAGCATGGAGGGCAATCTCGCGGTGCTAAAGGAGCGTGTGCAACGCGCCCGCGCCGCCTTGCGGGAAGCAGTGGCTGCCCTGCACCAAGCCCAAAGCATGCTGTCGCTGCGCACCCTCGAAGCTCCGCGCGATGCTCGCGTGAACCGTTGTGAGGTGGAACCGGGCGAAAGCGTCGCGCCCGGCGTGCCCGTTCTCGAACTGATCGATACACGCTCGCTCTGGGGTGAGGCGGAACTCGCCCAGGAGGATGCAGGCAAAGTGCGCATCGGCGACATGGTACGCCTTAGCGCGCCTGCTCTGCCCGGACGCAGCTGGCAAGGGCAAATCACTGCCATCCTGCCTGCTTTTGAGCGCAAACCCGACTCGATGCTGCGTGTGCGTATACTCCGCATCACTGTCAAGATGATTGAGCCACCTGCCGAGCTGCGCCCCGGCATGGAGATCACGGTCGAAGGCACAGGGCGATTGGGCACAACTACGCTCCTTGTGCCCAGCGACGCGGTACAGGAAGAGCCAAACCGCACATGGGTGTGGGTTGTGCAGAACGGTCTCGTGCATCGGCGCGTTATTAAAACAGGCTACTTTACCTACAACTATACCGAGATCATTAGCGGGCTGCGTGAAGGTGAGCTGGTCGTCGTCATGGGCAAAACAGAACTCTCGGAAGGTCAACGGGTACGCATCCAGCGACAGCGATGAGTGAACCGCTGATACAGCTAATCGGCGTCAGTAAGGTCTACCAACGCGCGCAGGTCGCGGTACATGCCCTGCGCGAGATCAACTTGCAGATCGCACGCGGTGAGTTTGCGGTCGTGCTGGGGCCCAGCGGTTGCGGTAAAAGCACCTTGCTCAATCTCATCGGCGGGCTGGATACACCGACTGAAGGGCATGTGATCGTCGATGGGGAGGACATCAGCCGCTACAGTGAAGCGCAGATGAGCGCGTACCGCCGACATAAAATCGGCTTCGTGTTCCAGTTTTTCAACTTAGTGCCGACGCTCACGGCACGCGAGAATATCGAACTGGCAGCCGACTTAGTGCCCAACCCACGCTCCGTGGATGAACTGCTTCGCGCGGTGGGGTTGCTCGAACGCGCCGACCACTTTCCGGGCGAGCTCAGCGGCGGTGAGCAGCAACGCATCGCGATAGCACGCGCCCTCGTCACACGACCACCTATTCTATTGTGCGATGAGCCAACGGGCGAACTCGATTCAGCAACGGGCAAACGCATCCTCCGCTTGCTACGCGAACTCAATCAACAGGAAGGGCAGACCATTGTATTGGTCACACACAATACAGTGATTGCAAAGATAGCTGACCATGTGATCCACCTGCGTGATGGGCGCGTTGATAGTGAGCGCTACCCGACACAACCTGCGGAGATGGAGGCGCTGCAGTGGTGAGCGGTGTTCTCTGGCGCAAGGTACTGCGTGAGTTCTGGCAGTCGCGCTGGCAGTATGCTGCCATTGCCACGATGGTCATGTTGGGCGTGATGCTGTTCGCGGTTGCCAACACTCTGTATCACAACTTACGCTTGTCTTATATGACCTCCTACGCGGAGTATCACCTGGAGGATTTCGGCATTCGGGTACGCGCTGCGCCTGCGAGCGTGGTTCAGCGCGTTCGGCAGCTACCCGGCGTATCGGGTGCGGAAGGTCGTTTGGTGGAGACGGCTGCACTGGAACTGGGTAGAGAGCACCCACGCCGGCTGATGGGGCGATTGATCGGTATCGAAACACGCGATCCCCTACAGGTGAACCAGCTACGAGTAATGGCGGGGCGATTCCTACGGGGCAGTCGCGATTACGAAGTGCTGCTGGAAAGCAAGTTCGCAGCGTATCATCGCCTGCGTCCGCACGATCGGCTAACCGTGCTGTGGCGTGGTGAAAAAGTGCGCTTCACCATCGCGGGATTGGTGCGCAGCCCCGAATATATCTATGTGGTACAGAGCAAACAACAGGTAATGCCCTCCGAGGATGTGTTCGGTGTTATGTTTGTGCCGCGTGAGGTGGCGGGCGACCTCACTGGGCAGAGCGGACTCATTAACGAGGTGCGCGTGGAAGTGAAGCCTGGCTTTAACCCTGCGTTGGTCGCGCGTGAGGTGAAACAGCTGCTTACTCCCTATGGGGCGGAAGAGCCTGTTATGCGAGCCGACCAGCCCAGCTACCGCCTGCTGGAAACTGCCACGCGCATACTACGCACCTACTCGGTGTTTTTCCCCTTGCTGTTTTTGAGTGTGAGCATTCTCACGCTCTACACCCTGCTGATGCGCCTGGTGCTACAGCAACGGCAGATTATTGGCTTACTGCGTGCACTGGGCTACACCCGCCTGCAGGTACTATGGCACTACTTGAGTGGTGCGCTCCTGGTGGGGATAATAGGGGGGACTATGGGAGTGGGGATAGCGCTGTGGCTCTCGGGCTGGCTCTCGCGTGGCTATATGAGCTTTTTAGGATTGCCCAGCGAGCGGGTTGAACCGCCTGTTGCACAAGCATTGATGGGGCTTGTGATGGCGCTGGGCGCGATGTTGGTAGGTGGGTGGATTCCAGCATGGCAAGCGTCGCGCATCCCCCCTGCCCAGGCATTACGCCCACCCCCACCCCTATGGGGGCGCGTGCTAACCTTGGACCGCTGGCTGCCGCTGTTGCGGCGCGCTCGCCTGATGTACCGCCTGCCTCTGCGCAACCTGACACGCTCACCCCGGCGCACCCTTGTCGGTATCTTCGGCATGGCGATGGGGGTGATGCTGGTAATGCTGGCGCGAGGGATTCTCGATTCGCGCGAAACCGCTATTGCACGCTATCTCAATCAGAGCCTGCGCGAGGATGTGCGCATTAGCTTCATCCATTTCCAGGACGCGCATCTCGTGGCGCAGGTGCGAAACTGGCGCGGGGTGCAGCGAGCCGAAGGCGTGTTGGAGTTGCCTATCAAATTGCGTCGGAGCAACCGAGAATATGACGCCTTGCTGATGGGGGTGGAGCCGGGCAGCCCAATGCTCCAGCTCCGCACCGAGGCGGGCGCACCCGTCTCGCTGACACCCAACGGCGTTGTGTGCGGACAAATTGTGCAACAGAAGCTGGGACTGGAGCCAGGGGATATGGTGAGGCTTGTGCTGCCCGCCGACCTCAGCGACGAAGACACGCGCGAACATCCTGTGCGCGTTACGGGGCTGGTGTGGGAAACTATCGGCACGGTGGTCTATATGCCCCGCGCAAAGGTGCGTGCGCTGCTACATCGCGAGCTGGACATGCCCCCCAATCCAATCACCAGTATCCGGTTGTGGGTACAACCTGCCTATCGGGATGAGTTGGTTCAGCGGCTGAAATCGCTGCCGAATGCAGGGGTTGTGGTTATGCGCCAGGAGGTGGTCGCCCGTGTTGAGGCGTTGAACGAGATTGCCCGCCGCTTCCTGACCTTCATGATGGCGTTCGGGATGGTGCTGGCGCTCAGTGTGATTTTCAGTGTGGTGACGGTCAGCGTGCTGGAACGGCGCCACGAGGTCGCCACCTTCCTCACAATTGGCTTCGGGCAGCGGCAGGTATTCGGGTTAATCCTGGCGGAAAACGCGCTGTTGACCACTCTCGGCATGCTGCTCGGCCTATTGCTTGGTCGCATAATGGTCTCTGTCTTCATCGCGGTCGTCGCATCGCCAGAGCAGATGGAACTGATTGCCTTTCGTCCCTATGTTTATCCGCGCACCTACTTACTAGCAGGGCTGGGTGGCTGGCTGGTCGGACTGCTCGCCCAGCTCCCTGCCTTACGCACCCTTGCCCGGATAGACCTCGTTGCCTCGCTGAAGGAGCGAGCGTTGTAAAGCGCGTCAACGGGTAAAATAGCAGGAGTCAGGTGATGGAACGCGAATCAGCAGGAGACGACTTCGCTGAACTCAACCTACATGGAGGTACGGTGAATGATGAAACGATGGCTACGCTGGAGCGCACTGGGTGCGCTGTTGCTGGTAAGCAGTTTGTCTGGCATGGCTCAGCCGGAAGGCTCGCTGCGCCTGCGTTTGGGCGCGTACTTCCCTTCCGATGAGGATTTGCAGGCGTTCAATAAGACATGGTTCGCTGTCGGGCTGACCTACCAGACGGTCGGCATCCCCTTTTTCGGCAGCGCGGCGACCGAAATCAGCGCAGACCTCTTTACTCATCAAACGGGCGGCTCGCGCGGCGCTGTCACAGCACTGCTGGTCAGCCAGGTCTATGAGCAACCTCTCGGGGAGACCGATGCCGTGCTTCAGCTACGATTCGGCATCGGCTTATATGTGGCGGACACCGCTGGCCCGAGCAAGAATGTGTTCGGCGGTCGCGTCGGGCTAACCCTGCACCTGAACGAGACCTATAGCGTGGAGCTGAACTACGATATCACCGACCGCTTCGGACCCAACAACGACCGTGCCAACGGCTTCTCGCTCACTGTCGGCTACCGCTTCTGAACAGGGCTATCCCCCTGAATCTGTTTGGAAAATCGTGGGCGTAGGGAACAGGAGGGCGCATCCGCAGGTGCGCCCCTACACCCTCTCTCCAACCCCGTAGAGGCAGACCTATCTGCCTGCCCAAAAACCTCCCAACGGCTCGGCAGGCAGCTCCGCCCTCCATACACTTGGCGGATTTTCTGAACAGCCTCAGGAGGTCAGAAAGCGGGAAACCTTGAAACGACACGGTATAATAGGAGTGGTGGGCAGCGTATCACCCCCAGGGAGACAAGCGATGAGACGGAGAGGCTTTACGCTTATCGAGTTGCTGGTTGTGATTGCGATTATCGCCATTCTGGCGGCGATTTTATTCCCCGTGTTTGCGCAGGTGCGGGAGAAGGCGCGTCAGACAGCTTGCGCATCGAACATGAAACAGATGCTCACCGCGGCGATGATGTACCAGCAAGACTATGAGGAAAAGTTCCATCGCCTGTTGAGTGGAACTCGGCAATTCAATAACGATCCGAACGGTCCTGATCAGGCGTTTGGCGCGGAAGATATGCTGATGCCGTATGTCAAGGATCGGAAAGTTTTCTCCTGTCCCAGTGATAACATTCCGCGCGACGATTGCACAGGTCCGAACGGCATCTGGTTTCCCATCAGCTACTCATGGACACACTACGAAGCCAGCGAATGGCATGACGCGGCGACTTTTGGGGTTTGTGCGTACTATCCCCAATATGATTCGCGTCCTCAGGCGGTGATTGGTCGCCCTGCCGAGACGATTGTGCTGTACGAACTCTGGACGACGGTCAGTTACGGGCGCTATATGGCCTATTGGCGCTGGGACAACCGCAATATTGCCGATCCCAGTTGGCCCGATGCGCCGAATGCCTTCTGCTTCAACTGGTGCGGCAATTGTGACGCCCGGATGACGATTGGGGCGCACCAGAAGTTAACCAATTTCGGCTTTGCGGACGGACATGTGAAAAACATGAACCGCAAGTCCATCATGTACTGGCCTTGGGATCTGACCGCGGCGCGGCAATTTCGGCGCAACCTCATTCACTGGGACGAACGCTACAAGGGGAACTAACCATGGAGGAGCGTACCAAACTGATTTTGCTGGTTATCTTTGTGGTGCTGGCAATCGCGGCGGCAGTCTATTCGGGCTATCGCTCCTTCCGCCAGGAGCAGGGCGAGGTCAAAGGGCGCATTGAGCTGTTTCCGGGCGGCAAGAAGGGTGCGATGGAGCGACAAATGGAAGAGCAGGGTCCTCCGGCGCAAGCCCCACGATAAGCCGGCACCCCGAACGCATGCGTCGCGTTGTGCGTCTCGGTATAATAAACCCCAACGCGGGCTTTCACGCTCGTGTAAAAGGAGGCTCTGTGATGATACGGCGCGGCTTTACGCTTATCGAGTTGCTGGTTGTGATTGCGATTATCGCCATTCTGGCGGCGATCTTATTCCCTGTGTTTGCGCGGGCGCGGGAGAGCGCTCGCAAGACCATGTGCCTGAGTAATCTGCGGCAGTTAGGCAACGCCGTGACGATGTATATCGGCGACTACGACGAGTACTTCCCCGAACTGGTTAGCGGCGGTTGCTGGGGACGCGGTTCCATCGCGAATGCACTTTGGTCGCGCCAGATCTACCCCTATGTCAAGGACAAGGGTGTTTTCCTATGCCCCTCCGCGTCGATTGCCCGAGCAGGGTTTCGCTTTATGGCGAATGTCCCCGTGCCTGAAGACCCAGAGATTAACCCGCCCCCATGCGGTAATCAACATACCGACCGTCGGGCGATGCCCATCGGCATGAACAAGTTCTTCGCGCCCTACTGGCAGTGCGATAACCAAACCGATCCCGGCTGCAGTGCTTATTGGGAGCCATGCAACGCGCCCGGTGGGTGCGATGCCGGCTGTCCAAGACACTATGTGCATCAGGCACGCATCCGTGAAACCGCCAAGATGGTGCTGCTGACGGATGGCGTGACGGATTGCAACGGAGGCGGCGGCTATTGGATCAACCCTTCGGGACCGGTCAACACATGGTTCAGCATCTCAGGGCGACATGAGGGGCACAATGTCACCTTCACCGATGGGCACTCTAAATGGTTTCCAGTGCGACGCGATGCTCAGATTGAGCAGCTGGTAGGTGATAATCGCGTGCGTATCTCCGTGACTCAGCATCGCGGCATGGTGATCCAGCGTGTCAGTGGCAACACCCAGAACTTCACCTGCGTCAATTTCAACGCCGCCGATGTCCACTGGAATGTGATGACCGCTTATCCGGGCGATGTGCCAGCGATTGATAATATGTGCAAGCCGACCATGTAGCTCTGGCGGCGGAAGAAGGCTTCCTCACTCGCAACAGGAGGCTGAAAGATGAAGCGAGAGGTTCCGACTTGGGCAGCGGTGGCGTTGATTGTGTTGGCGCTTGCGCTGGCAGGCTGGTGGCTTTGGAGCAGCGCTGGGCGTAGCAGCCACAGCGAGCAGGTTGTGCCGAAAACCTTCGGCAGCGAGGCACAGCGTGCGCCCGGCGCTGCTCAGCCCGGTACCGCCCAGGGAGCAGATGCCCCTTGAAGCGCGCTTAGCGCTTCAAATCCTTGGCGACGGAGAGCATTTCGTCGGCGGTCTGGATGGCGCGGGAGTTCACCTCATAGGCGCGCTGTGCCATAATCAGGCGCACCATCTCCTCCACGATCTGCACATTGGACGCCTCCAAACTGCCCCCGCTCAGCTCGCCCAGCCCATTGGTGCCGGGCGTGCCCTCGATCGGTTCGCCCGAGGCAGGAGTGACGCGGTAGAGGTTCAGTCCGATACGGCTTAACCCGGCGGGATTCACAAAGCGCACCAGAGTAATCTGCCCAATCTCTTCCAGCCCCTGTTGCCCGCCGCGTCGCACCGAGATCGTGCCGTCGCGCCCAACCAGAACCTCCTGCACATCGGGCGGGATGATAATCTCCGGCTCCAGCGGGTAGCCCATCGAGGTGACCAGCCGTCCTTGGCTGTCCAGCTTGAAGCTGCCGTCGCGCGTGTAGGCGACACTGCCATCGGGCATCAACACTTTGAAGAAGCCGTCACCCTCAATCGCCATATCGAGCGGGTTGCCCGTTACCTGCAGCGCGCCGGGCGTGAACAACCCATAGGTGGCAGCAGCTCGTGCCCCCAACCCCACTTGGAGCCCGCTCGGCACCTGCGCACCACCTGCCACATTCGCTCCCGCCGGGCGCAATGTCTGATAAATTAAATCTTCAAAATCGGCGCGCACGGTCTTGAAGCCCGTTGTGTTCACATTTGCCAGGTTGTTCGCGATGACATCGATGTTGAACTGCTGTGCTTCCATTCCGGTGGCCGCTGTGTGCAAGGCTCTTATCATGGTTTCATCCTCCTCTAAATCCGTGCAATCTCGTTAATCGCGCGTCCCAGTGTCTCATCCTGAGACTGAATGGCTTTTTGATGGGTTTCATAGGCACGGAGATGCTCAATCATCTCCACCATTTCGCGAACGATGTTCACATTAGAGCCTTCCAATGTGCCCACGGCAAGGCGCGGATTGGGCACGGGCGTCGCGTTGCCGACCAGCCAGCCGTCAGGGTCTTTTTGTAATCTGCCCTGCACAATCAGCAGGTGATCGATCACTTTGCCGTCGCTGCGCACGGCACCGTCCTCACCAATCTGGAGGGTGGCGTTGCGCGAGACGCGAATCGCACCCTGCGCCCCCAGCACGGGGAAGCCCCCGCGCGTGACCAGCATCCCCTCCGCGTTCAGCGCGAACGCACCACTGCGTGTATAGCGCACCCCTCCAGGTGTTTGAATGGCGAAATAGCCCTCGCCCTCTATCGCCACATCAAGGGGGTTGCCTGTGTGCATCATTGGACCGGGCTGAAGGTCGGTATAGGTAGCAGCAAGCAGCGCACCCGCAGAGAGCGTGCCAATCGGGGTGGTCGTTGTGCCCTCCACGCGATAGAGCATGCGCTGGAAGGCAGTCTCGAAAAGGGGTCGGTCGGCTTTGAAGCCGCTGGTGTTCACATTCGCCAGATTCGCCGCGAGCACATCCTGTGCTTTCTGTCGGGCTACCATTCCTTCGGCAGCCACATACAGCCCGCGTATCATCAGAGGGCATTATCGGTGTCCATGCTGTGCAGCTGGAGGGGTAAGTGGCAAGTAGCGAGCGGCGAGCCTCCTGGCGAGCCAAAAAACAAAGGGTTCAGAGAAAAAATTTTGCTCGCTACTTGCCCACGAAGCGAGGTATAATTCGCGTCGTAGAACTTGCCCTTCTGGGCGGTTAGGGATTGAAGCACATGCAGGAGCAGAACGATGGTGGCTATCGACACAATTAGGGCGCGTGAGATTCTGGACTCGCGTGGCAATCCGACGATTGAGGTGGAGGTCATTTTGGAGGATGGCACCTTCGGGCGAGCCGCTGTACCGTCGGGTGCCTCCACCGGCTCGCATGAAGCCCTCGAACTGCGCGATAACGACGAACGCTATCTGGGCAAAGGGGTGCGTCAGGCAATCGAAAGCATTCGGGAGCACATTGCTCCCGCGCTGGAGGGTGTCGACGCGACCAACCAGCGCGAGGTGGACGAAATCATGATCGCGTTGGACGGCACCGAGAACAAGGCACGGCTCGGTGCAAACGCGATCCTGGGTGTGTCGCTGGCGATTGCACACGCTGCAGCCAACCATCTCGGGCTACCACTCTACCGCTATATTGGGGGTGTGGACGCCCATGTGCTCCCTGTCCCCCTAATGAACATCCTGAATGGCGGCAAGCATGCCGAGGGTGGCGCGGACTTTCAGGAGTTTATGATTGTGCCCACAGGCGCACCGACCTTTGCCGAGGCGTTGCGTATGGGTGTGGAAATCTATCACCACTTGAAGAAAGTGCTGAGTGAGGAAGGGCTAAGCACCACGGTAGGTGATGAAGGCGGATTTGCCCCCGCCGTGCCCACAGCGGAGCGTGTGTTCGAACTGATGAGCAAGGCGGTGGAGCATGCCGGCTATGAACTGGGTGAAGAGGTCTATTTTGCCCTCGATGCCGCCGCGTCCGAACTCTATCGCGATGGCTCCTATGTGCTGCGAGCAGAGGACCGCGTGCTGGACAGCGAAGGCATGATCCGCCTCTATGAGCAGCTCATCCAGCGTTTTCCCATCCTCTCTATCGAGGATGGGCTGGCAGAGGACGATTGGGACGGATGGGTCGCGCTTACACAAGCGCTGGGAAGCCAAATCCAGCTGGTGGGCGACGACCTGTTTGTGACGAACATCAGCCGCTTGGAGCGCGGTATTCAGCAAGGCTGTGCCAACAGCATTCTCATCAAGCCTAACCAAATCGGCACGCTGACCGAGACACTGGACACCATCCGATACGCCCATCGCAATGGCTATGCGACCGTCATCTCACACCGTTCGGGCGAGACGGAAGACACGACCATTGCCGACCTGGCGGTGGCAGTGAACGCGGGGCAAATCAAAACAGGCGCGCCCTGCCGCAGCGAGCGCACCGCCAAATATAATCAGCTGCTGCGCATCGAGGAAGAACTCGGCTCCAGCGCGATCTACGCAGGAGGCTCCGCATTCGGTTTATGAGGCGCACCAAAATCATCGCGACGCTGGGACCCGCGGTTAGCTCCTTCGAAAAGATTTGCGAGCTGGTCGAAGCGGGGATGAATGTCGCCCGCATCAACACCGCCCATGGCGATTGGGAGACCCGTCGCCAATGGATTAGCTGGGTGCGCGAGGCAGAAAAGCGCTACGGCATCCCGATCGCCGTGCTGCTCGATTTGGCGGGTCCGAAGGTGCGTATTGGCAACCTCCCGGCCCCGCTCATGCTTCAGGAGGGGCAGACCGTACGCTTCGTGCTGCATGCGCCCGACAAGCCCGACCAATACGACATTCCCCTGCCCGTGCCCGAACTCTTTCGCGTGGCACAGCCGAACGACCGCTTACTCGTTGACGATGGGAGCATCGAACTGCGCATCCGGCGCGTACAAGAGGGCGAAATGGAAGCCGTCGTGCTGGAAGGGGGCGAACTGCGCTCGCAGCGCGGTATCACCTTGCCCAACCGTATCCTCGCGCTCCCTTCCCTGACTCCCAAAGACCGCGAGGATTTAAAACAGGGATTGGACGCAGGCATCGATTGGGTCGCGCTCTCCTTTGTGCGCAGTGTGTCCGATGTGCTGAACCTGCAAGCACTCATCCAGGAGCAGAACAGTGATGCACCTGTGATTGCCAAAATCGAGCAGCGTGCCGCGCTGGACGACTTGGAAGAGATTATCGAGGTATCGGATGGGATTATGGTGGCGCGGGGCGACCTGGGCGTGCAGGTCGATCTGGCGGAGGTGCCCGCGCTGCAGAAACGCATCATTCGGCAGTGCAACGCCCGCGCCAAACCGGTGATCACCGCCACGCAGATGCTGGAGAGCATGATTCGCGAGGGTCGCCCCACCCGTGCGGAGGTCACCGATGTGGCGAACGCGGTGTTGGATGGCAGCGACGCGCTTATGCTTTCGGGCGAGACGGCGGTCGGCGCGTATCCCGCCCAAGCGGTGCGCTGGATGGCACGCATCGCGGAACATGCTGAAGAGGAGCTGCTGCTTTTGAATCGCTTGACCCATCCGGCGGGTCAGACGGGCGAGGTGAGAATCACGGATGCCCCACACTCCACCACGGAGGCGGTCGCACGAGCGGCATGCCTGGTGGCCCAAATGGTGGATGCCAAAGCGATCCTAACGCCAACCACATCGGGTGGCACACCCCGCTGGGTTTCCCACTTCCGCCCCGCACAGCCCATCCTCGCGCTGACGGATAACGAGCGTGTCTGGCGACGGCTCGCGCTGCTGTGGGGGGTTGCCCCCCTGAAAATCCCCCATGTGTCCAGCACCGATGAGATGACTGTGCAAGCGCTGCTCGCTGCTCGCCAGACACGCCTGGTGCATCGGGGCGACCGCGTGGTGCTGACCGCCGGCGTGCCCGTCAATGTGCCCGGCAATACCAACATGATTCAGGTGCTAACCATCGACAGGTAGCGCCTCGATCCTCTTTAGCAAGGGCACGCACTGCAGGAAACGGTGCTCTTTCTCTGGGGGAGCCTCACAGAATCAGCGCTACAAGGTATGTTGGGTGATGTTTTGTCCATCGCAGGAGATGAGCAATGGTTCATCGTCCACGACCGTTTCGATATGCACGGGACGTCCCCAGAGCTTGACCAGATAGCGCAGACAGCGCGTGGTGCGCTCCATGTCAAGCGGCTTGCCGTCGTAGTGGTGCTTGATGTATAGCTCGCCCCGATGCTCCCAGTCGCCATCCTCCACGGTCAACACAGGCACTCCAAAGTTGGTCAACTGATCCACCAGCGTGTCGCGCACCTTGCGCCAGTCGGTCTCGTCCACCACCCATACCAACTCGCCGTCCTGCTCCTCCACGCGATAGGTGTAGAGGTCCAGCTCGCGCACCAATCGCTCGGTGAGATATTTATGCAGGAAGCTCTGGTCGCACTCCAGCTGGCGCACTTCGAACACCTTCCGCAACCCCTGTCCCTGTGGGCGTTCGATGGGATAGCCCATCCAGTCGGTTTCCTGCTCGTCGGGTTCCAGTTCACCGTTCCAGCGGCGCTCGATATCGCGAAAGATTTTGTAGCCCACATAGTAGGGGTTCAGACTCAGGCGAGAGTAGGGCTGAACGACCGACGCATGCATCTTACGGAACTGCACATGCTCATCCGCTGTGAGCGGCAAATTCTCCAGGATGCGTTCATGCCAAAAGGTTGCCCAACCCTCGTTCATGATCTTGGTCTTGAGTTGCGGCAAGAAATAGATCATCTCCTCACGAACCATGCTGATAATGTCGCGTTGCCAATCTTCCAGCACGCGCGAGTGGTCGCGAATGAACAGCAGCAGGTCTTTTTGCGGCTCTTCGGGGATTTTACGCGGTTTGGGCTGAGGCTTCGGCTTGGGCTGCACCATATAGAAGATGTCCTCATAGGTATCGCCCACAGGTTGTTCCTCGCGGGAAGGCTCGTGGCGGCTGGGCATGCCATGGGTGGGCAGCACGGGGTCGATATGCTCCTCAATAGACAGTACGGCATCCAGAAACTGTTCCACGACCAGAGGACCGTATCGCGCTTCGTACTGGCGGATGCGCTCGGCATGCAGGCGCGCCCGCTCAATCATTCGACGATCAGTGTGCTCAAAATAGATGTTATTTTTGAAAAAGTCGGAGTGCCCATATACATGGGCAACCACCAGTTTGTGCGAAAGCATGTCGTTCACATCGAGCAGGAACGCTTGCGCCGGGTCGGCGTTGAACACCAGTTCGTAGATACGGCTGACACCGTATTCATACATTGTTTTCTGCACATGGTAATCGCGCCCGAAGGTCCAGTGCGAGAAACGCGCGGGCAATCCGTATGCGCCCAGCTCGTAGATGACATGCGCAGGCACCACCTCAAAATGCACCGGATAGGGGTCCAAGCCCAGTTCCAGTGCCTTCTCGTAAATCATTTCGATCCACTTCTCCAGCTCAGCGCGTTCTGCCGATGTCATTGCTCGGTATCCCATGGGTTTATACCTGTCCTTATTATCGGACGGTTCCCCGTGAGAGTGTGAAGGGTCTGAAAATTTTTCTCTGGGGTACTCAGTGCAGCAGTTCGCTTAGTAGCAGATGCAGGTATTCGAGGCGGTGGGTTGCCAGCTCGATCTGGTGCTGTACGGCTTCGGGCGCAGTACCGCCATAGGTGGTGCGGGCGTGTAAGGCGGCTTCTGGCTGAACTGCCTGCAGGGCATCCTCTTCAAATAGGGGCGAATGGCGCTTCAAGTCACTGAGCGTAAGTGTTTCCAAGGTTTTTCCCTGCTGCAGGCAGTCGCGCACGATTTGCCCAACCAGGTGGTGCGCTTCGCGGAACGGCATGCCCTTGCGCACCAGATAGTCCGCCAGCTCGGTGGCGGTGGAAAAGTCGCCTTGTAGCGCTTGGCGCATGCGCTCTGTGTGCCAGCGCGCCGTCTCCAGCATCTGTTTCATCAGGCGCACGGCGGGCAGCACGAAATCGTTTGTGGCGAAAAGCAGCGTTTTGTCGTCTTGGAGGTCACGATGATAGGTCAGGGGTAGCCCTTTGAGCAAGGTAAGCATCGCGGTCAGATTACCAATCGCGAGCGCGCTGCGCCCCCGTATCAACTCGGCGATATCGGGGTTCTTTTTCTGCGGCATCAAGCTGCTGCCTGTGGTGTAGGCATCGTCCAGCTCGACAAAGCCGTATTCAGGCGTGCTCCACAGGATAAGCTCCTGCGCCAGGCGGGATAGATGCACCATCAGCAGCGCGCAGAGAAACAGATGCTCTGCGACGAAGTCGCGATCGGACACCGCATCCATGCTGTTGGGAGCGGGTTCATCCAGCTCCAGCTCGTTCGCGAGCAGTTCTCGGTCGATAGGGAACGAGGCACCCGCTAACGCACCTGACCCCAGCGGGCAGACCTTCACGCGCAGGACGCTGTCTGCCAACCGCTCCAGATCGCGCATGAATGCCCAAGCATGCGCCATCAGGTGGTGTGCCAGCGACACCGGTTGCGCATGCTGCTGGTGGGTCAGCCCGGGCATGAGTGTCTCGGTATGCTGTTTGGCGAGTTCGATCAGCGTGCCGACCAGCCCAATCAGATTGCCTGCCAGCCCATTAATATACTGCTTCAAGTAGAGGCGGGTATCGGTAGCAACCTGATCGTTGCGGCTGCGAGCGGTATGCAGTTTCCCTGCGAGCGCGCCCACCTTCTCATAGAGGCGGTTCTCGATGGCGGTGTGGATATCCTCGGCGCTTGGGTCGGGTTGCCACAACCCTTTTTCGATCTCCTGCGCGATCTCCAGCAGCCCCTCCACCAGCAGGTTCGCTTCCTGATGGCTGATGATGCCGCGAATGCCCAGCATGCGGGCATACGCGAGGCTCACCTGAATATCCTGTCGCCAGAGGCGCATATCGGTAGGCAGCGAGTGGGCAAACGCTTCCGCTTCGGGCGCGGGCGACTTTTCGAACCGCCCACCCCACATCCGTGCCTGTTCCTGACCTTGCATCGACAGGGGATTATACCTCCTTTCCCTGACCACGCTGTATAAATGGCGGTGCCTTGCCGATAATCAGGCAGAGAGGCAAGGGATGCCTGAATAGGAAGGCATGGAGGCGAGAGGAGGAGATGAGATGCCTTTACCTATTCAAACGGGCTATCGAACTTTCTGGGATACACCGGTATTACAAGCTGCGGAGCGCGCGATGGATCACGCCGCCGCGCGTCAGCGGCTACTGGCAAACAACTTGGCGAATGTGAACACGCCGGGCTACTTGCGATACGACCTGCCCCCCCCTGCTATGTTGAGCCGTGCGAGCAACCGAGCTGTGGAGTTGGCGCAGCAACATGGCATCCCGACACCCCCACTGCCTGGGGCATGGGGAGAACGCTTCCACAACGCGCCTCTGCCTATGCCCACCGCGATGCGTACCGATGGCAACACGGTGGACCCTGAACACGAGATGGCAGCGCTCGCAGAGAACGAGCTGCGCTATGCCATGTTGGTGCGCATAGCGGGCGGGCAGATACGCGGGCTACTGGACGCCATCACCGGTGGGCGCACACCATAACCCGAGGAGGGATGCGCATGGGACTGATCAGCACGATGAAAATCAGCGCGAGCGGGCTTTCTGCTGAGCGGCTGCGCATGGACCTTATCGCGGATAACCTGGCAAACGCAAACAGCACGCGCTCGGCAACGGGCGAGGTGTACCGCCGCAAAGTGGCGATTCTGCAGCCGATTTCCCCATCGCCCACGATGCCGGGCGGCGTGCGCGTGGCAGGCATCGCCTACGATAACACGCCCCCACGACTGGTCTATCAACCCGGTCATCCAGACGCCGACGCGAACGGCTATGTCACCTATCCGAATGTGGATATCGTGCATGAGATGGTCGATATGATCACCGCCAGCCGCGCCTATGAAGCCAATTTAGCCGCCTACAACGCAGCAAAGACCATGTTCCTACGCACCCTTGACCTGGGACGAGTCTAACCAGATGAAATTTTCTTCTCCGGGATACTCGCGGAGAAGAAAATTTTGAGCGCAGCTGGATCAGAGAAAAAAATTCAGACAAGGGTTCTCTTTTGCATGAGAAACCCGACAGAAGGGGGTTAGTGAACGGCTATGCGAATCGAGGGTCTGAGTTTGTTCAAGGTGTTGCCGCGCCCCGAGATGCGCGAAGTCGAGCCGCCGACGCGATTGGAGCCAGAGGCGGTCGAACTCGATGCGCCCGAAGCAGATTTCGGCAAGATGTTGCGCGAAGTGATAGGGCAGGTATCGGAAGCGCAGAATCGGGCGGGTGAACTGGCACAGCGGTTCGCAGCAGGCGAGCCGATAGACGAGCATACACTAATACTGGCGATGGAGCGAGCTAATCTCGCCTTCCAGCTCACCCTGCATGTGCGGAATAAAGTGCTGGAAGCGTACCAGGAGATTATGCGCCTTCAGATTTAAATAGATAGCCTATGCAAAATGTCCTGAACCAACTGCGGGCTTGGTGGATAAACGCGCCTCGCCCGACACGCATCGGCGTGATCGGCGGGGGGGTGGGGCTGCTCCTGCTGTTTCTCATGCTGGGTTTCTGGGCAGCCACGCCGGGCTATACCACCCTCTACACCGGGCTTAGCCCTGCCGATTCCGCTGCCGTCGTACAGACCCTGAAGGAGAAGGGCATCCGCGTGCGCACTTCGGGCGGTGGCAGCGTTGTCGAGGTGGAGAGCGGACGCGCTGAAGAAGCACGCCTGGAGCTGGCTGCCAAAGGGCTACCCAAAACGGGTGCGCCCGGCTACGCCCGCCTCGAAAAAACGCCCTTCGGTATCACGCAGGCGATGGAACAGACCACCCTGCGCATTGCCCTCGAAGAGGAACTGCAGAACACCATTCAGCACCTTGAACCCGTCGAAAGCGCGCGCGTGCATATCACGCCGGGCAACGACTCGCCTTTTGCAGACTCGCGCACCGAGCCGACCGCCAGCGTGGTGGTCAGCTTGAAACCAAACGCCACGCTCACCCGCGAGCAGATTCGCGGCATTGTGCATCTGGTGTGCCACAGCGTCGATGGGCTGAAGCCGGAGCGCGTCACGGTTGTGGACGGCGAGGCGCGACCCCTCTGGAGTGGGGGCGACCCCTCGGAGACCGACGGCGAGCTGGTGCGCGCCCGACGCGAGGCGGAACGCACCTATGCGGACGAACTCCAACGCCAACTCCAGCAAGAGCTGGATCGCGTGCTGGGTCCGGGCAAATCGAGCGTGGTGGTGCAGGCGGAACTCGATCTGGATCGGGCGGAGGTGCAGGCACAGCGGGTGGAACCGTTGGATCCGAACCGCGCCGCCGTCGTCAGTGAGACCTCATCCGTCGAGCGGCTCAATGGCAGCCTGCCCACCGCTGGGGGACCCGCCGGCATCGCCTCGAACCGCGCCGATACCCCCATGTACCCCACCACGCCGCCCACCAGCTCTGCCGGTGAGTACAACCGTGAGGATCGCGTGCGCAACTACGAAATCAATAAGCAGGTGGAACATATTATCCGTGCGCCGGGGCGCATCGAACGGCTCAGCGTCGCGGTGCTGATCGACCAAAGCGTTTCCCAAGAGACGCTCACCGCTATTCGCAATTGGCTGGAGACCACCGTTGGTGTCACGCCCAATAATCCCTCGCGTATCGTCACGGTGCAACCGGTAAAGTTCGACACCAGTCAGGCACAGGCGGCAGCGCGAGAGCAGAAGGTGCGTGAACAGGCGCGTCGCCTCACCCTACTATGGCAGTTGCTGCCCTTTATCGTGCTGCTGATGGTCTTTTTCTTCTTGGCGCGTGTGATTGGCAAGCAGCTCAAGCATCCAACGGCGCAGGCGCCACGCCCGATTGCTGCCTTGCCCGGCGCGGGCGGCATCGATGTGGCAATTGGCGAGCAGGGACTGGTGCCTATGCATGCCGAGAGCGCAGACAGCAACTTGCCTACACAACGCTCCGCGCCCGAAGAAAGCGAGCTGGCGGAATCTGCACGCGCGATCCAGGAGCGCACCCAACCCGAGCTCATCGAGATTCAACGCTTCGCAGAATATAAACCTGAACATGTGGCTGCACTGCTGAAAAACTGGCTCAAAGATTGAGCGCGCGGCGAATAGCCACTAACAAGAGAGGGGCTGTCATGCTGAAGCCAGCGGAAAAGAAATTGACGGGCAAGCAAAAGGCGGCGATTGTGTTGGTCGCGCTCGGTACGGAGATTGCCGCCAAAATCCTGCCACATCTGAACGAGGCAGAGGTGGAGGAGCTGGGACTGGAGATTGCCCGCTTGGGCAGCATCCCCGCGGAAGTGCGCCAGCAGGTCATTCAAGAGTTCTATGAGGTCTGCCTGGCACAGAACCTCGCTTTAGAGGGCGGCATCGACCACGCCCGCGCCCTGCTGGAGCAAGCCTTCGGCGCTGAAAAAGCGAACGAGATCCTGAGCCGCTTGACCCGTGCCCTGCAAATGCTGCCCTTCGATTCCATCAAGCGAGTGCATCCCGCCCAACTAAGCACCTTCCTGCAGGACGAGCACCCACAAACCATTGCGCTGGTGCTGGCGTATTTGGAGCCGCAGGCAGCCGCCGCGGTGTTGAGCAGCCTGCCACCTGAACTGCGTCCCGAAGTGGCAGAGCGGCTCGCCACAATGGGCAGTACGCCCCCTGAGGTCATCCGCCGTGTGGAGAGCGTGCTGCAACGCAAACTCTCCAGCCTCGCCAGTCAAGAGCTGACTGCCGCCGGCGGAGTCAAATCGCTCGTCGACATCCTCCAGTGGGTCGACCGCAACACGGAGCGTACCATCTTCGATGCGCTCAACGAATCGAACCCCGAACTGGCAGAAGAGGTGCGCAAACTGATGTTTACCTTCGAAGACCTGCTGCAACTGGACGACCGTGCGATCCAGCAGGTGCTGAAAGAGGTGGAGATGAAAGAGCTTGCGCTCGCGCTCAAGGGCGCAAGCGACGCGCTCAAAGAGAAAATCTTCCGCAACATGTCGGAACGCGCCGTGAATATGCTCAAAGAGGAGATTGAGTTTATGGGACCCGTGCGCGTGCGCAATGTGGAGGAGGCGCAGCAGCGCATCGTGAGCATCGTGCGCCGTCTGGAGGAGGCAGGCGAGATTGTGCTTGCCCGCGGCGGTGAAGATGAAATGCTGATATGAGGGAGCGAGCAGCGAGTGGCGGATGACGAGTAAAGTTGTAGGTGAGTGGCGAGTAGGGGTACGGCGCCACCGTGCCCCTCCTCGTTGCTACCCACTACTCACCTCTTTCCACAGAAAAGGCGTCCCATCGGGCAGGTGGTGACGAGTGCGCGGCTGATTCAAGTAGCGGCTGAGTGCGCCCATCAGACCACGCGCCCACGGATTGCCCGCCATTGTCAGGTTCACGATGAGGTAGTCGCGGGCGCGGGTGAGCGCGACATAGAGCTTGCGCTGTGCTTCGGCAATCTCCTCTTGACGGTGGCGGTCGCGCAGTTCACGATAGGTGGTGGTCTCGTAGCCGTTGCGCAGGCGTAGCCCCATCCTGCGCTCCAGTGGCTCCACATAAATAGGCAGGTCGCGCGCCCGCTCGCGATATCCCGTATCGGCAAGGAACACCACGGGGAACTCCAACCCCTTCGCCCCATGCACGGTGTAGAAGCGCACCACATCGGCACTCTCCTCGAAGGTGGGCGCGTTGCCCTCACGCTGTTCCGCACGCACGAGTGCGTCCAACTGGGCCGCAAACGCTTGTGGATGAACCGCAGGCTGCCCAATCGCCAGCGCAAGCAATTTACGCACATTCGCCACCTGCTGCTTGCCGTCGGGTAGGCGCAGTAAGCGCGCCTCATACGCGCTTGCCTCCAACGCACGGGCAAGCAGCCAGCCAACAGAGCGTCTACCCACCTCGCGCTCCAGCGAGCCGAACCAGCCCAAAAAACGCATCAGCCGTTCCGTATCTTCAGGAGGGAGGTCGGAGGGCGGGTCGTTCAACGCGAGGCGCAGAGGCAGCTGCCATCGCTGCGCTTCGTCCACAAGCAGCATTAGTGCATCCAAGCTCAGTCCGACCATCGGCGAGCGCAGCAGGCTCAATAGCGCAACTTCATCCTCCAGATCGGTCAACGCACGCAGCAGGTTCGCCAAATCGCGCACTTCATAGCGCAGATAGTAGCCACGCCCGCCACCTACCACATAGCAAGGCACACCTATCTGCTGGAACTGCTGCTCGTATCGCTCCACCGCGGTGTATTGGTGGAACAGCAGGGCGAAATCGCCATAGCGGGCGGGGCGCAGCGCATTTGTCTCCATATCGTGAACAGGCAGCGAGGAATTTGCCACCCACTGGCGGATAGTGCCTGCGATCAGCGCGGCTTCGGCATCTGGCTCGCGACGCGCCCAACGCCAGACCTGCACATGCGGCTCCTCGTGCCCCTCATCGGCGGGCAGAGACGGACGCGCATGCTGGGGCGGCAGAAACGCATCGCCCCACAGGTGCGCAAATATGAACCGCACAAACGCCAGGATCTCAGGGCGCGAGCGGAAGTTATCGTGCATTTCTAAGGTGCAACTCGCCTTTGCTTGCCAGTTGCGGAACACGCGCAGGTCAGCAAAACGGAAGCCATAGATTGATTGTTGTCCATCGCCCACCACCATTAGGTTGCCCTGCTCGCCGGTAAGCAGTTCGATTAGCTCTGCCTGCAGCGGGTCGATGTCCTGCGCTTCGTCCACCAGCAGGTATTGGAACCGTTGCTGATAGCGATGGCGCACGGTTGCCGAGGAGCGCAACATTTGCACCGCACGCAACTGCAGGTCGTCGAAATCGAGAGTGCCTTGCTCCTCCTTCAATTGCTGATATTGAGCGAGATATTCGCATGATAGCCGAAGCAGCGCGTGTTGGAGCTGCTGCGCGTGTGCTTCCTGCCGATCTTCACTGGCGGGCGAGGCTCCTGCCGAGCGGAAAGTCTCTTCGGATAGCCATTGGAGCAGCTCAGGGAGGGCAAGTCCCTGATGGCGCGATTCATCCACGAGATAGCCCACCATGCGATAGAGCGTCTGGAGTGGGTCACCCCTGACCGCTGTATCGCCCAGCATGAGGTACTCGGCAATCAGTGCGTGCAACGCCTCCTGCTCAGCAGCCTGACTCTGCATGCTCAACAGGTGGTCCAGCGCACGATGAAACGCTTCGGTACGCAGCTGGTGGCTCGCTGGCGCGGATAAGACGGTAGGGTCAGGCTCTATGCCCGCTTCAAAAGGGTTCTCTTGCAATAGGCGTCGGCAGAGGGCGTGTACCGTGTGGATATATGCGCTTTCGATGCGGTGACGGGCATCATGAAGCCCGCGCCACTCCAGCTGACGAATGATACGCGCCTTCATCTCGGCGGTCGCATTCCGAGTGAAGGTGATGGTCAGGATGCGTTCTGGATCAACGCCGCGCTCGCTGACCAGATGGACGAAGCGTTCGGTCAACACGCCCGTCTTGCCCGCACCTGCACCCGCCACCAGCACCAGCCGCCCCTCACCAAACTCAATCGCCCGCTGCTGAACAGGAGTCAAACGCATGGTCGGAACAGAAGGATTGTACCCATGCAGGAAACCACCCAGCGAGACAGAACTCCTATTATAGGAGGTATCCCTATGAGCTTTTATGAGGCGTTGGAACGGATGACTTGGGAAGCGGTGGAAATGCTTTTCCGATACGCGCGCGCCGTGCCAGAAGAGAAGTTGCGCTGGCGACCTGCTGAGCATGCCCGCAGCGTGATGGAGATTTTGGAGGAAAATGCCGTTCTGCCCTACGGTTTACGACTGGGGCTGGAGGAACGCCCGCAAACGCCCGACCCCTCCATGTGGGAGCGTGCCAAGCAGCTGGCGGGTGACCTTAGCACGCTCGACGCCTGCGAACAAGCCTGTCGCAAAGGCACGGATGCGCTGCTGGCAACAATCAAGCAAATCCCACCTGAGGAGCTGTCGCAGACAATTATGGCGCCGTGGGGCAAGCCCATTAGCCTGTTTGAAATCGCCTATGACCACTACTGGAACCTCACCTACCATCTGGGGCAGATTGCTTACATCCAGCTGCTGTATGGCGATACAGCGCCTCATTGAGAGGCGAAGATGAGCGACCGTCGGTGGCTGCTGTTGTTGAGCCTGTTGCCCGATGTGGGGCGACAGACCCTACGCCATCTGTTGGAGCGCCAGCAGGTGTGGCGTCTTACGCCCGACGAGGTGCTTCACCTGCCTGCTGAGACGCTGCAGCGTGAATACCACCTGCCACCACGCGCCTTCCATGCGCTGCGCGAGAACCTGCCTGCCCTCCGGGGTGAGGCGGAACGGCTGGAGGCGTACCTGACGCGCTGTGGGGTACGCTGGCTCAGTTTTCAGGACGCGGCGTATCCGCACCGGCTGGAATATATGCCTGACCCGCCTGCCCTGCTCTTTCTGTATGGCAACTACGAGCTGCTGAATCAGCCGACCTTCGCGCTGCTGGCGTCGCATACTATCTCCGCAGAAGGGCTTGCCGAACTGGAGCAAGTGGCGCAGAGCTTCTTCAGCAACGGCTGGGTGCCGATGGTCAGCGCCACTCAGCCCGCCTACCAGCGGCTGCTGCTCTGTGCGCTGCGAGCGAGCCATCCCTATATCTTGGTGCTGGATCGGGGGCTGTTGCGTGCCTTTGGCGAGGACCTGCGCAAGGAACCGCTTCGTCAGGCGCGCATCTGGCAGGCAGAGTTTGACCCCTCCAGAGCGTTGGCAATCAGTCCCTTTCGCCTGCGCGATGGCTGGATCGCCTCTAACAGCCGTTATCGCGATGCGCTGATCGCCTATCTGACCGATGCACCCGTTGTGATTGAGGCGCGCCCTGACGGCTACATCGTGCAACTCGGTCGCGAGTTGCTCCAGCGCAACGGCACGCTATCGGTGCTGGCACATCGGCTGGCACAGCTGCCCGGCAACCACCAGCTTATCGAGGCAGGTGGCAAACCCATCGCGCTGGATCGGGACGAAGCGTCCCTTTTTGGGTTATAATCTTAAGCGGAGGTGATGCCGATCCCACATACGGCAAGAGCGACTGTCGAGCCAGAGCGAGCGATTCTGGTGCTTTGCCACTCGGAAGTTGTGGAGGAGGATGCTTACTGGGCGGATGAGATGCGCGCGCTCAGTCAATCGGCTGGGGTGCAAGTGGTCGCGGAGATACGCCAGCGACGCCACAGTCCCGATGTTGCCACCTGCATCGGCAAAGGCAAGGCGCAGGAACTGTTCGTGCTTGCCCGCGAGAAGGATGCCAACCTGATTATCTTTGACACGGAGCTGACACCCATTCAACAGCGCAATCTGGAGGAGATTACCCAGTCGCGCGTGATTGACCGCACGCAGCTGATTCTGGACATTTTCGCGCGGCGTGCCCGCTCAAGGGAGGGTGCGCTGCAGGTGGAACTGGCGCAGCTGCTCTATCTGATGCCGCGCCTATCGGGTAAAGGCGCCGCGCTCTCGCGATTGGGCGGCGGCATTGGCACCCGCGGTCCCGGCGAGACGAAGCTGGAGATGGATCGGCGGCGCATTCGTGAGCGGATCGCCCACCTGCGCCACGAACTCGCGGAGATCCGCCGTCAGCGCGAGCATCAGCGTGCTGCGCGACGCCGACTGCCCTTCCCCAGCGGCGCAATCGTCGGCTACACCAACGCGGGGAAGTCCACCCTGTTGAATGTGCTCTCCGGTTCACAGACCTATGTGGATAATCGCGTGTTCGCTACGCTGGACCCGACCACACGCCGCGTGGTGCTGCCCGACGGCTGGTCGGTGCTGCTGACCGATACGGTGGGCTTCGTGGAAAACTTGCCCCCGATGCTGCTGGATGCCTTCCGTGCGACCCTCGAAGAGGTGCTGGCAGCCGATTTCCTGCTGCATGTGATTGATATCTCCAGCCCGTATTGGGAAGCTCAGCGCGACGCGGTGGAGACGACGCTGGTCGAACTGGGCGCGGATGACAAGCCGACCATTTTAGTGTTCAACAAAGCCGATCGCGTCAAGGATACCTACTGGCTGCGTCAGCTGGTGACGGAGCATCCGAACTCGGTCTATATCTCGGCAAAACTGGCGCAGGGTATTCCCCACTTGATGGACCGAATCGTGCAGACACTGCAAGGCATGCTGGTCAGCGTCGAGGTATGGCTGCCTTATGAATCGAGCGCGCTCGTTGCCGAGTGCTACGAGTTCGGGCGCGTGCTATCGGTCGATTATCAGGAACAGGGCATCCACCTGCGGGCGCAGGTCATTCCATCCGTTGCCGCCAAACTGCAACCCTATAGTAAGTAGGGCTTGGGGAACCGCCGTTGGAAAATAGAGATTGGAAGCTGGACGCGGAGTACGCGCTCATCGAGCGCATCGCGCGCGCGGTCCAGGCGATGACACCACCCAGCGCGGAGGCGGGTGTCGTGACGAGCATCGGGGACGACACCGCGGTGCTTCGATGGGGAAATCACCTTTTGCTCTGGACAGTCGACATGCTTATCGAGGGGGTTCACTTTCGGCTGGACTGGACTGATGCCCATGCGCTGGGTTGGAAATCGCTCGCGGTGAACCTGAGCGACATCGCCGCGATGGGGGGCACACCGCGTGCTGCTCTATTGACGATTTCGCTGCCCCCTGAACGCACGGGCGATTGGCTCGATGAATTCCTAAAGGGCTTTTTGGAGTGCGCTCATGCATATTCTACAGCTCTGATCGGCGGCGACACGAATCGTGCCCCCTGTGCCGATGGACCCACCGTGATCGATGTGAGCGTGCTGGGCATTATCGAGGGCTTACCGGTGCTGCGTCAGGGTGGGCGTCCCGGTGATTGGCTACTGGTCACGGGATCGCTGGGCGGCTCGCGCGCGGGATTGATGCGCCTGCTGCAAAACGACCGCTCCGATGTGGATGCGTTGAAGGCGCACTTCATGCCCGTTCCACGCCTTCGCGAGGGGCAGTTGCTGCGCCAGCGTGGCGTCCATGCCATGATGGACATCAGCGACGGGGTGGCGTCCGATCTACCGAAATTGGCACATGCCTCGCGCTGCGGCGCTCAGGTGCTCTGTGCGCAGCTGCCTGTGCATCCTGCGGCGTTGCGTTGGTGCATGGAAACAGGCGAGGACCCGGTGCGGTTTGCCCTCGCGGGAGGTGAGGATTATGAATTATTGATTGCTGCCCCGCCCGAAACTGCACAGTCGCTCCTTGCCGAATTCTCTATGCAGACAGGCACACCTCTCACCCATATCGGCTATCTTACCGCAGGAGAGGAGCTAATCCTGCAAGACGAACAGGGCAACCTAACAGAAATGCCCACCCTTGGCTGGAGCCACTTCTGAATGCCCAACGGACGGGCGATGTGCCCTTCAGCAAGCATGTTCACGACAGGCAGGCGTGCCGGTCCCAGGACTTCGCTTTCCTTTTGCCTGGGGGATGGTACGGAGCCGGGATGCCATCAGCCCAAGCATGGTACATGCCAGAATGCTTAGACTGGTGGGTTCAGGCACAGTGTCCAACAGGTAGGCTTCGAAGCGACCGGTCTGGGCATTGTAGCCGCGACCCACAATATATCGCCCATCCGCAGAGACGGCACGTGCTGTCCAAAGAATCGAGCCGTCCGTGAGCAGCGCAGCATATCGTTCGTTCAGGTTCTCTAATCCATGTTGCGGGGTCCAGCGAATGGCGCGATATTCTTCCGCCGCATTTTGCGCATACCCAACAATGACCCAGCCGTTGTCCGACACATCGAAGGCGTGGCTCATTGGGTAATCATTCAGGGCGCCGAGATCCTGCAACCCTGCGTGCGCGGTCCAGCGGAAGGCGTGCGGTGGGTCGGTGCGTTCGGGTCCGATGCGCGCTGCGCCCACAATCACCGAGCCGTCCGCAGAGACCGCCATCGCGCTGCTATTGCCTCCGTTGGGAAAAGTACCGAGGCTCTGCATGCCTTCATGCGCAGTCCATCGGAAAGCGCGACGCCTGCCCTCCGCATCATGCGCCCAACCTGCCACGACCGAGCCATCCGCCGAGATGCCGTAGGCGGCACTGAGTTGCCCACCTAAGGTGCCGAGGTCCTGCATGCCTGTCCCGCGCGTCCAGCGAAAAGCGCGGATATTGCCCTCACTGTTATCTGCCCAGCCGACGAGGGTCGCTCCGTCACGGCTCATGGCTAACGCCGCGCTCCACTCCCCGCTGAGCGTGCCCAAATCGGTCATTCCCCCACCCATCACCCAGCGGAAGGCACGCCATCGCCCGCTGGCATCCTCAGCAATCCCTATCACGACGGAGCCATCCGCAGAAACCGCGCGCCCCTCGCTGCCGTTGCCACCCAGCGTGCCAAGATCCTGCATGCCACTCTCGCGCGTCCAGCGAAAGGCACGCGGCGCAAGACGGTCATTCTGCGCAACACCCACAATCACACGCCCGTCCGGGGAGATATCATACGCATAGCTCCATGCGCCCCCAAGCGTGCCTAACCAAGTGAGGTTCTGGCCGAACATGCCGGGAAAGACGAGCAGACCTGCCCAGACTGCCAACACCCGATAGCCCCAGTGTTGCCCATCATGCGCTCTTCGTTCATGTGTCACGGTATGTTCCTCCTCTCCGTTCAGGTGAAACGGCGATCGCTGCTGCTATTCAAGTGTCTCACCCTATTGAATTATACCACATCAGTGATGATGCACGGTGCATGTGTCCCCCTATTAATAAGGGCTTTGCGCCACCGAGACGGGTATAATCCCTGCCGATATGATGACGAGGCAAGCATTTGACGCTGAACTCAAAAGCCTGGAGACGAAGGTGCTGGCGATGGCAAGCATCGCGGAGGGAATGGTTGCCGACGCGGTGGAAGCGCTCATGCGAGGTGATTTGAAACGCGCTGAACAGGTGCTACTACGCGACGACGAGGTAGATCAAATCGATGTGGACATCGAGACGCACTGCCTGCGCCTGCTCGCCTTGCAGCAGCCGATGGCAAGCGACCTGCGCGTGATTGGCACCATCATGAAGATGATTACCGACATCGAGCGAATCGGCGACTACGCCGTGGATGTCGCCAAAGCTGCCCGTAAGATTCAGGATGAGCCGAAAGTAACGCAGATGGTGGACATTCCGCGCCTCGCCAACGCCGCGCGCCGCATGCTGCTGGATAGCATCGAAGCATTTGTCAAGCGTGACCTGCAGCTGACGCTCCATGTGTGTCAGCAGGATGATGAGGTGGACGCGCTCTATCGCCAAATCCGCACCCAACTGCAGGAAACCATGCGTCAACACCCTGAGTATGTAACGGCGGCGTCATGGCTACTGCTGACCGCGCACTATCTGGAGCGGATTGCCGACCACGCGACCAATATCGCAGAACGTGTCTGGTTCATGGAGACGGGTCGGTTGGAACAGCTTGCCAAAAAGCATAAGAGTGGCAGCCTCGACGAAGCATATGCCGAAGCTGCCCAGCATGCCCTCGAATATCAGGCGCATGAACAACATTCAGGCTAACCTCATCGCTTTGCAAGAACGCATCGCGACGGTCTGTCATCGCATAGGACGCGACCCACAGAGTATTCGGCTTGTGGCGGTGAGTAAGGGCGTGCCCGTTGAGCGTGTCCGTGAAGCCTATCACTGTGGGCTGCGCGATTTCGGTGAGAACTACTGGCAGGAAGCACGCGAGAAGCTTGCCCTGCTCCCCAACGATATCCAGTGGCACTTCATCGGACACCTGCAGACCAACAAGGTAAAGTATGTGGTCGGATGGTTCCATCTCCTACATGTTGTGGATAGGGTATCCTTAATGCAGGAGATACAGCGGGTGGCGTCGAACAGGGGCATCGTGCAACCAGTGCTGATAGAGGTGCGCCTGTCCAATGAGGCGACACGCGCCGGCGTCTCGCCGGAGGAGATGCTCGACCTGGCGGAGGCAGTATTACAGCAGCCAAATCTATTGCTGCAGGGACTGATGGGCATCGCTCCGCTCACCGACGAGGAGTCGCGCATTCGGCAGGCGTTTCGGACCCTGAGGCGGCTGTTCGAACAGCTGCCCGAACCGAATCGTCGTTGGCTCTCGATGGGGATGAGCCACGATTTCGAAATCGCCCTCGAAGAGGGCAGCAATATGTTGCGTATCGGCACCGCGCTCTTCGGAGCCCGGGCTTAGATCAAAGCATGGGCAGGATGCCCACGCCACACTCAACACAGGGAGGGACTGAAATGAGCCACTACTACTATGACGAACCGGAGCAGGAGCCGCGTGTGGGGCTCTGGACGCGCTTGCGCAACTGGTTCAGCCGTGAGGAGGACGAGGAGCTGGACGAGTTGCCTTATGAGTCAAGCGTGCGTTATCGCCGATTCCACCCCTATCACATCTGCGTGCGACGCGAGGTGCATAGCCTGGAAGACGCTCGCCTGATTGCCGACGGATTGAAAGAGGGCGTTCAGCAGATTATCAACTTGGCGTCGACACCACATCCCACGCGCGAGCGTGTGATCGATTTCCTCAACGGGGTCATCTACGCGATTGAGGGCAGCGTGGAGAAGGTGAGCGAGCATGTATTTGTCTACGCGCCCCCACAGGCGATTATCGACGCGCCCACCGCGACAATGCGACCACGCTCTGCCTCCGACGAGTAGAAGCCACCATTCGGGCAAGTGGGATTTGGCGAATAGCAAATAACGAGTAGCGAGTAGATTCTACTCGCTACTCACCCCTTACTACTCGCTGCTTGCCTGAAAATCGGTTTCATTCAGATGTTCGCGCCAGTGCATACCGTATTTGAGCATGATTCGCTCGAAGTCGCGTGCGCTCATCAATTTGATGCGGATGTCGGGATAGAGCGCCTGCAGCAGTGCGATTTTGCGGCGTTTGCGACGATTGATGTTTGCCCGACGAACCGTTAACTCAATATAAAGGTCATAGTCGGGCAGGTAGAAATCGGGCGTGAACGACTCTTTTGGGTTGCCCTGCTCATCGGTGCGTAGCACAAAGGTACGTGGTTCATACTCCCAGCGGATACGATAGTAATCCAGCAAGCGGGCGAACGCCGCCTCGCTGGGATGCATAAACGACACCGTTGCCCTGCGACTGCGCACGCTATATATGCCTCCTCGCGGGTTATTATACCACAACAGGCAGCGCGAAGGTAGAAATGGGGAAGCTCCTTGTCTCCTTGCCAAATGCCCCAGAAATGGGGTATAATAGGACAGCAACCATTGAGAGGTATCAGCAATGCGACGAACGAAGGTCTATCTGGGGAATTTGGGCGTTAGCGTTTGGACCGTGTGGTTGTGCCTGCTGCCGTTGGTGGCGGGGGCGCAGGGCAGACCCGACATCGTGTGGATGGCGGGCGGGCACGCGGGTTCTGTCTATTCGGTGTCGTTTTCTCCTGATGGCAGCCTGCTCGCTTCGGGGAGTTATGACCGCACGGTCAAGTTGTGGCGAGTTTCAGACGGGGCGTTGATAAGAACCCTCACGCACACGGATCCTGTCTATTCGGTGTCTTTTTCTCCCGATGGCAGCCTGATTGCTTCGGGGAGTAGGGACAGCACGGTCAAGTTGTGGCGCGTATCGGACGGTGCGTTGATAAGAACCCTCACAGGGCACACGGGTTATGTCTCTTCGGTGTCGTTTTCACCCGATGGCAGCCTGCTCGCTTCGGGGAGTAGGGACGGCACGGTCAAGTTGTGGCGAGTTTCAGACGGGGCGTTGATAAGAACCCTCACAGGGCACTGGGATGGTGTCTCTTCGGTGTCGTTTTCACCCGATGGCAGCCTGCTTGCTTCGGGGAGTTTGGACAGCACGGTCAAGTTGTGGCGAGTTTCAGACGGGGCGTTGATAAGAACCCTCACAGGGCACTGGGATGGTGTCTATTCGGTGTCGTTTTCTCCTGATGGCAGCCTGCTCGCTTCGGGGAGTTATGACCGCACGGTCAAGTTGTGGCGAGTTTCAGACGGGGCGTTGATAAGAACCCTCACGCACACGGATCCTGTCTATTCGGTGTCGTTTTCTCCCGATGGCAGCCTGCTCGCTTCGGGGAGTTATGACCGCACGGTCAAGTTGTGGCGTGTGTCGGACGGGGCGTTGATAAGAACCCTCACAGGGCACAGTTGGGTTGTCAATTCGGTGTCGTTTTCTCCTGATGGCAGCCTGCTCGCTTCGGGGAGTGGTGACTACACGGTCAAGTTGTGGCGCGTATCGGACGGGGCGTTGCTCCAAACCCTCAACGCGGGTTTTGTCTATTCGGTGTCGTTTTCTCCCGATGGCAGCCTGCTTGCTTCGGGGAGTTATGACACCACGGTCAAGTTGTGGCGAGTTTCAGACGGGGCGTTGATAAGCACCCTCACAGGGCACACGGAAAGGGTCTATTCGGTGTCGTTTTCTCCCGATGGCAGCCTGCTCGCTTCGGGGAGTTTGGACGGCACGGTCAAGTTGTGGCGAGTTTCAGACGGTGTGTTGATAAGAACCCTCACAGAGCACACGGGTCCTGTCTATTCGGTGTCGTTTTCTCCTGATGGCAGCCTGCTCGCTTCGGGGAGTTGGGGCGGCACGGTCAAGTTGTGGCGTGTGTCGGACGGGGCGTTGATAAGAACCCTCACAGGGCACAGTTGGGTTGTCAATTCGGTGTCGTTTTCTCCCGATGGCAGCCTGCTCGCTTCGGGGAGTGGGGATTGGACGGTCAAGTTGTGGCGCGTATCGGACGGGGCGTTGATAAGAACCCTCACAGGGCACAGTTGGGTTGTCAATTCGGTGTCGTTTTCACCCGATGGCAGCCTGCTCGCTTCGGGGAGTGATGACCGCACGGTCAAGTTGTGGCGCGTATCGGACGGGGCGTTGCTGCAGACTTATGACCAGGAGACCGGCACCGGCGTAGACTCCATTCAGTTCTCGCCCAACGGCAGGCTGTTCGGCTATGGACGCAGGGATGCCACAGTGGTGGTGGCGCGGAACCCGTTCTGGACACCCGGCGATGCCGATGGCAATGGTTGTGTAGGCGACGCGGACCTGCTTGCCGTGTTGTCTGCTTTTGGCTCGGAGGGTGGCAACACTGACCTGAACGGCGACGGGGTTGTCGACGACGCGGACTTGCTGATTGTGCTGTTCAACTTTGGCAACGGGTGTTGAGAGGTAGCGAGTGCCCTCACCCTCAGCCCCTCTCCCAGAGGGAGAGGGGCGTGGAGGGCGAGCCTCCTGGCGTGTAGGGGCAGACCTCCGTGCCTGCCCCATACCCTCACCCTCAGCCCCTCTCTTAGAGGGCGAGGGGGGTGGAGGGCGATCCTCCTGGCGTGTAGGGGCGGACCTGCGTGTCTGCCCCAAAAACTCGCTCCCATCGGAGTCAAAAGCCCTTGGTCAGGTACAATTCCCTCACTATGAAAACAGCCAGTGCGCTACCCCGTTGGGAGATGA
>BEHR01000023.1 GCA_002898555.1 bacterium HR15
GTTGATCAGTCCTGTGGCGATAGAGAAGGGTTTGCGTTTTGCGATTCGTGAGGGTGGTCGGACGGTTGGTGCAGGTGTGGTAACGGACATCCTGGATTAATCTACACCGCGTACAGGCTGACTCGTCCAATCCCATCCAAGGAGGACAATCTTGATGCGACGCGACAAGATACGGATACGGCTAAGGGCATACGATCATCGGGTGCTGGATGAATCGGTGAAGCGGATCGTGGAGCAGGTGCGCAGCACCGGGGCGCAGGTGCGCGGACCTGTGCCCCTGCCTACCGACATTCGCCGCTTCTGCGTCATTCGCGGTCCGCACATCGACAAAATCGGCATGGAGCATTTCGAAATTCGCACCCATAAGCGACTGATCGATATCCTTGAGCCGAACAACCGCACCATCGACGCGTTGATGCGCCTGGATCTGCCCAGTGGCGTGGATATAGAAATCAAGCTCTAATAGGAGGCAGCTACAATGAGCGAGGAGAAGCCGACTCAGGATGAGATGAGCACAACTGAAAATGCCGAATCCCCGCAGCTGGCGGAGGCATCCGCGCCAGCGGAACCATCCGACTCGTCAGAGCAGTCTGAACTGGCTGGACACTCGGATCAGTCGGAAACAACACCGACTGCCTCCGGCGCGGAACCTACCCCAGCGAAACCGTCACTGCCACCGCCCCCCGTGCTAAGTGGGCTGATTGGGCGCAAGCTTGGCATGATGCACATTTTCGACAGCGAAGGACGGATGGTGCCCGTGACGGTGCTGGAAGTCGGTCCATGCTTTGTGGTGCAGGTGCGCACGCCAGAGCGGGACGGCTACTACGCCGCGCAGATCGGCTTCGAGCGTATCGCCCGGCGCAAGGTGAACAAGCCGTTGGCAGGTATCTTCAGAAGGGCAGGGCTGGAACAGCCTCTGCGCCATCTGAAAGAGTTTCGCGTGCTGTCAGGTCAAGCGGTGCCTGGGCAGGAAATTCGCCCAGAGCATGTGTTCCAAGTGGGCGAAGTGGTACGCGTCACGGGTATCTCGAAGGGCAAGGGCTTCGCCGGCGTGGTGAAACGCTATGGCTTCGCCGGTGGTCCGATGACGCACGGCTCCATGACCCATCGCCGACCCCTCTCCAGCGGCGCCACCGGTCCACAGCGTGTGTTCAAGAACAAGCCGATGCCCGGACGCATGGGGGGCGAGCAAGTCACTGTCCGTGGATTGACCATCGTGCGCATCGAGCCAGAGCGCAATCTGATGTTGATCCGGGGCGCTGTGCCCGGCGGACGCGGCTCGATCGTCTATGTGCAAAAACAGATGTAGCGGCAGACCGGCGTGTCTGACTAACCAAAGCGAATCAGATCCGAGGTGAACAAGTATGGCGAAGGCAACGGTGTATAACGCACAGGGACAACCGGTGGGAGAGATGGAGCTGAACCCCACCCTGTTTTCGCGCACTGCGAAGGTGTCCGTGTTGCACCGCGTGGTCGTGGCGGAGCTGGCACACCAGCGGCAAGGCACTCACAGCACCCTCACACGCGGCGAGGTGCGCGGCGGTGGACGCAAGCCGTGGCGCCAAAAGCACACAGGGCGTGCCCGACAAGGCTCCATCCGCGCGCCCCAGTGGCGACACGGCGGCATCGTCCACGGACCTAAGCCGCGCGATTATAACCCTCTCGTAAATAAGAAGGAGCGGCGCCAAGCATTCGCTGCCGCACTCACCGATAAAGCCGAATCGGGCGCGTTGCGCATCGTGGAAGAGCTGAACTTCCCTGAAATCAAGACCAAACATGCCCTGCAGTTCCTGACCCAATTGGGCGCAAACGACGGGCGCGTGCTGGTGCTACTCGATCAGCCGAATGAGACGGTCTATAAGTCGTTCCGCAACCTGCCCCATGTGCTGGTGCGTATCGCCCCTGCCTTCGCCCTCCATGAGCTGATCCCCGCGCGCCATGTTATCGCCACAAAAGCCGCTCTTCAGAAGCTGGAGGAGGTGTGGGCAAAATGAAACATCCCACGGAGGTCATTATTCGTCCGCTGCTCACCGAGAAGGGCACTCGCTTGCGTACCGAACTGAACCAGTACCTATTTGAGGTGGCAGCAGATGCCACCAAAATCGACATCGCCAACGCGATTAAGTCGCTCTACGGCGTGGAAGTGCTGAAAGTGCGCACGATGTGGGTCAAACCGAAACCGCGACGAATCGGCTTGCGAGGAGTAGGGCATACCCGACGCTGGAAAAAAGCCATCGTCACGGTGAAACCCGGACAGACCATCGAGGACTTCGTTGTCTGATGTCCGACCTGTCCAACCCGCCAGAGCGGTCTGACTAAAAATAGCGAGGTGAAAAACGGAATGCCAGTCAAAAAGTGGAAACCGACATCGCCCGGCAGACGCTTTATGGTGACCTCCACCTATGAGGAGATTACCAAAACGGAACCGGAGAAGAGCCTGACCGTCGGGCTGCGCAAGACGGGTGGGCGCAACAATCAAGGGCGCGTCACCGCGCGTCATCGCGGGGGCGGCAATAAGCGTCTCTATCGCATAATCGACTTCAAGCGCGATAAAGACGGCATCCCCGCGCGCGTCGTGGCCATTGAGTATGACCCGAATCGCTCGGCGCGAATCGCTCTGCTGGAGTACGAAGATGGCGAGAAGCGCTATATCCTCGCGCCCGTTGGGCTGACCGTCGGTGCAACCGTCATGAGCGGACCCGAAGCCGATATCCAGCCGGGCAACGCGCTGCCCTTGCGCCACATCCCTGTCGGCACGATGGTGCATAATATCGAACTCTATCCGGGCAAGGGCGGACAGATGGTGCGCAGCGCAGGCGCCGCCGCCCAGATTCTGGCGAAAGAGGGCAACTACGCCACAATCCGCCTGCCGTCGGGCGAGATGCGCCTCGTGCATCTCGACTGTCGCGCGACCATCGGGCAGGTGGGCAATGTGGACCATGAGAACGAGGTCTGGGGCAAAGCAGGCAAATCACGCTGGATGGGACGCCGCCCCCATGTGCGCGGCTCCGCCATGACCCCACGCGACCACCCGCATGGCGGCGGCGAGGGTAAAGCTCCCATCGGCTTGCCACACCCCAAAACGCCCTGGGGGAAGCCTGCTCTCGGCGTCAAAACCCGACGCAATAAACGCACCAGCCGATTTATCCTGAAACGCAGAAAGTAGTCCATAAGGAGGCGTAAAGCATGGGACGCTCGCTGAAAAAGGGACCATATATCGATGAGAAGCTGCTCAAAAAGGTGCGCGAAATGGCGCAGAAGCCGCCCCAAGAGCGGCGACCTATCAAAACCTGGTCGCGTCGCTCCACGATTGTGCCCGAAATGATCGGGCTTACCCTCGCTGTGCATGATGGGCGTAAGCATGTGCCCGTCTATATCACCGAACAGATGGTCGGGCACAAGCTGGGCGAGTTCGTGCCTACGCGCACCTTCCGCGGGCACGCCGGTTCCAGCGAGCGCACCTCGAAGGTGAGGAGGTAAAGCCATTATGCGAGCTATTGCCCGATATGTCCGTATACCACCGCGCAAGGCGCGACTGGTCATCGATCTGGTGCGCGGCAAGCCAGTTCAGGAGGCGATGGTCATCCTGAATAACCTGCCGAACAAGGCGGCACGCCTGACCCGCAAAGTGTTGGAATCGGCGGTCGCCAACGCCATGCATAACGAAGGCTTCGACCCGCGCGACCTGTTCATCGCCCGCGCCTATGTGGATGAGGGACCTCGATGGAAGCGCATTCTGCCCAAAGATCGTGGGCGCGCCTTCCGCATTCTGAAGCGCACCAGCCACATCACCATCGAACTCTCACCCCTCACAATGCGCCCACAACCCACACGCAGACAAACAACGCCCCGCACAGCGATCACCCAACCCACCCAACACCCGATGGAATCGCAACCCGCAAAGCAGGAGGAACAGGCATAAATGGGTCAGAAAATTCATCCGATTGGCTTTCGTGTGGGCATCACGCGCGACTGGGAGAGCCGTTGGTACGCGCCCAAGTCGCAATATCGCCACCTGCTCTACGAGGACTACTTGATTCGCAAAGCCATCAAGGAGCGGTGGTACGGAGCAGGTATCTCACGCATCGAAATCGAGCGCGCGGCGAACATCGTGCGCGTGATTATCTATGCTGCGCGCCCAGGTCAAATTATTGGGCGTGGTGGACAGGGCATCGAAGAGGTGACTCGCGCCGTCCACAAAGTGCTGCACCCCAATAAGCCTGACCTACGCATCGATGTGGAGGATGTGCGCAACCCTGACACCGACGCTCAACTGGTCGCAGAGAACATCGCGCAGCAGCTGGAGCGGCGTGTCTCTCACCGACGCGCGATGCGCCAGGCGCTCGCACGAGCCCAACGCGCCAATGTACGCGGCATCAAGATTATGGTTGCAGGGCGACTGGGTGGTGCCGAAATCGCGCGCACGGAATGGGACCGGGTCGGTCGCGTGCCGCTGCAGACCCTCCGCGCCGATATCGACTATGGCTTTGCCGTCGCCTATACCATCTACGGCACCATCGGCGTCAAAGTTTGGATTTACAAGGGGGATATTCCCGTCACCGAGCGCCGTATCCTGCTCTCGACCATCACGACGCCCGAGGCAGCGTTCGAGCCCTCTGTGCGTGCTGCACGCCCTGCCGCTACGGAACGCCCTGCTGGACCACGCCGACGCCGTGGCGGTCCGCGCCGACGCGGCAGAGGTGGAGGTAGCGGGCAGGGACGCGGCCCATCGCGCGGCAGAACAGAACGCCAATCCAGCGCGCCCGCTGAAAGTGAACCCCCTGTGGAGGAATAGATGGGCCCGATCAATCCGAAATGAGGTGAACCACTATGTTGATGCCGAAAAAGACCAAGTATAGAAAGCAGCAACGAGGACGACGCAAGGGCGTGTCCAAAGGCGCACGCGAGCTGCACTTTGGCGACTATGGTCTCGTCGCGATGGAACCCTGCTGGCTGACCAACCGCCAAATGGAAGCAGCGCGTGTCGCCATCGTGCGCTATCTGAAGCGCGGCGGCAAAATCTGGTTCCGCGTGTTCCCTGATAAGCCCTATACCAAACGCGCCGCCGAAACGCGCATGGGGGGCGGTAAGGGCAGCGTCGAAGGCTGGGTCGCCGTCGTCAAGCGCGGACGAATCATTCTGGAACTGGGTGGTGTGGACGAAGAGCGCGCCCGCGAAGCCCTGCGACGCGCCAGCCACAAACTGCCCATCAAAACACGCATCGTCACCCGCGCCGACTTCCAACTGGGTATGACGGCTGCCACAGGAGGTGAAGCCGAATGAAACCGCTCAAACCCGACCAGCTGCGACGCATGACCACCCAAGAACTGGAACAGGAACTGGAAAAGTTGCGCAACGAACTCTATCGCCTGCGTGTGCAACAGGCGGTGCGCCAGATAAAAGATACGGCAGCTCTGCGCATCACCCGACGCAACATCGCGCGCCTCCAGACCATCCTGAACGAAAAACGGCGCCAAGCAGAGCAGAAGTAGACCCTGTGTCTGCCCATTAAAAAACAAAACGCATAGGAGGCAGGAACCATATGGAAGAGACCACTTATACAACGGAGACAGCGGAGGCACCGACCACGACGCAGACCATCCGACCCTATCGGGGGAAGCGCAAGGTGCGTGTCGGGCGCGTCGTCAGCAACAAAATGGACAAAACGGTCGTGGTTGCGGTCGTGCGCAGCTTCCGCCACCCCCTGTACGGGAAAACCATCCGCCGCACCAAAAAGTATATGGCGCACGACGAGCACAACAAATGCCAAGTGGGCGACCTGGTGGAGATTGTCGAAACGCGCCCGCTCAGCCGCCATAAACGCTGGCGCGTACGCGCCATCTTGGAGCGACCTGAGTAAAATCTATAAGAATGGAGGCGAACCCCTATGATACAGGCATTTACAAGGTTGAAAGTAGCCGATAACTCAGGCGCACGCGAGGTGATGTGTATTCGCGTGCTCAAAGGCTCGAACGCACGCTATGCACGGGTGGGCGATGTGATTGTCGCGTCGGTCAAAGACGCCGCACCCAATTCGGCCGTTAAAAAGGGCGATGTGGTGCGTGCTGTCGTTGTGCGCACGCGACGCCCTATCCGAAGACCCGATGGGACGACGCTGCGCTTCGACGATAACGCCTGTGTGATTATCAATAATCAGGGCGAGCCACGCGGCACCCGAATCTTCGGACCAGTCGCACGCGAGTTGCGCGACCGCAATTTCATGCGCATCGTCTCGCTCGCTCCCGAAGTGCTATAAGGAGGCGAAGACTTTATGGTACGCAAACTGCCGAAACCGATCCGAATGAAAATCAAAACAGGCGATACCGTGTATGTGCTTTCCGGCAAGGATAAGGGTCGGCGCGGGCGCGTCATCCGGGTGATGCCCCGTGAAAACCGCATTATCGTCGATGGCATCAACCTCGTCACCAAACATCAGAAGCCGCGCACGGCAACAGGCAAAGGCTCACGCATCCAGAAACCCGCGCCCATCTTCGCCAGCAAGGTCATGCTGGTCTGCCCACACTGCGACCAGCCGACCCGTGTCAGGCGCGTCCGCAGCGAGAGCAACCGCCTCGTGCGCGTGTGCAAACGCTGTGGCGAAATGATAGACACCACCCAGTAATGGCGGCTTAGATCGTCCAACTTGTCTGACCCGCCTGACGGAACAGATGAAATAAGTAGGGAGGCGATACACAATGGCAAAGCAACAGACCAGCCCAAAACCACAGGACAAGAAAGCGGGCAAGGAACAGAAAGCGGAAAAGATGTTCGAAACCGCCGATGTAGCGGTGCAATTTGTGCCGGGACTACGCCTGCGCTATGAGCAGGTCGTCCGCCCGGAGCTGCAACGCCAGTTCGGCTACAAGAACCCCATGCAGATCCCGCGCCTGGAGAAGATAGTGATTAATATGGGTGTCGGCAAGGGCGAACAGGAACCGAAACAACTGGAGAACGCCATGCGCGACCTGGCACTTATCAGCGGGCAGAAGCCCGTCGCGACCGTTGCCAAACGCGCCATCTCTAACTTCCGCATTCGCAAGGGACACCGCATCGGCTGTAAGGTCACCTTGCGCGGCAACCGCATGTACGCCTTCCTGGAAAAGCTCATCAATGTGGTGCTGCCACGCATCCGCGACTTCCACGGACTGTCGCCCCACTCCTTCGATGGGCGTGGCAACTACTCGCTGGGACTGCGTGAACAAATCCTGTTCCCTGAAATCGTCTACGATCAGGTTGACCGTATTCGCGGTATGGACATTACCATCTGCACCACAGCTGAAACCGATGAAGAGGCGCTCGCTTTGCTCAAGGCGCTGGGGATGCCGTTTCGAACAAGCTAAACCCATCCTGTTCAGCGAAGGCATAAGGAGGCACGCACGATGAAATCGTACACAGCAGACCACATCCGCAATGTGGCGATGGCAGGGCACGGCGGGAGTGGCAAGACCACCCTCGCCGAACATTTGCTCTACCTCGCAGGGCATATCGATCGCATCGGGTCTATCGAGGCAGGCAACACCGTCTCGGACTTCGACCCCGAGGAGATACGGCGCAAAATCAGCCTCAGTACCTCCCTGCTACCTATTGAATGGAACGACCACAAAATTAATCTGCTCGATGTGCCCGGCTTTCCCGACTTTATCGGCGAACTTTACTCCGCGCTGCGTGTTGCCGATGCGGTGCTGCTGGTGGTGCCTGCGCAGGCGGAGATCGAGGTGGGCTTCGAAAACGCATGGGAGCTTTGTGAAAAGTATAAACTGCCGCGCATCCTCTTCGTCAATAAGATGGAGCGCGACAATGCTGACCATACCAGCCTCCTGCAGAACCTGCGCGCCACCTACGGCAATCGCATCGTGCCTGTACAGGTGCCCATCGGGTCTCAGACGAGCTTTCAGGGTGTGGTCGATGTGATTCATAACAAAGCCTATCTGGGCAAGGATCGCGACACCACTGCCAGCGAAGTGCCCAGCGATCTTCAGGCAGAGGTGCAGCAGGTGCGCGAGATGCTGATGGAGGCCGCAGCCGAAGCCGATGATGCCCTGCTGGAAAAATACTTGAACGGGGAAGCCCTCACAGACGAGGAGCTGGTGCATGGGTTCCATGCGGGCGTGCGTACAGGCGCGATTGTGCCCGTGCTGTATGGCTCCGCGCAGGCAGGCATCGGGCTGACGCCCCTCCTACAGGCATTGATCGAGCTTGCACCCAGCCCTGTCGAAGTGCCCGCCCCCAAAGCGGAAGATCCCCGCACGGGTACGCAAGTGGAAGTGTCCTGCGACCCGAACGCGCCCCTGTGTGCCTTCGTGTTCAAAACCACTGCCGACCCCTATGTGGGCAAACTAACCTATTTCCGGGTGTATGCCGGCACGATTCGCGCCGATTCGCAGGTCTACAACGCCAACAAAGAGCGTGACGAACGCATCGGTCAGCTCTTTTTCATGCGAGGCAAGAACCAGGAAGCCACTTCCGAGATTCGTGCGGGCGATATCGGCGTCGTTGCCAAACTGCAGGAGACCGCCACAGGGCATACCCTGTGCGACCGCAATCGCCCGCTGCTTCTACCGCCCATTGAATTTCCCGACCCCATCTACACCGTCGCGATTGTGCCCAAAACCAAAGCGGACGAGGATCGGCTGGGACCTGCCCTTGCCCGCCTGCAGGAGGAGGATCCGACCCTGCGCGCACGACGCGACCCAGAAACGGGGCAAACCCTGCTGATGGGTATGGGCGACCTGCATTTGGAGAGCGTGATCGAGAAGCTCAAGCGCAAATTTGGCACGGAGGTCACCACCGAAGAGCTGAAAATTCCCTATCGCGAGACCATCGCGCGTCCCGTGCAGCGCGTCGAAGGCAAGTTCAAACGCCAGACAGGCGGACGCGGACAGTACGGACACTGTTTCATTAACATGGAACCGCTGCCACGCGGCACAGGCATCGAATTCACCGAGACCATCGTCGGCGGCGCCATCCCCAAAAACTACATTCCTGCTATTGAAAAGGGTATCCGCGAAGCAGCCGAGAAAGGCGTGATTGCCGGCTATCCCGTCACCGACTTCCGTGTGGTCGTCGTGGATGGCTCCTACCATGAAGTCGACTCCTCCGATCAGGCGTTCCGAATCGCGGGCAGCCTCGCGTTCCAAAGCGCAGCGGCTCAAGCGAACCCCGTGATTCTGGAGCCGATTCTGGAGGTAGAAGTGGATGTGCCCGAAACCTATACGGGCGATGTGATGGGCGACCTGAACGGAAGACGCGGACGCATTCAGGGCATCGAAAGCCTCGGAGCTGGGCGACAACTCATCCGTGCCCTCGTGCCCATGAGCGAGATGACCCGCTACGCGCTGGAGCTGCGCTCCATCACGCGCGGACGCGGACGCTTCCGAACCCGCTTCTCCCACTACGAGGAGGTGCCCTTCAATATCGCCCAAGCACTGATCGAGAAGTACCAAAAAGAGAAGGCAGCTGCCGCTGAGCACTAAAAACCCTCTATGGCATGCTCAAGCGGACCGACTCAGGTATAATCAACCTTTGCACGAGGTGAAGACCGAATGCCGAAAACTGCATGGATTGTCAAAGCGAAACGAAAACCGAAGTTCAAGGTGCGCAAAGTGAACCGTTGCAGCATCTGTGGGCGACGGCATGGCTACTTCCGCTACTTCGGGCTGTGCCGTATCTGCCTGCGCGAGCAGGCGCATCGCGGGGTATTGCCCGGCGTGCGCAAAGCCAGCTGGTAAGGAGGTAAAAACGACAATGATGACCGACCCCATCGGTGATATGCTGACCCGAATACGGAACGCCGTGATGGCGGGCAAAGAACAAGTCAGCCTGCCCAGCTCCAAACTTAAGGAGCAGATCGCTGCCCTGCTCAAGCAGGAGGGCTTCATTCATGACTACACGGTGCAGCGGTCAGGGGTGAAAGCCACACTCACCCTCACGCTGAAATACGGACCCGATGGCGAGCCTGCTATCCATCATCTGGAGCGGGTGAGCAAACCGGGGCGGCGAGTCTATATGCCGGTGGAGAAGCTGCGCCCCATCAAGCGAGGGCTGGGTACAGCGATTGTCTCCACCTCCAAAGGGCTGCTGCCCGATCGCGAATGCCGCAAACGGCGCATCGGGGGCGAGGTCATCTGCATCGTCTGGTGAGGAGGCGAAATCATGTCGAGAGTGGGTAAGCGACCGATTCCCATCCCGAAGGGCGTGGAAGTCAAGATCGAGAGCAATCGCATCACGGTCAAGGGACCTAAAGGCGAACTGAGCCACCAACTGCCCGATGTGGTGCGCGTTAGGCAGGAGGATGGTCAGCTGCGCGTGGAGCGCGTTAATGACGAGCGATTCGCCCGCGCCCAGCACGGACTGCAACGCACCCTCATCGCCAACATGGTGCGGGGCGTTTCTGAAGGCTTCGAAAAAACACTGGTGCTGGTCGGCGTGGGCTATCGCGCCCAGGTGGAAGGCAAAGAGCTGGTGCTGCAGGTGGGCTATTCGCGCCCCGTGCGTATCCAGCCCCATCCAGGCATTCACTTCGAGGTCGAGCAAGACCCACAGACCCGCAACTTGCTTATCCGGGTACGCGGCATCGACAAGCAGGTGGTGGGGCAGCAGGCGGCGGATATTCGCGCTATCCGCCCGCCCGACGCCTATAAGGGCAAGGGACTGCGCTACCTAAACGAACCGCTGCGCCTGAAACCGGGCAAACAGCAAGCAGGGAAGGGTGGTAAGAAATAAGAGCCTGCCCTGTCCAACTTACCTGACCCGGCTGGACCAGTGAGGTGAAAAAACATGAAACGAACGCCAAGAGAGAAACGAATCATTCGCCATCGGCGCATCCGGCGTGTGATTTTCGGCACGCCGGAACGCCCGCGCCTCTGTGTCTACAAGAGTCTGAAGCATATCTACGCGCAAATTATTGACGATACCAAGGGGCACACCCTGGTCGCGGCGTCCACGCTGGACCCTGCCCTGCGCGACCAATTGACCAGCACAGGGAACAAGGAGGCAGCGGCAGCGGTTGGGCGGCTCGTGGCACAGCGCGCCCGTGAAAAGGGCATCACTCAGGTGGTTTTCGACCGAGGCGGATTCCGCTATCACGGACGCATCGCCGCATTAGCCGACGCTGCCCGCGAAGCCGGTTTGGAATTCTAACTCTATCCAGCAGGAGGCATATGGCATGAGGAAACGGCAACAGGAACGCATCGATCCCGATTTGTTGAACCTGCATATAGAGCGCGTGGTGTATACCAATCGCGTCTCCAAGACGCATAAAGGTGGGCGCACCCTCAGCTTTCAGGTAATGGTCGTGGTGGGTGATACGAATGGGCATGTGGGCGTGGGGCTGGGCAAGGCACGCCAGGTGCCCGACGCCGTGCGCAAAGCCATCGAAGCCGCCCGCAAGAACATTATCCGCGTACCCCGTGTCGGCACGACCATCCCACACGAGGTGGAGGCAGAGTTTGGTGCCACACGGCTCATCCTGAAACCCGCTTCGCCCGGCACAGGCATCGTGGCAGGCAGCACTGTACGCGCTCTGCTCGAAGCGGCAGGTATCACCGATGTGCTGGCGAAGCTCATCGGTTCCCGCAATCCCATTAACGCTGCCTACACCACCCTTGAAGCGCTGCGACAGCTGCGCACCCCCGAACAAATCGCCAGTACACGCGGCATGAAGCTCAGCACGCTCACCCCATGGTATGTGCGGAAGTTCAAGGAGGTGGCTGCGCAATGAGCATGCTCAAAATCACCCTGAAACATAGCCCCATCGGGCATAACGAGACCCAGAAACGCACCGTGCGCGCGCTGGGGCTGAGACGGCTGCACCAGACCGTCTATCAGCCCGATAACCCCTCCATTCGAGGCATGATCGCACGCATCCCGCACTTGCTCCATGTGGAGGTGGTGCAAGAACCCGCGAACCAACCAGCAGGAAAGCGAACCTCCCGACGAGCCGAGCAAAACGGCGGGCGAGCCTCACGGCAAGCCGCAACCCGACGCACGGGCGCCCATGCCCAAGCCCTCCCTACCGAAACAGAGGTCCCCGCTTCCGAAGCGCAAGCAGCGGAAACGCCCAAGCCGAAGCGAGGCAAACGGCAAAGCGCACCCATAACCCCCAATGAAGAGGAGGCATCCACATGATAGAACTGCATACCTTGAAACCGGCCCCGGGGAGCAAGAAGCGACGCAAGCGTGTCGGGCGTGGCATCGGCTCCGGACATGGCAAAACCGCCGGGCGTGGTACCAAAGGGCAGAAAGCACGCGACACCGTGCCACCCCGCTTCGAAGGCGGACAAACCCCTATCCACCGAAGACTGCCCGTGCGCGTTGGATTCAAAAATATCAACCGCACGGAATATGCTATCGTGAATGTCGGCACGCTTGCCGCCCGTTTCCAACCGAACGACGAAATTACGCCAGAGCGACTGTTGGCAATGCGCGTCATTCGCAAGCTCAAAGATGGACTGAAGGTGCTGGGCGAGGGCGAGATCAACTTCCCTATCACCGTCCATGCCCACGCCATCAGCCAGTCGGCACGCGCCAAAATCGAAGCGGCAGGCGGGCAGGTAAAATTGATAGAGGAATAAGCGATGCTAAGTACGAACTTTGTCTCAGCGTTGCAGAGCGCGTGGAAGCTGCCCGACCTGCGGGCACGGATTCTGTTTGTGTTCGCGATGTTCGCGGTCTACGCCATCGGGTTGCATATCCCCGTGCCCGGCGTGGATCGACATCAGTTGGAACGCATCTTCCAGAATCAAGATCTACTGCAGTTTCTGAACATGTTCACAGGGGGTGCCCTGCGTCGTCTGACCATCCTTGCGCTGGGACTGAACCCCTATATCACGGCATCCATCATTATGCAAATTTTCTCCTATGCCGACCCTCGGATGCGCGAGGAGATGCGGGAGGAAGCGGGTCGGCGCAAGATGCAGCAGCGCACCCGCTTGCTAACCATCGTGATCGCCCTTGTTCAAGCGATAGGCTTCCTGTCCACCTTCCGCTCAGCAGGCGTGCTGAATGTGTCGGGCGTGCAGGCGTTTCAGGTAATAGTTGCTTGGGTGGCGGGCGCGATGTTCCTGCTTTGGCTGGGTGAGCAGATTACCGAGAAGGGACTGGGGAATGGCGTTTCCCTCATGATTTTTGCCAGCATCGTCGCCAGTATGCCTTTCCAAGTACAACAAACCTACCGACTGGTGCGCGAAGGAACGGTCACGGGGTTCCAGGTGCTTTTACTGCTGGCCATTTTTCTTGCCACCGTTTGGGGCGTGATTTATGTCACGATGTCGCAGCGGCGCATTCCCATCCAGCATATGCGGCGCATTATCGGGCGCAGGCAGACGGTGGGCGGCACCTCCTATTTGCCCATCCCGGTGAACGCAGCGGGTGTGATCCCCATCATCTTTGCCATCTCGCTGCAATTGCTACCCGCTACCATTCTGCAAATGATCCCGTATGACCGTGCCAATCCCCCCACATGGGCGATCTATGTCGATAGCTTTCTGCGCATTTTCACGCCGGGGGGCGGCTGGATTGGCTCGCTCATCTATGCAGGGCTGATCTTCATTTTTACCTACTTCTATGTCGCGGTCGTTTTCAACACGGATGAAATCGCCGAGAATTTGAAGCGTCAGGGCGCGTTTATTCAGGGTGTGCGCCCAGGCAAACCCACTGCCGATTATTTGAACGATGTGCTGTCGCGCATTACGGTGGCAGGCGCGCTGTTCCTTGCCCTGATCGCCCTGCTGCAGTACTGGGTGCCCTCCCTAACCCACATTCAGACATTGACGATTGTGGGCGGCACCTCGCTGCTCATCCTGGTCGGCGTTGCCATCGATTTCGCGCGTCAATTGCAGGCGCAACTCGCCATGCGCCAATATGAGGACTTCTTGAAATGAGACTGGTGCTGCTGGGTCCACCGGGCATTGGCAAGGGCACACAGGCGCGACGCCTCCAGCAAGAGTACGGCTGGACGGCGATTGCAACGGGTGACCTGCTGCGCGAGGCGATGGCAAACAACACCCCGTTAGGTGAGCAAGCGCGTGCCTATGTGCAACGCGGCGAATTAGTGCCCGATGAACTGGTCAATCGGATGGTGTTCGAACGCCTGCAGTCGCTGGAATCGTTCATTTTGGATGGCTATCCACGCAATCTGTCGCAAGCACAGGTGCTGGACGCTTTCCTACGGGAACGGCACCAGCCCCTGCATGCCGTGCTTGCCTTCGAACTGGATGATGAACAGATTGTACAGCGATTGAGTGGGCGACGAGTCTGCCCGCAATGCGGCGCGATTTATCACATTGTAGCAAACCCCAGTCGGGCGGGCAATCGATGCGAGCGGTGTGGCACGACGCTCATCACACGCGAAGACGACCATCCCGACACCATCCGCCGCCGCCTGACTGTTTATCGCGAACAGACCGAACCGCTGATTACCTATTATGAGCAGCGCAGCCTTCTGCAGCGCGTCGATGCCTCAGGCGACCCTGAAACGGTGTATCAGCGCGTGCTGCATGCGCTTTCCATCCAGCCCGACTCCCCTCCACGATGAGAAGCTCCACGCTGATTAAAACTCCCGAAGAGATCGCTCGCATCCGCAAAGCAGGGCGCATCCTGGCACGAGTGCTGAAAGCGTGCGCCGAAGCGATCGAACCCAATCGCACGACCGGAGCCGAGCTCAACGCGCTGGCGGAACGGCTGGTGCTGGAGATGGGCGGTTTCCCCGCTTTCAAAGGCTATCGGCTCTACCCCGCGGCACTCTGTGTCTCCATCAACGAGACGATTGTGCATGGACTGCCCGACAACCGGGTGCTGCGTGAGGGCGATTTGGTAAGCCTGGATATGGGTGTGTTCTATGAAGGCTACTGTGCCGACGCGGCGCTGACCGTCGCCGTCGGGCGCGTCGATTACCCGCGTAAGCGTCTAATGCGTGTGACGGAAGAGGCGTTCTACGAGGCACTGAAGGTCGCCCAGGCAGGCAACACCATCGGCGATATCGGCGCCGCCATCCAGGGGTATGTGGAACAGTTCGGTTTTCGCCCTGCGCACGGGCTGGCTGGGCATGGCGTCGGACGCTATGTGCATGAGCCGCCGGAGGTGCCCAACGAGGGCGAGCCAGGTGAGGGACCGCGCCTGCAGCCCGGCATGGTGCTGGCAATAGAGCCGATGATTGTGATGGGCAAGCCCGATGTGGCGGTCGCGGAAGACGGCTGGGCTATCATCACCGCCGACCGCCAGCCCGCTTCCCACTATGAGCATACCATCGTGATCACCGAAAATGGCGCCGAGATTCTGACGGTGGAGTAAAATACTATTTAAGGAGGTGATGCGATGGCGAAGACCGAAGGTAAAGAGATCGAGGTCGAAGGCACGGTCGTCGAATGTCTGCCTAATACGATGTTCCGTGTGGAAATTGAGGGCGGACATCAGGTGCTGGCACACCTATCGGGCAAGATGCGCATTAACTTTATTCGCATTCTGCCCGGCGATCGCGTGAAGGTCGCCCTCTCGCCCTATGATCTCACACGCGGGCGTATCGTCTACCGATACAAGTAGGGGGAATAAGCGATTTGGCAAGGGATGCCGATTGACTCTCCGCTGGGCACTTGCTTGCACAGACTGGATAGGGTATAATGATTTTTCGCGTGCGGCGAGGCGGTACACTCGCCCCACGGGAAAGAGGTGACAAGCGATGAAGGTTCGAGCATCGGTGAAGCGGATGTGCGCCAAGTGTAAAATTATACGGCGACACGGGGTTGTGCGCGTAATCTGCCAGAACCCCAAACATAAGCAACGACAAGGATAGGAGGCAACGATGGCGCGAATCGCAGGCGTGGACTTGCCACGCGACCGGAAAATCGAGTACGCACTGCCCGTTATCTACGGGATTGGGTTGTCAACGGCTCGCAAAATCTTAGAAAAGACGGGCGTTGACCCCAATAAGCGCGTGCGTGAGCTGACCGAAGAGGAGGTCGCCAAACTGCGCGACGAGATCGAGCGCAACTACACGATTGAGGGCGACTTGCGCCGCCAGGTGCAGATGAACATTCGGCGCCTTATCGAAATCGGCTGCTATCGCGGGCTGCGCCACCGACGCGGGTTGCCCGTGCGAGGACAGCGCACCCGCACCAACGCGCGCACGCGCAAAGGACCTAAGAAGACCGTCAGCACCGGTCGACGACGCAAAGCGAAGAAATAAGTGAGGAGCGAGGAAGACAACCATGGCACGTAAAGCACGCGCAGGAGCGGCGCAGAAACGGGAGCGTAAGAACATCGCGCACGGGGTCGCCCACATTCAGGCGACCTTCAACAACACCATCGTCACGATTACCGATGTGCAGGGCAACGCCATCGCATGGGCAAGTGGCGGCACCGTCGGCTTCAAAGGCACGAAGAAGGGCACGCCCTTCGCCGCGCAACTGGCAGCCGAACGCGCTGCCCGCGCCGCGATGGAACACGGCGTGCGCAAGGTCGATGTGATGGTCAAAGGCCCCGGACCAGGACGCGAGACCGCCATCCGCTCGCTGCAAGCCGCGGGGCTGGAGATCCTCTCCATCAAAGATGTCACACCCATCCCCCACAACGGCTGCCGACCACCCAAACGGCGACGCGTCTGACCCTGCTATAACATTTGTGTCGGAGGAGATCAAGAATGTCTGTTATCTGGGAAGCAAAATGTAAACTGTGTCGTCGAGCAGGCGTGAAGCTCTTTCTGAAGGGCGACCGTTGCTATACGAAGAAATGCGCTCTGGAGCGGCGCAACTTCCCGCCTGGTCAGCACGGACCGCGCAGCCGCGACCGCAAACTCACCGAGTATGGAGAGCAGCTGCGCGAGAAGCAGAAACTGCGCCAGATCTATCACCTGCGGGAAGCGCAGTTCCACCGCTATGTGGAAGAGGCACAGCGAGCGCGTGGCGTCACAGGCGAGGTGCTGCTGCGCCAACTGGAGATGCGCCTCGATAATGTGGTCTATCGACTGGGCTTTGCCAACTCGCGTGGACAGGCGCGCCAGATGGTCAGCCACCGCTTCATTACCGTCAACGGCAAACGAGTCAATATCCCCTCCTACCAAGTGCGACCGGGCGATGTGATCTCGATCCACGAATCGAAGCGCAATACCACGCTGGGCAAAGAAGCCCTTGCCCGCGCTGCCGAGCATAACCCACCCGCCTGGCTGCGCTATGACCCCAACACCATGCAGGGAGTGGTCGTGCAGATGCCCGAACGCGAACAGGTCGATACCAATGTTGACCTGCAAAAGATTATCGAGTTCTACAGCCGTTAATCGGAGGTGTATCGCGCGAAGGAGGCGAAGAACAAATGGTCAAGGAAATGGTTCAAACGCAAGTCCGGGTCATCCGTGCAGACGATAACTACGGAAAGTTCGAAATCGAGCCCCTGGAACAGGGCTACGGCACGACGCTCGGCAACGCCCTGCGGCGGGTGCTGCTTTCATCCATCGAAGGCGCCGCCATTACCGGCGTGCGCATCGAAGGCGTGCTGCACGAGTTCGACACCATTCCCGGCATGAAGGAAGATGTGCTGCAGTTCCTGCTCAATCTGAAAAATGTTGCCATTCGGGTGAATACCCCGCACCCGTTCAGTCAATACACCTTGCGTATGAATGTGCAAGGACCCGGGCGCGTGCATGCCGCCGATATCCAGTGTCCTGCGGATATCGAGATTGTGAACCCTGAGCTTTATTTGGCGACGCTTAGCGATGTGAGCGCGTCCATCAACGCGGAGATTATCGTGGAGATGGGGCGCGGCTTCGTGCCTGCCCTCAAGCGCGAACGCGAACGCGGGCACATTGGCTTAATCCGCCTGAACGCGCTGTTCAACCCCGTGCGCAAAGTGAACTTTCTGGTGGAGCAAACGCTGGTGGGCGAACGCACTGACTACGACCGTCTCATTCTGGAGGTGTGGACGAATGGCGCGATGCACCCTGCAGAAGCTGTCCAGCGCGCGGCAACCATCCTGCGCGACCAGTTCGATTTGCTCACGACGCTGGGCATGGAGGAGATGGCATCGGAGATTGCTGTCTCCATGCAGGAGGTACTCCCGCACCTGAGGCATATCCCCGATCGCCCGCTGGAAGAGCTGGGATTGTCCGCACGGGTCATCAACGCCATGCGCTCAGGGGGCATCACCACGCTGCATAAACTGCTCATGACCTCGCGAGAGCAGCTGCTGGAGCTGCGCAACTTCGGCGAAAACGCCCTCAAGGAAGTGGAAGCCAAACTGCACGAGTTGGGACTGGAGCTGCGCAGCGAAGGAAGGAGGAAAAAAGCGCGATGAACCACGGAGCTGGCTACCGCAAACTGGGACGAGCAAGCGACCACCGACGCGCAATGCTGCGCAACCTGGTGCGCTCCCTGCTCATTCATGAGCGGATCGTCACCACGGTACCGCGTGCGAAAGAGGCGCGACGCTTAGCAGAAAAGATGATCACCCTCGCCAAGCAAGACAGCTTGCACGCGCGTCGGCAAGCACGCCGATTTCTGAACGACGAGAGCCTGGTCAAGCACCTGTTCGACAACCTCGGACCACGCTATCGCGACCGCAACGGTGGCTATACCCGCATCGTGCGCATCGGTGTCCGCCGCGGCGACTCCGCCGAAACCGCCGTGCTGGAACTGGTCGAATAGATGCGCAATCTGCGACTGCTCATCGAATATGATGGCACGGACTTTCACGGGTTTGCCAGGCAGAAAGCGGCGCGTACTGTGCAGGGCGTGCTGGAAGCCGCGCTGCAATCGCTGCTGAAGGAACCGATCCAGGTGATAGGCGCAAGTCGAACGGATGCGGGCGTGCACGCGCGCGGGCAGGTGGTCAACTTCTTTACCCACAGCGCCATCCCCCCTGAAAGGCTGGTCGTTGCACTGAATAAGCGGCTGCCACCTGACCTGAAAGTGCTGCACGCTGCCGATGCGTCGCCCGACTTCCATGCACGCCACTCAGCACGCAGCCGACTCTACCGATATACCCTCTATACGCGCCTGCACCCATCCGTCTGGCGCATCCGCTATGCCTTCCATTACCCCTATCCACTCGATACGGAACGCATGGCATACGCGCTAAAGCCCTTAGAGGGCATGCACGATTTTCGCGCTTTCTGCATCAAAACCCCGCCAGCACAAGATACGGTGCGCACGCTCTATCGCACGGCGGTGCGTCGCACGCGCGACACCATCCAAATTGAGTTGGAGGGTAGCGGTTTCCTGCGCGGCATGGTACGCCTCATCGTTGGTAGCCTGCTGTTGGTCGGGCGCGGACGCCTGCCCACAGACGCGCTGCAGGCATTGCTGCAGGATCCGACCCGGCGATTGACCACGATGGCACCCCCACAAGGGCTGTGCCTGATTCGGGTAAAATATTAGTCCGAACGCGCCAGACCTGATAAGGAGGAGGAAGATGAAACAGCGCACTTATACGGCAAAGCCAGATGAAATCACACGCACATGGTGGGTCGTGGATGCGGCGGGCAAACCCGCGGGACGGCTCGCCGCCCAAGTCGCGCGCCTGCTGCAAGGCAAGCACAAACCCACCTATACCCCCCACATGGATGTGGGCGACCATGTGATTATCTTGAACGCTGAAAAGGTGGTTTTTACAGGCAGAAAATGGAAAGAGGTGCTTTATCATCACACGATGTATCCGGGTGGGCTGCGCGCCTACACGCGCGAGCAACTGATGCAGAAAAGCCCAGAAAAGTTATTGGAGCGCGTCATCAGCGGGATGCTGCCCAAGAACAAGCTGCGCGACCGCATGCTCAAACGGCTGCGCATCTATCGGGGCACGGAGCATCCCCATGCCGCGCAGCAACCGCAACCGTATGAACTTTAGGTCCGACCCACCTGACCTGTCCGACTGCACAAGGAGGCAACAAGCATGACAACGGAGCAAGTGCGTTATTACGGCACCGGGCGGCGCAAGACCGCCTCTGCGCGTGTATGGTTGATGCCCGGCACGGGCAAAATCATCATCAACGGGCGTGAATCGCTCGATTACCTGCGACGCCTGACCCTGCAACGCATCGTGCAACAACCGCTGCGCCTGCTGGGGCTGGAGGGGCAATACGATGTGATGGCGACCGTGCGCGGCGGCGGTCTCTCTGGGCAAGCCGGTGCGGTGCGGCTCGGCATCGCCCGCGCCCTGCTGCAGGTGAACCCGGAGTTCCGCCCGATTCTCAAGCAGAACGGGTTGCTGACCCGCGACGCCCGCGAGAAGGAGCGCAAGAAATACGGACGCCACGGCGCCCGCCGCGGCTTCCAGTATGTCAAGCGGTAAATGCGCATTCTGTTAGTCGGCGGAGGCGGACGCGAACACGCACTCGCATGGAAGCTCGCCCAGAGCCGCGCCTGCGAGCAACTGTTCGTTGCGCCCGGGAATGCCGGCATCGCCTCCATAGCGGAGTGCCTGCCCATCTCCACGAAAGACATCCCCGCATTAGTGCAATTCGCTCGTGAGCAACGCATCGATCTGGTGGTGGTCGGCCCCGAATCGCCACTGATTGCCGGGCTTGCCGATGCGCTGACGGAGATTGGCGTCCCATGCTTTGGTCCCTCGCGTGCCGCGGCACAGCTGGAAGGGAGCAAGGCGTTCGCCAAACGGCTGATGGCGGAAATAGGTGTGCCCACCGCGCCATTCCGCGTGTTTGACGACCCTGCAGGAGCCAAACGCTACCTGCAGGAACGGTTCCCCCACCAGATGTGTGTGGTCAAGGCGGACGGCGAGGCGCTGGGCAAAGGCGCGTTTGTGTGCAATACGCTGCAGGACGCGCTGGATGCCGTGGAGTTTTTGATGGAGCAGCAGGGGCTGGGCGAAGCGGGACAGCGCGTGGTAATTGAAGATCGCCTCTACGGGCGCGAACTCTCGCTACTCGGCTTCACCGATGGCGAAACCATTCGCCCGGTGCCGCCCGTGCGCGACTATAAACGCGCCTTCGATGGCGATCGGGGACCGAACACAGGTGGAATGGGCTGCTTTACCCCTGTGCCCGACGCCACACCCACCCTCATCGAGCAAGCTATGCGCCAAATCCTGCAGCCCACGGTGCACGCGCTTGCCACGCGCGGGAGCCCCTATCGCGGCGTGCTTTATGCAGGCTTGATGATTGTCGCTTCCACCCTTCCATCGGGAGAAAGAAGCGAGTTGCCCTATGTGCTGGAGTTCAATTGTCGCTTTGGCGACCCGGAGGCACAGGTGCTGCTCCCCCTACTGAAAACCGATTTGGTCGCGATTGCCCAGGCAACGGTGGAAGGCAGGCTGGCGGAACTGCCCGTCGAGTTCGAACCACGCGCGGCGGTCTGTGTGGTGCTTGCCTCGGGGGGCTATCCGGGCGACTATCGGGTGGGTATTCCCATCGAGGGGCTGGATGCCGCCCGTCGGATACCCGATGTGCTGGTTTTCCACGCGGGCACGCGCCTGCAGAATGGGCAGATAGTGACCAGCGGCGGGCGCGTGCTGAATCTGGTCGGGCTGGGCGACACGCTGGCAACGGCGCGTCAGAACGCCTACCGCGCCCTCGCCCATATCCATTTTGAAGGCATGCACTACCGCACCGATATCGCTGCTTTGAACGCATAGCGACTCGCCACGCCGTGGTATAATTTGCTTTGGGCGATACCAATGCACCGCGAACCGCTGGTGAGCGTGATTGTGCCCTTGTACAACGAGGAGGCAACGCTTGTTGAGCTGTTAGAACGGCTGCGACGCGCTCCCTTCCGTAAAGAGATCATTGTGGTGGACGATGGCTCCACCGATAAAACGCCTGACATCTTGGCTGAGCAAACCGATATCGTTGCCCTCCGCCATGAGCGCAATCGGGGCAAAGGCGCCGCGATCCGCACCGGAATCGCCTACGCCACAGGTGACATAATCATCATTCAGGACGCGGACCTGGAGTATGACCCCGACGAAATTCCCCGCGTGATTGAACCTATTGTCAGGGGGGAGGCACAGGTTGTCTATGGCTCGCGCTTTTTCCAAGGACTGCCGAAAGGGATGCCATTTCTGAATAAAATCGCAAATGTGGTACTGGTCTGGGCGGTGCGGTTGCTCTTCTGGTATCCGCTCACCGATGAAGCGACCTGCTACAAGGCGTTCCGTGCTGATTTGCTCAGGTCGATAACCCTCCGTTGTCGGCGATTTGAGTTTTGCCCTGAGGTCACGGCTAAAATCCTCAAGCGAGGCATTCCGATTCGGGAGGTCGCCCTGCATAACTATCGCCCGCGCACCAAACGCGAAGGCAAAAAAATCCGCTGGACCGACGGGCTGGAGGCGATTTGGACGCTCGTCAAGTATCGATTCCGAGATTGACCTGCGTGGAAATACTCGGGCAACCGTATGGTACAATACTTTTATGCGCCAGGTGCTTCAGAACTACCGTACAGGCGAGGTTCGGGTGGAGGAAGTGCCGGCGCCTGCGTTGCGCAGTGGAGCCGTGTTAGTGGCGAACCGATTCTCGCTGATTAGCGCAGGCACGGAACGCATGAAAGTGGAAACAGGCAAGATGAGCCTTCTGGGCAAAGCCCGCGCCCGCCCCGATCTCGTAAAAAAAGTATTACACACCCTGCGCACGGAAGGTATCGGCGCGACCTATCGCAAAGTTTCCGCACGATTGGAAGCTCCCTCACCGCTGGGCTATAGCTGCGCGGGCGAGGTGATTGCCGTCGGTAGCGAAGTGGAGGGGATTCAAGTAGGGAACCGCGTGGCGTGTGCAGGCGCGGAGCATGCGCACCACGCCGAGATTGTATGCGTGCCCCAGAACTTGGTGGTTCCCATTCCCGATGGCGTGCCTTACGAACACGCCGCGTTCACCACAGTCGGGGCCATTGCGCTGCATGGGGTGCGCCAAGCAAGCCCCCAATTAGGCGACAATGTGGTCGTGCTGGGGCTGGGGCTGGTCGGGCTGCTGACCGTGCAACTGCTCAAAGCGGCGGGTGCGCGTGTGTTCGGCGTCGATGTGAACCCCGCACGCTGCGAGCTGGCGCAGCAACTGGGCGCAGACCGTGTCGCCCAGCGCAGCGACGATGTGATTGGGCTGATCCGCGACTTCACGCACGGCTACGGCGCAGATATCGTGATGCTGACCGCAGGCGGCAGCACGAACGACCCTATTGAACTGGCAGGTGAGATCGCCCGCGACCGAGGCAAAGTGGTGGTGGTGGGTCTGCTTAAGATGGATGTTCCCCAACGCCTCTACTACGAAAAGGAGCTCACCGTGCTGCTCTCGCGCTCCTACGGACCTGGGCGATACGACCCCGTGTATGAAGAGATGGGCATCGACTACCCCATCGGCTATGTGCGCTGGACGGAACGCGAGAACCTGCGTGAGTTTTTGCGCCTGCTGGCAGAGGGGAAAGTGCGCGTGGAACCGCTGATTACCCACCGCTACCCGATTGAACGCGCCGCCGAGGCCTATCAACTGCTGGCAAGCCCGGAAGGGGGCAAAGTGATTGGCGCACTGATTGAGTATCCCCAGCAAGCGCAATTGGTACGGCGCGTACCCTCCAGCAAGCCTGCCGCGCCGAAGCAGGCAAAAGTGAAACTCGGCGTGATTGGCGCAGGCAACTTCGCCACCGGCACGCTGCTGCCCATTTTGAAAGGCATCGCCGATGTGGAGTTCGTAGGGGTCTGCACCGCACGCGGCTACACCGCCAAAGGCGTCGCCGACAAGTTCGGATTCCAGTTCGCAACCAGCGACCCCGCCGAGATTTTCGAAAACCCCGACATCAACGCCATCCTCATTGCCACGCGCCACGACACCCACGCGCCCTATGCCATCCGCGCGATGCAATCGGGAAAGCCCGCCTTCTTGGAAAAACCGCTGGCCATCACTTTTGAACAGCTCACCCAGGTGGAGCAAGCGTGGCAAGAAACGGGGGGGCGCGTGCTGGTGGGCTACAATCGACGCTTTTCCCCATTTGTGCGCCAAATTGCTGAACACTTCAAGAATCGCACCGAGCCGCTGAGCATGCTCTATCGCGTGAACGCGGGTCCGCTGGAACAGGGGCACTGGATGCGCGGCACAGCCGAGGGCGGCTCGCGCATTGTTGGCGAGGGCTGCCACTTTATCGATGTGATGATGTTCCTCGCCAACGCCTTACCCAAGCGCGTGTGCGCGGCTCACTTGCACAGCTACGAACCAGACACGGCGCAACTGGTGATAGAGTTCGAAGACGGCTCTATCGGAGTCCTCTATTATCTGACCACAGGCGATCCCACCGTGCCCAAAGAGTATCTGGAAGTGCACGGCGCGGGGCGCAGCGCAATCCTGCGCGATTTTCGCGAGCTGGAGCTGATCGCAGGCGGCAAGAAAAGCGTCCACAAATCTATAGGGCAGGACAAAGGACATAAAAACGAGCTGCAGGCGTTTGTAGACGCTGTGAAATCAGGGAGCGCGATGCCCATCCCGATGGAATGGGCTATCGCAAATACGCGCATCACGCTGGAAGCGGTCTCCCAGCAGGTGAGCCTATGAAGACCTTGATGTTGGTGGCGCTCCATCCCTATCCCCCTGTCTCAGGAGGGCAACGGCGCACCTTGGACGAACTAAAGGTCTACAGCCAGTTTAGCGAAATTGACCTGGTCACATTCCATGATGAAAGCCAGCCCGAAATGCTCCCGTTGATGCAAGAGCATCTTAAGCCCTATTGTCGCACGGTCGATTCGGTGGCAATTCCCCTGCTGTTTGGACGACATAAAGCGCGTCAAATCCGCCTGTTTTTGCAGTCGCAATTTGGCAAACACCCTTTTCGTGTGACCAAGTTCCTTGTCCCACAAATGGAAACCCTCCTTCGACGGAAACTTGCAGAGCGGCGCTATGATATGATTCATTTCAACTATCTCTCCACAACGGGCTATTTATCCCTATTGCACGATTACCCTGCCATTCGTTTATGTACGGAGGCGAATGTGGAGTGGGAGATCTTTGCGCGTTATGCGCAGACGCTACCAAATCTGTTCAAACGCTTGCTGGCAGCGCGTGAGGCAGAGCGCCTTCGTCGCTATGAGGTAGCCACCCTCAATCAGATGGATGGTGTCATCGTGTTGTCCGAGCGGGACCGGGACCTACTGCAGCGTGATGGAGTGCATAAGCCGATGCACATCTTTCGACGCCCGATGGAGGTGGTCTACCCCCCATTGCCTCAGTGGGAGAACACGGAGCCGATGGTCATCAGCCTTGGCAGGCTGGAAGAGACTCGCACGCACGGCACACTCTGGTGTTTGCGTGAGGTGTGGCATCGAGTGCGCCAGCAAGTTCCTGATGCTCGCTGGCATATCATCGGCGCCGACCCACCTGCCGCTATCCGGGAGTATCACGGGCGCGCTGGCGTCGTCGTAGAAGGGTTCGTGGAGGACATAACGCCGTTTTTGCGTCGCGCACGCGCCTGCCTGGTGCCTCTTTTTATCGGCGGCGGTATCCGAATTAAGATCCTTGACATGCTGAGTGTGGGGCTCCCTTGTGTCTCCACAACAGTGGGGGCCCAAGGACTGGAAAATGAGGGTATATGGATTGCCGACACGCCGGAAGGTTTTGCCGAGGGGATCAGGGAGCTTTTGCGCAATCGCACGCGCTGGGAACGGATGCAGCAGGCAGGGCAGGCGTTTATCCTGGCACATTATGCTCCTGAAAGAGTTGCTACGGCAACGAAGCAGTTTATCCTGAGCGTAAGGGGGTGTAAACAATGAGCGAACCTCTCCGAATTTGGTTCATGCGGACCGCTTTAGACAAAAGAGGCGGAGCTGAGGCCGTAATTGTACGCATTATCCAGCATCTCCCACGCGAGCTATTTACACCTATCGCTGTATGGTTATATCAGGCGGGTGGCTATGGAGAGGCACTAAGTCAGGAAGGGGTTCGTACCCATGCGGGATTGGCGCGTTCACGCTGGGACATCCGAATGCCTGTTCGTCTAATCCGATTAGCACGACGAGAAAAACCTGATCTGGTGGTGACCACGGAAAACGCGCTGGCTTGCTTTTGGGCAGGTGTACTGAAACGAATGGGACTAGTACCCCACCTGGTGCTGGCATTTCACACCACGCGCCTCGTCAGCCGAGCGGTCTATTTTGCCGTTCGGTTCAGCGCCCCTGTAGCAGATAGATTGGTTGCTCTAACCCCTTCCCATCGCCAGTTCTGGCGTCGATGGACCCAGGTAGACGAGGAACGATTTGTCGTGATTCCGAATGGTGTCGATACCTCAGTCTTCAGACCTGTATCTGATAAACTCACTCAGAAAAAGCAGTTAAGTATCCCTTCCAATAAAATCATTGTTGGATTAGTAGCTTATTTTAAAGATGTTAAAAATCTTCCACTTTTTGTGGAGGTTGCCGAGCAGGTCCTTCGACAAGGGGCGGATGCTCATTTCGTGTTAGTGGGTGATGGACCAGAGCGTCCAAATATCGAGAAAATCATCCGGCAAAAGGCGCTGCAGGCGCACTTCACTCTTCCTGGTCTTTGTGACGCTCCGTTACCATGGTATCAGGCATTTGATATTCTCCTGTTGACTTCTTATACAGAAGCGCTGCCCTTGACCATTTTGGAGGCAGCTGCCTGTGGAGTACCGGCTGTTGCAACCGATGTGGGGGGTGTGCGCGATGTCGTGGTGCATGGGGAAACAGGTTTCATCGCGCCCTCGGGTGATGCCGCATGTCTGGCACATTGGGTTAGACTCCTGACAGGGCAGGCTTCCCTGCGACAGCAGATGGGACAAGCTGCGCGAGAGCGAGTCCTTCGCCTCTTCTCATTGGAGAGAATGGTTCAAGGCTACATCGACCTGTTCCTGCAGATCAGCAGGATGCAGGGGCACACGAGCGAATCCTAAAAGGGAAGACTCGCAGATTTTTGGGGCATCCCCATGAACAGGAATGGAACAACCAGAAATGGAGGTGAGGATCATGCGACTTCGACATCTTCTGGGCATGCTAATTGGGCAATGGCTGATCGTGGTGGGCTATTCCCAACCAGTAGCCGTTAACCTCGATCTGGCTCTTCCTGTGGGCGCATGCGAGGTGGATTGGGATGGAGACGGATTGGTGGATGGTCTTGGTGTCACTTCCCCATGGTCGGACTGGCGCAGCGCGATAGGGGGCGTGTCTTCCCTTGACCCTAATCGTAAAGTCGAGGGAGCTTATAGCCAGCATCTGCGTTTTAGCCGCAATGCTGGTGAGGCAGGAACATTGACTCTGTACATTACATGCCTTTCTTCCAGCACCTCATTGCCCGTGGCGGAAGAGCAGCCCTTTGTAGTGCGTCTCAGCTACTTTACAGAGAACTTTCAGAACGCCCAGTATCGATTCCGTGTGCGTAGTGGCAGTCGAACCATTTATCTTACACCGTTTCAATCCACCAACTCCAACGGTTGGCAAAGGCTTTCTTTCATTGTGCCTGCCGAGCGGAATAGTACAGGTGTGTGGGATCTAACTATTCTGCTGGATATTCAGTTGGGAGCGGGGGCGGCTGCGGGGCGTTTATGGATAGATGATATTCAGTGTCTATGGATACAGTATCCACTGCATATTTTGCCAGACCTTTATCCTATTCAACTGGCCACGATCAACGATATCCCCTCGTCTTGGGTGGATTACCTTTTGAATTATCCGCCGAGATTGGGGGTTCAACCTGCGAAGATGGGTTATCCGCTGAAGAAACTGCTTGGGGAGCGATTCCTGTACCTGCAGTATGTGGGCATCTCCACGACCCCTATAGACCCGGAGCCAAGTTGTGCGTCCTTATATGGGTGCGGGAATGTAAGACAGCAACATCCCGACTGGATTCTGTATGATACCAGTGGGAACCCCATCATTGATCAGCGTTATGGCAACTATCTGATTAATCCGGGCGTAGACGCGGTGCGTGTGCAAGCGGTCGGTCGCCTGACAGAGATTGCAGCGACCCTACCCGCCATTGATGGGTTCTTCTTCGATACTTTAGGTGGCTGGCCGGGCGCGAACACAGCAGGCTATCCTACCTATGACTCGATACTTCCTGCCTGGACAGGTTGGGTAAATTATGTAGCTCCGCGGGTGCGACAGACACTGGGCAAGAAAATCATTGCCAATATTGGTAGTAAGACGGGGCTGTTTTTAAACGGTAGCCGCCCTGCAGAGCAGTGGCTCCAGCAACTGGATGGAATAATGCTGGAAGGCGCCTTTGTACGGGTGGACTACACCAATCGAACCTATAACCCCACTAATTATCGCGGAGGAACCACCAGCTACAATGTTTCCTCATGGCAGGGGATCATGCAGGTCGTGCGCAACCACCCCGATAAGATGTGGGTGCTCATTGGTTACTGGGATAGCCGAGATAGCCAGGCACGCTGGCTCCGATATGGCTTGGCAAGCTACTGGCTGCTGTATCGTCCGAATGTTTACCTTTACATGGAGGATCGGCTTGATCCTGCATATCACTATGTCAACTTTGTCTCACGTCCGGAGATTTTTATTCCGCTGGGCACTCCACTTGCCGATTTGGAGGTCATCCAGGGCAGCTGGGATACGGGCGGGCTGTTTCAACGCCGCTTCCAGTACGGTATCGTGCTTGTGAATCCTACCGAAAACAACACTTATCAGTACACAACCACACGCAGCTATAAGAACTGGGATGGGCAAGTGCTCCCGGCAAATACCCGACTGGACATTCCCCCCAAGACGGGTGTAGTGCTCTACGCTGCTCCGGAGCTACGGCTTTCCATCAGCACAGATCGGCAGAGTGCCCTCCCTGGGGAGCTGGTTACTGTTTCCGTGGAGTGTCGCAACACAGGGTTGGAAACGGCCAGCAATGTAGAAATACAGGTTCCTTTACCCGATGGGCTTACTGTCGTTTCCACCAGCGGAGGGGGAACGGTGGTTAATCGAACCGTGAAATGGGGGATTGCTTCGCTGGCACCGGGGGGTGTCCTGCGCTTCCAGTTTCAGGCGCGCCTTGAGTAGTAGGGGTGAACGCGATGGACCGCTTGGAGCGTCTACGCGAGCAGCTTCACCCTCGTTCACTGGCACGAACCTGGTTTCTTATCCGGCGGCGCTTAGGACAGCGATGGGTTGATCCCTGGTGGCTTCAATCGCTGCAACGGCGTCTTTCTCAGCCAGAGGGATTGGAGGCGCACCTGTGCCCCGATATCGCTTCCACTCCCCTTGCAGAGGTGGTGACCCGCCTTGCACATAAGGCAGGGCAAGCTTTTTTCTTTGGAGCCAGTGATCTATCCATGCTCGCCCTGCGCTATCCCGCAGAGTTTCCTGAGGCTACGGAACAGATTCTTCATGAGGCGGATGATTTGCTACAGGGGCGTGTTCATTATGCGGAAACCATTATCGAAACCGAGTTGCCCTTCAAATGGTATGCCACGAGTACGGCGCCCGGTATGGAGAAGTGGCACCGTATCCCCGCCGCTTTCCACTGGCTCAAGACCCTTATGCAAGCCTTCTGGCTCAGCCAAGAAGAACGATATGCACGAACCGCTACGATGCTCCTTGAAAATTGGTTGAGTACTTCCCATTCCTTTGGGCATGATATCTGGCGCAGCACCAACTTTGTGGGGCTACGCGCTCTGAATCTCCTACAAGGGCTGATTGGCTTTGCCTCTTACTGGCAGCGCTATCCTGAGCTTCTGCGTCCCCTCTTTGTCCAATTGTATCTCCATCTACGATTGCTGGAGCGCAGGATCGAGTACTGGGGATACAACCATCTTCTCTGGAACGCTCATGACCTGACTTTGCTGGGCACCGCGCTCCAAGAGACCTTTATGGACGCCACGCGATGGGCGAGGCGTGGCACCGAGATGATGAATCGGGAAGTGATGCGCCAGTTCGCGCCCGATGGTATCCATGTGGAACGCTCCATCCATTATCAGGTTTTTGTCTCGAAGCTGCTGGGCGAATGGATTGCCGTGCTATGGAAAGCGGGACAGCCCGTGCCACCCGAAGTGGTCTGGCGCTGGAATCAGTCGGTGGAAGTGTTGCGCCGACTCCGCCATGCGGATGGCTCGCTTCCTCTGTATGGTGATGGATACCGAACGCACGATCCAAATACGGAGGGTCGCCTTGAAGCGATCGCCGATTTTCTATTTGCCCTGCATGCCTACCTACACGGCTTTCAAGAGGCAGCACGCCACCCGCTCTTACCATGGAAAATCGGGCGCGATTTCTGGACCGACTGCCCACAACCCCATTCTCAGATGCAAGGGACAAAGACGGGAATTGCCTCCGCCCGTGTCTGGAATGAAAAGCAACAGCTCGTGCTCTGCTTGCAAGCCGGGAATTCTTTGAGCGGACAGGTGCATGCCCACGCCGATAGCTTGAGCTTCACCCTGAGTGATGAGGCAGGCGACCTTCTGATAGATCCTGGTGGTTATGGGGAAGTGGCCGATAAATGGCGCACCTATTTCCGAAGCACCTACGCCCATAATACGGTTGTAGTGGACGGACACAGTATGAGTCAGGTGCAGGGAGTTTATACCCTCTATCCCGCACTGCGCGCCTCGCTGGATGGCTGCTGGCACTGGCGTGAGTGGTCTGCATGGGTTGCCCATCATAGGAATTATCAACGCCTTCGCGCCCGGGTGCTCCATTGGCGCACCCTGCTAATCGGTGGAACCGAACTTCTCGTTGTGCTGGACTATTTAAAGGGGAAGCGACCTTTTCGGGTGGAGCAGATGTTTCACTTTGCTGGCGGACGGCTGGAACAAGTGACGGAATCGAGTTGGCTCTGGGGGGATGGTAACCGCCAATGGCGGTTGTGGTTTGCATGCGCGGCGCCAGCGTCAGTTCAGGTGTTTCAAGGCAGCGAAACTCCCCTCAGAGGCTGGTCGGGCGAGATTCGCGGGCAACCTCGACCAATTCCCACGCTGGTTTACCAATCTCACAGCAGCGGTCAACACCACTGGATCGTCGCCGCGCTCGCTCGCCCTCACCTCACAATCACCCTCGATCTACAGCCTGCTTCTGGGCGATCAAATAACCCTCTCTTAAGGGTTCCAGGGGGTATCGTTAAGATGATCCGAGAGAATCCGACTGCTTTGAGAATAGAGTGGATACTCGCTCACGCATGCACCCCAACCCTGCGCCACTGTATGGCAGAAGCAGCAGTAGAATAGGGGCGCGCATGCGCGGGTGCGTGTTAGAGATGCTGGTCAGCCACAGCACGGCGCAGGTGATGAGCACAAACCAAGTGATCGGCATGACTTCCTTGCCCCGCGTCAGTACACCCCAGATCCCCATGCTATACAGAAACAATGTCCACAATACCACCCACACGAAGAGGATCCACCGCAGCGCCCCCATGCGCGGCAGCCGCCCCTCCTTGAGTTTAAACTGCTCGGTTTGGCTTGCCTTTGTTAAAATCGCCTCATACTCAGAGGTGCCAGGCACAAAAGCCACCGTAATCATACGCTTGAGATGCGCTTTAAGGTACTCTGTAGGATGCTCGCGAATGAGGTCCAAAGCCGTCCTGCGCCAGATGCGGGCCCGTGTAAAGGGGTTCATTTTGAAGGGGTCCCCTTGCTCCTCCATGCGCAAGCGAGCCTGTCGAAAGACCCACTCGATGCTCTCCTCGCGCTTCTCAACAGGTGCAACCATCGACGCACCTATGAGTAAATTATAGCTTGAAGCGGTCGAGAACGCCCACTCCCCAAAAATACGATAATTGCGCCAATACCAGTAGCCCGTGCTCATCAGATAACCAGTAGCCACCATCGCCATAGAGAAAAACCGCCACCGCAGCGAAACACTACGCATAGTAACCAGAATCACCAATAGGATGATGGGGAAGAAAATAACTCCTCGCACATGGGTCAAACAGGCAAGCCCAAGGACGACCCCTGTTATCCAGCTCCACAGAATCCATCGAGAGACGGTCCCTGAAGACATCAAAATAATATTCCTTACAAACACAAAGTAAAGAATGGACAAAAATAAAATAAAAATAAAATCTGAATACATTGTATTTGGCAATAAAATCATCGTTGGTTCTATCGCGAATAGCAATGCGGCGAGTAGCGCGAGCGATTCACGCTTGAACAGTTGCAGGCTAACCCAGTAAACCAAGAGAGCAACCAGCAGCGAGAGGAGGATTTGGGTAAGAAGCACCGCTGCTATCTGAACTCCTGTGCGGGAGTAGATTCCGGCTATAAAAAGGGTGTAGAGAGGTGGCCAGAGGGCTTCTGGTTCACCAGGGAGTCGCCAGAGTTTCGGATCCGCCATGGACTTAGCCACTTGCTCAGGGATGGGATCAGGCATAAAGGCATATCGTCCGGTGCGAAGTAGGTTCAGCGCTAACTGATGATAGCCTCCAGGGTCGGCTTTGAGGTAGACACTTTGAGCTTGCGTCTCCCAGGGGGCACCTTTGAAGAAGAGCAGGAGGCGCAGCAAGAGTGCTATTAGCAAGATACTGCCGATTTTCTATGGATGCGCTTGCTCCTGGGCGGATGGCGCCGGGTCTTTCATGATTCACCCCTTTTGAAAAAGGTACTTTATGGAGCATTTCCGTCCTGCGGGGGGGATAAAGCGTGCCAATGGATAAGCAAGCAAGTAGCTCACATATCCGACCAGACGCGCTTTTAGCGATTCGGAGCGAACATCACCCCGATGAGCGTGCATAGCGGCGCGTACTCGCTTCTCCACTTTTGCCATCAGCCAATCGTGAAGCCATACCCCATAGCAAGTTTCCGAGACCAGCTTGAAACCGATTTGCTGCATCAGGGTACGCAAGCCCGTCCGTGTGAAAAAGAAGAGGTGGTCAGGCACTCCCAGTCGCCCCATTTGATGCAAGGAGCAAATGCGGGAGGGAGACAACTCCGCTACATTGCCTGTTTCAATAAACACCCAGCCTCTGGGGCGCAACAGGGCATGCACCTTTCGCAATGTGGACACAGGATCAGGTAGGTGGCTAAGGACATTCCGCATATAGATAACATCCCAATCGCCCTCGATGTCCAGTTGAAGCAGGTCCCCCTCCAAGACATTCAAATGGAGTTGTTCCCGAGCGAATCGGACCAGCGCATGATTGACCTCGTTTCCTGCGACCTCGTAGCCGCGCTGTTGGGCATACCAGAGAAAGTAGCCTGCGCCGCATCCCACTTCGAACAGGCGTCCTGTAGGCAGCATCTGTCGAATGAGGTGGAGGTCATCCCGAGCAATCAGTCGCTTCTTCGGCGTCAGCATCAGTTGCCCTTGTACATCTACGCTCGCCGCCATATCTGCACTGTAGGCTTCGGCTAACCCTTCTTGTGAGGGTTGGGGATGCACAAACAAGACTCCGCATGCCGGGCAACGCCAAAGTGCTGTTTCAGCACTAATCGTCAGCACTTGCTCAGTTTGGGGTCCGTGGCAAATCGGGCATTCTCTACCTGTCTCTACTGGATGAGCGTATTCCATTGGTCTGCACTGCTCCCGCAAGGCGTTCTCACACCCATCGGCCGATGATACCCAATTCCTTGCCGACTTTTTCGAAGGCGCCGAGCGCTTCATCCAGATCCTCGCGGGTGTGGGTGGCGTTGGGCATGGTGCGCACGCGCGCCTTGCCGCGCGGCACGGTGGGATACACAATCCCCAGCGTGAACACGCCCTCTTCGCGCAGGCGCACTTCCATGCGCTGGGCAATCGCTTCGTCGCCACAGAACACAGGGGTAATGGGTGTCTCGGACCCCATCGTGTCGAAACCCAGTCGCTGGAGGTTCTCCTTCCAGTAGCGTGCGTTGTCCCACAGGCGACGCATCGGTTCGGGGTCGGTCATCAGGATTTCCACTGTTTTGAGCAGCGCCCCGATTGCTGCTGGCGGCAGGGCAGTGCTGAACAGATAGGGCCTGGCGCGATTAATCAACCACTCTTTCAGCAAGCGACTGCCCGCGATATAACCTCCGATAACGCCCAGGGCTTTGGAGAGTGTACCCAGCTGAATGTCCACACGCCCATACAGTCCGAAATGGCTGGTGGTGCCGCTGCCATGCTCGCCCAGCACGCCTGAAGCGTGCGCGTCGTCCACCATCACCACCGCGTCGTACTTTTCCGCCAGGGCGACAATCTCTGGCAGCGGCGCGATATCGCCATCCATGCTGAACACGCCGTCCGTGACGATGAGCCGCTTCCTGAAATCGCCACACCGTTTCAGGATATCTTCCAGATGGTTCATATCCTTATGTTGATAGACATAGCCTTCACTCTTCTTGTATTTCGCGTTGCTCAGGCGCACGCCGTCGATGATGCTGGCGTGGTTCAGTTCATCGGAGATAATCACATCGCCCTCGCCGAAGCAGGCGGGGATGGTGCCCGAGTTGGCGTTATGTCCCGACTGGAACACCAGCACTGCCTCGGTCTTTTTGAACTCAGCGAGTTTCTGTTCGAGTTGTTCATAGAGTTCGTTTGTGCCGCCGAGCCAGCGCACCGCGCCCGCACCTGCGCCCCATTTCTGCGCGGCGTCTATTGCCGCTTGCACCACGCGCGGGTCATTCGCCAGCCCCAGATAGTTGTTTGACGCCAGATTAATCAGCCAGCGCCCACCAATTTTGACGCGCCCGCCTTGCGGGCTTTCCAGCACCGGCGGTTGCTTATACAAATTTTGCGCCTTCAGCTCCTCAATACTCTGCTGTAGCCAGCGTTGAAAATTCGCGTTCATCGCCATCGCCCTCCTCGCTATTTTACCCTGCGGAGTGGTGCAAGGTACACTTAGAGTCGCCATGAGAGGTCTGTGGACGATAGGGCTATTGGCGCTGTGTGTGGGCGTGTTCGCGCAGATTGAACCCAAAGCCGATGAGTGGCTGGAGCGCAGCTTTAAAGCCTATAGCGCCCTGCAGAGCTTGCAGAGCAAAACGACCATCACTGTGCTACTGATTACGCCCAGAAACCCGCAGGGCGAAACGATCCAGAAGCTACTTTATGCCTACACCATCCGCCCACCGGCACAAATTAACCTGCTGGTGAAGGACACCATGGCAAAAGGTGAGGGGGTGCGCTATCTGTGCGATGGAACCGCTCTCAAAAGTGGTGAACGGAGTGTGCCCGTACAGGGGTCTGGCTCTGCGCTGATCGAAGGGCTGGTCAGCTTCGATGTGTTCACTCCCTACGATATGGTCTTCGTGCTGGGAGGCAGAAGCAGTCAAGAGAAAATTAAAAAAGAGATTAAGAACTTGCGTGTCGCTTCAGAGGATGAAAAGCAAGTGGTGCTCAGTGGGCGCATCCGCAACGAGAGCAATCGCGAGGATGAGTGGGAGTTCGTTATCGATAAGGGGACCCAGCTGATGCGTCGTATTACCATCACCACGCGCGTCAAATTGGAGGGGCAAGAGGCGCAGTTTGTATTGGCGATGGAGTTTGATCCGACACCGAACCCGCCTGTGAGCGATAAGACTTTCAGCGAGTGACGCATTCGCCCAGTATGCCTTCAGGCGAAACACTCTGGATGCGCACAGGCACCAATTGCCCCACCAGCGTGGGCGACCCCGTGAACTCGACTTGCAGGTAGTGGTCGCTCGTGCCTGTCAACAGTCCCGAAAGTTTGGAACGGGTTTCTACGCGTACATATTCGGTCTGCCCGATGAAGCGGGTGGCGTAGCGCAGCTGCACAGCCCGGCATACCGCTTGCAACCGTTGTGCGCGTTCTGCTTTGACATGCTCTGGCACTTGTTCCGCCATCGCCTCAGCGGGGGTGCCAGGGCGCGGGGAATAGCGAAAGAGGTGCGCACGGCAGAACTCCACCGTCTCCACCACGCGGCAAGTGTTTTCGAACGCCTCCTCGTCCTCGCCGGGAAAGCCGACCATAATGTCGGTGCTGATTGCCAGATGGGGGATGCGCTCGCGCAAGCGGCGGCACAGGTCTAAATAGAACGCCTGGTCATAAGGGCGGTTCATCGTCCGCAGCACGCGCGAATCACCGCTTTGCAGCGGGATGTGCAGATGTGGGCACATTTTGGGGTTCGTTGCCAGCTGCTCGATCAGCGCATCGCTCACCTGAGTGGGTTCGATGGAGCTGATACGGATGCGTTCCAGCCCCTCGATCTCGCTCAGCATCGCACACAGGGTCGGCAGGTCGGGTCCACCGCTGCCGGAATGTTCCCCATAGTCGCCAATCAGCACGCCCGTCAGCACAATCTCTCTGAAGCCATGCGCGACCAACGCCTGCGCCTCCGCCAGCACCTCCTGATAGGGCAGGCTGCGCATTACGGGGCGCGTATAGGGGATGGAACAAAAAGAGCAGAACACATTGCAACCGTCCTGAATTTTCAGCACGGCACGGGTACGCTTCAGGGGGCGCGGCTCCGCGTTGGGAATCGGTTCGTCATCCATCGACCCAGGCGTGGGACGAGATTTTTCCTCCGAGCCAGACGGGTGCCCCAGAGGAAAAATCTTGGAAGGGCTGGAGGTGAGAGCATCGGTCCGAAGTTGTTCCGCCAGCTCAGGAAAGTTCTCCAGCAGCCTGTCCACGGTGTGGAGTTTATCGGGATTGGGCACCACGAGGTGCGCTTCTGCCACGCGCTCACCCCGCCGCAGTGTGAACTGGGCGTAGCAGCCCGTCATGACCACGATCGCGTTCGGGTTCTGGCGTGCCGCGCGGCGCACCGTCTGGCGCGATTTCGCTTCCGCCGATTGCGTGACCGAACAGGTGTTAATCACATACACATCGGCGGGGCTATCGAACGGCACAATTTCGAACCCGCGCGCCTCAAAACTCTCCAGAATCTTCTGGGTCTCATACTGATTGACCTTGCAACCGAGCGTGGTGAGCGCAACTTTCGGCATGGTAACCTCATTTTACCCTGCCACCGCGCACGCGCCTTATGCGCGCGACAGGAGGGGTTGCCTGCTGGCGGGTATAATTAAAGCGCGCCCCCGTAGCTCAGTGGATAGAGCGCAGGCCTCCGGAGCCTGGTGCGCAGGTTCGATTCCTGCCGGGGGCGCCATATTTGCAGCCAGGAGGACGCCGATGCGAAGCCTGATAGGATGGCTGGTCATGCTACTGATGGGAAAGGCATTCGCGCAAGCCCAATTACAACTGATCCCGCAGTCGTTTACCATCCGCCCGAATCTGGTGCGCAACGGTAGCTTCGAAGAGGTACAGAACGGCTTGCCTGTCGGTTGGCGATGGGACAAACGCAACACCGACGCCACCGCGCAAGTGGTCGAAGGCGAGGCGGCGACGGGCATGCGCTGCCTGAAGCTGACCAGCACGACCCCGTTTGCCCCCGATACTTATGGGCTATTGCGCTATGAAGGAGGCGTGCCTGTCCAACCCAGTGCGGTCTACACGCTCAGCGTGCGCTACAGAGCGAAAGGGGGCTATCAGGGCTTTGTAGGAGGCGGGAAACTCTGGCGTGTGCGCCTCCCTTTAGAAGATACAGGGGGGCAATGGAAACGCGCCGCGATTACCTTCGCCACCGCCAGCGATGAAACCAACTTCGATCTGGTTATCACGGTCGAGACGCCCACGGAGGGGCTGTATATCGACGATTTGAAGCTGGAGGAGGGGCGCGAACCCAGCTTTTTCGTGCCTGCGGAAACACCTGACCGCCCACTCCTCTATCTGAGCGAGTTGCCTGATAAGGTCTATCTAAATACGCCTACATGGAGTGGCTTCATAGAGTTCTACCTGCCCACCGAGGCGAAAGATGCCCGTGTCGAAATGCGATTGGGCGAGCAACTTGCCCAGCAACAGATGAACTTGCCTGCTGGCGTCATCCGTGCCGAGTTCCAGTTTGCGGAGCCACCCGCCCGGCAGCAAACCCTGACCATCCGCATCGAATCATCCAATCTGCCCACCGTCGAGGCGAGCCACACTTTCACCTTCTTCACCCGGCGCGAGGCACAAGCACGGCTCGACGCCATTCGTCAGTCGCTGCCGCGTTGGCAGTCGCAGCTGAACACCATTCGCCAGCGCGGACAAGATGTTGCCTATCCCCTTGCGAGTTTCACCATCCTGCAGGAGTTCGTGCCCTATGTGGAGAGCGATATACAGAAGGGGCTGCTGCAGCGTGCTTTTCAGCAGTTGGACGAGATGGAGCCGATGGCGCAGCGGCTGACTCAGACCCTGAGCGAGGTGCTGAACGGTAAGCGTCGTCTTCCGACCGTGCCTCGCTATGTGACCTCGCCCGTTGAGATCAAAGGCGCGTCGCTGATTGCCGATACAGTGGATCCCGTCACGGGCAAGCGCGAGCGACGCCCTGTGTTCCTGGTGGGATTCGGACATTTCGGCAAGGTTCGCAAGGATTTGGAGAAATTCCCGCGTATGGGGTTCAACCTGGTGCAGGTTGAGATGGGCGTGTCGGACATCCTACCGCGCAAGGGGGAAGTTCGCCTCAAGAAACTGGAGGAAGACATTCTGCCCCTGTTGCGTCGCGCTGCGCAGGCGAATGTGCGCGTCGATCTGCTCATCAGTCCCCACTATATGCCCGACTGGGTGCTACAGGAGTATCCTGAGCTGCGCCAGGCACGCGAAGGATTTTTGCAATACAGCCTTTTCGCCCCCCAGAGCCTGCAGGTGCTGAAAGAGTACCTTCGGCACTTCGCGCCACATCTGCGCAATCAGCCTGCGTTGAACAGCATCTGCCTCTCGAACGAGCCGATGAATGTGGAGGATCCACAATCGCCCCCACAGCTGGCGGCATGGCGCGAATGGCTGAAAGCCCGCCACAAGACCCTGCTGACACTCAACACCCGTTGGCAGACCAATTACTCAAGTTGGGATAACATCCCTATTCCGACCGAGGGCGCGCCCTATGCCGAGTTCTGCGAGTTCAACCAGGAGTGGACAGCCAACTGGCATCGTGCGTTGGCACAGGAGCTGAAACGCTACTTGCCGGGCGTTCCACTTCACGCGAAGCTGATGAGCGGGCTGTTTCTGAGCGATCGCGAGCAGCATCGTGGCATCGACCCGCAACTATTTGCCGAGTTCTGCGAGCTGAACGGCAACGATGCAACGACCTTCTATTCTCATGCGCCCGATTCGCCCTTCGCGTTCGGCTGGGTTGGCACGATGATGGCACACGATTTGCAGCGCTCGCTCCGCGATGCCCCTCTATTCAATTCTGAAAACCATGTGATTCCCGACCGGGAGCAGCGCGTTGTGCCGCCCCAACATGGGCGTGCCGTGCTGTGGGAGGAGGCGATTCGTGGGCTGTCTGCCACGACCTTCTGGGTCTGGGAGCGCACGGACGACCCGCAGAGTGATTTCGCAGGTAGCCTGTTGCATCGCCCAGCGTTTATCGAGGCGCTGGCGCACACCGCGCTGGATCTCAATCGCCTCGCACCCTATGTGGCGGCGCTGCAAAATCAACCACCCGATCTCTATCTCTACCACTCGCCCCTCGACTTGGTGCTGCAGGGTGCGGATGCGGTGGTTGCCCGCGATCATCTGTATATTGCGCTGACGATGCTGGGCGTGCGGGTCGGGTTCGTCACGGAGCGTCAGGTGGCGGCGCGTCAGTTGCCAGCTGGGAAGCGCATTCTCCTGCCGGGCGTGCAGTACATTTCGGATGAGGCACTCCTCGCCTTAGACACCTATCGTCAGCGTGGGGGTGGGTTAGCCGCACTGGGCGAGCCGATCCTGCGTTTCGATCGGTATGGACGCCCCCGCAGCTCGCGCCTGCCAGTGCAGACCATCGACCGCGACGCCACTCTGGATGCCCGATTGCTGCACCAGAAGCTGGCGCGATTCCTGGATGAATGGAATATTGTACGCCCGCTGCGCTTGTTGAACGAGGGTGGGCAGCCTGTCTGGGGGGTTGCCTATCGTACCGCGCCTTACGGCAACGGCTTCGTCGCCAGCCTCTGCAACTACACCCAGAAGCCGATTACTGTGCGCCTCGTGAACGACAAGAACGAGCCGATTCGGGCAGTGAACCTGTTCACAGACGCGCGTGTAGAGGGGCAACTCACGCTGCAGCCGCTGGAGCCGGTGCTGTTGCGGTGGTAGCCGCTTTGTGGCAAGGCGAATTTGTGCTGCAGATGGGTTCAGCAAGCTGAGGCGTGTGCCCTGCGCTGTTCTTGAGTGGGTATCCTATACCCTGTATGCGGGAGCCAGTGGAGTGTCGCGCCTCGGTGGAAAGGGTGCTGGAGCAGCTCGATCGGGAGGCGCCTGGGGTGCCGCTGCTGGCGCTGGGGCAAACCGTGTTCTGGGACGAGCCGACCAAGAGCGTTCTGCTATGGTTGATGGAAGCGTGCCAGCGCGTGCGCCCCTTTTTCTTCGGCGTGCATGATACCGACTACTTTGCCCGCTTGCATGCTCGTGAGTGGCGCGTGGCGAGTAGCGAATGGCATGGGGATGGTTTCGCCCTGCTACCCCATAATGACTACTCCACCCGCGCGTTGTGGTCCTCGGCGGGCGAAATTTCCTGCCTGTTCGGCAGCGAGTTGATCCCGACTCGTGCGCGTTATCGTGAGGCAGGGGCGCAGCTGGAAAAGGTGGCGCCACATCATCCTGCGGGACGCATCGCTTTTTTGGATGCCATCACGGAGGCGTGGGGCTGGCGTGGGTTAGTGGCTACTGGGCGCGCGCCTTTGCCTGTGTACGAGATACCTGTGCGCGAGGTGTTGCCCGCTCTGGATGCCCTCCTGCAGTGGGGCTTTGAGGCAACTCTGCAGTGTTTAGCGGAGCCTGAGCAGCGCGAGCGCGCCCGTCAGCGCGCGGAGAGGATCCGCCAGCGCGTGCATGAATTGGTAGCCTTGTCGGATGGGTCTCTCTCACTGGCAGACCTCTATCGCTATCTCTATCGCGACTTTCTGGTGTGGCTAATCGGGCGCGTGCCCGAGACGGTCGGTTTCACACGCACGACGGAACTCCTACGCTTCACCCCTGAAACGGCGCATCGTCCGCGTTTCCAGCTGCTGCAGCACTTTTTAGACCCGCGCACGCGCCCGCTGTGCGAACGCGCTTATAACGAAGCCGTTGCCGACACCGAAATCTACACCCTCGATGAGTTTGGCGAGGGCGCACTGCCGTTCGACCTGCTCATCCCGCGCCGTGGACGCGGCACACTGCTGCTCACCGAACGCTACCTTACGGTGCTGACCCCTGAACCCGTTATCCTGCGCCTGAAGCAACCTGTGGAAACGGTAGCCACGCTGGCAGAGGTGCTTGCGCAGGCGTTCGGCGACGCGACCGTACTGATTGGGAAGGCGTTGACGCTGGTGCCGATGCTGGCGCATGAGTTCGTGTTCGTGTTTAACGAGCGGGGTTCACCCTACCTCCCCCTGAGCGTGCGCATGCTCCAGCGGATGCACCAGGAAGGGATAGCATTCGCCCTCTATCCGCTTTTGCGCCTGCGCTATGCGACCTGGGACACCATCGGCGCGGAATGTGTGCAGCTTCGGCTTCCCGACCACTTAGCCACAGCGTTCGGCGAGCGTGAACTATGCTCTGAACAATTTGCGCGACGCTGGCGCGAGGTGGTACAGGCACAAAAAGAGTTGCTGCACGCGCTCAGCGCGTGTCATAGCCCCCGTGCTTTGATGCGCTTCCTCGCGGAGCGATACGGTGAACCATGGCAAGGATATACCGCCGTGTATGAGGAGCTGCATGGGCAGTTGCAGCAGTTAGGTAAGGAAGCGGATAAGCTGCGCCAGCAAGCCCATGCACTCCATGCGGAACGTCGCGCCTTGAAGCGGGAGCGCGCCCGATTAGAGCGTGAAAAAGGGGAGCATTTTCGGCGGGCAATTCGGAGCGACAGCGAAAGCGAGCGACAGCGGCACATGGCTCAGCGTGAAGCGTGTGAGGTGCGCTTGCAAGCCATCGCGGAGCGACTGCGTGCCATTCGCCAACAGTTGCGCCAGCTGCTCGCTCAGCGATTGCAGATGGGACGCACGCCCGAACAGTTAGCCGTTCGCGAACGGGTGCAGCAACTGGAGTATGAAGCGGAGGTCGCGCGGGTGGAGCTTGCCCGCAATGCCATTCTGACCGCAGAAGGCTTGCCACTGACCAACGCACGCCCTACCGCATGGTGGTTCCTGCTGGTCTCTGACGCATGGTTCCGTGCGAATGCCCAGCAAACAGAACTTTACTTGGAATCGCTCCGCGGATGAAATTTTTTCCCTGACCCAGATGCGCTCAAAATTTTCTTTTCCGGAGCGAAAAGATTTCACGGAGCACAATAAGTAATCTGGACGAACTCGTCTGCGTTCAGGCTCGCGCCTCCGACCAGCACGCCGTCGATTTCGGGCTGATGGAGCAGTCCTTGCGCGTTCGCTGCCGTCACGCTGCCCCCATAGAGCACGCGCACCTGCTCGCCCAGTTCAGGCGCATACAAGTCTTTGAGCTGCTGGCGAATGAAGCCGCATACGCGATTGGCTTCCTCCGCGTCGCATACCTGCCCTGTACCGATTGCCCACACCGGCTCATAGGCGATAACCAGCTCATAAAGCTCGTCGGCATCGATGCCTTGCAATGCGCCCTCCAGTTGCTGACGGATAATCGCTTCGGTCTGACCTGCTGTCCGTTCCTGCAGCGTTTCGCCCACGCAGAGAATGGGCTTCAGTCCATGAGGCAGCACCGCCCTGAGCTTGAGGTTGAGCGTCGCCTCGTTTTCGCCAAAGTAGCGCAGGTGCTGCTCGGTCAGATGAGGGTCGGGCTTGCCGAATCGTCCACGCGTTTCTGAGTGTCCTAAAATCACATACTCACATCCCACCGCGATGAGCATCGTGGGGGAGATCTGCCCGGTATACGCGCCCGCATCCGCCCAGAACACATTTTGCGCTCCCAGTTTTAGGTTGCTGCCCCGCAGCGCGTCCGCCACTGCCGGCAACGAGACGAATGGCGGGCATAACACCACATCCAGATTGAGGCGCGTCCCGATGCGCTGCCGCAGCGTCGTTGCCAGAGCCGCCCCCTCCGCCGGAGTCAAATGCATCTTCCAGTTGCCTGCAATCAAACAGGTACGCATAGGTATCACCCTCCTTTCTATTCGCCTCGCCATCAACGCTTCCTGCTGTGAGCCAGCGCCATGCCCCAGCACTTGCAATCGATGTCGAGATGGTGTATAATAGAGGGTAAGGAGGTCCTGATATGCGCATTCGCAAGGGCTTTACTTTGATCGAGTTGTTGGTCGTAATCGCGATCATCGCCATTCTGGCGGCGATCCTGTTCCCCGTGTTCGCGCAGGCGCGCGAGAAAGGTCGACAGGCTGTTTGCTTGAGCAATCTGAACCAGCTGATTAAAGGCACCTTGATGTACGCCTCGGATTATGAAGGGGTGTATCCCTTCGGCTTAGCGGGAACCAATCGGGACAACATTATCTACTTTGTCCATGACTTCACCCATCCCTACCGAAAGAACGCGGATATTCTGAAATGCCCCAGCTACCCTGCAGGCGAGGGTGGTCAGGATTATACAGGACCAGACTGGCAGCGAGGCAATTATGGGCGTAGCCTGTTCTCTGCGATACGCATGCGGTGTGGCAGTTGTCGTCCTGCAGGCACCTTCCGCTATAATGCCTATACCTTCAATCTGGGGCTGTTCAGCATGATGCTTGGTTATCGTGGTCCAAATAATACCTGCGTTAACTCACCAAGTGGCTTGCTGGCACAGTGCTATAACGCGGTGGCAGAATCGGGTGTGCCTCAACCTGCCGAGACCATCGCCTACGCTGATGGCTACTTCCCACGGGGCTATAACCGTACAGAATGGCGTGGATGGATTGACTACTGGTACAAATGGGAGGTGTGGCCCCGACATACGGAGGGATTGTCAGTAGCTTATATCGATGGGCATGTGAAATGGTCTCGATACAACGGCTTGCCGACAGGTGGACGCATTATCCCGGGATGTGTTCCCCCGCCAGGCAGCTATTGCCCCAGCATTTATGCACGCCCCACCTACTACAGCTGGACAAACCATGTGCCCCCCGCTACACGGCGTAGCTGTGGCTTTACCGAGTTTCCAACTCGCGAAGAGCATTTCGAATGTGTTGGGCATCCGGGAGGTGTGCCGAATTTTGGCGACTTCCACGGAGTGCCCGGAACCTGCATAGCGGATATCAACTGCTGGTGACTCAAAGAGGGTGGCTGCTCTCCAGCCACCCCTTGTATATATAGGTTTGGTCCTTTGGCGCGGAGCGGTATACCCTGCGTCATGGTGGGTTGTCATTTGAGCACAAGAACTTCTCCTACCGTTCCCACCAAGCAGGGTTCAGCACCATCGGCTTGAACAGCCACCAACTGGCGAGGTCGCGCTGGTCGCTGAAGTGGGGCGAGGTCGGCTCCTCGCTCTGCCCCGGCGGCAGCACATTCTCGCCTACAATCGGATTGCTTAGCTCGATCACTTGAATGTAGGAGCCGCGATCGGTGTAGGGCACGCCGGGCAAGCTGCCCCAGTTCATGCGGGGCGCGCTATAGCGCCACTGGCTGATGTTCGCCCCATACCGCTGCTTCAATTGGGTCAGTGCGTCGGCTAAGGCAATCGCCAGCACTTGCTCTTTCGGCTTGCCGTTGAAGTAGTCATAGAGGCGTGGCACGGCGGCTTTGTTGCCCTGCAAGGCATACAGAATATAGCTTGGCTGAATCGCCAACCGAAAGAGGTTCGGGTCAAAGAAGTTGCCCAGATCATCCCCGAACACGCGGTTGCGCACCGCGTCCAGCCAGGCGTCCCAGATGACCTTGCCCGTGCTGCCTTCCCGCTCGTAGTGGTCCCACGCCTCCAGCACCCGGATCGCCCGCTGCATCTCTGGCGTGAGATTTTTGTTGCGCTTCACTATCTCCAGCATCGCGGGCTTGAGCTTGGCGGCGTCCTCGTCGTACATCGCGATATCGGCAATCATCGCCTTGACATCATCGAGGGTCAGCAGCGGCTTGCGACTGGCAAGTTCAATCAGCCGATGCACGCGGAAGATCGCGCCCCATGCGGGCGTGTCGCCGTTTTGCCACCAGACGGCGGGTTTATTGTTCCAGTTGACGATGAATCCGCGTTTCGGGTTGACCACGCGCGGCATCTGTTCAAAGGGCATCATGCCTTTCCAGTCGTATTCGCCAGTGCCCCATACAGGTAGGCGTGGGTCGATGCCCTCTGCACGAATGGGCGGGCGTCCGCAATAGAAGTAGGCGATATCGCCGTCGCGTGTCGCACAGAAGGCATTAAACGATGCCACGATGTGGGAGCAGGCGCGTTCGAAATCGGCGACCGAACGCGCCCGCAGAATACCATAGTAGGCGTTAATCGCCTCCAGCTCCTTATCCCAAAAGCTGAGCGACCAGGCAATCGCCACATGGTTGCGCCGATCGATCGCCACGACGGGTCCGTGAACACTGCGGTAGATGGTAAGCTGCACCGGGTCTTGCCCTTTGACCCGAATCGTTTCGGTGCGTTTTTCGAAAGGCACCCATTTGCCTTTGTACCAGTACTCCTCCGGGTTATCGGGGTTCAGCTTTTCGATAAAAGCGTCGGCGAAATCGGCAATGCCTGAAGTGAAGGTCCAGGCGAGGTAATCGGTGGTGCCGATTAGCACGCCTGGGATGCCGGGGAAGCTCATGCCGAGCGCGTTGATGCCTGCGCCGGAGAGATGCACTTCGGCGGCGATATGGGGCAGGCTGAAGCCCATCTGCGGTGCCCCCACAAAGAGCGCGTTCCCTGTGGCGGATTTTTTGGGGGCAATCGCGATGGCATAGCTGCCGAAATGAGTGTAGAGACCATGCCGTTGCGCGAATTCCAGTTGCGCTTCACCCGATGCCAGTCGCAGTGTGGGCAGAAGCACATCCAGCCCGATATTGGGCAGCTGTGCCGCGTGCCGTTTGAACCGTTCCAGTGCGGCTTTGGGGTCTACCCGGTGCGCTTTACGCGAGTCGTCTTCAGGGGGCACAGTGGTAGGCGAGTTCGGGTCTTGGAGCCAGAGCAGGTCATTTGCCCAGACTTCGGCGTTCTCTTTGCTGCGCATGCGTAGGTATTGAAGCAGGGTGAAGTTGCGCAGGTCGCCTGCTGCCATCAGCCCCCCGAATCGGCGCGACATCATCACACCGATTGCCACTGTATCGGTGGGGCGCCATGGGCGCGGCTCGATGCCCGTTTCGGCATAGCCGGGCGGCAGCTTGCCCGTGCGCTTCGCCTCTTCCATCCAAGCGTTCACCCCATCCACATAGCCCTGCAGTGCCTCCTGCAGTTCTGGGGCAAGGCGAGCTATTTGACGCTGCATCTCCTCCTCCGTGTAGCCCTGAATCCGCGCGGCTTTGTCCTGCTCCAGCGCGGTGGGTCCCATCATCTCTGCCAGTTCGCCCCGTGCCTGACGGCGATAGCGTTCCATTTGCCAGAGCCGATCCTGGGCAATCGCGTAGCCGTTACCATAAAACAGCCCATAGAGCGAGTTCGCCAGCACATGCGGCACACCATAGGTGTCGCGCACAATCGTTATCGTTTCACCGCGCACGGTGAGCTCCACCCGCTGCGCTTGGCTGGCTGCTATGCTCGCGCTCAGCAATAAGATCCATCCGTAATGTCGTCGTTTCATAGTGAACCTCCTTGTTGGGTGTGAGGCAGCAGACAGTGTTGCCTGATGGGGCGATGGCTGGAATGCCGTCGCCCTGATGTTTTTTATTTTGACCGTGGGTTCGAGACTCCTGCTGGAGCAGGCTATTGTCCGGAGGCGCCGAAATTAAACAGCACCGTCAACAGATCGGCGTCGTCCACCCTCCCATCCGCGTTCAGATCCTCCACGCCACCTGGCTCTCCGAATCGAAACAGCACTGCCAGCAGATCGGCATCGTCGATCACATTGTCCCCGTTCACATCCCCGTTGATGGTGAACACCAGTGGCAGGTAAGCGTATCCCTGCGCAGCGATTGTCACCGATGGTACTCTCACCGACAGGTAGGTGCCGGCTTTAGCACGCACGGTATAGGTGCCTGGCGTGTTCACCCGTTCCGAGAAGCGTCCGAAGGCATCCAGTGTGGTGGCAATGCTCTGGACAGGATGATTATTTTGCAGCAGCTGGAGGGAGAGTGGGACACCGAGTGGAGTTGCTTGTCGTTCTGTCAGTCGCGCTTGTCCATGCACAATTTCGGGTGGGTTCACGGGGCGGATACGATACACGCCGCGCGCGGATGTGGAGAGGGAGCAGACATAGAGGAAACCATCAGGGCCGATTTTCATGTCGGTGACGACGCCCCAGCCCCAGCTCCATCGGAAGGCGTCGCGTTCTTCAGGTGTATCCGCCACCCGATCCGCAACTGTGCCGCTCAGCAGAAAGTCTTCGCGATCGGTGCGCATAGGAAGGAGATAGATTTGCAGCAAATTGTTATCCGCGACCAGACACTGATCCCGAAGATGGGGCGCATAGCGCGCACTTCGCACAAAAAAGATCGCCACTATGCCAATCGAGTCAGCCAGTGAGAAGAGCGGATCTGCATAATGGGCGTTGGGCAGCATAACCAGATCGGTGGCATCCCAGCTGCGATTCTGGCTCCAGGAACCCAGCGCATTGCGGGCATCGGGACCCATTATCTTGGTCCATCCGCCGTTCATCCCTCGCCTGACCAGATTGATCTCGTCGTAGACTTCAGGACCATTATCGGTGATCCAGAGGTTGCCGGTCAGGGGGTCAAAGGTTATGCCGAAACAATTGCGGATACCGTATGCCCAGAGTTTTTGGATGCGCGGGTCGGGATGCGCCACAAAGGGATTGTCGGTCGGGATACTACCATCGGGGTTAATGCGGTAGATTCCGCCGGCGCCAGCAACCGCCGTGCTGCTTGTGTTCTGTTCGATGCGCGGGTTCGAAAAACCTCCCCGCCCCATATCGCCGACGGAGAGATAGAGCTTTCTATCGGGGCCAAAACGCAACACTCCCCCATGGTGATGCTCGATGTTCCGCTGAGTGGGATCATAGGGTACTTCGAAGATCAGCAGCGGCTCCACAAGGGCGGTACCGTTCCAGCGGTAGCGTTCCACCCGATTGGCAACCCAGTCGTTCGCGTCGGTGGAATCTGCGCCGGATTGTGAAGCAGAGTAGTAGACATAGACATAGCCATTTTGGTCGAAGTCGGGATCGAACACCATGCCTAACAAACCTCGCTCGCCAGCGGAGTTCACTGCCAAATCCAGCACGGTAGAATGGATAACACCATTTCGGATATGCCGGATGCGTCCTGTTGCGCGTTCCGCAACCAGAAATTCATTCGGATCGTCAGGGCGCAGGAATTCGAACATGATAGGCTGCGGGCTGGCGCCTGTGCTAAACACCCGTTCGATCAAGAGATCGGGGTCCGAAATTTGTGGCTGTGGTAGAAGGTGATCTGCCATCAGTAGTAGCAATGCCCCTATCAAAGCTCGCGCTCGCCACATTGTCTCCTCTCCTCATAAGGAATTATACCTCATTCGTCAGAAACGGTGTCGGTGTGCTATAGAAACAGCATACTCATAGAGAGTATGCCCTTGAATTCACGGAAGGACTTTCTTGCAGCGAATTTGTTCAAGAGGGGAACCCTCAGCGTGCAGGAGTGCTGCCCTTCGCCACGAATCCTCGGGGTAGGGAGGACAACGACCATGCGATGGTACCAATTGACTGGGGCGGTTCTGGCACTCAGTGTGCTGGCGGGATTTGTCTGGCAGCAGACGCTCAAGCCAGCGGGCAAAGAGGTGAAACTGTTCAACGGCAAGGACCTGTCGGGCTGGGACTACTATCTGGCAGACCCGCACGCGAAGATGGAAGATGTGTGGAGCGTGGACAAGGAGCAAGGGATTCTCATCTGTAAAGGTTCGCCTCCTGGCTACCTCTACACGAAGAAGGACTACACGAACTTCATTTTGAAGTTGGAGTGGCGTTGGGCGCCGGGCAAGCCGCCGGGCAACAGCGGTGTGCTGCTGCGCGTGCATGGCGAACATAAGATCTGGCCGCGCTCCATCGAGGCACAGCTGATGTATATGAACTCAGGCGACTTTTGGCTTATCGATGGTGCGCCCTTAGAGACTGACCCGGAGTATATCGATAAGAACGCCCCCCGCCACCGCTGGCGCAAGAAGACCGCCGAGAAGCCCGCTCCCGAGTGGAACGAGTATGAGATTATCGTGAGCGGCGACCGCATCACCCTCAAAGTAAACGGTGAGGTGGTGAACGAGGGTTGGGGCGCGGAGGTGCGACCGGGCAAAATTGCGCTTCAGTCGGAGGGAGGCGAAATCCATTTCCGCAACATCCGTCTGATCCCGCTGGAATCGGCGCGATAACTTTCAGTGTTATCCACGCTCTGGTTGCCCCCAGCCACCGCCCCCTGGTGTGCGGATGGTGAGAAGGGTATCGGGAGGCACACGCACTGTGCCTTTAATCAGCTCTGTTTCGAGCCTACCCCCGATCAACAAACGGTTCTGCCCGCGCTTGCCCGCTTTGCCCCCGTATAGCCCGTAGGGCGCATGGCGACGGCGGTCGGTGAACAGGGTGATAGTCGCCTCGGTCAGGAACTGGAAGGTGCGGATAACGCCGTCGCCCCCACGATATCGCCCTGCTCCCCCTGTGCGTTCCGCGAGCCGATACTCCAAAATGCGCACGGGAAACGCGCTCTCAATCGCTTCCACAGGCGTATTGCGCGTGTTGGTCATGTGAACATGGATTCCGCTCGCGCCATCCGCGTGGGGACATGCGCCCGCGCCGCCCGCTATGGTTTCATAGTAGACGAACGGCTGCTGGCGCACCGGGTCATAGCCACCAAAGAGCAGATTATTCATCGTGCCTTGAGAAGCGGCAGGGATCCGATCAGGCAGTACTTGGGCAAACGCCCCCAGCAGCACATCGACAATTCGCTGCGCGGTCTCCACATTGCCCCCTGCCACCGCAGCGGGAAAGCGCGCGTTAACAATTGTGCCTTCAGGCGCAATCACCTCCACGGGACGCCAGCAACCTGCGTTCGTCGGCACCTCCGTCGGGATCAAGCAGCGAACCACATAGTAGCACGCAGAGCGCGTCACTGCCTCGGTCGCGTTAATGCCACCTGGTGACTGCGGCGCGCTGCCTGTGAAATCGAACCGGATGGTGCCCGGCTCGCTTGCTGGCACGGTAACCGTCGCGCGGATGCGGAGGTTGCGCGTGCCGTGCCCATCGTCGTCTAAATAATCCTCGAAAGTATATTCGCCTGGTGGCAGCTCGCGCAGCATAGCCCGGGTGACGGACTCGCTATAATGGAGCAGCTGTTCGAATCGCTCCAGCCAGCGTTCGATACCTTCCTGTTCTAACAGGGTTTGCATGCGGTGGACACCTATGCGGTTGGCACCAATCTGGGCATAGAGGTCGCCCTGCCGCTCTTCAGGTGTGCGCACATTGGTCAGCAACAGTTGCAGCACATCGTGCTGCAGCGTGTCCTCGCGCAGCAGATAGACGGGCGGGATGCGCAGTCCCTCCTCGAAGATTTCGCGAGCAAGCGGCATCGAGCCGGGTGTGGAGCCACCTGTGTCGGCATGGTGTGCCCGATTCGCCACGAAGCCCACGCAGCGCTCCCTCACAAACACAGGCGCAACGAGGGTCCAGTCGGGCAGGTGCGTGCCTGCGTGATAGGGGTCATTGGTCAGCACCATGTCGCCTGGTCGCCATTCGAAACGGGGCAGCAGCCATTCCATTAGCGCGGGCATCGCACCCAGATGCACAGGGATATGAGCTGCCTGTGCGACGAGTCGTCCCTGCGCATCGAACAGGGCACAGGAATAGTCGCGCCGCTCTTTGATATTGGGCGAGCAGGCGGCACGCTCCAGCACGCGCCCCATCTCTTCTGGGATCGCGCTCAGCCGTTCTTGATAGAAGCCCACGCGCGCAGGGTCAAATGCCTTCTCCATCTCCTGTCAGGATACCCGTTCAGGAAACACTCAATCCGTAGCGGGCGAACACCATGCAGCAGCACACCCCATGGTATCTTGACCGCTGTCCCCCAATCCAGCGACGGCAGCGCAGGCATTGTGCCCTCCTGATTGGGTGTCAGGGTTCGCGCTGGGTTGGCAGGTTCCTGCTTAATAGGGCGGGCGATGGTTCGGAAAGGGGCATTCCTGAACCCTGTACAATTGGGCTTGCTATGCCGATAATGGAGCCGTGATGCGAGCCGTGCTAAGTTTGATAATCGCTATCGGCTGGTTTGGCGGGGGCGCAGGCATCGTGTCCCTCGCGGATGAGGCGATTCTTCGAATCCGCATCGAAGCCGAGGTTCGTGTTCAGTCGGAGCGGTTCCGCCTGGGTGACATCGCAACGGTGGAGGGTGGCACGCCTTCCCGATGGGAGCAACTGAAGCAGATCGAGCTGGGCGCCTCGCCCTTGCCCGGTCAGAAACGGCTCTTCACCCGTCAGCAGCTTATCACCCGCCTGCGCCAGCACGGCATCGACCCGCGCACCGTGCAGATTGCGATGCCCGATACGGTGCGCATCACACGCGCTGCGCAATCGCTACCGGTGGACGCGCTCGTGCAATTCGCGCGAGAGCAGTTAAAGCAGGTGCTGGGCGATGCGGCCGCGCAGTGGCGGCTGGACAGGGAGCAATCGCTTGCCCCTCTTGCCCTGTCAGAGGGTGAACTGACTTTTGAACAGGTCGGTGAGACCCGCATCAGCACCGATTCCGCCACGCTGGAGATTGCCATCTTAGTAGATGGTCAGCCAAAGGCGCGGCAAAGGGTGCGCTTCCTTGCACCCCCACGCAATCGCACGCTGCTGATACGCGCTGGCGAGGCGGTGCAGGTGCAGGTGCGTGTGGAAGGCGTGCTGCTGGAGGTATCGGGGGTGGCACGTGCCTCTGGGGCAGACGAGGAGATTATCCCTGTTTATATCCCCACCACGCAGAAAACGGTTCGTGCGCGCATCATTGACAGAGGGCGCGTGGAGGTGATACTATGAAGGTGCTTGGCTTGTTGCTGCTGGGATGCTGGCTGAGCATGTCGGCTATGTCGGACGAGTCGGGCAGATTGGATTCCCTTCTTCCTGCGCCCAGTGGCTCCCTCTGGAGCGAGCTGGGTGGCTCGTTGTATGAAGATTTCAAGGCGCGACGGGTGGGCGACCTGCTCACGGTTGTCGTGACGGAAAGCACCACCGCCAGCACGAACGCCGACACCGCGGTCAAGAAGAGCGAATCGGCATCCACGCAAGCAGGTGTGGGCCCCTTGCTCAAACTGCTCTGGCCCGAGCTGAGTGCGGGTGGCAAAACCGACCTCAGCGCGTCAGGCAGCACCACACGCAGCGGGCGTATCACCACCCGCATCACCGTCGTGGTGGTGGAGGTGCTCCCGAACGGGGTGCTGCGCGTGGAGGGGCGACGCTCGCTCAAAATCAACGAGGAGACGCAGACGCTCATCTTTACTGGGCTGGTGCGCATCCGCGATATTCGCTCGGACAATACTATCCCATCCGCGCTGGTGGCAAACGCCCAGATCCAGTTCGAGGGCAAAGGCGTGGTCGGCTCCCGCCAGCGTGAGGGGTTAATCACCAAACTCTTCAAGGTGCTGTTTTAGCGGATAAGAGCCTCTTATTCGCCTAACCTCACAGGGAGCAGGAACTGGCGTTCGATGGGCAGTGCGCACTCGGTGTCCGTGCAGGGCTGATAGACGACGCGCACACGCAGGTAGCCCTCGGTGGGACCGCCTTCTCGAAGTGCCACGATAGGCACGAGCGCGACCGCCTGCTCCTGATAGACCATCAGTTGCTCTCCGCCTACCTGATAGGGTTTGGGGTGCGACCAGACGGGTGTCCCGAACTCGATGGGCAGGTCGGTCTGTACCTCCACGCGTGTTGGGGTGAGGTCGGCACGGGCAGAATCGGCTGCCTGAATATGCCAGCCTTCCGCGATATGGAAGAACACCGTCAGCCCCTCCGGTTGGGTAAACACACTGACCTGGACAGGGCCTTCTCGCTCCAACGCCACCGTGTCCCAGTCCACTTCCAGGTTGGGCGTAGGTATTGTGTCGCCTTCCAGTATCAGATAGGCGAAAAGCAGGCTGCTCGTCGCGACTGGCGCACGCTGCACCAGTTGCCAGAATGCACTGATGGTCTCGCCTGCCACTATGGCATAGCGCTCGCTGCGGATAGGGTCGTCGCCAATGAGCAGGTGGCTCAGGCTTGCCAACAGTTGTGCCGCTGCCCCGTTGCCTGAGGGCAACTGCCGATCTTGTACCGACTTGTGGCGTACAATCAGCAGGTTATGCTCATCGGTGGTTTCGAAGAAGCCGCCCAGTTCGGCATCGTGGAACTTCTCGATAAGCTGATCGGCGAGTGCCGTAGCCCGCTCCAGCCAGCGTGGGTCGCCTGTGGCTTCGAACAGGCTCACCAGTCCCAGCCCATAGAGGGCATAGTCGCTGAGATAAGCGGGGATAGCCGCTTCGCCATCGTGATAGCGGTGTAGCAAATTGCCCTGCGGGTCGCGCAGCCGTTGCCAGATGAACTCGGCGGCGGTTGCGGCGATGTCGAGATAAGCGGGGTGTTCCAGCGCGTCGGCAGCATACGCCAGCGCGGCGATGGCGATGCCGTTCCAGTCGGTCAGCACCTTGTCGTCGCGGGGCGGTGCAGGGCGACGAGCACGCACCTCCCGCAATTGGGCGTGTGCCTCTTGCAAGCGTTCGCGCAGTTCCTCTTCGGGCATGCCGAGCGATCGTGCCAGCTCTTTTAGCGAATCGCGCCGATGGAGAATATTGCGCCCCGTCTGCTTGCCAGTCGCTTCCTCATGATAGTTGCCTTCGGGGCGAATGTTGTAGACCTGACAGACCAGCGCGGCGGTCTCCGCATCCAGCGCTTCATAGATTTCGGGCTGTGTCCAGGTATAGAACGCGCCTTCTCCCTCGGGGCTATCGGCGTTTAGTGCGCTGGCGAACGCGCCCTCCTCGGTGCGCATCTCCCGAATCATCCACTGGAGCGTGCCGTGCGCCACATCGGCATACTCTTGATCGCCGGTCAGGGTATAGGCGCGTGCATACGCCCATGCCAGCTGGGCGTTATCAAAAAGCATCTTCTCAAAATGGGGCACGAGCCAGCGCGCATCGGTCGCGTAGCGGTGAAACCCACCCCCTATATGATCATAGATGCCGCCTTCCGCCATCTTGTTGAGCGTGTGCAGTGCCATCACGCCAGCATCCTCGCTCTCCCACACCTCCGCCATCCAGAGCCAGACAGGCAAAACGGTATTGGGGGGGAACTTGGGCGCGTCGCCAAAGCCGCCATGCTCATTGTCATAGCCTGCCGCGCATTGGGTAAGAAAAACGCGGAAGATAGCTGGATCACGCTCACCGCGCATCTCGTGCGCCCGCAGGGTGAGCAGCGAACGCAGATCGTCTGTTAGCTCCTTTGCCGCTTGAAGCACCTGCGGGCGTTGCGTGCGCCACAGATGCGCGACTTGGCGCAGCAGATCAGCAAAGACCGCAGGCGGAAAATAGGTGCCGCCATAGAACGGTTCCCCATTCGGGGTGAGGAACACCGAAAGCGGCCAGCCTGCACTGCCCGTGATGAGCTGCACGGCTGCGATGTAAATCTCGTCCACATCGGGACGCTCCTCCCGATCCACCTTGACAGGGACAAAGTATTCATTCAGCAGCGCAGCAATTTGTTCGTTTTCGAACGACTCGCGCTCCATCACATGGCACCAGTGGCACGCAGAGTAGCCGATGGAGAGAAAGATGGGCTTATCCTCCGTGCGGGCGCGAAAGAACGCCTCTGCCCCCCACGGATACCAGTCCACCGGATTATAAGCATGCTGAAGCAGATAGGGGCTTTTCTCCCGTATCAAGCGATTCATTCGTCGAATGTGCATTGTCCTCTCTCCTGCATTCAAAAGGATACCCGAATCGGGTATTCTCTTTGACATGCCACGGAACAAGTTGATGTATCTCGGTGTGCTGGTGTTGGCAGCGTCAGTGCTGCTTTGGCTGGGGGCGGCGCTGTTGCGCAAAATCGAATGGATCCTGCCTTGGAGCGCAGGCGTTGGTATCGCGCTCATTCTGGTTAGCATGGCGATGGAGCTGCGTAAAAGCGCGCAGACGAAATCGTCCACCGCCGCGGTGGAGCAGCCCACCGAGCCAGCAGGCACAGGCACGCAGGCAGAAGGGGATGCCCGATGAACCGCTATGTGCGTTTGGGCTTGCTCATCTTGCTCACGGTGTTGTTGCTGCGGTTCGCCTTTGGCGTACTGGCGCTGGCAATGCGTCTCGTATCGCTGCTGTTCCCGCTCCTAATGCTGGTGGGAGCAGGGCTGGTGGTCTACGGGTTGGTGCGCCACTTCCAGCGTCGCCAACTGCGGAGCCGTGCTTCCCATCGTGAGCTGGAAGATTGAGGGAGCATTAACCCGTTGACCACCTCCGTATCGCTGCCCAGACTATGGCAGTTGCCCCCACGCTGAGTATCTGCATCGTGAACTGGAACACGCGCGGATTGCTTCGGGAGTGCCTGCGCTCCATCTATCAATATCCCCCCGAACAACCCTTCGAGGTGATTGTGGTGGATAACGCCTCCAGCGATGGTAGTGCTGAGATGGTGCGCGTGGAGTTTCCCCAGGTGGTGTTGATTGCGAACGAGGCAAACCTGGGCTATGCACGGGGCAACAATCAGGCGATGGAGCGAGCGCGGGGCGAGTTCATCCTGCTGCTAAATCCCGACACGGAGATGCGCTCCGACACACTACGCAATGCGATTCACTTCCTGCGTGAGCATCCCGAAGTGGGCGCGATTGGGGCGAAGCAGGTTCTGCCTGATGGGCGCGTGCAGCCCTCGGTGCGAGGTTTCCCCACGCCGCGCAATCTGCTCTTTGAGGTGCTGGGGCTTGCCAGGCTCTTCCCGCGCTCGCGCCTCTTCGCCGCCTATCGCATGCGCTGGTTCGCCTACGACCGCCCGATGCCCGTCGATCAGCCGATGGGCACTTTTCTGATGGTGCGCCGCGCGGTGATGGAGCAGGTGGGGCTACTGGATGAGGCGTTCCCGCTCTTTTTCAACGATGTGGACTGGTGCTACCGCATGTGGCAGGCAGGGTGGCAAATCTGGTTTGTGCCACAAGTGGAGATCCTCCATCACGGTGGCGCCAGCACGAAGCAGGTGCGTCCTGCTGCGATTCGCGAATCGCACCGTGCGCTGGAGCAATTTTACCGCAAGCACTACCGCTCGCGCCTACCCTTGCCGCTTTACGCCCTTATCGTGGTGCTGATTCGGCTCTCTATGTGGTTACGCCTGCTCTGGCTTCAGTTGCGCTCCTCGGGCGGTCCCCATTCATAGCCTCCGGTGGAGATGTTTAGGTACAATCACAGGGTGGCTCGTTCAATCAATAGGGTGCACATTTGGGTAAAATAGTGTTATGTACGCCTATACGCAACCGTTTCTCGAAATCGTTCTGGAATTTCACCGTTACCGACGCCCCCACGGCTCGGAGTATGAATCGCATGTGCAGACACTGCTGCAAACCGTTGGATTCATACCCTGTGCTGGGGGGCTTATTCGTTGGGGAACTGAGCGGAATTTGTTCCTCACGGCGCATACGGATACCGTTGGGGAAGGTGGCGAGAACCGTTTGCACATCCAAGATGGCTACTTGGTGGGCGATGGCTTGCAGAATATCGGTGCCGATGATAGTGCAGGCTTGGTTATCCTATACCATTTGGCGCAGGCGCGCCCCGACCTGACCCTGTTCGCTTCTACAGGTGAGGAACAGGGCGGGATTGGCAGCATAGAGTTCTGTAAGGCGTATTCCGCTAAGCTGCCGCGGGTGGTGATTAGTTTAGACCGCCGAGGCAAAACTTCCGTGATTACCTATCAGCGGAGGCAGCGTACTTGCTCCGACAGGTTCGCCCGACAACTGGCGCAAATGCTTGGGGGCGCGTATGCACCAGACGACACGGGAATATTCACGGACTCTGCTGTGTTTAAGCAGTATGGCAGCGCTGAATGCACCAACATCAGTGTGGGTTATGAAGACCAGCATCGCCCCACAGAACGGCTCGATATAGGATTTCTGGAATGGCTGACACATCGGCTGGAACAGCTTGATTTTAACTATTTACTCAATTTAGTGTATTGTGAATAATTGTCGATTCAGGCTGCTTCCCCAATGGGCAAACGCGCGAAAAGGCTCGCCTTTTAATCCTAATTACCCCCACATGATAGAGAAGACTCCGGGCATAAGCATTTGCGTCCCTGAACAGCACTGACCAATGGACTTGTCAGTGGCACTATAGATTCGGGCATTTCGGGGTATCTGGTCGGTGATATTTGGCTTATGTTATCCTCAATAAGCAGTGTAGGGGTGGCAAAATTGATCCACCCCTACCGTTCCCTATCGTACACTTGGGTCGCCGCAGGCTAAGCCCCAGTAGTACCACTCCACGAACTGTCCGCTCCACTGGACTCCG
>BEHR01000024.1 GCA_002898555.1 bacterium HR15
TAGCTCCAACTTTGCCAAGCGCCGTGATTGTACGAAACGCCTGTCAGCCGATCCAGCGCGTCATACTGATACGCCTCGGTGCGGACGGTGGCACCGTTTTCATCCAAGGCGACCATCCAAAGACGGTTGCCCGCCGCGTCGTAGGCGGGTCGGTAATTGGCAACCGAGTTGCCGTCAAAATACCTGAACCGTGTAAGGGGTTGATAACTATATGCAGAACTATATTGCTGCGTAGCAGGATCCCACTGTCGCGTCGCTTTATAGTAGCGGATATCACTGATTTGTCCTGTGAGATCGTAGCTGTAGATGGCACAAGCAAACTGTTTAGGAAACTGATTAATTAGGTAGTCAGTAGTAAGCCTTTCACGAGTAGTACAGAAGTCACCCGTACATTCGTTATTTTCCATCGGCTTCACGGCAAAACGGACAGCATGCAGGCGCAGCTGGGTATCATATAGGTAGTCAACAACTTCATCAGGTTCCCTGTTAGTGTTATTTCCGGGGGCATACATCATGATCCGAGTAGGGACACGCTGGAAGGGCAAGGTTCCGCTGGTCACATAAAAACCATATCGCCATCGCCAGCTGCCCTGTATGCCAGGCATAATCAATCGCTTCTCTACCAAGTCACAGCCCTCATAATCGTATTCAATCCGATAACGCTCTTGATTAGACCAACTTTCTGTGTAGGTGCGAGGGCGTCCTGTGTTATCATAAGCTATGGTGCTACGAATATTTGAAAGGTGGTCCATCGATTCTCTCACACGCCCAGCGGTAGTGTATTCATAGGATGTCAATACCTGGTTGAGGGCTTGACCGTTACGGTGAGTCAAGCGAACCTGATGGACTAAACCATCCATATCCAAGTAATCGGTGGTCAGCTCATGTGCAATTCGTCCCCTTGAGTCGTAGGTTCGCTGGATATAGGGGCGTCCTAAAGCATCGTAGACCGTCTCGGTCACCCGATTCACTCCGCCCATATCTTCTACCACAACCGATGGCTGTCCAAAGCGCGGATCATAGGTGGTCTCGGTATAAATCCATTTATTGGGAGAACCAATGCGTTGAAGCGATTTGGTTCGTATCGGTTTGCCCTGTTGATTGTATTCCATGACGCGCGAGAGAGGGCGAACGATATCGTCTGTGGTGGGGTCGAGACTTGCAGGTTCCGAATTCTCCCCCGAACCGTTGAAAGATGAGTAGGGATCAGCATAGGTCGCTCTCAGATTGCCTCGATAGCCTCGTGGAGCATTTCGGTCGTAGTAATCATAGAAAGTTCGCTGAGACCTGCGATTTCGCTCAGTGCCGTTGGGATTTAGAGCGTAATCCGTAACAAACTCACATCTTTTCTGATAGTATTTTTCCTTGCCCCAGTAGGTAATGCGCATTTCTTGGCGATGAGAGTAGACTGTGATGTTGATGTTGGAAAAACTACCATCATAGTCACGATAGTATGTTTGACTTGAGACGCTTACAGGCTGATTGAGACAATTGTATTCATAGTTAGATTCTATGATCTTACTATTATCATAGTGAGATAGCCCATAGGTTCCGCACTGGACGCAGCCTTGCTGTCTTTCACTGGACATAGGGGGATCCAGAGCACCCCCTGGAAGAGCAACTGGAGGGGCATCACAGCGAGTATCACACACAAACTGTGGGACAAGTAATAATATACTTGATGGACCAAATAGGAGCCAGTGCCAATTGACCGATAGAGGCGTAAACTCCCCTCCATATACTGTGTAATTCTGATAAATTAGATTGCCTGTTACAAGATCAAATAATGAATTACGCATCACCAACGGCGCCCACTCGAAACGGTATATCGCAGTAGTTCCTGCAGGCTGCGAAAAGTCTATATATATACGCATAACTTTATCAGGAATAAGTGGATCTGTCCAATCATTGGAACGAAGATATTCATTATACGCTTGCCTATCTCGAAAAATCCATATACCGGATCTTAGTCGACTTTTGTACTCACGTACGGAACCGTCAGGGAGTTCAATCCACCTAACCTGTACCCGATATGGTTCTTCATAGCTGTCATCATTATTATCAATTTCATTATTGTCATTATAATATATACTTATGATCACATTGTCTGCATCAGCAATTCTTGATAGGAGCCAGTTTTCCGTTTCATCGTGCCAGGTCCAGGAAGTGTATTCGTATCGTGTGATTCGTCCAGCTGGACTTTGCACAGCAGTGACGGAGCCTGACCAGTTTTGCATGGAAGGGTTCGTTTCTTGCCCGGCAGGTCCGTACCAGTAGCGCACTGTGCGTCCGTCGCTGCTGTTAATGGCTATTACGCGTGCATGTTCCCTTACATTCTGAAATTCGTCAAAATTCCACGCAACTGTGAGTGTCAAGCCAGCAGCATTACTTACTCGCCTCACATATGCCTTGTTCACAAAAACTGTACCCTCTATCCATTCGATTTGTCCCCACTCATTTTCACGAGCGTACCGATAGTGATGGGGCACGTTTTGGCGAATATCATAGTCATATTCTGTCTTATTACCGAACCGATCCTCCACCCACTTGAGCACCTGTTCCGAATACACTTCGTTGCCTTCGGCATCCATGACCACAGGCAATCCGTTGGGTTGGAGAACGGCTTCATAGTAGTAGACTGTGCCATCGGGGGTGGTCACTTTAGTGTCCAAGGCATAGTCGCGCGCATACTCTTCGCCATTTTGCCTATAGGTAACCGTCTTATAGGTGCTTTCATACTCGTTGTGATCCCACGGGGGTGGGGTGTAGAGTCCGTCCGCGTCGCGCCACGCGATCCATTGTTCCCCGCCCAAATCCTGAGAAACGATACCGTCCACCTGAACCGACTCGATGCCAACCGATCCCGACCCCGGGGTGAACTTGGTGACTATCGCTTGACGGGCGTTATTGAGCTGGGTGGGTACGGTGCGGCTGGGTGAGGCTTTGCGTTTGATGAGACCGCCTGCTGCTTGACGCACATCGAGGCTCCAGCTCCAGCCGATGCCGAACGGCCCTTCGCGGTCGTCGTTGGCGTTCCAGGTGCGCACCACACTGACGGGGATGCCGATAGCCCCAGGCAGCGTGAGGTCGGTCGCTGTGTAGGTATAGTTGCGCGTGCGTAGGTTCACGCCGTTGTCGATAATATCCCACTTGGCTTGTCCTGCGAGGCTGGGGATGCGTCCGCGCCCTTTGAGCGCGAGCATTTCGCTTTTGCGCAGCACGCGCACATCGGGGGGGGCGGGGAGCTGTCGGGCGTGTTGGCTCTTCCATGTGCGATAGTGGCGCGCCGCGACCCGCACGCCCGCTTCAGCGGCGGGAGCCGCCGTCTGCACGCCGACCGCAAAGATTCCTATCCAGCCGATGCGTCGGAACCAGCGATACCATATCTCACGCTGCTTGTGTGTCATGGCTTTGTTCCTCCTGAGTAGTGGGTTGCGAGGGTGGGGCGCGGGTGCAGGAGCAGAATCGCGCCGCGCCAGCCCTCCGGTAAACTCTGCTCCAGCCACGGCTGGAGCGAATTCGTTTCGGGATCATAGACCTGCCACTTGCCGTCGCGCTCTATGAGGGCGACATAGTGTCCGAGAGGGTTCCAGACCAGAAAGGGCGGCTGCTGTTGCAAAAGACCGTTCCGTGAGACCTCCAGCCCCACGGCGCTGACGCCGCGTTTGCGGGCAGCTTGGGCTAATGCCCACAGCGAGGTGCCTTCCAGCGTTGTGCCACACTCTTTCATCAAGCGTCGCCAGTCGGTCGGCACGCCGAACTCGTGCTGCAGCACATAGGCTAACGCTTTGGGACCGCAGGCAGCTGTTTCTTTCAAGCGCTCGGCACGGGCTGCCTGTGCCTTCTGCCAAGCGCGCTGGGCAGCAGCAGGCGGCTGCTCGTTCGTCCAGCGCAGGATGCGTTTGTACGCGCCTATGACCAGCGGGCTGGTCGGGTGGTCCTCCATAAAGCGGATCATCTGCTGGATGCCCTGCCGTGGATCCAGTTGATAGGCGCAGATAGCAGCTTGGTATGCACCTTGCTCGCTCCAAGTGCCGAAGCTGGGGTCTATTGGCAACGCCGGGATTGACAGTCGCTGCTCTGCCAGTCGCTGGAACGCTTGCTGGGCGAGGCGAAACCGCTTCTGTTCCGCATAGAGCTTGCCGATTTGATAGTGAGCGTAGCCGACGATATATTCTTCTTCGGCGGTGCGGGCGGGCAGGCGTGTCAACTGGCGATAAAGGGCTTGCGCTTGTTGGGGTGGAGCGGTCGCTGCCTGCATCAGGGGCTGTCGCCAGTGGGCAGAGAGGGCGGGCGATTGGCGAACGACAAAGGAGGGGCGCACGCGAGGCAACATCGCCCGCTGCAACCACCACGCAACGCCCGTCAGCAGTAGGCAACCGATGATTAGACAAAGTAGTTTCCATCGCACCGCGTGCCGCGCTACGCCCCAGCGCATCCTATGCCACCTCCCGATTAATTCTGCTTGACCACATACCACAGGCGAGGAAAGGTACGCTCATTCGCCAAGGGGTGCTCTTTGCCCAAAAAGTAGTACCAAGTAGGTGGTGCGGAACTATCCGGTTCAAATATTGCTTCTGGTTGCAGCGTGAGCAACAAGGAGACATACTGCCCCTGTGCGCTGAGCGTACCCAGCGGGATCGGGATGATCACACGCTTGATGGTGGTAGGTTGCCACTGGCTCTCTGCAAAAACCTTTACATTGCCAGAACCGTCCACGTCCACGGCATCGATCTCATCACCGCGAGGACGAATCGGATTATGCTCATCACCCAAGTCACGAGTCGTTCCGATCCAGCCCGAAGTGAAGGGTGTGTGAAGACCTTGCTGTTTCAAAAACTGCCAGCTGACCTCGCTCTCCTGCCAATCGGGTGATAGTGAGCAGACACCGATAGGTTTTGGCAGCGGGGAGGACAGGGCAACTCCGTTAGGCGTGGCGGTATAGACCAGCGACAGGCAAGCGGCATCAACCTGTGTTGGGAAGCCATCGGGGTTATAAAATCGCAGCAGTGTGCGCCCCGTACCTGAAAGGTCGGGGGCTGATTGCCAATCGCGATTCCCGTACCGCCAAGGTACCTGCCCAACGAATAACCCGCCCAGGTAGGTATAGGTCCCAAACTTGGCGTAGGTTAGGGGCTGCTCTGGGGCGGGACAGACGGGACGATTATCTACCGAGGCATCCGCCGATTGCCCTATTTCTTTGCAAATCGGCACCGTGGTCACCTTGCAATGAAACCGATAACCAGGTCGAGGCTGCGGAGGTGATGTTCCACAAAGCCACTCCTGCTGTTGCTGCCGTAATTCACGGCGGCTTAGACAAAACCATTGCCATTCCGAGGGACATCTCCTACCAGCATCATCATAAGCTTCAGGAAAGTAGAAATAGCCACATAGCTGCGGCGGGCCAAAATTCCCGGAGAAATCGGGAGTGCCATCCCAGCCTTCGCGTGGAACCCAGCAGAATTGCGTGCCGCCTTGCGGATCAGGATCACCGCAGCAAGTTATGCATTGATCCCCGCCGATAGGGCGCCGACCATTTTGTGGGCAAAGCTGCCAGTAATAAGCATACTCGTCGATATAAATAATCAGTTCGCGCTCTACTTTCGCTCGCTGCTCCCAGACGGAGCGGTCCGGGTAGGGTATGAACACAAACTTCTTGGACGGCTGCCATGATCCAGGATCATTCGGATCATACGACAGCAAATAAACCCGAAAGGCTCTCCCATTGATGTTTACTGTCTCAACGCTCCCGCCTCTTCCATCAGGAACTCTAATTTGTCGCCAGCCTTGAGGTTGCCAGCCCGAATCGTCATTAATCCACATGATGATGCCATGATGGTCAAAAGAGGGGATAACAAAATCACATGATCGGAGAGGGCAATTTCTTCGCCATATGCAGACCCAGCTTGGCGAAGTCGCCGAAGGTGGTATAAAGTAACCGTAGTCGTCTGGAACAGCGTCCCGCAAGGCAAGCCGGTTATGACCAATAGCAACTGTAGCAGGAAGAGGCCAAAAATCAAATTCAATTTGAGCCCATAGGGGCACAAGCATCACGCAAAGGGGAATCAAGATGAGGCGACGCCACTGCTGCTGCGAATCAGTTGCGCCACATGATCTACCCCCCCCCCACGCAATTGCCGTGCTGGGTGAGGTCTGGCGTCATCGCTTTTAGCATCTTGCCGAACATTGTTTACCTCCGCCTTTGGTTTCCGTTCGGTGCTGCTACCTACTTTATATTATAGCACATCGAAAGGGGCTTTGTCAAGGGGGTAAGAGGGTGTTCGAAAATGCATGCGGCTCGCTGGAAGGTGAGGCTCCCGCCGAGCCGAGATTGGAGGGCGAGGCTCCCGCCGAGCCGTTAAAGAATATTGGCAGAGGTTTTTTGGGACAGACACGGAGGTCTGCCCCTACATGCCAGGAGGCTCGCCCTCCACTCCCCTCGCCCTCTGGGAGAGGGGCTGGGGGTGAGGGTATGGGGCAGACACGGAGGTCTGCCCCTACATGCCAGGAGGCTCGCTCTCCAAATGCTTGGTGGATTTTTCGACCGCACTCTATGGGGGTTGACTTTGTGTCGAATCGGGTATAATAGCCCCCGCGTGCAGCCCGTTGAACGGGCTGCAGACAGGTCCCAAAGGGGGGAGGCGAAGCGGGCGCTATGTCGCGGTCCAATTCGGCGGGCGAATGCAACTTACGGTTCGTTTGCCGTTTTGGATTCTCGCCATAGGCGCTTGACCCTTTGAGCGTCTGCGTGCCGAAACCGACCGCGCGAAAAAACCCAAATCGCCTCCGGGGTCAGCACGGCTTGTGCCGTGTTGCACTCGGTTCAGCCTTCGGGCTGAGAAGTTAATCTATAGCTGGTTTTCGAGAGCCAGCGACAGGAGGCATACGATGGCAAGTCGGGTTGGTTTGTTGGGGAGCCGACCTGCGCGGTCGGCAACGGAGCTGCTGGCGCCGCTCGCGTCGCTTTGGCGGTGGCTGTGCGATCGGGTGCTGCGCGCTCACGCAACCGCCCCGCGGCACGCCGCCGTGCAGATGGAGACGCCCCGATTCGAAATCGACTTCACGCCCACAAACCTGCGCCAAGATGACACCCGCGCGCTGGGCACACACCTGCTGGTCGAACTGTATGGCTGCGAACCACGCACGCTGGAGCGTGTGCACGAAGTGGCCAATGCGTTGGTGCGCGCTGCGCACGCCTCCCACGCGCAGATTGTAAGCCACTTCTTCCACGAGTTTGAACCCTATGGTGTGTCGGGCGTGGTCGTTATCGAGGAGTCGCACTACACTATCCATACCTGGCCAGAGCATCGCTACGCTGCCGTGGATCTGTTCTACTGCTCGGAAAGTGTGCAGGCGGAGCGCGCGCTGGAGGTCTTGCGCGAGGCGTTCAAACCTGAACGGGTAGAGGTGGTGCTGGTGCGGCGGGGCACAGTGCACCGCACGCCAGGTTGACTGAGGACGGTGAAATACGAATGGCGGCGAAGAGAACCACGCACTTACCCAGCGAAGGTTTGCCTCGCGAGCGTGGTGAAACGGCGGTGGCAGTGGTCGCGCCAGAGCCAGCTGAGGGCAGTGTGGGTATCGTCCAGCCTCAACACCTGACGCTGCCTGAAGGGCTGGCTCTTGCTTGCGGTGCGCACCTTGCACCCGTCGAAGTCGCTTACGAAACCTACGGGACACTCGCACCGAACCGCGAGAATGTGATCCTGCTCTGCCATGCGCTCTCTGGGGGAGCGCACGCTGCCGGCAAACATCACCCAGACGACCGCAAGCCCGGTTGGTGGGACCTCTATGTGGGACCAGGCAAAGCGCTGGATACAGAACGGTTCTTTGTCATCTGTATCAATGTGCTTGCCAGTCCCTATGGCACGACCTCGCCCCGCTCGATCAATCCTGAAACAGGGGAACCATATGGCTTGACCTTCCCGCCCGTTGCCGTTAGCGACTGGGTGGAACTGGAGCGTGTGGTGCTGGATACGCTGGGCATCGAGCGGCTCTATGCGGTGGTGGGCGGTTCTACCGGGGGCATGCGTGCCTTTGAATGGGCAGTACGCTATCCCGAGCGTGTGCAGAAGTCCATCGTGATTGCCGCGCCCGCCCGCTCCAGCCCCATGGTGATTGCCCTCAACCACATCCAGCGACAAACCATCCTCATGGGGCTGATGCAGGCAGGCGAGCAGGGCGCACAACGCGGGCTCGCGCTTGCTCGCATGCTTGCGCACATCTCCTACTTGTCAGAGGACGCGCTCTGGCGTAAGTTCGGACGCGAGGCATATCCCGATCCCGATTTCTGGGGTGTCACTTTCCAGATGGAAAGCTACCTGGAATATAAAGCCAGCACCTTCCTGAAACGCTTCGACCCCTACTGCTATCTCTATATCACGCGGGCGATGGATACCTATGATTTAGCCGCCACTTATGGTGCGGGCGACCTGGCGCGCGCCCTGAGCCGCGTCGAAGCGGAGATGCTCTTTATCAGCTTCACCTCCGACTGGCTTTTCCCACCCAGCGGTCAGCAAGAAGCTGTGGCGGTGCTGCAGGCACTGGGGAAACGCGCCCAGCATGTGATTATCGACAGCCCGTGGGGGCACGATTCGTTCCTCGTGGAGCGAGTCAAACCCCAGCTAAAGCCGATTCTAAAGGCATTTCTGGAGGGCACAGACGCAGTTCAAACACCGCTTCAAACTGTCGAATCACTCGCGCTTTGACCTCCGCCATCGGCACAGGGGCACTCAGCAGACGGCTCATGGAGGTTACGCCCCGATCCACGATACCACATGGCACAATCAGCCCAAATAGGCTGAGATCGTTGTTCACATTGAGCGCGAAGCCGTGCATACTGACCCAGCGGGCAACCTTGATACCGATGGCGGCGACTTTCTCGTTGCCCACCCAGACGCCTGTATAGCCCGGCACACGCCCCGCCTCAATCCCATACTCCGCCAGCACCCGAATCAGCACCTCCTCCAGCTGGCGCAGAAATCGGTGCAGGTCGCGTCCATGCGCGCGCAGGTCAAATATCGGATAGCCCACCAGCTGCCCGGGCATATGGCAGGTTACATCGCCCCCCCGATCGGTCGAGCAGACCTCGACGCCGCGCTGTGCATAGAACTCGGGTGCAAAGAGCAGATGCTCCGTGCGGAACCCCTTGCCCAGCGTAATCACGGGCGCATGTTCCAACAGGAGCAGCATATCGGGGATCTCGCCCCGAAGCCGTGCCTCATGTAACCGGCGCTGCAGCGCATACGCCTGCTGATACCCGATCAACCCCAAATCCTGAACCCAACCCTGCATAGCACATCACCACTTCATGCCAGCCATATTGTACCGCTCCACTGCTGTGCGCTCTCAAAAAGGGACCGACCCTATCGGTCATGCAGGGGCGCATAAAACCTTGCCATCAGGTATAATCCCTATTGCCGAGAAGAGGATACCAATGGCAGAGTCAGAACAGGTTGCAGGGATCGTGCTGGCGGCGGGCAAGGGCACGCGCATGAAATCGGACTACCCCAAAGCACTGATGCCCCTCTTGGGACTGCCACTGACGGTCTATGTGCTGCAGGCGCTGCAAGGTGCCGGCATAGACCCCATTATCGTGGTGATAGGACACGGGGCGGAGCAGGTACGCGCGGGGTTGGGCGAGGGTTATTGCTACGCGCGACAAGCAGAACCCCTCGGCACAGGACATGCCACCATGCAGGCGATGCCCTTGATCCCCGAAGGGATTGCGCGTGTGGTGGTCGCGGCGGGCGATGCCCCCCTGGTGACAGCGGACGCGATTCGTGCCCTGGTGGAACACCATCGCAACACAGGTGCGCAGGCAACCGTTGCGACCGCGCAGCTAAGCGACCCCACAGGCTATGGGCGCATCGTACGCGATAGCACGGGACGCATTCTGGGCATTGTGGAGGAGCGCGACGCACTGCCCGAACAGAAAGCCATCCGCGAAGTCTGCACCTCGTTCTATTGCTTCGAAACCTGTGTGCTGCGCGAGGCACTCCCCCGCCTGAACAATCTGAACGCGCAAGGGGAGTATTACCTCACCGATGTTATCGGCATCATTGCACAGGGTGGCGGCAAGGTCGAAGCGTGGCAATCGCCTGACCCAACGCTGCTGATGGGCGTAAACAACCGTTGGGAACTGGCACAAGCGGCACAGGCACTGCGTGAGCGCATCCTCAAGCAACTCTGCCTCGATGGCGTGACGATTGTTGACCCTGCCACCACCTACATCGACGCCACTGTGCAGGTGGGGCACGATACCACCATTGAGCCGAACACCTATCTGCGCGGTAAGACCGCCGTGGGAGCAAACTGCACGCTGGGTCCTGACCTGTACCTTGAGGACACTCAGGTGGGCGACCGCTGCCGACTATTCCGCTCCCATATCGTGGGTGCTACGATAGAATCGGAGGTTTCGGTGGGTCCCTTCGCGCACCTGCGCCCTGGCACGGTGTTGAGACGAGGCGCACGAATCGGTGATTTTGTGGAAATAAAGAACACGGAGGTCGGTGAAGAGACGAAAGTGCTACATCTGACCTATCTGGGCGATGCAACGGTCGGCAAACGCGCCAATATCGGCGCGGGCACAATCACCTGCAACTTCGACGGCATGCGCAAGCACCGCACGGTGATCGGCGACGAAGTGTTTGTCGGCTCGCACGCGACGCTGATTGCGCCATTGACGATAGGTAGAGGCGCCTACATCGCGGCGGCAAGCCCTATCACGGACGATGTGCCGCCCGACGCGCTCGCCATCGCCCGATGCTACCAGACCGTCAAGGAAGGATGGGCACGCCGACGCCGCGAATCGAAACAAATGGGAGGCAAAACCGATGGCAAGTAATGGGCAGGAGATACTGCTGTTCGCGGGTAATTCGAACCCCGAACTGGCTGAGCGAATCGCCAAGCATCTGGGGCGACCGCTGGGACAAATGATTTGCGGGCGCTTCTCCGATGGCGAAGTGCGCGTGCAGGTGCTGGAAAGCGCGCGCGGCATGGATGTGTTCGTGGTGCAATCCACTTGCGCCCCCGTGAATGACAACCTGATGGAGCTGCTGATTATGCTGGACGCTTTTCGCCGGGCGTCCGCGAGACGCATTACCGCGGTCATTCCCTACTACGGCTATGCCCGTCAGGACAAAAAGATTAAACCTCGTGAGCCAATCAGCGCACGCCTCGTGGCAGACCTCATCACCGTGGCAGGCGCGACGCGCGTGGTGACCATCGACCTCCATGCCGAGCAGATCCAGGGCTTCTTTGATATCCCGGTAGACCATCTCTACGCGGGCCCCATTATCGCGGAGTACCTGATCCGTGAGGGTTATCGCGACCGGAATATCGTGGTGGTCTCACCCGATGTGGCGGGCGTGCCGCGCGCTCGCGCGATGGCAGAGGCGCTCGACGCCCCACTCGCCATTATTGCCAAGCGACGCCCGGAACCAAACAAGGTCGAAGTGATGGAGATTATTGGCGATGTGCAGGGACGAATCGCCATCATGATCGACGACATGATCGACACGGGCGGCTCGGTCGTGCAGGGCGCGGAGGCATTACTGCGGCGTGGTGCAGAGCGCATTATTGCTGCCTGCACGCATCCCGTCTTCTCAGGCAACGCCCCACAGCGACTCGCCGAATCGCCCATCGAAAAAGTCATCTGCACCGACACCATACCTATCCCACCGCATAAACAGTTTGATAAACTGGTCTGCCTCTCGGTCGCACCGCTGCTGGGCGAAGCCATCTCACGCATCCATCGCGACGAATCGGTCAGCGAACTGTTCCAGAACTACCGATAAATTGTCCTCATGCCGAAAAGAATCGTCTCGGTCAGTCTGGGGTCGTCTAAACGCGACAAGCGCAGCGAGGTGGAGATTGCAGGCGAACGATTTCTCATCGAGCGCATCGGCACCGATGGGGATCTGAAGCGATTTCAGGCGCTGTTCGCGGAGCTGGACGGCAAAGTGGATGCACTGGGCATTGGAGGCGCCGATTTGCATATCTGGGTAGGTCATCGCCGCTACACCTTCCGCTCGATTCAGAAACTGGTGTCGGTCGTGAAAAAGACGCCCGTTGTGGACGGCAGCGGGCTGAAGAATACCTTAGAGCGCGAGGCGGTGCGCTGGCTACAAACGCATGGGGTGATCGATTTCACGCACAGCACCGTGCTGCTCATGTCGGCGGTCGATCGGTTCGGCATGGCGCAGGAGTTGGCTCGCTGCGCGAAGCAAGTGATTTATGGCGATTTTGTGTTCGCCATCGGCTTGCCCATCCCGATTCGCTCCTATCGCACGGTGGAATGGCTGGGACGCCTCCTGCTGCCTCTCATCGTGCGCCTGCCGTTCCAGTGGTTCTACCCGACGGGTGAGAAGCAGAAGCAGCGCACACCACGCGCGCCCCACCTGTTTCAGCAAGCCGATGTGATTGCGGGTGATTGGCACTACATCCGCCGCTATATGCCCGACCATCTGCCTGGCAAGCGCGTCATCACCAACACGGTCCGTCGCGCCGATGTGGAGTTGCTGCGCGAGGCAGGTGTGGTGCAGCTAATCACGACCACCCCCGTGATCGAGGGCGAGACCTTCGCCACCAATGTGATGGAGGGAGTAATTGTTGCGCTGACCGGACGCCATCCCGACAAGTTGACTCCGCAGGACTATCTTGACATGTTGCATCGACTTGGCTGGCAGCCTGGCGTGATGGACCTCGTGCCTGTTGCAGCAACCTCCTGAAACGGGGAATCAGGTTCGGTACGCCGAGTTAATCTTCACATACTCAGCGGTCAAATCGCTGGACCAGAAAGCAGCACTTGCCTCGCCCTGCCCCAAGGTGAGCAGGATCTGGATCTCCTCCTCCGCCTGCAGCTTCTGCGCCAGTGCCAACTCATCGAAGGGGAGGGGTTGCCCATGTTCAAACACAATCACATTTTGCAGAATCAGTCGCATCTGATTTGGCTCGATGGGCACCCCGCTGCATCCCGCCGCGGCCACGATGCGCCCCCAGTTCGGGTCACCGCCATGAATGGCAGTTTTAACCAGCAACGATTCGGCGATGGTGCGGGCGACCTTGCGTGCATCTTGCTCACTTACAGCGCCTTCCACGCGTACTTGAAAGATTTTGGTTGCGCCTTCACCATCGCGCACGATGCGTTTCGCCAGATACTCACATATTCGGTACAGTCCCTGTTCGAAAGCGTCCCGCGATCGCTCGCGGATTGGCACGCCCGATGCCCCATTCGCCAACACAATCACCATATCATTGGTGCTGGTGTCGCCATCGACGGTGATACAGTTGAAGGTTTGGTTCACGACCCCTGCGAGACAGTCTTGCAGCGCGTGCGCGTCGATGGCGGCGTCGGTGGTGATGAAAGCAAGCATTGTCGCCATATTGGGCGCAATCATGCCGGCACCTTTAGCAATCGCACCGAGCCGAATCGTCCCGTCAGGCGTTTCCACTTCGAGGCACACACGCTTGGGGAAGGTGTCGGTGGTGAGAATCGCCTCGGCGGTGGTCCGGTCGTCCCCGTTGCTAAGTCGCGTGAAAGCGAGCGGGATGCCGGTTTCAATCGCGCTCATCGGCATCGGCACCCCGATAACCCCTGTGGAAGCGACCACCACTTGCTGGGGAGCGCATCCGAGCCGTTCAGCCACCAGCGTTGCCATGCGCTGCGTGTCGCGCTCGCCTTGCTCCCCTGTGAGGCAGTTCGCGTTCCCACTGTTGGCAATAATGGCGCGAGCAAGTCCGCCTGCCACCACCTGTTTGGACCAACGCACAGGGGCAGCCTGCACCCGATTTTGGGTGAAGACACCCGCCACACTCGCTTCCTGCTCCGAGACAATCAGCGCGAGGTCCAGCAAACCCGGCTTTTTTATGCCGCAATAGACCCCTGCGCTGTGAAACCCCTTCGGAAAGTTCACTCCCTGGTGCGGATTGAGTTCAGTCATCAGCGGTATTGTACCTCATTCACACCCCTCGCGTCGCCTCAAATAGGATACGATGCAGCTGGGGCAGCAGGCGGACACGATAGAGCCGATCCTCATGGAGCCACCGCAGCAGGCAAACGGTCTGCTCGCGATAATGGGCGACCAGTTCCTGAGGTGTCTGGAGTGTCGGTGGTGTACCGATTTGCAGCACCGCGGGCAGTTGTGGGAATGCCTCGAAAAGTGCCCGCGCATACAGATAATCCTCCCGATTAAACACCACAATTTTGAGCGTGGTGTCTGTGGGCGCGTATTGTAGGCAGGCTTGTACCTCCGCAACGGATGTGCTTCCCCCCGCGCTGGGTGGCTTGGGCGACAGCACCAGTATATCCAGTTGGCGGAACCACTTGCAAGCAATCGAACCCTGCGTCTCACATGCCAGCCGATAGCCTTCTATCTTGAGCCGCTCGATGAGCTGCTCTAACCGATGGATTGCCGGATTCCCTCCTGTTAAAGTGATCAGGATTGGGGGCGGCGCCAGCTGCTGCACCTCATGCACAATTTCGCTCTCGTTCAGCCAGCGCCACTCGTGCCGATGTTCGGGCAGCACGGCATAGAGCGTGTCGCACCAGTCGCACCGATAATCACATCCCCCAAACCGGATGAACAGGCTCAAGCTGCCTGCCAGCAGCCCTTCCCCCTGCACCGTTGGTCCAAAGATTTCCGCGATAGGCAATCGGCGTTCCCGCATCCCCTATATCACTTGATTCTACCTGTCTTCAAAGCGATGCGGGAATCAGATAGGACCCTTTTGCTTGTGGGTCGTGAATGGCAAGAAAGATATAGAACATTTCATCATAGGTGCGTTCACCATAGCGCACTTCGCGTGGTGGGTTGCTGGGATTATTCGGATTGTCGGAGGAGTTATCATACCAGCCTACCGCGTCGATCAGTGTGCCCGGGGGCAGCTCGATGGGCTGCTTGTAGAAATAGGTCTGCTGCCAGTTGAAGTCGTAATCATCGATCTTGAGCAGGGGGATGGTGCGTCCGTCGGGTGTATGGGCGACCACTTCGCAGCCACGCGCGATGAGATGCATATGCGCCATAATCGCCAGCGCATAGACAGGGCGATCGGGGGGCGTTTTCCATCGGGCGCGGATCTCATAGTGTTTCTCGCCTGGTGGGATAACGAAGCGTGTGTTGCCGATGACCACCAGTTGCACGGGCTTTAGCTCCTTTGCGCGGGAGAAGTAAAGCCCGACGCGCGTACGGTCTGTCTCGCGCTTGCCCCGTTTGAAGTAGTGAATCTGCAGCACCAGGTCGAACTTGCGAGGCAGTAGCACTGCGTAGCCGGGGTCAAGGCGCATCGGGCGCATGCCCGGCACCCAACCACCCAGCATCATCGCGGGAATGAAGCCACCACCGCCAAAACGGGCGTAGCCGGGGGCGGGATCTTCCGCATCCAGCTTGCGTGCCGTGCCTGAAAGGTCCACAAACACATTGGCGTGATGTACCACCTCGCGGTTGCCCGGCTGGATATCGATAGCCTCCATCGCGACGCCTTCAGGCAACTCCACCGGAATCACGAAATAGCGATACTCATCGCCCCCCGTGCCATCCAGCGTGTAGGGTTCAGGCATCTCCAACACCAGGTCGGGTTCCCCAAAGTACCAGCCCTTGTCGAACTTAGGGGGCTTGGGCGCACGCGACAAATCACCCGCGGGCATGCCGGAATCAACCCACTCGGCGATCAGGCGAATCTGCTCGTCGGTTAAGCGACGCGCCTCCCGGAACTCGCCCCAACCAGGCACCGGCTTCCATGGGGGCATCTGGCGGTTCTGCGTATAAAACTTAATCTCTTTCGCCCAGCGCTTCGCATCCTCATAAGTCTGTAGGGGAAAGGGACCGATGTCGCCCAGACGGTGGCAAGTGGTACAGTTCTCATACAGGATGGGTGCAATATGCTCGGCAAAGGTCACGCGCGGCGCGGAAGTCAGTTGATCTTCCGGCAAGCTCAAGAAACAGCCAATGACCTCTGTGCGGGCGACCTTAACAGGCTTGCCGTTTAGAACGGCATCAAGCGCATCCCGCAGGTAATAGTGTTGGGCAACCTCGCGCTTGATCACGCTATCGATAGCGCCGCTGTAGAGGACACGCCCCTGTGGGCTTAGCACGAATGCCTGGGGCACATGAGTCGCACGCAGGGCACGAGCAATTGCAGGCGCGCCATCCAGCACAATCAGAAAGCGGAACCCCATGCGTAGCGCATGGTCGCGTACCTTGTCGAGATTCTCATCCGCCTCCGGGTAGATGCCGATAAAGGCGACCCCACGCTTGCTATAGATGTCGTACAGGCGGTTCAGGCGCGGTGCATAGCGGGGCACGGCGGGGCAGCGCGAGGAAAGCGTCAAAATGACAATCGCTTTGCTTCCGCGCAGGTCACTCCACCGCATCGCGTTGCCATTCAGGTCATGCCAGCGCAGCTCGGTCAACGGGATGGCTTGCCCACGGGTGGGTGGCTCCCCTGGAAGGAAGCCGTGGAATCCCAGTAATCCTATCAACGCAAGCACTGCGATGCTCCATCGCACCATGTTGGTTCCACCTCCGACAATTAGCAAAGAGTTGGTCATCCCAAGCAGAGCGAGGAACCTCGCCTGCTCGATATCTTGGGCAGTCGCTGGCTTATGTTATACCCTGTTCGGGGCGATTTCCCTGCTGGAGGAAAGGCTACCCCTTGCATTCCGCTGCGCGAGCGGGTAAAATAAAAGGCATCAAGGCAAGCCCAAGCCGGCAAGGGCTTGCTTTGCAGGCAAGGATATGGAACGTTTGGGCGTCGGAATTATTGGGGCAGGCGGCATCGCAGGGGCACATGCAAAAGCGTACGCGCAGCTCGCGCCCGCTGTGGAACTCATGGGCGTGGCGGATATTGACGAGGATCGGGCGCGAGCATTTGCGGCGCGTCATCAAGTGCCCTTCTGGACCACGGAGGCAGAGGAGCTGCTCCGCCACGACGAGATTCAGCTTGTCAGTATTTGCACCCCGCACCACCTGCACGCGCCGCTCGCCATCGCCGCGATGGAAGCAGGTAAGCATGTGCTGGTGGAGAAACCGATGGCGGTTAGCTTGGAGGAAGCCGACGCGATGATTGCGACTGCCCAGCGTACCAAACGGCGGCTGGGGGCGATTTTCCAGCTACGCTACGAAGCCGATACACGCCGCGCCCAGCTGGTGCTGGAGCGAGGGCTAATCGGTTCACCTTTCTACGCGGAGGTCAGCTGCCTCTGGTGGCGACGCCCCGTCTACTACGAGGTCAGCTGGCGCGGACGCTGGTCCACCGAAGGGGGCGGCGCGGTGATCAATCAGGCGTCGCACCATGTCGATATGCTGGTGCACCTGCTGGGACTGCCACGCACCGTGCAGGCGACCATCGACACCGTTGCCCACGAGATCGAAGTGGAGGACTGGTGCATGGCGAGCCTGCACTGGGACAATCCCCCCATGCACGCCAGCTTCTGTGCCTCCACCGCGGCGGAGCTGGAAACAGATGTCAGTCGCATGATCATTTTAGGCACGCACGGCAGCATTCAGATGTTCCCCTTCCGACCGTACTCCCGCTATGAGGAGCGGTTGACCGAGATTGCTGAAGCATGTCGCGAGGTGGAGGAGCCACCCTATCCAGGGCACTCTGCCCAGATTCACGACTTCGTGCGATGTGTGCGCGAAGGGTGTCCGCCTCCGGTGGACGGCGTGGAGGGACGCCGCTCGCTGGAGCTGATTACCGCCATCTACCAGTCAGCGTTCACCGGCGAACCGGTGCAGCTGCCTCTAACAGCTGCAGACCCCTGCTACACCACGGCAGGCAAACTGGAGATGGCACGCGCTTATATCGCACGCCGAGCGGAGCGAACATCGTAGGGACAGACCTATGCGTCTGCCCATCTGGAGGGAGAAAAATGATGGAGCCATATAAATCCCCTGTCCGGGTTGTGATTGCGGAGGACGAAGAACTTACGCGCTTAATGGTGAAGACCCAGTTGGAGCAACTGGGCTATGAGGTGGTAGGTGAAGCCGAAACGGGCGAGGACGCGGTGCGAATCGCGATTCAGACGCAGCCGGATGTGGTGATTATGGACATTCGCATGCCGCTGATGGACGGCATCGAGGCGGCACGCCAGATCGTGCAGCAACATCCCTGCGCCATCGTGTTCCTCACCGCCTATGCCGAAGAGGAGCTGGTCAATCGAGCGACGGCTGCGGGTGCCTACGCCTACCTGCTGAAACCGTTCCGCAAGCAGGAACTCGCGCCCACCATCAATGTCGCACTCGCCCGCTTCCGTGAAATGCAAAGCAAGGATCGGGAGGTGCATGAACTGAGGGAGGCGCTGGAAACGCGCAAACTCATCGAACGCGCCAAAGGCATCCTCATGGATCGGCTGGGGCTGAGCGAAGCCGAAGCATTTCGCCGCATCCACTTCATGGCGCGTAATCAGAACAAAACGATGAAGGAGATTGCCCAAAGCATCATCACCGCAGCGGAGATCTTGTAGAGGTAGGCTTTGTGCCCACCCTAACCGTGAGGAAAGCGTGATCCCGTGGGTGTTGGCGTCGGAGTCGCCAAGGCGGCAGGTGCTGTTGCGCCTGCTGGGGCAGCCATTTGAGATTCATCCTGCGTGTATCGAGGAGCGGCTACCCCCATTTACGGCTGCTCCGTCCCGCCTCGCCAAGCAACTGGCGCGCGCCAAAGCCGAAACCATCGCGCCCGCCTATGCTGATGCACTTATCATCGCGGCAGATACCCTCGTGGTGCTGAACAAGCAGGTGCTGGGCAAGCCGGAAACCATCGAAGAAGCTCGCCAGATGTTGCGCCTGCTTTCGGGCAAAACGCATACCGTCATCACCGCGCTGTGCCTGCTGCTGCGTCAAGGCGGAACGACACACCGAATAACCCTCGATGCCCCGCGCACGCACGTCACCTTCCGCCCGCTAACCGACGAATGGATTGACTGGTATATTAGCACAGGCGAGCCGTTCGACAAAGCAGGCGCGTATGGCATTCAGGAGTACGGTGCGCTGCTGGTGGAGCGCGTGCAGGGCGACTACTTTAATGTGGTTGGCTTACCCCTACCAACCCTCGTGCGCCGGCTGGAAGAGTTGATCGGCTGGAGACCGTACACCGTCACCACCACTTGCTGTACTTCCGATACCTGACCCCCACTTATTCTATTCCAATCGCCACAAGCAACAAGCATGACCGCTTGATTACCCACAAGGTCAGCATCACAAGCTACCTTGTGGGCTTAATCCAGTTAGACCCCGCACGATCCCCGCTTAAAGCGGGTAAACTCATCATGAGATGTTCAAGCTCAATTCGGAATTCACTCCGCGTGGGGATCAGCCCCAAGCGATTGCAAAATTAGTGGAGGGGCTGCGAAGAGGGTACGATTTTCAGACCTTGCTGGGCGCAACGGGCACGGGCAAAACCTTCACGATGGCAGCTGTGATTGCTGAGGTGCAGCGTCCTGCATTGGTGATCGCGCATAACAAAACCCTTGCTGCCCAACTCTGTCAGGAGTTTCGTGCCTTCTTCCCAGAAAATGCTGTGCAATATTTCATTAGTTACTATGACTACTATCAACCAGAAGCTTATATCCCTCAAACTGATACCTACATCGAGAAGACGGCTTCGATTAATGATGAGATTGACCGCTTGCGCCATGCCGCTACACAAGCTGTATTGGAGCGCCGTGATGTGATTGTTGTTGCCAGTGTCTCTTGTATTTACGGCTTGGGTTCACCTCAGGAGTATATACGCAGCATCGTCACGGTCAAGCGAGGCGACCTGTTGGACCCACGCGAACTGGCGATGCGCTTAGTGGAGCTGCAGTATGTGCGCTCCGATATGGTGCTGGGGCGCGGCACTTTCCGCATTCGGGGCGATGTGATTGATGTGCAGCCAGCCGATGAGGAGTTAGTGACTCGTATCGAGCTGTTTGGTGATGAGGTGGAGCGCATCTATGAATACGACCCACTCAAAGGCGAGATTGTCGCGGAGTTAGAGCGCGCGACTTTCTTTCCCGCCACGCACTATGTTACCCCTTGGGATCGCTTGGACAGCATTATTGAGCAGATTCGCGAGGAGCTGGAGCACCAGGTGCGCTATTTCGAGTCGCAAGGACGGCTATTGGAGGCGCAACGCATCCGCCAACGCACCGAGATGGACATCGAAATGATGCGTGAGCTGGGCTACTGCAACGGTATCGAGAACTACTCGCGCTATTTCGATGGACGCAAGCCGGGCGAGCCACCCTATACACTATTGGACTACTTCCCCGACGATTTCATCGTGTTCATTGATGAATCACATCAAACTGTGCCACAACTACGGGGCATGTACAATGGCGACTTGCAACGCAAGAAGACACTGGTTGAGTATGGCTTTCGGTTGCCTTCCGCAATGGACAATCGCCCGTTGCGCTTCGAGGAGTTTCTGGCGCGTGTTAGGCAAGTCATTTTCGTCTCTGCAACGCCCGGACCCTTTGAGCGGCAGGTCAGTAAGCAGATTGTGGAACAGATTATACGCCCAACGGGTCTGGTGGATCCAGAAATCATTGTGCGCCCCACCGCAGGACAGGTTGACAACCTGGTCGCGGAAATACGGCGGCGCATTGAACGCAACGAGCGGGTGTTGGTAACGACGCTGACCAAAAAGATGGCGGAGGATCTGGCCGAGTATCTTCAAGAGTTAGGGATTCGGGTGCAATACCTGCACTCCGATGTACAGACGCTGGAGCGCGCCGAGATTCTGCGGGACCTACGATTGGGTATCTACGATGTGGTGGTAGGAGTGAACCTGCTGCGCGAGGGACTTGACTTGCCCGAGGTTTCGCTGGTGGCAGTGTTGGATGCAGATAAGGAGGGGTTTCTCCGTTCGGAAACCTCGCTCATTCAGACCATTGGGCGCGCTGCTCGCAACAAGTTTGGGCAAGTTATCCTTTATGCCGATCGTATCACAGGTTCGATGCAGCGTGCTATCGACGAGACGAACCGCCGTCGTCAGATCCAGATGGAGTATAATCGCCAGCATGGCATCGAGCCAGAAACTGTATACAAAGAAGTGCGTGAAACGGTGCGTGCCTACAGGGTGGCAGAAGAGCGTGAAACCTATCGGATCGTGGATACCGACCGTGTGGCTTTTGAGGATTTGCCCTTGGTTATTAACAAACTGGAGCAGGAGATGCATGAGGCGGCAAAAGCGTTGGAGTTCGAGCGCGCGGCGATTTTGCGCGATGAGATTTTGCGGTTACGCAGGATTCTGGAACAGGCGCGCGTATAGACTCCAGAAAATGGCTCTCCGTACCGAAAATACGGGGACTCAAGATCTGGAAGACAGTTGCCGATAATAGAAAGCGAAGTAAGCCGAGGCAGAAAAGGGCAAACCTGCAGCGATGCAGGGGCGCAAAGCCTATGGGTCTGCCATGCAAGCGGCAGATAGCCAGGCTGCCTGTCTCCGGCTTGCTGAGTACAATCAGCAAGATGAGGAGGCAGAAGCAATGCAAATCTCGTTAGAAGAGGTACGCAAGGTGGTGGCGGCGTATCATCAAAGCCGTCAAGCAGCAACTCCACCCCTGGAACCTGTGCCTGAAGCGGTCCAGGTGTCTGAGGAGGAGAACCTTCGGCTTGCTCAGGAGATCGCTCGGGAGCTGAGCGCAACACCCGACATTCGAACAGAGCGCGTCGCGGAATTGAAGCGATGCTTTGACATGGGCGAATACTCTATCTCAGCTGAGATGGTTACCAGCGCAATTATTCGTCGCATGCTGGCGGACCGCATCCGATAACCACCGGGAAAGGGGCAAATGCCCCTTTCCCGATCCATTTTGCAGGAATTGACCCCTTCATCCCGAAATAAGCTTCCGTGGCAACTGCGGGCTGGCTCTTAGCGGTCGTTAATCAGAAGGGTGGCGTTGGTAAAACGACCACCGCGGTCAACTTGGCAGCGGAATTGGCAGCCCAGGGCGATGAGGTGCTGCTTGTGGACGCCGATCCCCAGGCGAACGCCACGAGTGGGTTGGGTTTCTCGCCCACTGACCTTGCGCACAACCTTTTCGAGGTCCTGCAGGATGAGTGTTCCATCGAGGAAGCCATCATCCCATCGGGGCGTGTCCATCTACATCTTATTCCCGCCAGTATTGATTTGGCAGGAATCGATCTTCTTTTTGCCACGCGTATCGCGCGCGAAACCGTGCTGCGTACTCTGCTTACACCCCTGTGTGAGCAGTACCAGTGGATTATTATAGACACTCCTCCCTCGCTCGGAGTGCTTACCATCAATGCACTGGTGGCGGCAAACGGGCTGATTGTGCCACTGCAGTGTGAATATTATGCTCTGGAGGGGTTATCCCGCCTGATGCAGACGATCGATTTGGTCCGTCAGCACTTGAACCCTTCACTTGAGATTTGGAAAGTGTTACTCACAATGTACGATTCGCGCACAAAGCTTGGGGAGCAGGTAGAAGCAGAGGTGCGCAAGTTTTTTGGCGCGAAGGTAACACGCACGGTAATCCCGCGGAATGTGCGGGTTGGGGAAGCTCCCAGCTTTGGTCAGCCTGTGGTAGAATATGATCCCCGTTCACGGGGCGCAGTGGCTTATAAAGCATTTGCTCAGGAGGTGAAGGAATATGGTGCGTCGCGGTCTCGGTAAAGGCTTGAGTGCCTTATTATCGCAAAGCGAGCTGGAAAACCATATGGTGCAGGAAATTCCCATTGCTCAAATCCGTCCTAATCCCTATCAGCCGCGGCGGGTATTTGATGAGGACTCGTTGCGCGAATTGGCGGATTCAATCCGTCAAGTAGGCTTGCTGCAACCTGTTATCGTCAGAAAGGAAGGGGCTGAAGAGTACACGCTGGTGGCTGGTGAGCGACGCTTGCGAGCCGCGCAAATGGCAGGATTGGAACGCATCCCTGCGATCGTGCGCACACCTTCCGAGCAGCAGATGCTGGAGATGGCTCTTATTGAGAACCTGCAGCGCGAGGATATTAATCCTATAGATGCCGCGTTGGCTTACAAGCATTTGATGGAGGAGTTTGGGCTAACTCAGGAACAGGTGGCGATGCGAGTCGGCAAAAGCGTGCCTGCTATCTCGAACACGCTGCGTCTGCTTCAGCTACCCGACTATATTCAGGACAGCATCAGGAATGGGTTAATCAGTGAGGGGCATGGACGCGCGCTGTTGATGGTCAAGGATCCCGTTCAACAACAGCAGTTGTGGCGACAGATTACGACCGATGGGTTGAGTGTGCGTGCTGCGGAGTTGCGCGCCCGTGAATTGCGCTCACCTGAGCAACCTGTTCACCCAGGACCTCCCACCTATCCATTGCCTTCCTCACCCCCACCTGAGTTGAAGGCTTTAGAGCATAATCTAAGTGCTTATCTGGGTACAAAGGTGAAGGTCGTGTATATGGAAGGTGGTGCAGGACGCATCGTGATTGAATTTTACTCGGAGGAGGAGCTTGGGCGCATTCTGGAAATGATCGCCCCAAACGGATTTTAGGAGGTTTTCATGTGAAAACCTCCTACCCAGCAGGAACATTCCAACGGAGCGCGAATCCCGCAATAAAGGAGGTTATAATGGAGGCGGCTCGCCAGCAAGCGCGTGAAATGTTTCGCCAAATGCGCTTTGGGATGTTTATTCATTGGGGTATCTATTCCCTACTCGGACGTGGCGAGTGGGTTATGTACCACGAGAAGATACCCGTACAAGAGTACGAAAAGCTCATGCAACAGTTCAACCCGGTTCACTATAACCCGCGCGAATGGGTGGCACTCGCCAAACGAGCCGGAATGCGCTACATCACCATCACTACAAAACATCACGATGGCTTCTGCATGTATGATAGTGCGTTGACCGACTACAAAATCACCAACACACCCTATAAACGGGATGTTATCGCGGAGCTGGTTCACGAATGTCGTCGACAGCGGGTGGCAATTCTCTTCTACTACTCTCCATTGGACTGGCATCACCCTGCATATAACTCGGACTGGGAGGTGTACACGCGGTACTGGCATAGGCAGGTACTGGAACTGATACGCAAGTATAAACCGATGGGAATCTGGCTCGATGGGTGTTGGCATAAACCCGATAACATCGACGCTACCTGGCGTCTAAGCGAGCTTTATCGGGAAATGCGCCGAATCGCTCCGGGCATTCTCATCGGCAATAATCACCACCAGCAGCCCTTGCCTGACGAGGACATACAAACCTTCGAGCAAGATTTGCCGGGGGAGAACACCGCAGGCTTCAATAAGGCGATCCCTGCCGGTGGCGCGCTCTATGAAACCTGCATGACCATCAATAATAGCTGGGGCTACAATGCGCAGGATCACAATCACAAATCCCCGGAACGCATTGTCCGCTTGCTTGCCGAGTGCGCTGGACGAGATGCTAATTTTCTCCTGAATGTGGGACCCAAACCCGACGGCACAATCCAATCCGAACATGTAGAGCGTTTGGAGGCAGTGGGACATTGGCTGCAGAAAAATGGCAAAGCGATCTATGGCACCCGGGGACAGGTCTTCCACGCACCCCCATGGGGAACTGCCACTCGAACAGCAAAATCCATCTACCTCCACATATGGAACCCACCCGAAGAACCCTATTTAACCTTACAAATGCCCACCGTTCGTGTCAAACAAGCGCGTTTGCTCTCAACAGGCGAAGCAGTTAAGGTTCAACAGCAAGAAGAATATGTACTTGTTTCTATTCCCCATCCATTGCCCGATACCGCCGATACCGTTATAGAGATGGAGGTCGCCTGAAATGGAGCGTTCTGATCTTTTGCTGAGGCGCGAGCGTTCAGTACTGGTCGTGGTCGATATGCAAGAGCCTTTCCTCCGCATGATCAAAGTGCGCGATCTTATCGTGCAGAACATTGCATTCCTGCTGCAGGCGACACGGCTACTTGGTATCCCTGTGCTTGCAACGCTCCAGAATCGAGAGCGAATAGGCGAGATCGTGCCCCCACTGCAGGCGTTGTTGCCTGAGCAGGTGATGCCGATCGACAAGTTGTGCTTCAGCTGTCTTGGTGCGGAACCGTTCGCAAAAGCATTGCAAGAGACAGGACGCCAGCAAGTCGTGCTTACAGGCATCGAAGCGCACATCTGCATTATGCAGACTGCGCTCGATCTGTTGAAAGCGGGCCATCAGGTCTATGTGCCCTATGATGCCGTTGCCAGCCGCGGCAAGCCCGACTGGAAATACGCACTGTTGCGACTTCAACATGCGGGGGTAATCATTACCAGCGTTGAATCAGTAACCTATGAGTGGCTCGATCAGGCGGGAACCGAGATGTTTCGTCAGCTTCTCCCCCTCATTAAGGAGCGTGACCAATTCCTCAAAAAGAGGAAGGAAAGTGTAGACGAGTAGTTACTTGCGGAAGAGATTGCGTAGGATAAAGTAGAGATTGGCAGGACGCTCCGCTAGCCGCCGCGAGAAATAGGGGTACCACTGCTCACCATAAGGCACATAAATTAGGGTCCGATAGCCCTCTGCCACGAGTTGCTTCTGTAGCTCACGGCTGACACCGTAGAGCAGTTGGAATTCGAACTGCTCTTTACGCAGTCCGAGTTGGGCAGCATATTGCTTAGCATGTTGAATAAGCCGAACATCATGCGTAGCAATGGCAGGTTCATGCCCGCGTTCCAGTAGGCGCTCCATCAACACCTTGAACTGGCGATCGACAGACCGCTTATCGGGATAGGCTACTTCGCGTGGTTCAGCATATGCACCCTTTACAAGGCGAATACGCGCACCCACTTCCAATAGCCGCTCCAAATCATTAGGGGTACGGTAGAGATAACTTTGTAGCACCGTGCCACTGTTTGGATAACGCGGATACATTTCCATAAATAGATTGAGGATGCCGTCGACATGACGGCTGCTCTCCATATCAATCCAGACAAAGTTGTTAAGGTTTCGCGCGGTTTTCAACACACACTCTAAATGCTGACGGCACAGTTCATAACCCAGCTCAAGCCCTAACTGAGTAAGTTTGATGGAGATACATGCCTGTACGCCGGTATCAGCAATCCGCTCCAGCAGGGTGATATATTGCCGCGCTGCGTTCGCCGCTTCTTCAGGGCGTGTAGTTGCTTCACCAAGATAATCAAGGGCGACCAGAAAGCCTTGCGCATTAAGTCGGCGAGTGACCTCCATCGCTGTATCAAGGTCTTCACCAGCTATAAAACGATTGATCAGCCCTCGGGTCATCGGACTGTGCATAATCCAACGCTTAAAGGGAGGCCACTCTGCCACCCGCAACACCAACGCGCGTGAGAGCATCGTTGCTCCTCCTATCGCAAATGCATATCGTTATTTTCCAGATTTTTGCGGTGTATACTTCCACCAGTATTCAACAACCTCGCGTGATGGATCAGGTTTGGGTGGCTGGGGTTTAGGAGTGGATTTAGGCTTTTCATTCGCCGGTTTTTGAGGGGGCTGCTGCCCCTGCACCAGCTGCTGATTCCTTTCCAGCTGTGCTTTCAACTGCTCTTCAGAGGGGGGTGGTACACTCACCTCCTGTTGCCGAGCTTGCTGCTCCGCCTGATAAGGAGCAATCTGAGTGCTCCAGCCATACCAGATAATGAAGGCGAGCAGTATCACGATCAACCCAATAAGACCTATCGGCAGACTTCGTTGGCGCATAGCAATCTACCTCCGTAAGGGATTATACCGCATATCTATCCCAACCGTTCCTGATGCACAATCGCATTAATCTGAAGTGCGATATCAGGCAATACCGAGCGCAGGTCAGAGAGCAAAGGCAGCTGGGCACGCGCGATAGCAACATCGTCCAGGTCGATTGTTACAATCAACAGTGCCTCTTGTCCAAGTGGTCCCTGAACCATCACTTTGCCGAAGGGGTTCACTGCCAGCGATGCCCCTACAAAGCCCTTACCACCCTCGAAGCCGACCAAACTGGATTGAATCACAAAAAGCGTATGCTCGCTCGCAATCTGGGTCAACATCCGCTCATAGGCGGCGACATTTTCAACCTGCTCCCCTTGAAACCCACGCCCTGGTGAGGCTGTGGGGACATAGATAACCTGTGCGCCCTTCAATGCCATTATCATCGGTGTCACGGAGTGCCATACATCTTCGCAGATGAGAATCGCTGCTTGACAAAATCGGGTGGTGAACACATCGAGGCGATTGCCACGCGTTACAAACCGCTCCTCTTCAAACACGCCATAGGTTGGGAGGAAGAATTTGCGGTGTACATGCAGAATGCGCGACTGTCCAGGTTCTGGCTCTAAAGTAGCATACATAGCGGCGTTGTAATCCTCGCCACGATATCGCTCGTAAAACCCCAGACAAATATCGAGTGAGCGATTCGGTCTACAATCAGCATAGAGCTGTGCGAGGTCTTTCAGCAGTCGTGAGGCGGGCATTGCCAACTCACGCACGCCCCCCTCAATAAAGTAGCCTGTGGTCGCCGTTTCAGGGAGCGATAGCACATCCACAGGCAAGGACTCTTGCACGATTTGCACCAATAGCGTGCCAATCCGCTCCAGGTTACGCTTGTAATTCCCCTTGAAGGGTTTGATTTGTCCGATACCCACTCGGAATGGACGGATAAACTCCTGTGCCTCTGCTTGCATTGCTACGCCTCTTTTAAAGCATACCTCTTAGCCTGTGCGCATCATCAGCCATGCATTCGGCTGGGCAACAATGTTCGGATCATCCCATGCTTGTAATCGGTGCAGAAGCCAGTGGTGGCACTCATCAAAGCCCAGTAAGGCAGCCCTGTGTTTCACATGTTGAACCTGCTTAGGAATAGTTAGCAGCGCATGCGGCTGCATCCCCAGAGCAGTGGCTAAATTAACAGGGTCCACATTATTCAGCACAAGGGCGCGACGCTTGCCCTGTCGAATCGCCCATGTCTGCTGGGCAAGCAGTGCCTCCACTATGGGGCGCTGTTGAAGGTCTATTTGAAACCAGCACAGGGTTTTGACCAGGGGTGATTTTGCATCGGGTGGCGGCTTCACGCGCGATTGTTGCCATTGGATCGCCAATCCCACCTCCAGCTGTCCGAGCGGCTGATGTTCCCGCTTTAAGGCGTCGCGCGCCGTGTCCATCGCACGCCACCAATCCTCTACCTGCAAAGGGGCTCTACTGGAAGGCTGTATCAATAAACAGGTCAGATGGATCGCAACACTCCATTTCCACAGGGAGGGAAGCACCGATTCTTCTCCCAGTGCATCGGCTGAGGCAATCCACCAGAGCGGTTTTCCACCAAGTGCCTGAGTGAGGGCAACCGCGTCTATAGGGGGATTATCGTTCACCACTGCCACAAAATCTGCGCCATATTGCACCGCCTCTGCCACCATCTCCCATTGGGGCACCCATGCGCCTATCAGCAGTTCATGCCCATCCCAGGTACGGGTGGGTAAATGCTCCGTCTCGATATAGAACCGTGTATGAGTTGCCATGCGCAGGAGTTGTGCCTGATAGCGGTTGAGCGTCTGCACACTTGGTTCGATATACACCACGCCTGCGTTCCCGTCGATAATGGTCAGGGGTTCGGGCGGCAAGATACGGGGCAAGCGTGGTACTTGCACAATCGGTCCACTTGGGAGTGGTGGTGTTGGTTCCTGCTCGACGACCCAACCGACCACACGCACATAGGGTGCAAGCAGGGGTGGCATATCGTCCAGCCTTTGCACCAGCGCGATCACCTCTACCGGCTCGGTAGGCATTTTATACTCTATGGCGAGCCTTTCTTCTTCGTCCTGGGCAAACAAGCGTGGATCTAACCAGACAGGCGTGCCCGGTGTCGGCAGATAGAGCGGCGCCCCGATGCCCATCGCGATGCCCGGACGGATGGGTGTTCCTATCAACACCCACCGTGCAGGTGGTTCCTGCCTTATCTCACGCATAGACCTGAAGGGTGTAACCCCGCTGCAAATAGGGCTGAATAAGCGATTCGTAGTGCCTGCGCTCAGCAGGTGGCACGAACAGGCACAAGGTGAACTGCTCGCCATACTGCTGTACCAGCACATGGAGCTGTTGCGCCAGGGAGAGGTGCGACTCAGGCTGAAGCCGTGCCAAGGCGCGCAGTGCCTGCCTTACTTCATGGAAGGACGCACCCTCTATCCGAACGCCTTCCCAACCGGGTCCCGTTATATAGACCCGAATGCCACTGCGTGGTGCTTCTGTTGCCAACCACGCAATATGCCGAATGGCGCGTTCAAAATCGGGACAGAAGCCGTCTGATTCGCGCTGCCAGCGTGGAGCCAGCTCGATGGCGATTAGCAAAGGCGCAAGGAGGCTGGTCTCAAACTGTTGCACATGCCAGCTCTGGTGACGCGCGGTGGCGCGCCAATTGATGCGTCTGAGAGGGTCGCCCGGTGTGTATTCGCGCGTGCCGTGCCAATCTGTTCCCTCGCCTTTTGATGTGCTACGCGATGACACCTGGTGGGCGCGTCCCCGGCTACCTCCTTCCCAGGTACGATTGGGTAACGGTACCGGGCGTGGTAGCACCAATACATCTTCGGAACCAGGCAACAGGCGTCGTATCTCAAAAAGACCCAGTAGGTCAGAAACTGTCAATTCGGTAGGACCAACCCTATGCTCGCCACGACGCATAGGGACCACCCGGTACCGTATCTTCACCCGCTGACGAGGGAGCAGAAACCGGGGAGTGTTTTGAACTTCCAGTCCAGCGGAAAACTGTTCCCTGATCTGATACCAGACCGGGACACGCCACATGGGCAACGAAACCTCGAGGATAACATCAAATGGCTCGCCTTCCCGCACTTCGGCAGGCAATTGGCGTGATACATTCACCCGCGGTGCCAGCCAACGCGCCACCAGATACATTCCTCCTATCAGCACACCCAGTAAGCTCGCCATCCAGTACATCTGGCGATTACCTGTCATCACGCCAGAGCAAAAGATAAACGAGGTTGCTGCCATAAACGCCATTAACTTCGCATGGCGCAGGCTGTCTGGGTTCACGCTTGCCCCCCCTCCTCATAGCCCACGGGCACCGGCACTTGTTTTAGGATCTGCTGGATGACCTGTTCACCACGAGGCAAAGCCCCTTGGAGATCGGCACGTAGGATAAGTCGATGGGCTAACACAGGAACCGCCATACGCTGTACCTCGTCGGGCGTCACATAGTGGCGACCACTCAACACCGCCAGTGCCTGCGAGCCGACCATCAACGCAAGCGAGCCGCGGGGACTTGCCCCCAGGGCAATCTCAGGGTGATGGCGCGTAGCCGTGACCACATCCACAATATAGCGGCGTACCGCCGGACTAACATACACACGCCGCACTGCCTCCTGCAGCTCCAGCAGCCGCTCCGGTGTCAACACGGGTTGCAGTTCGTCCAGTGGGGAATGCACTTGGCGTGTCTCCAGAATGCGCACCTCCACTTCGGGCGACGGGTAGCCCAGCGACACTCGCGCAAAGAAGCGGTCCATTTGCGCTTCGGGCAGGGGATAAGTGCCCATCATTTCGATATTGTTTTGCGTGGCGATAACCAGAAACGGCTCTGGCAAAGGATGCGATGTACCCTCAATCGACACCGTACGCTCCTCCATGGCTTCCAGCAGTGCCGATTGCGTTTTGGGCGTTGCCCGATTCACCTCATCTGCCAGCACGATATTGGCGAAAATCGGTCCGGGATGAAATTCGAATTGTCCCGTCTTCTGATTATAGATGACGGAACCTGTCACATCGGCAGGCAGCAGATCAGGGGTGAACTGGATGCGACGAAACTGCCCCCCGATGGCGCGGGCAATCGCACGTGCAAGTGTCGTTTTGCCCACGCCGGGAATATCCTCGATCAGCAGATGCCCGCGACTGAGCAGACCAATCACCATCAGGCGCACGGTGTCCGTTTTGCCCAGAATGACCTGCTCCACCGCCAGAATTAGCCGGCGAGCCTGTTCAGCAATGGCGCGGGCTTCACCCTCAGTTAGCCACTTCTCACCCTCGGTCATCACACCACTCGGAGTATACCCTTTATCGCTTTCTCCACACCGAGTACATTAAGCGCGGGTGCAGGTGGAATGTGTAGCTCACAACAGCACCTGTCTCCAGCACACGCCCCGCGAAAACCAGCCACTCCCTCTCGAACAGAAATCCTGCACACACTGTTAGCACACCCCCATTCAGTGCCAGCAGCGCGATTCGCACCGGCGTCTTGGAACCACGCTCATTTGCTTCGCTCAAGCGCGGCAAGATCCAGTAGCTCACTCCGATCGCCAGTTGGACTATCCAGCCGATCAGTAGTAGCTCAATGTGCAGCGGGCGATAGCGCCAGATCGTAAGGGGCAAAAATGACCCTTTCGCCATGAGCAACCCCGCACCCAGCGTAAAGCCGAGACCGAAATAGATCAGTGCCAGCCGAATAAACCAAACACTTAATCGCGGCATTTGCTACTTCTCCTTGACCCGCTTCCAGATAGCAAGGATGAAACCTATCCCTGCCAACCATTGCAACAGAGCAGAGAAGCCAAGCAGCCAAGCCCACAGAGACAGACCGGACTGCGCTAACATCGGCTCGGCAACCGTACGCAGCAGCAATCCCCCGTTCAGCGAGAAAAAGATACCAGCCATCCAACGCTCGTCCCCACGCGGCTGCTCGCGCGTGTAGCGCGGAAACATCCAGTGCGCCACACCAAAAATCAGCTGAGTAGCCCAGCCCACCATCAGTAGGTGATAGTAGACCGGCGATGCGCTGAGCACCACAGGATAACGCATAGTTAGTGGTCTAAAACTCACCATAATACCCAACAACAATGCCAAACACAGGTGTATCATCGCCATGCGCACCATCCAACGGCTCCAGTGTGGCATAGCAACTTACCTCCTGCGCGAAGCATGCGAGATACGCGTTCCCTCTATAGCTGCGAGCATGGTATTGAGCAGAAACAAGAGAATAGCAGCAGCATTTAGCAACCCGCCCCACTGCCTCAACACAAGCATATCGATTGCATCCCCTACAATTCGAACCAGCAGTGAGCAGTGTAGTAGCATAAGGTGCATGTAGAAGTGCGGTCGATAAGGAATGGGGATGCCCAACACGGCAGGAAAGATAACGGGGGCGTGCCCAAAGATCATCGCGAACACGAATCCCACAAAGAAAGCATGCACGGTCGCATCATACAGCGCGCCACCCTGCAAATACCCCGTCAGCAAGCCAATTGTACCGCTCACACCCAACCAGAGATAGCCTGAAACCAAGCTCCAGCCGATAAAGCGGGTCAGCCCTCGCTGACGGAGCATATATCGTGCAAGGTCATATCGTAGTAGCCAGAACGCTATCAACAGCATACCTCCACTGACCATTCTCGCGCTCTCCTCAATGCCCGCCAGCAAAATAAACAAGCCGCCCAGCACGGCCCCCACACTTGTCCAGAGCCACCATTGCGCCGTGAAAGTAAAGTGAAAGAGTCGATTCAGCTCCAGCCTTTCGCCCACAATTGTCAACAGTGCGAAAGCCATCCAGCAATAAACGCCATTGTAAATCAGCGGGGAAAATAGTCCTGCATCAAACACCCATAAACCGCTGCCTAACAGCCAGCAAACTGCCCCTATCTCCATCAAGAGAATAAATAGGGTGCGGTGATGTCGCCACATTGTCCAGTAGATGGCGATCAGAGCAAGGCTGGCGACGAACAAGCTCAGCAATGCACTCCGTGGCTGGTTAAACAGGAGCAAAATCACACTGCATGCGCTGCTGATCGGAGCCAAATATGCCCAGTATTGGCGCAGCGCTACCGCACGCTCCAGTCCGATAAGTGTGCCCAAAAAACCGCCCACCATCAGAGCGCCATGCCATTGGAAAAGGTAAGGATGGGGTTGTGGTACACTCCAGCCCAAACGCCGTAGCCCCGTAATAATGCCCATGAGTAGGGCAAGCATGCCCAGCCCTATCCATGGCACTCGTGGCAGTATCTGATTTGTTCTCACTTCAACCGTTGCTCCAGAAACTCTTTCAGCGCAATTGCATTATTGTGTTGTGTATCGCGTGCGCTGTATAACAGAGTGACAGTTCCCGCTTGCGCCTCCTGCAACAGGGGCAGCCAATGTTCCGAACGATGCTCCAACTCCGCGTAATAGCGACGCTTGAACTCCTCCCACTTGGCAGGGTCATGCTGAAACCAGCGGCGTAAGGTGTCGCTGGGTGCTAATTCCTTTAGCCAGCCATCCAACTCAAGCGCCTCCTTGCGCATCCCACGCGGCCAGAGACGCTCCACCAAATATCGCTTACCATCCTGTGGCGAGCGCGGTTCATACACTCGTCGTACACAGATCATCGTTCGAATCTACCCTCCTCGGCTCATTCATCATCGCGTCATCCATGAGGTGTCTCGTGCATGGCGTCAAAAAGACTTTGCTGCTCCGATTCAGACAGATATGCCTCCATTAAGGGCAGCAAGAGGCGTTCCTCCTTCGCAATATGTGCTTCCAGTAGGGCATAGAGCTGCCACACGAGGCACTGTAACTTATCGGGCGAGGAGAGTGCTTGTTCGATCCGAGCGACATAATCGCTGATAAATTCGTGGTCGATGGTCATCGCGGCGATGGGATGCCCATAGCGCGTAATCAACGAATCAATTACAGGATAGAGGGCGCGCTCCTCACCTTGCGCATGGGGCAACAAATCGCGTTTTAGCAACTCCATCAGCATAGCAGGATCACCGTGCCCTTCGCTTATTGCTTTTGCCTGCTCCCAGATCGATTGGAGCAGTTCCTGATGATGCTGCCGAATCTTCTCTGCGACCGAAGCCATTTTATCACCTCCGTTTGGTCTAAAGCCTGCCGTTAAGAGGGAGTATACCCTTAGCCACACAAAATAAACCCACTGAGACGAGTCCTGTGCTGGCATGATAGCAGGAACCGGTGCAAAAGAGGTGTATAATAGAGATGAATTGCACAAATGCGAGTCGGGATTTAAACGAAGCCCTCCACCGCGAGCTGAAGACCCGCTATCTGGTAAGATTTTAGTGATGAGGCGATTATTGGTGGGGTTCGCTCTCCTGCTGGGTTTATTTCCAACGGGTCAGGCACGGGTGCTGGTGGTGGTGGTAGCGGGAGGCGACGAAATGTTCATTCGTAGCCTATGGCTGCGGCAGTCGCTGCGCACTGGTGCCGCTGGCTGGCTTGTGCCCACTGCAAACCATTCGCCATGGATCTCTCCTGCCTGGCACCCTGACCTGATGCTACTGGACTGGCATTCTGGCAATTCGCGTTCTCAAACGGGTCGGACAGATCAGCCCCTTTTGCAGCCTGCGACACCATCCGCCACTGCGCGTTTCATCCCCCTTCTACCCGATGCTGAGCTGCCGTTTGGCGTGCGCACTGCCCCTGAAACCCTGCCCGAAGCGTGGAGGCAGGAGCTTGACACGGCTCGCTGGGTGCATGTCGAGCTGGGTGAAGTGGCACGTGCCCTGCGCTATGCGGAGTTCTGCACCCCTGAACAGGCGGAATATCTCCAGCAGCGTGCGTGGCAGCAGATTGACTACTGGCTATCGTTTCTGGCGAGACAGTATGACCTGCAGCGCGATCTGGTGATTATCGTTGGCTCCTCGCAGGAGGAGGGCAAGCCGTGGGCAGTCTGGTTGCGTGGTTGTGATGCAGGTAAAGGCTGGTTATGGGACGATTCGGTGCGTGTGCAGGGTGCAGGGCAAACCATGTCGTTGCTGACTACGGTTCGCGCCGCGCTTGGGCTGCCCACTTCGCCTGCATGGGGCGACTATTTGCATGGAAAAGGTTCACCCGCAACCGCGGAGGGGCTTATCGCGTGCCGGGAAGCGTGGCTGTTGCGCTATTCGTTGTGGCGTGGTGCATTGTGGATTCGCGCGGCGTGGATCGTGCTGGCGTTGTTGGGGTTGATATGGGCGTATCGTGTGGGGCGAGAACACAAGCGACGGGCAGCGGTGCGCCTGCGTGTGGTCGGTAAGCCCTCACCCCCATCCCCTCCTACTCCATCGATTCGTTCACTGCGCGCCCTTTTTACACCTGCGACATGGGGCTTGTGGGGTATAGCGCTGGGTATTGCCAGCCTGTTTCCTGCAGCGTTGCCTGCTTCCGCCGTCTGGAGCGCACCCTTGATCGTGCTGTTAGGCACAGGTTTGCTGTTCTGGCTGGCGCGTGTCATTGATACCCCTTTAGTCGGGCTGGGCGCAATTACGGGGCTGGGGCTGATTGCGCTCATGTTGGACACGCTTAGCGGAGGCGAATGGAACCGCAACGGGCTGTTCGGGCATACCCTGCTGGGCGGCTACCGTTTCTACGGGATAGGCAACCAGTATGCAGCGCTTGCCCTTAGCTGGGCGATGATCCTATGCGTAGTATGGTTGCGTATCGAGGGGTTGCCGCTGGGCGCGCTTTACTTTTTTGCCCTGGTCACTGTTTGGATGGGGTGGCAATCATCCAATGTAGGGGCAACACTGGCCACGGTGGGCACGCTGCTGGTGTTCGGGGTATCCATCTTGAGAGACCAGCTGCACGGGCGGTCGCGCAAGATGCACATTGCTCACATGCTCACACTGGCAGGTGCCGCTCTCCTGAGTCTGGGATTGCTATGGCTCAACACGCCACACCTTCGCGGCTTCTGGGCAGGAGTATCGGGGCTGTCCGACTCGTCAGATATGGCAGACTCGCTCGATATGGTGATACGCAAGGTGATGCTCAATCTGGGTGAGTCGTTGCTGTCGCCCTGGGTGGTTCTGCTCCTGGCGAGTCTGGTCGCAGTGCGGTCTCTGCGCCCGATGATGCCGACGGTTGCCATACCGCGTGTGCTACAGTACACATGGCTAACGGCAGGCATTTTATGCTTCCTGCTGAACGATTTGGGCACATTGATGGCGGCGATTCTCGCGTTTCACTATTGGGCGCTGATATTCACCCAGATCCAGCAGGAGTCGCCGCCTCATGTGCCGAATCGAACCTACGCTATGGGAGGGAAACGATAAATCCAAAGGGATGTCAGTCGGTATAATCTATTGAGAGGTGTCGCAGATGCAACAGCCTATATTTGAAGTGGAAGGTACCTGGGAAGAGATCCTGGCTTATTCTGCTCAATTGAGCGGGCGCAGGGTGCGGTTGACAGTGTTGCCGAGTGAGAGTAAAGAATCAACATGGCAGGAAGCTCTACAGCGCGCCTTGGAGGTTGGTGAGCGCATCCGAGCCCGTCGGGGTGGCGATCCTCTCCCTGACCCTGCCGAGATCATTCGGCAAATCCGGGAGGAGCGCAGTGCCCAGCTCGACCATTTGCGTTGACGCCAGCCTTGTGGTGCAATTGGTAACCGGGGGAACCCTTGTCCATCGAATCGCCCCTTTATGGTCTCGCTGGCATGAGGAGGGTCGGTTGCTTGTTGCACCAACCTTGCTTTACTACGAGGTGGCTAATGCTTTGCACCGTTATTTGGTGAGTGGTTTCATCACTCCGGAAGAGGAGCGAGACGCCTTTGAAGCTGCCTTAGAGATGGGCATTGTTTTACTTGGCGATGCATCTCTGCATCGCCGTGCACTTCAGATCGCCCAAGATCTGAACCTATCCGCGGCTTACGACGCTCATTACCTGGCGCTCGCCGAGCAGTTCGGTGCGGAGTTTTGGACCGCTGATCAGCGTCTGGCAAATAATGTCGGTTCGAGATTGCCTTGGGTTCGTTGGGTTTCGCCATAGTCAGTCCATCCATCGTGTTGCTTTACCAGCTGTTCATCGCATGCTTCGCCGATGGTTTCTCTCTGATCAAGTTCGTCGCGCTGACGCGCGGGCTGCAACGCGCATGGTTTACGGCGGGTATACTTTGCCTTGTATTGAACGGTTTGGGCACATTGGTGGCGGCGATTCTCGCGTTTCACTATTGGGCACTGATATTCACCCAGATCCAGCAGGAGTCGCCGCCTCATGTGCCGAATCGAACCTACGCTATGGGAGGAGAACGATGAGATACTGGATAGGATGTCTAACGGCGGCGCTATTACTGCTGAACTTGGCGACGGCTCAGCATGGGTCCATTCAGCAGAAATCTGAGCAGAAGGCAACTCAGCAAAAGTCGAGCCAGCAGAAACAGAAGCAGCCGTCAGCACAGCAACAACGGTCAAAAAAGCCTGCTGCCAAGCAAACGGCGGGCACTAAATCACAGCCGAAGTTCGCGCCGCCTACGCTGCCACCTTTACCCGACCCGAACAAGGTCGTCGCCACCGTGAACGGCGAGCCGATTCGGGCAGGGGAACTGATGCGAGCTACCTATGATTGGTATGGGGCGGAAGCTATCGAAGACATGATCTTGGTGCGCATCATCGAGCAAGAAGCGCGCAAGCAGAAAATCAGCGTCAAGCCCGAAGAGGTGGAGGCGCGCTACAAGCAGCAGATTCAAAACGCGGAGGCGAACCTGCCGCCCGGCATGAGCTTGGACGATTTCCTACGACGCAACCGCTTCCCACCGAGCCGACTCTACACCCGCGTCCGTGCCCAGCTGCTTGCGGAGAAACTGGCAGAGAAGCGCATTAACCTCGATAACTTCATCGAGTACAGCCAGATAGTCATTCGCATTCAAGGCAACAACCCTGAGGAGCAGGAGAAGAACGCGCCTGCTGCCGAAGCCAAGGCGCGCGAAGCCTATCAAAAAATCAGCGAAGGGCTGGACTTCGCCGAAGCCGCCAAACAATACTCGGAAGACCCCTTCACCAAAGACCGCGGCGGCAAAATGAACTGGCAATACAAGCGGTTCATCGTGCCCGACATCCTGCAGCGGCTGGAGAAGCTCAAGCCGGGACAGGTGTCGGAACCGTTCCGCACACTGGGTGGCTATATGATTGTACGGCTGGAACGCACCGGTTCCCAGGCGAAGGGCGAGGAGCTGCAACAGATTCGGCAGCAAGCGCTTCAGATGGAGCTGGGCGAATATATCCGCCAGCTGCAGAGCCGAGCCAAAATCACGAACACCATCGTGAAACCGCTTACGCCCGAGCAAATGATGGGCGGACCGCAGCGTCCAACGCCGCGCCCACCCAGTGCACGCGCAACCCCACCTCAGCAACCACCGCGCCAACAATCGCCATCCAAGCAACCACCACCTGAACAGAAACCGGAACAAAAACCTGAGCCACCCAAGCCCGAGCAACCACCTGCTCAACCAGAGAAAAAACCATGAACGCAACGGGTCGGACCTACCCCACAGGTCCGACCCCATCGACCAAGCAAGAGGTGATTCGGAATGGCAAAACGCAAGCTGAATGTGGCGCTGATCGGCTATCAGTTCATGGGTAAGGCGCATAGCAACGCTTATCGTCAGGTGACACGCTTCTTCCCGGAACTGGAGATAGAACCTGTGCTAAAGGTCATTTGCGGGCGACACGAAGAGCGCGTGCGCGCCGCCGCTGAAAAGTACGGCTTCGAAGAGTACGACACCGACTGGCAGCGTGTGGTCGCCCGCGAGGATATCGACCTCGTCGATGTGTCTACCCCGGGCAATCTCCACGCACCTATCTCCATCGAAGCGGCTCGACATGGCAAAATCGTGCTGTGTGAGAAACCGCTTGCGAACAGCCTGCAGGAAGCACGCGAGATGGTGCAGGCGGTCGAGCAAAGTGGCGTTAAACATGGCATCTTTTTCAATTATCGCAAGGCGCCTGCTGTCAGTTTTGCCAAAAAGCTTATCGACGAGGGCGTCATCGGCAAAATCTACCACTTCCGCGGCACCTACTTGCAGGACTGGATTGTCGATCCGAACTTCCCGTTGGTGTGGCGCCTACGCAAAGAGGTTGCCGGCTCTGGGGTGCATGGCGACCTGAACGCGCACATCATTGACCTTGCTCGCTGGCTTGTAGGCGAGATTACTGAGGTGTGCGGCATGATGACCACCTTCATCAAGCAGCGACCGCTGCCACAGGAGGTGGACGACCGCTTAGGTGGTCAGGCAAGCACAGAGATGGGCGAGGTCACTGTGGATGACGCGGCGGCGTTCCTTGCGCGATTCGAAAACGGTGCGCTCGGCACCTTCGAAGCGACCCGCTTCGCGCTCGGACGCAAAAACTACAACCGCTTCGAAATCAATGGCTCCAAAGGCAGCCTTGTGTTCAATCTGGAGCGGATGAACGAGCTGGAACTCTATCTGGAGACCGATCCACCGGGCACGCGCGGCTTCCGCGTCATTCAGGTCACCGAAAGCGTGCATCCTTATATTAGCGCGTGGTGGCCGCCAGGGCACATTATCGGCTATGAGCATACCTTTACCCATCTGGTGCGTGACGCGCTGGAAGCGATTAGCAAAAACGAGCTGCCTTCGCCCAACTTCTACGACGGCTTGAAGTGCCAAGCGGTGTTGGAGGCGGTCGAAATCTCTGCGAGCGAACGCCGCTGGGTCGAAGTGCCGCGTGCGTAAGGAGGTTATCAGGTACACTAAAGCGTTATCATGCGATGGCTGGCAGGTCTGCGCTGCGGGCGTGTGCGCACGCTTCGCTGGCGCTATTTAGACAACACGCTGTCGGCAAGCGAGCGCGCACGGGTGGATCGCCATTTGGCGCGGTGTCTCAGCTGTCGCGCTGAGTTTGCACGGGCGGCATTCGTGCTTGAATCGCTGCAGAAGGGTTTGCCCTTGGAAGCCGCCTGGCTCCCGTCGTCTCCCCGCCGGCGGTGGTTGTTGGCAATCGGGCTGATAGCCCTCCTTGGGCTCATGGGCGGTATCGGCACGGTACGCCTCTCCCGCTTCTCTCCCCCTGCCATCTCGCATCCAGTGAGCATCGATTCGGATCAGGCGAAGACGGATCCCCATCCGACGACGCTGGATCGTGATTCAACGCCGAAGGATCGCGACTCGACACCCACGCCGCGCCCGCCAACAACGATGGACGGGAATCAGAAACTCGCGAATCGCCGCCCGCCGACGATAAGCAAGCGGTCTACTGTCAAGCCGAGCAAGCGGTTGCCCCGATATCGTGCTGGGTCGTCTGCACCATCAAGCAAGTCCCTCATGCCTGAAGGAGTGATCGAGGTTTATGACGAATCGGGGCAACTGGTGAAGCGTGAACAGATGCGAGGAAGGCGATGAGACAGACGATGCCGCAGGAGCCGCTCGTCACGCTGGAGTCGCGGGGCCGAGATGCGCGCGAGGTGTTTGCCGAGCTGTTTCAGCAGGTAAAAAAGCCCTTCGTGCTGCATGTGTCGCTGGATCGCCCGCTGTACCTGACTCTGAACGAGACACCTTTTTTGCGTGCGTTGCAGCTGCTGTGTGAGGCAACGGATACGCGCTTTACTGTGCGTGAAGGGGTCTATCTCATCTTGCCTCGCGCTCCCGGGCCGCACCCTGAATCGTCAGGTCCTGCCCGCATGGTGCGGTTGGTAGGGAATCAGATGACGCTCTCTCAGGTGGTGCAAGCGATAGAGGCACAGGCAGGTGTCCGCATCGAGGTCGCACCCGGCACCCCTGCGCTGCGTTTCAATTTGAATCTGCCGTCGGTGGAGGTGGAGGCGGCACTGGATGCCCTTTGTAAAGGGACTGGACTGCGCTGGGAACGCATGGAACGGGGCTATCGGATTGCTCCGGTGGAGCCGCCCCGCTTGAAAGCCGCGCCTACACCAGACCCTGCACTCTCTCAGCCTGTTCGTGGTTCCGCCCCACCACCGCGCGCCACACCTAACCGTGTCGTACCTCCTGATCACCCGCTCAAGTGCCCGAAATGTCGCTACACGCTGCAGCTGGAGTGGCGCTACTGCCCGATTTGCGGCGCGTGGGTAAAACCGCTCACCGACCGTGCGAAACAGGCACCACGATGAACTGCTTTCTGCACCCCCATACGCCCGCGATTGCCCAGTGCGTCGATTGTCACCAGCCGATTTGTGAGGTCTGTACGGTGCGGGTGAACACGCGCCCCTATTGTGAGGCGTGTGCCGCAAATCATCACCAACACAGTGCGCTGACCGCGCTCATTTTCGGGTTGTTGGTGCCGGGGCTGGGGCAGCTTTATAACGGCGATTATCTGAAAGCAGTGATGATCTTTTTCACGGGCTGGCTGCTACTCCCGTGGGTGTACGGGATTGTGGACGCGGTGCTGGTGGCACAAGAGATTGCGGAGGGCAGGCGAGACGCACAGGGCATCCCACCAGGCTATCTGATACTCGCGCTCAAGGTCGGCGTGGTCTTCTTCTCCTGCCTCTATATCTCGCTGGTATGGATGGTGATTTCAGCAGCGATCGCGTGGGTGGCGAGCCCATAGCTTGGCGTTATGTTCTTGTTCGTTGGACAACGGGGTCCAGGAAGGCGATGAACTCCGCTGTGCTGCAAGGGCACGCAAAGGCAGATTGGAGCAACTACTGTGTCACGAAGCTGGTGAAGTAGACCTCCAGCACGCTTTCTTTGTCATGCGTTTTTTCGTGTAGCACCTCGTTCACACGCTCGCGGATATGCGCTTTGACCTTCTGCTTCCCTTCGTAGGTATTCAGTTCGGAGCGATTGCAGCTGGCGAATGCCATTAGCACCGCGTCGCGTAGGGGAGCGGTTTCCTCTTTGAGTTTTTCGGCCAGGATGCCCTCTTTTAGCCCCAGCGCGACCCCTGCCTTTAGGTAATGTTCATCGTCCAAGTTGACCAAGAACTCGCCCAGGTCGAGCGTGTGTCCCACTTTGGGCTTTTCTGGCTCTTTTGGGGCTTTGGTTGCAAACAGCATTTTGCCTGCGAAGGCGCCGCCTGCCAATCCGACGATTAGCACGACCACCATCAGCAGCATAGGTTTACCGCCTTTACCACCCTTGCCTTCCGCCTTCTTTTCTGCCATAGTTGATCACCGAAGGCGATTATTCCATATAGACGGGATGATCCACCCTCTTTATCCCGGCTTTTGGAGTGTCAGGCAGAAGTGCGCCCAGAGAAAAAAGTTTATTAAACGATTCCCTATCAGCAGCTGCCCGATGCGCCCCAGTGAGGCAGGGGAACGCCAGCGTAGCACGACACGACGAAAGCCCGCTTGACTGGCAAGCTTTTCCCACACCTCTGGTGGTTGGTGTTTGTGCCATTCAATCGTGGGAGTAAGGGGGCTTTTGATGCCGAGCCAGCCGTACAAGCTGTGACGACTGGCATCCGCAATGATGAGGTAGCCGCCAGGTGAACAAAGGCGAAACAGTTTCTGAAAGATAGCTTGATAGACTTGCTGCGCCTGTGGATCCTTGTGGAGGCACGTGGTGGCTTCCTCATCGAGGTGATTAATGGCATTGTGGCAGAAAAGCACCTCAAAAGTACCTTCCGGCTCATACTCTTGGAACTTTTTTGGTAAAAGCACTACATTACTCAAATTAAGTTGCATGGCGCGATTCTGGAAAGCGATTCGCATCCCCGCTGAGGAGCCGGCAGCTTCCGGCTCCAAGCATACGATCTCTCTGGCACCCCTGCAGGCTGCATAGAAGGAGTAGGTTCCCGATCCACCTCCTATATCCAGAAATCGCTTATTCTTGAGGTCTATGTCAGGGAACAGGTAATGCTCCACGCGCCATCGGAACCCACGGGCCGCTTTTGCTCCCTGTTCTTGCTCAATAAGCTGGCAAAATCGTGTCAGCATCTCTTTCTCATCGTATGTATTCATTGTATTAAGCCTGAAACATCTCTTGGGTGAAGTGGCGTTTGGTGCCGGTGGCGATAGCTTCCTCTGCCAGCAGGACGGCGGCGAGTGCTGGGATAGCTTGCTCGGCGGTGCAGCGCGGTGTTTCCCCTGTGCGAACGCATTGGCAGAAGTGTTCCAGTTCCAGATAGTAGGCGTTGCGGTTTGCGCCATAGTTCAGCTGTTCGCTGGGGGTTTGAGCCCGGCGGGTGGGACGTGCCTGCAGGGTGATGGCGGTGCGTCCCCCTGCTTGGACGGTGCTGGCGTCGTCTTCCCATTCCAGTTTGCCCGCGCGTGGTTCGCGGAAAAGCAGCCCTTTGTTCTCCTCCGTCAGCACGATAGTGCCTTTGTCGCCCATGAACCATTCGCCATAGCCATCATAGGCATTCGCTGTGATGCTGGTGTAGACCACCTTGATCCCATTTGGGTACTCAAAAATCAGTTCCACATTATCGTACACTTCGCGTCCATCCTGCCAGTAGTCGATACCGCCCGTGCCCATTACAGAAAGGGGATAGCTGCCAAGCAACCAGTTAATCACATCGAGCTGATGGCTGGCGAGTTCTGTGAGCAGTCCGTGCGAATACTCTTTGTAGAGTCGCCAATTGAGCAGGCGTTCGAATTTCGGGTTGGGCACGGGGCGTCGCCAGTTGCCGTTGCGATGCCACAGGGCGCGTACATGCGTGATGCGCCCTATCGCCCCCTCTTGAATGAGGCGATACGCCTGGTCATAGATAGGGTTATAGTGGCGTTGATGCCCGATTTGCAGGATGCGCTTGGTCTCGCGTGCCACACGCGCCATCGTGCGTGCTTGCTCCAGCGAATAGGCGATCGCCTTCTCACAGAACACATGCTTGCCCGCCTGCATCGCGTCGATGCTCATGGGGGCATGGAGGTGAAGGGGTGTCGCGATGACCACGGCTTCGATGTCCTTGCGGTCCAGCAGAGCGCGATAGTCGCGATAGGGCTGTGCTTTTTCGCCTGCAATCTCCATCGCGCCGATGCGGTGAGGGGGGTAGATATCACAGAGAGCGACCACTTCGGCATTCGGCAGGCTCATCAGCTGACGCAGCAGGTTTTGCCCTTGGGCGCCTGTGCCGATGACGCCGAGACGCACTTTCTCTTGTTGGTTGGCGCGTGCAGTAAGGATACCGAAGCTGAACGCGGCTGCACTCAGTGCCGCCTGTTTCAGGAACTCACGCCGTGTTAGCTCATGCGAACCGTTCATTCTTCTCACTCCAGCCAATGTCGCAAGTAGTCAGCATAGCGGTAGAGGGCACTGCGCGTGCGTTCGATGCGCCCTATCAAATCGCCCTGATCCGCTCGTATTAATGCCTCCAGCGTTTCGAAGCAGAAAAGGGCTTCGAAGGCGTCTGTCGGCTTGCCCTGAGTCTGCACTCCAACGGCTTCGTCGCTGGGGTCGCAGTTCAGGTGGGCAATGAGATAAGGGCGCAGGTGTGGATAGGCGCGTTGAAGCCATGGGCGCAGCGCGGCATATTGTGCCTCGAAAGGCGCAGCGTTCTCACAGAACGCAGCGTCGCAGATAATCTCGACCAGTTGCTCATAGCGTTCATAGAACTCGGCAAGGAGTGCGCGTTGCTCCTCGATGGGAAGAGCAACTGTCTGTCCGCGCCATTGTCGAACCTGCTCGCGGATAGTGGTCGGCAGGGTGCGCAGCGTCGATAATGCCTCGCGTATGTGCCATCGCGCTCGCACAGGAAGCGAGCTGATCCAGTGCATCAGTCGCCTCGTCAGGCTTTGCGCGAGGGTACGCGCCCAATTTTCGATGCCCATGCTTTATGCCTCCGTGCTTTGAGATAAGTCGGGCCCATCTGCCTGATCAGACTGGTCCGACATCCTCGCCACAAAGTTCACTTTCAGGTCGCGAATCTGCCGTTGCAGCTCGCGCATGACCGATTCTTCGACAAAGGGGCGCAGATGTCCTGCCAAAAAATCGGCGCAATCGATCGCGATTTTTGCTTGTTGTAGATCGGTGCGAATCTGGCGCGTGATGGGATCTGGTACCAGCCCCATCATCTGCCATGCCGCCGCGATGTAGAGATGGAGCGTATATTGCAGCAGGGTCGGGACATCCGTACCCTGCACCGTCTCTTGGTCACCCGACTGATTCGGCACCTTTCGAGGCTCGTCCATCGCTCAACCCTCCTGTCCATATAGGGGGCAAGAGCAACCCCCGAGTTGCGCGTTCGGTGAAGCGTGAGAGGGTAGATAGTGCATGATTCCGCTCGCTCACTCACCACTTGTTGTTCGCTTCAGGGATTGGCTCTGGGCGGCTTTGAGGGCGGCGCGTCGACGCGCCTTGAGCCGTTTCATCCGCCGATGGCGCCGTTGACGCAACTCGCGTTCACGCATGCGCATCAGGAATCACCTCCTCTCGTTTTAGCGAGTGGCAATCGGCTTGTGCTTCGATGAAAGTTTTACACCGTCACGCGGGCGTGATCCAGCGCGTGTGGGCATGGGCAGGTGCGTTCCGCAGGGATTTTGGCAATCATTCCGAAGATTACCTGGCGAATGCGTTCCGCATTCTGGTGGAACACCTGCATCACTTCCTCGGCCGTGACGGGGGCAACCTGACCTTCTGCCACCAATCCGCTGTCGTAGTCGGTGATGAGCGAGATGTTCACCACGCACATTGCCAGTTCCCGTGCCAAATAGGCTTCGGGATACTGAGTCATATTGATGACCTCCCAGCCCATCGAGGTGAACCATTGGCTTTCGGCTTTGGTGGAGAAGCGTGGACCGTTGATGACCACAATGGTGCCTCGTTCATGCACGGGGATGCCGTGCGCCTTAATCTCCTCGATCGCGATTTGGCGTAGCACAGGGCAGTAGGGGTCTGCGGGCGACACATGGTGGACGGTGGGTCCTTCATAGAAGGTGTCGGCTCTGCCGTGGGTGCGGTCCACATACTGATCGGCAACCACGAAGTCACCCGGCTTCACATGGGGTTGCAAGCTGCCCGCCGCACATGGGCTAATGATCCGAGTCACGCCCAGCTCCTTCATCGCCCACAAGTTTGCCCGATAGTTGATTTTATGGGGTGGGATGCTATGCGTGCGTCCGTGCCGGGGCAAGAAAGCCACTCGTCGCCCCGCCACCTCGCCAATCGCAACAAGGTCGCTGGGCGCGCCATAGGGCGTGTCCACTTTCACCTCTTCCACCTTGTCCAGAAAGGCATAGAAGCCTGAACCGCCAAACACTCCGATTTCAGCGTAGGGTTTCATCCAGTTGCCTCCTGTTCTGCTCAGTGTAGTATAGGGCTTCGGCGGCGGCGCGTTGCTCAGCTTGCTTCTTGCTGCTGCCGACGCCGCGCCCAACGGTCAGATCGCGCAAGCGTACCTCCACCACAAAGGTTTTATGATGGGGTGTCCCGTGTTCTTCGACCACCTCATACATGGGAATGATGCGCCACCACGCCTGCGTGCGTTCCTGCAGCAGGGATTTATAGTCTTGGACAGGGATTTTGCCCTGAGCAAGGCTCTCCAGCTCCGGCTGCAAATGCCGCAGGATGAAGGTACGCGCAGCATCGTAGCCGCGATCCAGATAGATAGCAGCAATCACCGCTTCGAAGGCGTCGCTAAGGATGGAGGGACGTTCGCGCCCGCCCGCTGCTTCCTCGGCAGGGCTAAGGCGCAGCAGCGGGGGCAATCCGGCGCGGTGCGCCGCCTCACAGAGCACGCTCTCGCGTACCAGGCTTGCGCGTGCCTTGGAGAGCCGCCCTTGGTCCCAATCGGGAAATAGGCGAAACAGATGCTCGGCAATCACCAGCCCCAGCACCGCGTCGCCCAAAAACTCCAGGCGCTCATTGCTGGCAGCCAGGTCGCCCTCCGTGTAGGATCGATGGGTCAACGCCTGTTCCCAAAGCGCGCTATTCTCTATGGGGATTGCTTGCTTGGCTCTGCGCAATCGCCCGCACGCCATACAACGGCTATTATACCTCTCACTCCTGGCTCTTCGATATTCACCACGGGTGAGTCGTTGTGTTGTAGGAGTTGGGTGTGCGGGGTGGCTTCACCATCAGTTATAATATAGGGTGAGGTGGTGGGTTGAGCGATTGGCTAAGGTTCGCGGAGCATCTGTCGTCGCGCTGGCTGCTGCTGACCATCGACACGCTGCTGGTGGCGTATCTCATCTATCGGTTGCTTCTGCTGGCGAAAGGCACGCGCGCCTATCAGGTGCTGGTTGGGTTGCTGGTGTTCTCGCTCGCACTCTACTTGAGCGATGTGTTGCGCCTGGAGACCATTCACTGGCTGCTCGACCGCGCCACGACCTTAGGTCCCGTCGCGTTGGTCATTCTCTTTTTCCCGGAGTTGCGGCGGGTGCTGGAGACCATCGGACGGGTGGAATTCTGGCGATCCAGCTTCACGATGAGCGAGGTGGAACCACTGCGCCATGCGATTGACGAGGTGATCACCGCGGTGCAGCAGATGGCACGCGAGCGGATCGGCGCGCTGATTGTGTGGGAGCGCCAGGATGTGGTGGCGGAAGGGCACGGCATCGAGGTGCAAGCGGCGGTCAGTGCACCGCTATTGCGCACTATCTTCTACCCCGGCTCGCCTCTGCACGATGGCGCGGTTATCTTAAGGGGTGATCAGATCGTGGAAGCGGCGGTCTATTTCAGCGAAATTAGTCAAAACCCCACTATCCCTGAAACGATGCACACACGCCATCGCGCAGGTATCGGCGCCACCGAGAACGCCGATTGTATCGCCATTATCGTCTCGGAAGAGAGCGGGCAGATTACTGTCGCGGTGGATGGTACATGGACCCAGGGGGTGGATAGTGAGCATCTGCGCCGCTTGCTAACCGATTTACTGGTGGGTGAAGCACGCCCGCGCCTACTGAAGCAGATGGAACGTGCCTTCACCGGCATGCGACGTGCATCCTCAAAGCAGTCCGCTTCGCAGCGGGACGAAGGCGTAATGGCAGAAGGCGGACATCCCCGCGAGTCGAATCCAGCCCAGCCGAAGCCCTCCGGAGGACATATTCAATCTCAGTGAGGCAAAGCCATGCTACGCGAGAACCTGATTGAGAAGATTGGCTCCCTAATCATTGCGGTGGTGCTGATGCTCTATGTGCAATCGCAGCTCCATCCGGTAGTCGAGCGCACCTATGAAGTGCCTATCGAGCTATTGAACACACCTTCAGGATATGAGGTGCGTCTTGATGGCAGCCCGCGCGTGCGCATTACTCTACGCGGCGTCAAGGAAGCCGTCGAAAGCACCAGTGCCGATCGCCTGCGCGCTTTAATTGACCTGCGCGCCGCGAAACCGGGCGAAAACTTGCTGCCGTTGAGCCTGCAGTACCCTTCTGCCTGGGAGAGTTCGCTGATGCTACGAGCGGAGCGTCAGCGCATTAAGGTGTTTATCGAGCCACGCCTTACTCGCCAGATGCCTGTGCGTGTGCGCTTATCGGGCACGCCAGAAGTGCGCGAGGTGCTAGCAGAAGCGCTCACCGAGCCGACCAGTGTGCGCGTGAGCGGCGCCGTCAGCGAGGTGCGCCGCGTGCAGGAGGTTCTCGCACCTTTCGATCTCACGGGCTTGCAAGGAGATACGGAGGTGGATATCACCCCCATCGCGGTGGACAGCGCGGGCAGCCCTGTGCTCAGCGTGCAAATCAATCCCAGCATGGTGCGCCTGAAGCTGCGCCTGATCCCTCAACCCACTGTCAAGACAGTGCCAGTCAGTCCGCGCTTGGGCGAATTACCTCCCTTTCCCTATCGCATCGCTTGGTTTGCGGTAGAGCCAGTGGCAGTGCAGGTACGGGGCAATCCCAGCCGTCTGAAAGAGGTCAATGTCATCGAGACCGCGCCCATTTCGCTGCGTGAGATCACCCGGGACACCACCCTCAAAGTGCCCCTCCAGATCCCACGCGGGCTGGAAATTATCGGCGCCCATGAGGTGCAGGTACAGGTGCGCATCGAACGGCTCGCGCCTGAACCTGCACGCAGCAAGTCACCTGAACAACCCACTCCGCAGGAACCGCCACCCACCGAGCAGAAATAAGGTGGTGTCCAATCTGCCCAACTTCTTTGAGGGAACAAACGATGGCCACTGTTTACACCGATGCCGATGCGCCGTTAGAGGTATTGCAGGGCAAAACGATTGCCCTGATTGGCTATGGCTCGCAAGGGCATGCGCAGGCGCTCAACTTGCGCGACAGCGGGCTGACGGTCATCATTGGTGTGCGCCAAGGGGCTTCATGGGAGCGTGCCCAGACGGATGGCTTCCCCGTGATGAGTATCCCTGAAGCGACCGAACAAGCCGATGTCGTGATGATGCTTATCAGCGACGAGCATCAACCGCGCGTCTATGCGGAATGGGTCGCTCCGCACCTGCGCACGGGGGTCGCCCTCGGCTTCGCGCACGGGTTCAACATCCACTTTGGACAGATTACGCCGCCGTCCGATATCGATGTATTCATGGTCTCGCCCAAAGCGGTGGGACCGCAACTGCGACGGCTCTATATGGCGGGGCACGGCGCCCCTTGCCTGATTGCTGTTCATCAAGACTACACGGGCAACGCGAAAGCGATTGCTCTTGCCTATGCGCGCGCATTAGGGGGCACCCGCGCGGGCGTCTATGAAACCACCTTCCGCGAGGAGTGCGAAAGCGACCTGTTTGGGGAGCAAGCCGTGCTGTGTGGAGGCGTGCCTGCGCTTATCAAGGCGGCGTTCGAAACGCTTGTCGAAGCGGGTTATCAGCCCGAAATCGCCTATTTCGAGTGCCTGCACGAGCTGAAACTGATTGTGGACCTTATCTATGAGAGCGGTATCAGCGGGATGCAGTTCGCCATTTCGGACACGGCGCAATATGGGGCGATGACCCGTGGACCCCGCTTGATTAACGAAGCGGTGCGTGCGGAGTTGAAGCGCATCTTGAGCGAGATTCAGACGGGGCAGTTCGCACGGGAGTGGTTGCTGGAAAATCAGGTGGGGCGTCCTGTGTTTAGCGCGCTTGCCCGTGCCGATGTCGAGCATCCAATCGAGCGCATCGGGCAGACACTGCGTGCCCGCATGATCTGGCAAACAACCACCTGACCTATTCACGCCAGCTCACGACGCGAATCCGACAGAATATCCGTGTCCAACAGTGCCTTATCCATGGCTTACCCTCAATGGGCGGGTCTCTCGTGCCAGCATCACCTCTTCAATAATTGCATCCAGCAGCTCAGGCTCGTCCGCAAACAGCCCGATCAAGGAATGCCCCCTTGGCTCCGTAATCGGACGCACAAACACCTCCACGCGCGTTCCCAGTGGAAGATCTAAAGGCTCATCCAGCTCAATCTGCTCGTCACGCACCACGCCGATTCGTGTCATGCCATCACCTCATGGAGGAGGTATACCCTACAGGATAGAAGCGAGGGGGTGTTGAATTTAGGAACACGATACGGATAGGAAAAGCGATGCGATATGCGCTGTGTAATGAGGTATTGCGCCATCTGAGTTTCGAAGCCGCCTGCCGATGGATAGCGGAAGCGGGTTATGAAGGGGTTGAGTTAGCCCCTTTTACTTTCGCACCTGCGGTGGAGCAGATCGATGCGAGCGTCCGCGCCGCTATCGTGCGCACTACCCACACCTTCGGGTTGGAGATTGTCGGGCTGCATATGCTGTTGTGGGGGCGGGATGACCTCCATGTGGCACATCCTGACCCCGCCGTGCGCCTGCGTACCGCTCACTACCTGGTGCAACTCGTGCAATTTGCCGAGGCGGTGGGCGCACCCTTGATGGTGTTCGGCTCGCCCAAACAGCGTTCCACTATCCCGCCCATCACGCCCGCACAAGCCGTGTCGCTTTGGCTCGACACGCTGCAACCTGCGCTGCGCCGATGCGAGCAGTCAGGCGTGATGATTCTGCTGGAGCCGCTGCCATTAGCCGAGACCGATGTGCTGAATACGCTGGGCGAGGCGGTGGCGATTCTGGAGGAGGTGCGCCACCCATGTCTGGGCACTCTGCTCGATGTGAAATGCGCGCTCAGCGAGACCGACGATGTGCCTGCGCTGATTCACCAGTTTGCCCCCTATATTCGCCATGTGCATCTGAACGATTCGGGCATGCGTGCGCCTGGTTTCGGACCGACCGATTTCGCGCCTATCCTGAATGCCTTGCGCGAAGTGGGCTACACGGGCTGGTGTTCGGTGGAGCCGTTGGATTACACCCCTGACCCGCAGCAGGTGGCGTGGGGCGCGATCCGCTATCTGCGCCAGCGATGTTAAGCGGATCGCGCGCCCCGACAGCCTGGAGAAGGGCGTTTTCAGAGGCAGCGGCATCAGACCGATTAATGGGTGCGGAAGGCGTACAGGTGGATCAGCCGCTCTCCGTCGAGCAGTGCGGCGCCCGTGAGTGTTTCACCGCTTAAGTGAACATCCACACCCTGCCCCACCGCTTGAAATGGCTCCGCGGAGGCTTTCGCCACTGCTTCAAGGAACTGCTCGGCTTCCGACGAGTCGGGAGCGGGCGATTTTAGCTCACTGCCCCACAGCGCACCGATGGCGTAGCTGCGCAGTATTTTGGGGAACATCTTGCGGAAGGTATCGGGCGCGTCGAACAGTTCCAGCCCCACAATCTGCCCGTTGAGCGCAAAGAGCGCGCCGACCTGTTTCTCGGACGGCTCCATCCCTTCGAGGTACCTCTCCAGCCGGGCATGATGGTATTCATACACATCGTGCATGGCAGAGGTAGGTGAGAAGACCCTTGCCTCGGCCGCCAGTCGGTCCACCTCATGCCAGATGTCACCCTGAGAGGCCTGTGGCGACCCGCTCATTCTACGCAAGGCATGCACCTGTTGTGCCTTGCGTGCCCGCGCCTGGTGGTGGAGCATGTAGTCGGAGGGTTCGAAGCCCGCCTCTGGGGAGGTGACACCTTCCCTCGCCTGGCGTGCCTGGGTACGGAGGCGAATCGCTTCCTGCATTCGATGGAACCTCTCGCGCCGGTACGACCACCGCCCTGCCTCCACACAAGACACGGGGATATGCAGAGAGGTCTGTGCGGGGACGAGAATGGAGACATTGAGCACGCGGTTCTGCTTCGCGCCGACCAGCTCCTCGCTATCGGGTAGCAACACGGGCAGTGTCGCCCTGTTGGTTGCCTTAATGGTGTTCACGCTGCCACCCACACTAACCTCCTCAATAGTGAGCAAGCCTTGCTTCAGCGCGTCGCTCATCAACAGGTAACTGGGTTTTGCTGGCTGATCGTCCAGCAAGGGAATCACTGTCAGGTTGTGCCGGCTAATCGCCTCACCTACTCGCAATCGCCTGACCGTTTCGGCTATCATGCGAATACCTCCTTATAGAGATTTGGTTTTGGAAGTGAGGCAAAGGGGGATCAACAAGAGGTACTTTGAGGACGATCCCTTCCACCTCTGAGCAGTATTACTGCAAATTACGCGGGGGAACTGCTAAAAGTTCCCGCATGGATATGTTCACCCGGTATCATTCTTTCCTGTGAGCTGACAGGGGAAGGCAACGCAGCGAATCACCCACAGCTATGTGCTGGCTGAATTTATACCCCTTTGCCAAGCAAGTGGTTATGACGGAGGCGTTAACGACCGATCGGCACTTTGAGCAGGAGGGCTTTGTACGCCTGCTGAAACCGTAGCCCTGTTATTTGCTATCCAGAAAACCGGTGTAGTTGAGCAGTGCCACCCAGATGCGCCCATCTACCCGCTCGATGATAGACACGGCAGTATTGTCCAGTCGAATGCGTCGGTAGGTTTGGATATCGCCTGCGAGCGCGTCGCAGAGTAGGATGCGCAGACTCCCCCCATGCCCCACCACCACCAGCTCGCCTTCCGGGTGCTGCGCATAGAGCTGGCTGGCAAACTGCTGTACCCGATCCCAGAAAGCGTTCATCGGCTCGCCTTCAGGTGGCGTGCCCGCCAGCGGGTCATATAGATAGGTGAAATGGTGTTCGGGATAGCGTTCGATGACCTCCTCGCGCGTTAACCCTTCCCATGCGCCCCAGTGGCGTTCGCGCAGGGCAGTTGTCGGATGGATAGGCGCGTTCAGGCGCGTGGCAATCGTTTCAGCAGTCTGGAGACAGCGTTTCAGGTCGCTGGTGTAGATAGCAAGCGGTGCATGCACGCGCTCCCCCAGCCAGCTTGCGACGCGCTGCGCCTGCTGCTGCCCTATCTCATCCAAGGGCACATCCGAATGCCCCTGAATACGCCCCGTGTGGTTCCACGCCGTCTGCCCATGCCGAACCAGATAGAGTCGCAACATGGTCAATTATCTTCGTCATCGTTATCGAAAGCTGCTCCACCTGGTTCAAAATCAACCAGAATGCCCATATCACTGCCTGAATGGGCATCACCTCGCGCATACGAGCCCAAAACCGCCAACTGTGCCACGCGATATGGCTGACGGAGTGCCTCTCGATAAGGCGTGAGCCGGGCTCCAATAGCGGACAGATTTTCCACTCGTCTCCTCACAGGAGCAAGTATACCTTCTTTCTGCCGTTCACCACAGAGGGTATACTCTCTTCGGAGGACAAGAGCGCGTATGAGAGCGGTATTGATCAACCGGCTTCTTATTCTCTTTGCCACGCTGGGCATGGTTATCGCGGGGTTGCTGTGGGTGTCGCATTCGACAGGCTATGCGTTGCCATGCACTGGCACGGGCTGCGATGAGGTGGCGCGTTCGCCCTATGCCCGCTTTTTGGGTATCCCCACGGCAGCATATGGCTTCTTCTACTTCGGGCTGCTGGTGGTGTTAGCGTTATCGCGCTTGCAGTATCCAGAGCAGTGGATGTTCTATGCGCGTGGCTTGGCGATGCTCAGCACGCTGGGAATGCTTGCCTTTGGCTATCTGACCTATCTACAGCTCTTTGTGCTGGGGTTATATCAGCGGGGCAGCCCTTGCTGGTGGTGTCTTGGCGCAGCGAGCTGCAACCTGTTGGTATGGCTGTTATCGCTGATGGGCTTGCGGGCGCAGCCTGCGGAGGGCGCGGGCTGGGCGCGTGAATTGCTCAAAGCGCTCGTGATGACTCTGTTATTGATTGTGGCGGGCTTCGCCTTCGGCGCGTGGCAATGGATGCGTGCCACCACCCCCTCAGTAGCCAATGCAGATACGGCGCGGCTCAAGCTGCTTTATCAAGAGGGACAGGGCTGGCGCACAGGCAATCCTAAAGCCCCGTTGATCATCGTGGAGTTCTCCGATTTCCAATGCCCCGCCTGCAAACAAGCCTATGATATCCTGGAGAAGCAGTTCATGCCAAAATATCGGAATAAGGTGCTTTTTATCTTTCGGCATTATCCACTGGTCGAGGTGCATCCCATGGCGTGGATTGCTGCATCCGCAGCGGAGGAGGCTGGGGCTCAGGGCAAGTTTTGGGAGATGTATCATGCCCTGTTCCAGAGCCAGGAAGATATGACGCCCAGACAGATCGAGCATCTCGCGAAAACCCTCAAGCTGGACGCGCAAAAGGTCTACCGCGCGATGCAAAATAAGGATATTTACTTTGAAAAAATCTATCGCGACCTGAAAGAAGGCTCTGCACTGGGCGTCAACTCCACGCCCACCTTTTTCGTGGTGTTCAACGGCAAAATTCGAACGGCACGCGGGTTTGGCGCACTAATGAGCGCACTGAATGAACCAGAAATCCAAGCCTATCTGGGCGAGAAGTTTGAACCGAAAGTGCGAGGCGACTAATCTCACTCGACCTGCCCAATTTGTCAGAGCTGTCCGACAGAGTCCAAAAAAGCCATGGGAACCCGATACACTGCCCCACGGGGCACGCAGGATATCCTGCCCGAGTCCAGCCACTTGTGGCACTATGTGGAGAGCAAGTGGCGTGAGGTCTGCCATCTGTATGGCTATCACGAGATTCGAACGCCGATTTTCGAAGAGACGGAGTTGTTCATCCGCAGTATTGGCGAGGTGACCGATATCGTCTCGAAAGAGATGTACACCTTTAAGGATCGGGCAGGTCGCAGCTTGACCTTGAAGCCGGAAGGCACTGCACCCGTCGTGCGCGCCTATCTGGAACATGGCTTGCACGCCAGCGGCAGCGTTCTACGGCTCTATTACATCACGCCTATCTTTCGCTATGAGCGTCCCCAGAAGGGGCGTTATCGCCAAGCGCATCAGTTCGGGGCGGAGATTTTGGGCGCCGCATCGCCTCTTGCCGATGCCGAATTACTGGCGATGGTGCTCCACTTTTTCCGCGTGCTGGGCATCCCCGACGAGCGTATCGAGTTGCACCTGAACACCATCGGCTGCCCGAAGTGTCGCCCTGCTTATCGCGATGCCGTGCAGGCATTCGGGCGGCAGCATCTGGCTCGCCTATGCCCTGCCTGCCAGGAGCGCATCGAGCGCAATCCGTTGCGCGTGTTGGATTGCAAGGTGCCCACCTGTCAGGCACTCATGGCAGATGCGCCTGTGATTGACCCGTATTTGTGCGACGAGTGTCGCGCCCATTTTGAGGGGCTGCTCAACCTGCTCAAGCAGCTGGATCTGCCCTCTGTGCGTGATCACCGGCTCGTGCGTGGGTTCGATTACTACACGCGCACCACTTTTGAGGTGCTGGCGCAGGGACTGGGAGCGCAGAATGCACTCTGTGGTGGCGGGCGCTATGACGGGTTAGTGGAGGAGTGTGGCGGACCGCCTACGCCTGCGCTGGGTGTCGGCATCGGTATCGAGCGCACATTGCTTGTGTTGCAGGAGATAGGTGTGCCGCTACCCGAGCCACCCAAACCTGTCGCCTATGTGATTGCCATTGGGGATGCTGCGCGTCCTGTCGCTTTGAAGATAGCCCAGCAGTTGCGCATGGCAGGGATCGCGGTGGATTTCGATCTGGAGGGGCGTAGCCCCAAGGCTCAGATGCGTCTTGCCGATCGTGTTGGTGCGCGCTACGCGCTCATTCTGGGCGACGAGGAACTACAGCAGGGCACCGTCACTTTGCGCAATCTGCAATCGCGCGAACAGCGTACCCTCGCCCAAAGCGAGCTTCTAACTGCCCTGCAGGATGGGTTGTCAGGGTGAATCCCCTAGTCTGAAATTTTTTCTCTGACCCAGCTGCGCTCAAAATTTTCAATTGGCTCTGGGCAGACACAAGGTCTGCTCCTACCGTCCCATGCGTTCACGCGCTTT
>BEHR01000025.1 GCA_002898555.1 bacterium HR15
GTCCAAAGGGACAGCCCCTGCGCAGGGGATTGAAACCCACGTGGCCCGCGGAGCTTGGAAAGATCCGGTCCAAAGGGACAGCCCCTGCGCAGGGGATTGAAACTGGACGAGCCAGGCGTCTGCCCGCTCGCCATCGTCGGCTACCCTATAGTCCAAAGGGACAGCCCCTGCGCAGGGGATTGAAACATGGACGAGCCAAGCGTCCACCGCCTCTCCGTCGGTCCAAAGGGACAGCCCCTGCGCAGGGGATTGAAACGCTGGCCCCATGTCGGGGTCGAGGGGCACCTCGACCCCTCCGTCCAAAGGGACAGCCCCTGCGCAGGGGATTGAAACAGACACAGACAGTCTCCTTCGCCATTTCCAAAGGTTCGTCCAAAGGGACAGCCCCTGCGCAGGGGATTGAAACAGTATCCCCTTCAGGTATACTCTGCAAGGAGGTGAGCCGATGAGCCAGACCGCTGCTCAAGCAAAGCCCGTGATCGAGTACCCCAGCACGGATGGTGAACCAATGGCGCAGAACACTCGACAGTACCGCTGGATTGTGACGATCCAGGGGGGACTGGCTGCTATGTTTCTTGATCGTCCCGATGTGTTCGTAGCAGGCGACCTCTTCTGGTATCCCATCGAAGGCGATAACAGGACGCGCGTTGCCCCTGATGTGATGGTTGTCTTCGGCAGACCGAAGGGCGACCGCGACTCGTACAAACAGTGGGAAGAGGGAAACATCCCGCCTCAGGTGGTGTTTGAAATCGCTTCGCCCAGCAACACGCCCAGCGAATGGATTAGCAAGACCCTTTTTTACGAGCGGTTCGGCGTGCAGGAGTTCTACATCTATGACCCCGATACGGGCGAGTTGCAGGGTTATGTCCGCGGCGAGGATGGGCACTTGATGCCTGTACCGGAAATGCGCGGCTGGGTCAGCCCCCTGTTAGGCGTTCGTTTCGACCTGGAAGGTACTGAACTGGTGCTAACCACACCCGATGGCAAGCGGTTCCAGCCATATGAAGAGTTAGCGGCCGCGTTGGAACATGCCCAACAGCTGGTGGAGCGGGAGCGTCAGCGTGCCGAAGCCGAGCGTCAGCGTGCCGAGCAGCTGGCGCAGAAGCTGCGCGAACTGGGCGTGGAGCCGAATGAAATAGATTAAGCGATGGAGACGGCATTCGAACGGGAGCTGGAAGTGCTGGTACGGGCACGCTACCCTCTGCTCTATGTGCTGACCTCCGAGGAGCGTCGCGCCGAGGAGTTGGTGCGTTTGGTGGCGAATCGGGTGCAGAAACGGCTGCATGTCTGGACCCTTACGCGCGGCTACGAACCTCCATTACCCGCGCCTGCGGAAAGCGAACGGCGCGACCGACTCACGCCCGATATCGAGGCACTGATGACGCTCTTTCGTCCCTACGAGAACGCGATTCTCCTGCTGAAAGACTTTCATCCCTATCTGGGGGATTCGCGCGTGATTCGGCTGCTGCGCGACCTCTCACCGCGCCTTCACTCATCGGGACGCACACTTATCGTGATCAGCCCTGTGCTGAAACTGCCCCCTGAGCTGGAAAAGGAGATGACCGTGCTGGAGATGCCCTTGCCCACACGCGAGGAAATTGCGCATAAGTTGCGCGAGATCCTGCTGATGTTGCGCGATAAGCCCGGCGTGGCGACCGAGGTGCCGCCCGATGCGTTCGAAGAGCTGGTACAAGCCGCTCAAGGACTCACGATGGAGGAGATCGAAAATGTGTGTGCGCGCTCCGTCATCGAGCATCGCCAGCTGAAGGCGGAAGTGATTCTCACCGAGAAGCAGCAAATCGTGCGCAAGTCGGGCGTGCTGGAATACTATGCAGCGCAGGAGCGCATAGAGGACATCGGCGGGCTGGATGTGCTAAAAGAGTGGCTACGCAAGCGACGCGCAGCTTTTTCGGAACAGGCACGCGCATTTGGGCTACCCACCCCGAAAGGCGTGCTCCTGCTCGGCGTGCAAGGCTGCGGCAAGAGCCTCACAGCAAAAGCGATTGCCAATCTCTGGAATCTGCCGATGCTGCGCCTCGATGTGGGGCGCGTGTTTGGCAGCCTGGTGGGCGCATCGGAGGCGAATATGCGCCTTGCGATTCGCACCGCCGAAGCCGTTGCACCCTGCATCCTCTGGATCGATGAGTTAGAAAAGGGTTTTTCAGGGGTGCAAAGCTCCGGTATGTCGGATGCAGGCACAACGGCGCGCGTATTCGCCACCTTCCTCACATGGATGCAGGAGAAGAAATCGCCCGTGTTCGTCGTGGCAACCGCGAACGAGGTCTCGCTGCTGCCGCCTGAACTGCTGCGCAAAGGGCGGTTCGACGAGATCTTCTTTTTAGACCTGCCGAACGAAAGCGAGCGTGAACAGATTTTTGCGATTCACCTGCGTAAGCGCAAGCGCGATCCGGCGCAATTCAACCTCAAGAAGTTGGCACGAGCCACAGAAGGCTTCTCCGGGGCGGAAATCGAGCAAGTGATTCTTGGCGCGCTGTTTAATGCTTTTGACGCAGGACGCGACCTGACGATGGATGACTTGCTCGGCGAGATTAAGTCGGTCGTGCCCCTCTCGGTGATGATGCGCGAGGAGATTGACGAACTGCGCACATGGGCACAGCTGCGCGCTCGCCCTGCCAGCAGCCCTAACCATCTCCGCAAGACCCCCAAAAAGCCCCCTACCCCTTGACAAAGGGGGGGGGATATGCTATAATTTACTTAGTGGGAATCATCCCACAGTGGAAGGAGGGTATGCAACGATGCGTAGAGTAGCTTGGCTTGGTGCGTTGATGGTGCTGACCAGCGCGTTTGCGTTGGCGCAGACTTTTACCGTACGCGGTGCTTTTGGCGCTGGCGCTGCTGGCGCCCCCGACTCGGATCAGCCAAACGCCTTCTTCTCGTTTGGCGTTGCTAAGATCAGCTACGGTGATCGCTCCTGGCAAGGAGGCTGGTTCAGCCTAACTACTCGCCAGGATAGCCAACTTGTCTCGCTGGTTATGTTCCGCCTCGAAGAGCTGAGCGTCGATACGGCAGCGCATACGGCGAGCTTCAGCGGTCAGGCGATTTTGACAGTTCGCACGCGCACGGGCTTTGAGCGGGTACGCGGCACGGTGCAGGTCAGCGTTGCCGATAACCGCTCGCGTGACGGCAGCGGCGATCCTGACACGCTGGAAGTGACCTTCGTGGACCAGGATGGCAACACGGTGTTCAGCTATTCGGGTGAGGTGAAGCGCGGCGATATTGCCGTGTTTGAGTTCTCGCGCGGACGCTGAACCCGTTGCTCTGTCGGATGTTTCAGCCGCCCATGGGGACATACCCGTGGGCGGCTTTAAAGTTCCCACTGGCACTGTGCCATACAGACCCTGCCCGTATCATCGAAGGGCACGCCTTCAGATTCCAGGTAGGCACGCTGCAGCTGTGCCAGCATCGGGTCACGGCGGGCGATGCACAATGTGCCATCCGCGCCAACCACACGCCACCAGGGCACATCATCGGGCGCGAACGCCATCCAGCGTCCCACCTGGCGTGCGGTGATAGGAGGCACCTGCTCGGCAATCTGCCCGTAGCTCACCACCCGCCCGGCAGGTACACGCCGCACCAGCGCATAGACCTGCTCCGCCGCCGAACGCGCCATCTCCCTGAAAAGGTATTATACTGGCTGATGGCGAGCTATCGGCTGGTGGAGTTGGCGGAATGGGTGCGCGGCGTGGTGCGGGGCGACCCGAACCTGACCATTACTGCCGTCGGAGGACTGCAGGATGTGCCTGCAGGTGGGCTCACTTTTGCCGAGGATGAGCGCAATCTGCGCCTTGCGCTTCAATCGCCCGCCGCTGCCATCCTTGTTCATCCGAGCCTGGTGGAGAATCTTCGCAGCGAGAAGAGCTTCCTGCTACATCCCCAGCCCCGACTGGCGTTTGCGCAGCTCCTCACGCTGTTCAGTCCGTTCCAACCCCCTGAGCCAGGCATCCATCCAACGGTCGTGATGGGCGAAGGGTGTGAGCTGGGCGATGAGGTCGCGCTCATGCCCTATGTGGTGCTGGGCAATCGGGTGCGCCTCGGACAGCGCGTGCGTGTCTATCCCTTCTGCTATATTGGCGACGAAGCGGAAATTGGCGACGACACCGTGCTTTATCCCCATGTGGTGGTCATGCCCCGCGTGCAGATTGGACAACGGGTGATCATCCATCCAGGTGCCATTATCGGTGGCGATGGGTTCGGCTATGTGCAACACGAGGGCAGCCATTATAAAATCCCACAAATTGGCACCGTTGTCATCGAGGATGATGTGGAGATCGGTTGCAACACCTGCATCGACCGTGCCACAACGGGCGAGACGCGCATCGGCAAGGGCACGAAAATCGACAATCTGGTGCAAGTGGCGCATAATGTGCAGGTGGGCGAGCATTGCTTGCTGGTTTCGCAGGTTGGCATCGCGGGCAGCACCGTTTTGGAGGAACGGGTGGTGTTGGCAGGACAGGTGGGCGTGAAAGACCATGTGCGTATCGGGCGTGGCGCGGTGGTGGGTGCGCAAGGTGGCGTGTCCAAAAACCTGCCCCCCGGCGGCGTCTATTGGGGCACACCTGCCATTCCCCACCGTGAATGGCTGCAGATATTAGCGCACCTCTACAAACTGCCCGAGCTGGTCAAACGCTTGGAGGAGCTGGAAAAGCATCTCAAAAGATGAAGGTGGGGGGCGAACACTAAGGGAATGGGTAGCTGGCGGTGGAAAATAAGGCGGTTGATGGCGATGGAGCCTCATGAAATTCTCATCCGCACGGCGCGCCTACTGCGCGAATGGCTCGCGCCCCTGCCCAAAGAACCCCCCGAAACAACATGGCAGCGACTCTGCCCTCAAGTTCGCATGGACGCATGGCTTACTCAGCTTATGACGCATTTACCCATCCACCCAACCGCCGTGCCACCGTCTGAGCGGGCACGCATTCTGAAGGAAGCTGATGACCTGCTGCAAGGCAATTGGCGATTGTTCGGGTATACGGTGCTGCTCGATAACCCACCCTGTTGGCATCGCAATTACTTGCTGGGCAAAGAATGGATGGATGCTCCAGCAAAAATCATTGACTATCGCCGCATCGATGTGGCGGGTGGGGTGAAGTATGTATGGGAGCTGGCACGCCATCAGCCCATTTTGAGACTGGCACAGGCATATGCGCTGACGGGTGAATCGCGTTATGCCGAGACCTGCCTACGCTGGTGGCTCGATTACCTTGAGCGCAACCCACGCGGCTGGGGCATCCACTGGACAAGCGCATTAGAGCATGCGATTCGGGTGTTTGTGTGGCTGTATACGCTGCGATTGCTCGCCTCCTCGGCTCAGGGCGCGTGGGATAGCCTGCGTACCGAGGGAGCCAGGTTGCTCGGTGCCATTCTCCAGCACGGGGAATATATCGAACGCCATCTGTCGCCCGGCTCCTCTGCCAACAACCACTTGATTGGCGAGGCGGCGGCGTTAGCGTTCGCAGGGAGCCTCTTGCCCGATTGCCCCCTTACCCGACGATGGAGGCACACAGGCTACACGCTCTTAGAACGCGAAGCCCTCCGCCAGTTCTACCCCGATGGGGTAAACGCTGAACAAGCCTTTGGCTACCTGCCTTTCGTGTGGGAGTTCTATCTCCATGCCTATCGCCTGCATCCGATGCCAACAACCGTAGCGGAGCGGTTGATCAAAAGTATTGAGTTTGTGCGGAATGTGATAGATGCTTCGGGCTATGTGCCCCAGGTGGGCGATGAGGACGACGGCACGGTGGTCCCGCTCTGGAGCGAGGGTGGCAATCGGCATAGGGTGGTGGGGCGTGCGCTCGCGATGATGCTCGACTGCGAGCCGCCTCCCGCCTTCAGCGAGGTGGACGATACGCTGTGCCTTTGGCTTTCTGGGACGCCTGCGCCCACAGGGTCGCGCCTGACCGAATCGCGCCTTTACCCGGAAGGTGGCTATGCCGTGCTGCACAAGGAACCCTGGCAAGTGCTGTTCGACGCGGGTCCGTTGGGGCTGGGTAACCTCGCCGCGCATGGGCATGCGGACGCACTCAGTGTATGGGCGTCTTTAGATGGCAAACCGTTCTTGATAGATGCGGGAACCTACGCGTATCACGAGGACCCTGAGTGGCGCAACTATTTTCGCGGTACATCCGCGCACAACACGATTGCCCTCAACGGCGAAAACCAGTCGGGGATTCTGGGCCCCTTCCTGTGGGGAAGAAAAGCTTGGGCATACCTTTCGCAAACAGAGCTGACACACGACGCGGTGGTGGGGGAATTAGGCGACTATTTGCCCGAAGCGATGGTGGCACGCCGAGTGGAGCTTCACCGTCAACGGCTCCTGATCACCGATGTGATTGCCTCCTGCTTTGAGGGCGATTTCCCTGACTTTATGCGGAGCCTCCACTGGCACTGGCACTTCCACCCCGACTGGCAGGTGGAGCTGACGGAGGAGGGTTGGCATATCCGCGATGGGGAGCGTGTTTGCCTACTGCGGGTGGAGGGCTTGCCGCCAAACGCGCAGACCCGCCTCTACCGGGGAGATGAGCGAACGAAACTCGGCTGGTACTCGCCCCGATTCGGGCATAAGCTGCCCTGCCACACATTGCAGGTCGTTGCGCCTGCATCCAAACTGAACATAGTACGGTGGGAATTCCAGAAGCAGTAGGGAATTGGGTATGGATGCCAAATCTTCAACCTGTGCGAGGAGGGTACATATGGATATGACCGTTATGGAGACTCAATTGCCGCTGCCCTTGCATGCACGGGGCAAAGTGCGAGACACCTATCGGTTGGACCATGCGCTCCTGATGATTACCACGGACCGCCTCTCCGCGTTCGATGTGGTACTGCCGACCCCCATTCCCGACAAGGGGCGCGTGTTGACGGGTTTGAGCGCGTTCTGGTTCCGTCGCTTCGAATCGTGGATGCCCCATCATCTGATCAGCACCGAATGGGATGCTATCGCGGAGGCACTGCGAAACGCGGGTATCGCCGAACCAGAGGCGTATCGCTCCCTGCTTGAAGGGCGCACGATGTTGGTCAAACGGGCACAGCCGTTCCCGGTGGAGTGCGTGGTACGCGGCTATCTCGCCGGCTCACTCTGGAAGGAGTATGTGGATACGGGTGGTACAACCAGCAGCGCATCCATTGAGTTGCACGGCATCCGCTTGCCAAGCGGGCTGCGCGAGTCGGACCGCCTGCCCGAACCCATTTTTACCCCCGCAACCAAAGCGCAGGTGGGACACGACGAAAACATCTCCTTTGAGCAAGTGGTCACCATGATTGGCGAGGAGTATGCGCATCGCCTGCGCGAGCTGAGCCTGCGCCTCTATCTGGAAGCAGTGGAGTACGCCTTGCCACGCGGTATAATCATTGCCGACACCAAGTTCGAGTTCGGACTGGACAGCGAGGGACATATCTTACTCATCGATGAGGTGCTCACCCCCGATTCCTCGCGCTTCTGGGACGCGACGCTCTATCAGCCCGGTCGTTCCCAGCCGAGTTATGACAAGCAGTTCGTGCGCGACTATCTCGAATCGATAGGCTGGAACAAGCAGCCACCTGCTCCACCGCTTCCGCCCGAAGTGGTGCAAAAAACCGCCGAAAAGTATCGTGAGGCATATCGGCGGTTGATTGCAGCGTAAATGACAAGTAGCGACTGGAATCGAGGGCGTTCGAAAACTGTTTCATAAACCTCTCTGGCTCCCTCCTGGGAGTCAGAGGGAGCCTCTTGTTGCTTTGCGAGTGCCCCCGCGCAGCAGGGGCATTTGCAAAGAAGGCATGCGGACATAAAAAACCTACCCCGTCAACCCCTATATATCGGAAATTTCGGGGAGTTTTGCCCAAATCTGGGGGTTTGTGGGGCAAAACCCCTTGACAAACGCGCATCGATGTGCTATAATATATCCCAGTGGAGACTTGGTGGAGACTCAGTGGTAGATTGGTGGTAATTCGAGGCGCAGGCGTAGGTTGGTGAAGCGCGATGGCGAAGTTTCAAGGCGGAAGCTACTACGCAGTAGATGACAAGGGGCGGATCGTGATTCCGATGCGCTTCCGCTCGATGCTGGGCGAGCGTTTCATCATCACGCGGGGTTTCGGCGGCTGCCTCTTTATCTTCACCAACGACCAATGGCAGCGACTGGGCGACAAGTTCGACGACGGCGCACTGTTCGACCCGCGCAAAATCCGCCTGCAGCGATTTTTATACACGAACGCCGCAGAGGTCAACCCTGACAGTCAGGGGCGCGTCGCCATTCCACAGGAGCTGCGCGACTGGGCGCAGATTGAGCCGAACTCGGAAGTGCTGATCGCTGGGTGTGCAAACTGGATTGAAATCTGGAGCCGCGCGCGCTACGAGAGCATTATGCAAGCCGAGCTGGAGAACGGTGACGAATTGATGCAATTGGCAGTTGAGATGAATATCTGAGGTCGCCATGCACAAGCCGGTGATGTTAGACGAGGTTATCCAATTGCTAAGCCCGCCACCGGGCGGGGTGGCGGTGGACGGCACGGTGGGGGCGGGCGGGCACGCGCGTACCCTCGCCGAACGGTTGGGCCCCACCGGCACCCTCATCGCCATCGACCGCGACACGAGCATGCTGGACCTTGCCTATCAAACCCTGCGCGACCTGCCTATCACGCTCCACATGGTGCATGGCGACTATCGAGACCTGCCCGCCATTCTGGATGAGCTGGGCATCCCCCAGGTGGACACCATCCTCATCGACATGGGGGTCTGCTCCGATCAGTTGGACGACCCGGAGCGCGGGTTAGCGTTCCGCTATGATGCGCCGCTCGATATGCGCCTGGACCGCTCCCAGAGCGAGACAGCGGCGCACCTGCTGCGGCGGGTATCAGTGGGGGAACTGGCACGCATCCTGCGTGATTATGGCGGCGAGCGGTGGGCAAACCCCATCGCGAAAGCCATTATCCGAAGGCGCGAAGCGGGGCGCATGAACACCACCGGCGACCTGGTCGCCGCTGTGCTGGAAGCCATCCCGCGCAAGTATCAGGAGAAGCGCATCCATCCCGCCACGCGCACCTTCCAAGCGATTCGAATCGCGGTCAACCGAGAGCTGGACCGGCTGCAGGAATCGCTGCAGGCAATTTGTGGCTGCCTGCGTATCGGCGGGCGCATCGTGGCGATTGCCTACCATTCGCTGGAAGATCGCGCAGTCAAGCACGCCTTTCGCGAGTTGAGCGTCCGTCAGCCGGTCCATGCACTGGCAACCAGCAAGATGCCGACCGCTACACGCCCAGTGCTGGAGGTGCTAACGCCCAAGCCACTGGAGCCGAGTGACGAAGAGATTTGTCAGAACCCGCGGGCGCGCAGTGCGAAACTACGCGCCGCGCAACGGATAGGATAACGCAGGGGCAGATTTGTGAACCTGCCTTAGAGAGGGACAAGGAGGTGCATGCATGAAAACTTTACAGGAACCAGTATCAAGCAGGGTGCAAAGAGGAGCCTCGCTACCGCGCGTCGCTTCGGCACCAGCGCGCCCCGCATCGCGCGCTCCTAAGCCTACACCCCACCCCGCTCGCCACTGGCTGATGGGCGCCGCATTACCGCTTTGCCTCTGTCTGGTTTTCATCAGCGTCCATCTGACAGGGCTTGCCCTGCTCAACTGGGAGAGCGCACGCCGCGCATGGCTCGAAAAAGAGGCGCAGCGCATCCAACAACAGAATGAGGTGCTGCGCGCCCGCTTGAATGCCATTTCAGCGGAACCACTGGTGCGGCGCTGGGCAGAAGCGCAGGGCATGGTGCGTGCCGAGACCCAAGCGGTACAAACGATTCAATTGAGGCAAGCCGCAAGCAGCAAGTGGCAAATCGCACGCAATGAGTAGGGGAAGACTGTGTGTCTACCCCGCCCAAACGGTGTCAGGGCAGACCAAGCGGGTCTGCCCTATGCAGGAGGCGATTCAATGAGGCATCGGAGAGCAGCTGTCCGAATAGCTACAGAGGCTCGCATTCGCGAGCAGGAACAGAAACGCCTGCTATGTGCGAGCGGGCTGCTCACACTGGGCGGAATGCTCATCATCGGGCGTCTGTTCAGCCTGCAAGTGCTTCAGGCGGACCAGATGCGCGAGGCGGCACGCATCCGACGCGAACGCACACGACCCCTGCTCGCGCGCCGCGGTGCCATCCTCGATCGCTGGGGACGACCACTCGCACAGACCGATTTCTATTATCACCTTGCAATAGACCCACGCAGCGTGCGTGATCCCACTGCCGTCGCGCGTTGGCTCGCCAGCGGGCTGGGGCTACCAGTTGGACGGTTGGAAGCGATGATTCAGGAAGCACAGACGCGCAACGCCCGCTACCTACGCATCGCTGCCTTCATCCCCCAACATCGTGCGGAACCGTTCCTGCAAAAATATCGCAAAACCCCTTTGCACCAGCGACCTGCCCTCCTCATGAAGGAGGTCATTCCCGCACGCGAGCTGCCCGAAGGTCGTCTCGCAGCGCAGGTAATCGGGCTAACTGCCCTGGAAGAGGATCGCGAGCAGGGCAACATGCTCAAACCGCTGTGTGGAGTGGAACTGACCCTGAATCGGCAGCTGCAGGGTGTCAACGGGCGCGAGGAAGGTGAAATCGCACCGGGCGGCTTGATTATCCCCGAAACGCTCGAAGTGCGTGTCCCACCCGTGGATGGTCAGTCGGTACGCCTGACTCTCGATGTCGCGATTCAAGAGGCAGTGGAGCAGGCACTGGACGAATTAGTGCAACGACACAAGCCGAAGGGCGCGCTCGCGCTGGTGCTGGATCCCCATACGGGCGAGATCCTCGCGCTTGCCAATCGCCCCACTTTTGACCCGAACACGCGCAAGGGGCTGGAGCGCAGCATGGAACCTTTGCGCAACCGCGCCATCACCTTCTTGTATGAGCCGGGTTCCACTCTCAAACCCATCACGATTGCGGCTGCCCTGGATCGGGGCATCATCCGACCAACAGACAGATTCGCCTGCAAAAACAACTTTGTAATCAATAAGAAACGCATCGGCTGTGTGGTGCATGGGCGTGGGCATGGGGTGCAAACGCCCGAAGCGGTGATCAAAAACTCGTGCAATGTTGCCTCCGCTCAGATTGGTTTGCGCATGGGGTTGGCGCGGCTCTACGATGGCATCCAACGGTTCCATTTGCTGGAGCCGACCGGCATCGAGCTGCCTGCGGAATGGACGGGTTGGACCGACCCACCCGACCGCATCCGTTACGGGCGTGCGCTACGGGAGGCGAACCTTGCCTTCGGACAGGGCATATTCGTGACGCCACTCGCCCTCGCCGCTGCCTACGCGGTCTTCGCCAACGAGGGACGCTGGGTACAACCGCATCTGCTTTATGGACGGAGTGACCTCCGAACCACTCAGGTGCTTCACCCTGAAACGGCGCGCTTGATCTTGCATGCACTGGTGCGCGCTGTGGAGGAAGGCACAGGCACACGAGCGCGCCTTCCAGGCTACTGGATTGCGGGTAAGACAGGCACGGCGCAGAAGGCGATTCCGAAACATGGCTATGTGCGCGGCAAGTATATCGCCTCCTTTATCGGCATCCTGCCTGCCGATAACCCGCGCGCGGTGGTGATGGTGCTTGCCGACGAGCCTCAAAACGGGTACTATGGAGGAGAGGTGGCGGCACCAACCTTCCGCCGAATCGCTCAGTTCCTTATCTGGTACTGGAAGATTCCTGCCTCGAACAGGTCCAACCTGTCAGACAAAGCTATTCGCTGGGGGAATCGCGCATGAAGCCATTAAGTGAGTTGCTGCAGGGAATCGGGCTGCGCTGGACACTGCATCGGGATGCCAGCATCCGGGGCATTCAGGTCGATTCGCGCCGCGTGCAGCAAGGGGACCTATTCGTCGCGCTAACGGGCGCACATCACGACGGGCACCACTTTTTATCGGATGCGCTTGCACGGGGCGCAGCTGCTTTGCTGGTGAGCAATACAGATGCCGTTCCTCCAGACACACCCGCCTGGGCATGGGTTGAGAATACGCGCGACGCGCTCTGGCGAATTGCGCAGCGGTTTTATGACGACCCCAGCCGCCAGTTGCTGGTGGTCGGCGTCACGGGCACGAACGGTAAGACGACCACCACCTATCTCATGCGCGCCATTTTCGAAACGGCAGGGCTGCCCTGTGCGTTGATTGGCACGCTGGGCGCACAACTACCCTGCTCGCCCACTTTATCTCCGCTCCCGAACGGGTCTGAACCATCCGACTCAACCGAATCGCTGTACACAGGGCTGACCACGCCGGAAACCTTCGAGATTCAGGCGATTCTGAAGCAAGCCGTCGAGCGCGGAGCACGCGCCGCCGTGATGGAGGTTTCCTCGCACGCGCTCGATCAACGACGCGCCGACGGCGTCCGCTTCGACGCCGCCATTTTCACAAACCTGACGCAGGATCATCTGGACTATCACCCTACGATGGAAGCCTACGCTCAGGCGAAACTGCGCCTGTTCACCGAGCTGGCGCGTCAATCGGGCAAGCCATTCCGCGCAATCATTAATCTCGATGCCGAGTGGGGCGCATGGTTTGCCGAACGCGCCGAGGGCGACCTCTGGACCTACGGCACACACCCTCACGCACGAGTCCGCGCCGAGCAGATCCAATTGAATAAGGACGGCATCCAATTTATGGTTCACATTGCAGATAGAGAACCCTCGCTGCAGCCCACCAGATTCCCTGTCCAGATTCGCTTGAGTGCGCCCCACAATGTGCAGAACACGCTGGGAGCGGTGGCTGCCGCGCTCAGCCTCAGACTGCCTGTGGAAGCCATTCAGCAAGGGCTGTTGCGGGTGGAGCGCGTGCCGGGGCGATTCGAGCGCGTGCCCATCGATGCGCCCTTCGAAGTGATTGTTGACTATGCGCACACACCGGATGCACTTGCCCGATTGCTGCAGGCAGCGCGCATGCTCCAGCCATCGCGCCTCACCCTCTTGTTCGGCTGTGGGGGCGATCGCGACCCCACCAAACGCCCCAAAATGGGGGCAATCGCCGCTGAACTGGCTGACCGCGTCATCTTGACCTCGGATAACCCGCGCACAGAACCCCCGGAGCGCATCCTGCAGCAGATTCTGGAAGGCATCCCCGCCGAATGGCGCCATAAGGTGGTTGCCGTTGAACCTGATCGACGCACGGCAATTGCCCTTGCTCTTCAGGAAGCCGTGCCAGGGGAAATCATCCTTTTGGCAGGTAAGGGGCACGAGGAGTACCAGATTATCGGTACCGTGAAGTTTCCCTTTAGCGATCGGCAAACCGTGTTGGAACTGATAGGAGCGAAGCGAGCATGAGACCACTGAACTTACGCGAAGTTGCAGAGGCGTTGCGAACGGCATTACCTGTCTCCCTCACGGGGGAGGAGCAGGTGCGAGGCGTTACTACGGATAGCCGCACCGTCCAGCCAGGCGACCTGTTTTTTGCTCTGCGAGGCGAGCGCACCGACGGGCATCACTACCTGCAGGAGGTGTTTGCGAAGGGCGCGGTCGCTGCTGTCGTGGAGTATCTGCCTATCGGAGCGGAGGGCTTCCCCCTGCTGCGTGTGCCTTCCACCCTGCAGGCGTTGGGCACACTGGCACACCACTACCGCGCGACAATGCCCGACCTGATTGTGGTCGGTATCACGGGCAGCACGGGCAAGACCAGCACACGCGCGATGGTCGCCACCGCGATCGAAGCGGGTTTCCCCAGCGCAGTCCACAGCAGCCCAGGCAACTTCAACACCGAGATCGGTGTGCCCCTCACTATTTTTGGGCTGGAACCGTATCACCGGGTGTTGGTGCAGGAGATGGCGATGCGCGGGCGCGGACAAATTGCCTACCTCGCGGATATAGCTCGCCCCCAAATCGGGGTTATCACCCAGATTGGCTGGTCGCACATCGAGATGCTGGGCAGTCGTCAGGCAATTGCCGAAGCGAAGAGCGAGCTGCTCAAGGCGTTACCTGCTGATGGATTGGCAATCCTACCGCGCGATGATCGATTCTATGAGTTTCTGCGCGAACAAGCTCCCTGCCCCGTGTTGACCTTTGGGCGCAGTCCCGATTCGGACGCCTGTCTGGTGCAAACACGCCTTGCACCCCATAGCACCACAGGGCTGATCCGCCTGAAAAAGACCCTCCTCGACCAGTCTGACATGCTGGATGTGGAACTGGAATTGCCCTATCTGGGCGAACACCTATTGATGAACGCGACGATTGCTTTGCTTGTGGCTGCTGTGCTTGGCGTCGATCCTTACCGGGCAGCACGCGCGTTGGAGACCGTGCAACTGCCCGAGATGCGCATGGCGATCCAGCCACAGCCTGGTGGTTGGACATTGATCAACGACGCCTATAACGCGAACCCCGATTCGATGCGTGCCGCGCTGCAGGTGTTGCTCTATCAGGCGCCTGCGCAGCGACGCATCGCCATTCTTGGCGACATGAAGGAACTGGGTCCCTACAGCATGCGCCTGCACTGGCAGCTGGGGCGTTGGCTCGCCACTCAGCCGATCGATTACCTGATTTTGGTTGGAACCGATGTGCTATGGACGGCGGCAGCCGCCAAGGAGGGCGGATATCCACCCCAGCGTGTGCTGCACTTCGAGAACCCTCTGAGTGCGGGCGAATGGCTCTGGCGCAATGTGCAGAAGGGCGACTGGGTCCTGCTCAAAGGCTCCCGCGCAATCGGTCTCGAGCGTCTAATGAGCGTGAAGGTGTGATGGAAGTTCTCGTTCCCGCGCTTGTGGCGTTGGTTCTTGGCAAGCCCATTATCGGGGCGCTGGCGAAACTCAACATTCGTCAGACCATCTATGCCTACGCACCCGACACTCATCGCGCGAAGGAGGGCACGCCCACGATGGGCGGGTTCATTATGCTATTTGCCGTCGCGGGCGGGCTACTTGCCCTGATACCCAGTGTCCAGGCTGCTCCTGCCCTGCTCCATATCCGCCACTTCCCCGTCGCTCTTTCACCGTTTGCTCTGCTTTTCAGCACAGCTCTGCTTTTTGCCCTGCTGGGCTTCGTGGACGATTATCTTGTGCGTCGCTGGCTGGGGCGGCGCGGGCTGGAATGGAAGGTTAAACTCCTGCTCCAGTTTCTGGCAGCGGGCATCGCTCTCTATGCCATAGCAGATATCCCACCCCAACTCTTGCGTGGTGAACTGCTGCCGCAGCCCCCTTCCCTACCCTCCGTCATGTGGGTATTTGGGCTGGTGTGGGTCGTTGCGTGGGTGAATGCGTTTAACCTGACTGACGGCTTGGATGGGCTGGCAGCGGGTTTAAGCGTAATCGCCTTTGGCGTGCTTGCTGCGATCGGTCGGGATGCGCTGAGCATTATCACTGCCATGCTCTGGTGCGGCGCGGCACTGGGCTATCTCTGGTGGAACCTGCACCCAGCGCGCGTGTTTATGGGCGACACAGGTTCGATGGCGCTCGGCGCAACCTTCGGACTGATTACCTGGCGTGAGATCGCACTGGCACAATCCGTCGGGCAGGCCGGAAGATGGGCACCAGTCGAGTGGATGGCTCTTTGTGTGCTGATCGGTTTGGTGTTCGCGCTGGAGATGGTCTCGGTGGTGTTCCAGCTGAGCGCGGTGAAACTGCTGAAACGGCGCCTGTTCCGTGCCACGCCTATCCATCATCACTTTGAACTGCTCGGTTGGCAGGAAAGCGAAATTGTGGGGCGGTTCTGGCTTGTGGGTGCGCTTGCGGGTCTAACCGCGTATACCTTATCGGGAGGTATGCCATGAACTGGCGGGGTAAGCGTGTGGCGGTGATTGGTGCGGGACGCAGCGGCTGCGATGCCGCGCGCGCATTGCACCAGCTCGGCGCTCAGGTGACCTTATATGACCGTGCAGAGCCGCTCTGCCCGATTCTTGAGGAGGACATCCCCCTGATTACAGGGCGAGACATCCCTGACTGGGAGGGGTTGGAGCTGATTATTGTCAGCCCTGCCCTGCCCCCGAATCACCCCCTGTTCGTAGAAGCAAGGCTTCGTGGTGTCCCTGTTTGGAGCGAGATTGAGCTGGGCTACCGAATTGCGCAGGCGCCTCTTATCGCCATCACAGGCACGAACGCAAAGACCACCACCGCCGCGCTTATCCATCACCTGCTTACCCAAGCAGGCATACGGGCGCACCTGTGCGGCAATATCGCAGGCACCGAGCAGGACCAGACGCTGACCACTGCGGCTTTGCTTGCCCGTGCCGATGAATGGATTGTCGCCGAGGTCAGCTCCTTCCAGCTGCAGAATGTGCATCAATTCCGTCCCCATATCGCGGTCATCACGACCATCACACCTGACCATTTGAACTGGCACGGCTCTTTTGAGGCCTATGCCCGTGCGAAGGGGCGTCTGCTGCACCATCTGCAACCAACCGATTGGGCGGTTCTGAATGGCGCAGATGAGGGCATCCAGCAGTTACTGCGTTGGCTGCGTGCAGACGGCTGCCCGGGCCTACAAAATGTGGAGCGCAATGGGCATCTACTGCTGGACTTGCCAGATCCATTTAGCTCGGCGGAAGTCTCGCCCGCCCAGCTCAGTTCGGCACTCGCCGCCCAGATCGCGGCTCAGGTCGCTCGCCTGCTCGGCTGTCATGAGCAGCAGATTCAGGATGGGTTGGCAACCTTTCGGGGCGTGCCACACCGCATGGAGCTGGTCGCAGAGGTCAAGGGCGTGCGCTTCATCAATAACTCGATGTGTACAAATGCCGCTGCGCTGGGGCATTCGCTGAAGATGGCACCCAAACCATGCATCGTGATTGCCGGAGGCGTGGATAAAAATAACTCCATCGATGCGCTGGCAGATGCGATTCGCCACCATTGCCGTGCCGCGCTGCTCATTGGGGTGGACGGTGAGCGGATCGGCGCGAGTCTCAGCGCGAAAGGTTATTCGCGTTGGCACTATGCCGGCACCCTGGAGAGCGCGGTGCAGCAAGCTTTCCGATGGGCGTTGCCGGGGGATACCATTATTCTTGCGCCCGGCTGTGCCAGTTTCGACCAGTTCGAGAGCTTTGTTCAGCGCGGCGTGCAATTTCGCGAGCAAGTTTACCGACTCATGCAAAGCGAGGCAAATCAGGGATGAAGACTATCCGGCGAACAGTGAATGGTAATTCGCGCGTAGCCAGGCAAGTGGCAAGCGATGCACGGGGAGCAGCCCAGGGGGCATTATGCCTGCCTCACGCCTCCTCAATGACCGTCCATCACGCTTCGCCCAAAACCTGCTCCTCGTTGCTTGTTTTTCTTCCGCTGCTATTGTGCCTTGTGGGGCTGGTCTTCCTTGTCAGTGTTAGCATCGGGGGGATTTTGAAGCCGAACATGCCACCCGCTTCGCCTTTGGAGCCGTTTCGTCCTGTCATTCAACAGGCGTGCTGGGTTCTACTCGGTGTCGGCATCATGCTGACGCTCTCCCGTATACCGCTCAGTTTTTATCAGGCCAGTGCGTGGCTGTGGCTGATGCTGTTGAGCATGGTGCTGATTGCCCTTTGGAAGGTGCCGGGATTGGGCACGGAGCGTAATGGCGCGGTGCGCTGGATAGAGTTCTCGGTGCCGCTGCTGGGGCGCGTGGGTGTTCAACCTTCCGAACTCTTCAAACTGGCGACCCTGCTCTATTTCGCTGCGTTGTACAGCCAGATAACGCCGTCAAGGCGAACACGACGGCTTCCCGCTTCAACATGGCTCTACGGTCAAAACATCCCCTCTTCCTATCGAGTGGCCTGGGGTAAGGGCGCATACTGCATCGTTGCGCTGTGGCTGGTTGCGCTGGTCGCGATTGAGCGTCAGCCCGACTTCGGCACGATGGTACTGGTGTTCGCCTTAGGTGTCGGTGTGAGCTTTCTGGGCGGCGCGAGTGTGTTTAAAATCGCTGCCTTGGGACTGCTTGCCATGCTGGGCTTCACGGCATGGGTTGCTTTGCCGCATTTGACAGGGGTAGATCAGCACAGGACAGGCTACCGCCTTGAGCGTATTCGGGCGATGTTAGACCCTTGGGCGTATGAATATGATAGGGGCTTTCAAATGGTGCGGGCGCAGATTGCGGTGGGCAGTGGCGGTTTCGCTCGCCTTGCGTTGGGCGAGGGGCGCGAAAAACGCTATTTGCCTGCTGCCGAGAACGACTACATCTTTGCCACAATTGCCGAGGAGACGGGCTTCGTCGGCTGCGCTCTCTGCATCGGGCTATTCGCATGGCTGGTAGCGACCCTGTTGAGTCTGGCATCGCGCGCACCCACACGCTTCGGACGGCTCTTTGCCGGGGGACTTGCTCTCTGGATTGGTTTGCAGGCACTTATCAACATCGGCATGGCGATTGGGCTGCTGCCGACCGTGGGAGTGCCGTTGCCCTTTATCAGTGCAGGCGGCTCATCGATGCTCAGCCTGATGGCAGCGCTGGGGATCGCATTAGCGATTGCGAGGGAGACACGATGAAAGTAGCCATCGCCGGCGGCATCACCGGTGGACATCTGTTCCCCGCGCTCTGCGTGGGCGACGCACTGCAGCAGGCAGGTGCGCAGCTGCTTTATCTGGGTGCGCGGCATGGGCTGGAGGCACGCATGCCCATCCCCTTCCCTGCTCTGCTGCTTGAAATGAGCGGGTTGCGCTCCACCATGCGACGCCCATGGAGGATGTCCCTTACCCTCTGGCAGGCAACCCGCGAAGCGAGACGCGCGCTTCAGCAATTCAACGCCGAGCTGCTTTTTTGCACAGGTGGCTATTCGTCGTTGCCCGCCGCGTTGGCGATGCGCGCCCTGCACAAACCCATCGTGCTGCTGGAGCCAGATGCCTTCCCTGGTCGTGCCAATCGCTGGTTGGCAAGGTTCGCACAGTGTGTCTGCCTGAATTTCGAAGAGGCAGCGAAACACTTTCCGCGCGGCAGCAAAATTCTCCGCACAGGGCTACCCGTCCGCGCGGGCGTGTGCCGTCCAGAGGTACGCCCCGAAGAGGCACGCGCCCACTTCGGACTCCTACCGGACCGATTCACCGTGTTGGTGATAGGCGGCAGCCAGGGCGCGCAGTCGCTGAACGAGATTATCTTGAACACCGTGCAATATATTCCATCGGGCGAAATCCAGTGGCTGCATATCACAGGCGAGGCACACTACGAGACCGTTCGCGCCACTGCCGACCGCCTTGCACTGAACGGGAACTATCGTCCCCTGCCCTTTCTGGAGGCGGAACGGATGGGATTGGCATACCGAACCGCCGACATTGCCATCGCGCGCGGCGGTGCTGGCACCATCACCGAACTGGCGCTGAACGCGCTGCCCGCGATATTAGTCCCCTACCCCTATGCGGCAGGGGGGCATCAGCGGTATAATTGTCAGACGATGGTGCAACGGGGAGCAGCCCTGATGATCGAACAGCATGAACTCTCGCCCGAACGGATTGCGCAGGCAATCCTCACGCTGCGTGACTGCCCATCACGGCGCATGGAGATGAGCCAGCGCGCCTTCGGATGGGCAGTTCCTAACGCCACCGAGCGCGTGCTGAAGGTTATCCTGTCGCTCCTGTCCAACGAGATAGGCAACCACACGGGTTGTTGAGGAGGAACGGCGATGCAATCTCCAACGGGCATCCCTTTGACCGTAGGGCGTGAACCCAGCTTGCAAGACCGATTCCACCTGATCGGGATCGGAGGCGCAGGCATGTCGGCACTGGCGCGTTGGCTGGTAGACCTTGGCGCAACGGTCAGTGGCTCCGATCTTGTCGAATCACCCGTGTTAACCGAGTTGCGTGCGCGTGGCGTCCGCGCCTACGCTCCTCACGACCCGACCCAGATGGGTGAACCGACATGGGTGGTTGTGTCCGACGCAGTGCATCCCGACAACCCCGAGGTGATCGAAGCGATGCGACGCGGGCTGCCCCTGTGGCGACGCTCGCAGTTGATGGGCTGGCTGCTCAAACCCTATCGGGTGATTGCAATCAGCGGCACGCACGGCAAAACAACCACCACGGCTATGCTCGCTACCATTCTGGAGGAGGCAGGTTATGACCCGCTGGTGCTGCTGGGGGGTGATATGCCGTCCGCGCCACCGCCCTGGGCGGGCAACATCCGCTTAGGCAAAGGGAAGTGGGCGGTTGTAGAAGCATGCGAAGCGTACGAGGCGTTTCTGGACCTGGAGCCAGAAATCGCGCTTGTCACCAATATAGACCCCGACCATCTGGACTATCACGGCACTTTTGAACGATTGCAGCAAAGCTTTGCGCGATTTTGTCAGCGAGTTCGCCCCAGCGGACACAGGGTGTGCTGCGGAGATAATCGGGGCGTGCAGGAGATGTGCAAACAGCTCCATGCGCGCGGCTCGCATGAGCGACCGCCCCTGCTCTACGGCTTTGGCGGGCATAACGACCTGCGTGCAGAGATCTTGAAGCGCACCCCAGATGGCACCGATTTTCGTCTGCTGCTATCTCACTTATCGGGCTTGCCCGGCTGGTCCGAGCTATCCCACGCACCGACCTTCCATTTGCCTTTGCTCGGCGACCATAATGTGCAGAACGCGCTGGGCGCGATTGCCGTCGCGATGCTGCTGGGCATCCCGATCGAGGCGCAGCGGCACGCCCTCGCGCGATTTCTGGGGGTGAAGCGTCGGCAGGAACTGATTGGCGAGGCAGCCGGCATTACCCTGGTGGATGATTACGCTCACCATCCTGTTGAAATCGAGGCGACCATCGCCGCGCTGCGCCAACGGTTTCCCAACCGCCGTCTCGTCGTGATTTATCAACCTCATCTTTACAGCCGCACACGCGATCAGCTGGAAGGGCTGATTCACAGCTTGCGCGCGGCCGACCGAGTGGTCATCACGGACATCTACCCCGCCCGCGAGAAGCCCATCCCCGGCATCAGTGCGTCGCTGATTGCCGATGGCTTGCTGGAACAAGATCATCCACCCACGCTCTATGTGCCCATCAAGGAACAGATCCCGCATCGCCTGCTGCCACACCTTTTGCCAGGCGATGTGGTCGTCACGATGGGCGCGGGCGATATCGACAAAATCGGTGCTGTGCTGCTGCGCCTATTAGAAGCGCGCGGGCAGGTGCGTCGCCTGCGCATCGCGGTGCTGATGGGGGGAGACTCGCCAGAGCGCGATGTATCGCTCCTGTCGGGCATGCGCGTGCTGCAAGCGTTAGATCCCGAACGCTTTGTTGGCATCCCTGTGGACCCTGCGCTGAGGCAGGGTAAAGAGGGTGTCTGGGGACTGCTCGATTTGCTGCAGAATGAGCCTCCGGACCTTGCCTTCATCGCGCTGCATGGGCGGCATGGCGAAGACGGTGCGATTCAAGGGCTGCTGGAAATGCTCGGTATCCCCTACACCGGCTCTGGCATCCTGCCCAGCGCGCTCGCCATGAATAAATACGCGGCGAAGATTGTTCTGCAATCGGTCGGGCTAACCACCCCACCCGGCATCCTGGTTCACCAAGCGGACCTGCAGGACGGAGTCGATCCGCGCGACCTTCCTGGGCTGTCTCGTCTGAAACTGCCGTTAATTGTGAAGCCGAACGAGGGCGGCTCCACGCTGGGCACAACGCGCGTGTGGGAGTGGGAGCAGCTGCCACGCGCGCTGCGCAAAGCCTTCGCGTATGACGAGCGTGCCCTGATCGAGGAACTAATCGAGGGGGTGGAGGTTTCGGTGCCCGTTGTTGGCACTCGTGCGCCTCAGGCATTGCCCCCCGTTGAGATTGCACCACGCACGGGCTTCTATGGCTTCCAGGCAAAATACACCCCTGGCATGACCGAGGAGATTGTGCCTGCGCGCCTGTCCGACGAGATCCTCGAACTGCTGAAAGCGACCGCACTTCGGGCACATCTTGCGCTCGGCTGCCGTAGCATGAGCCGCGTAGACATTATCCTACGCGACTTCACCCCGTTCATTCTGGAGGTGAACACTGTTCCTGGCTTAACGCCCACTTCCCTGCTCCCGCGCAGCGCGGAGGCAGCGGGTATCCCCTTCCCACAGCTCATTACTCTCCTGATTGAGGATGCACTGGGGGGCTGGCGATGAGAAGGCGCATACGCAGCACACACCGAACTCCTCCCGCTACGCCTATGCTGGTCGTTGGTCCGGCGCAAGCGGTTGGGAGGGTACGCCCTGCTCGCCGGGTCAGGCGTCGCCCTTCGCGGCTTGTGGTTCCCTTTGCGCGGCTCGTGGCTCACTCCGCGCTGATCGAACAAATTCTTTGGCTGCTTGTTGGGGGGCTTTTGGTGCTGAGTGTGTGGGCATCTCCACGAATGCAGCCACGGCGGCTCGTGGTGCATGGCGCTCCTTCTGCCGCGCAGCCTCTGATCGAGTCCCGCCTCCGCTCGCTTTGGCAAAAGCAGCCCTATAGCATGCGGCTGGGTGCGCGCACCCTCGAGAAGGAGTTGAAACGGCTCGGCTGGGTCGCTGGGGTGCAGGTGCGCCCGCAACTGCCTGCCCAGCTCCATCTCCACCTCCAGCCGCGCGAGGCGTTCGTAGAAGTGCGCACGGAGTACGCACAACCAATGCTTCGGCTTCGCCCGACGCGCGTTTTTATCGACCCGACAGGAATCGTTTTCCAGCTGCCGAATCCTCCTGCCCAGGCACGAGGCGGGGTCATTTTGCTTTCAGGGAGCGTTGCCCTGCCACCCGAAGGCATGCTGCCAGAGGGTTCGCCTCTCTGGCGTGCATTCGCGCTGTTGCGGGCATTATGTGACCAGGATCGCTCCACCCGATATGCCCGAACTGTCCGAATCGAGCCAAATGGCGAGATGAGCCTGAGCTGTCAGGCAGAGGGAGGTCTGTTGATGCGGTTTCGGTTAGGCGATGCCGCCCTGTACCAGCAGCAGGCGCAGGTGATTCACCTGCTGTTGCGCAATTCACCAGCGCAGGTCGCGCGGTGGGAATATGTGGATCTCAAAAGTCCTTTCCACCCGGCGGTTAAGCCGCGCGCGACACAGGGCAACCTGCCTCGCGCGTCTGACCTGCCCGACTCATCGAACAGAGAAAAAACACACTAACCATGGAAAATAAGCGTGTGCAGTGGCTCATCTTTTTTGTGATCTGGCTGGTTGTGGGGGCGTTGCTGGGCATCGCGCTCAAAGCTCAGTTCCGACTACACACGGCGGAATTGCCCAGCACTCGCCTGCCTGAATTGGCACGCGCCTATGTGCAAGAAAAGCGCACTGTGCAGGCGATGGAAAACGAGATTCGTCAGCTTCGGCAAAAAATGACCGAACTCGAAAACGCGCTTGCCACAGGCACCAAGCAAACCAAAGTGCTGAACGATAGCCTGCAAGCTGCCAAGATGCTGGCAGGGCTGGTGGAGGTGGAAGGTCCTGGCATCGAGCTCATTCTGCGGGATAGCGAACGGCGACCTGCCCCCGGTTCCACCGAATCGCTGCTGATCGATCTCTACATCATTCACGATTACGACCTGCTGCGTGTGGTGAACGAGTTGCGTCAGGCGGGTGCGGAAGCCATCGCCATCAATGGGCAGCGACTGGTCGCCACGAGCGCGATTCGCTGCGTGGGACCCGTGATCTATATCAACGATATCAAAATGGCATCGCCTTTTGTCATCCATGCGATTGGCGACCCGAATACGCTGCTGGGCGCGCTCAAAACGCCGGGTGGGGTGCTGTCAGATATCATCGATGCGGACCCTAAGATGGTGGAGATGCATGCCCGTGACCGAGTGCGTATCCCCGCCTATACGGGGTCCACACAGTTCCGATTTGCGAAACCGGTGCCCTCGGAGGAGGTTACAAAGTGATTGCCATAGGAATGCTGGGGCTTTTGCTGGGGCTACTACTTGCCTACTTGCTGCTGGATATTCCCATTCCAGCGGAGTGGGCATCGTATCTGTCGCTGGCAGCATTAGCGGGGCTGGATACCGCTTTCGGTGGTTGGCGCGCCGCCCTCGAAGGGCGGTTCCACCCCGATGTGTTCGTGTCGGGGTTCATCGTGAACGCGCTGCTCGCCTCGCTGCTGGCGTATTTGGGCGACCGCATGGGCGTAGACCTCTTCCTCGCTGCGGTCGTCACGCTTGGCGGACGGATGTTTCTGAACCTCTCCATCATCCGCCGCTACTATCTTAATCAGTGGTCGCTAAGAAGGTCACGCGGATGAACCCGATGGTCGCGCTCGATATCGGCACAACGAAGGTCTGCTGTCTCATCGCCCGCCTGATGGCGGACGGGATGATCCAGATCGTCGGCTATGGCGTGGCTCCATGCCGCGGGCTGCGTCAAGCGACGGTTGTCGATATCGACCAGACCGTGGCAGCTATCGAGCAAGCTGTCCATGACGCCCAATCGATGGCGGATATCCCTGTCCATCATGCCCTTGTGGGCGTGACGGGCGCCCATATCGAGACCATCCAGCGTCGTGCCGAGATAGTCATCACCCGTCCCGACCGCGAAATCGCCGAAGAGGACCTCGAACGCCTCCGTTTCCAAATTCAGCAGATTGCGCTACCCCCTGACCGCGAACTGCTCCATACGCTGATCCGCTCTTATATCGTGGATGGGCAGCGCGGCATCGCCAATCCCGTCGGCATGAGCGCGACCCATTTACAAGCGGAAGCGCTCCTTGTGACAGGAGGGCTGACCTTTCTGCAGAATATTCGACGGTGTGTGGAGCGCGCGGGATTACAGCCGCAGATGCTGGTGCTGGAACCGTACGCCTCCGGGCAAGCGGTGCTAACTCCCGAAGAGCGCGAAGTGGGCGTTGCCCTGCTCGATATCGGTGGTGGCACGACCGATGTCGCGGTGTTCCTCGAGGGGAGCCTCGCTTTCACGGCCTCGGTACCGCTCGGGGGCAACCATGTGTCGCGTGATGTATACTTAATGTTCCGTATCGCCTCTCCCGAAGAGGCGGAGCGCGTCAAGCGGGAGTACGGCTGCGCCTTAGCGGAGCGTGTGCCCCACGACGAGCTGGTTAGCTATCTGGAGATGGGCACCTTGCAGCAGCGGCGCGTGCCACGCCGTCTCTTGACCGAAGTGATCGAGGAGCGAATGCGCGAAATTTTCGAGATGGCTTATGCCAAGATTCAGCGTTCGGGTCTCACGCACCGACTGGCGGCAGGCGTGGTGCTGACCGGCGGCGGCGCCTGCCTGCCATGCACCGCCGAGCTGGGGCGGCAGGTGTTTGAATCGCTGCCTGTGCGCATCGGCATCCCGACGCTTCAAACCTATGCCGCAGGCGAGGGGGAAATCGGCATGGCGCAAAGTATCCAGCAACCCGCTTTCGCCACCGCCGTCGGACTGCTCCTCATCGGGGCACAAGAGCGCATGCTCCACCCCGATGAGGGAACCACCCAACGCCTGTGGAAGTGGTTCGTACAAAGGTTCAAACGCCTGTTCAAACGACCGTAGCACTTCATCCAGAGAGAAGGAGTACCGCCATGGCAAAGGATAGCACGCAAGTGAGCAAGGCAAAGAGCGGTGGAACGGAACTGAGGCAAGCCTGCATCAAAGTCGCCGGCGTGGGAGGCGGTGGGAGCAATGCCGTCAACCGCATGATCGAGGTGGGCGTGCAGGGCGTGGAATTCATCGCGATGAATACCGACGCGCAGGTGCTGAACCTCTCGCACGCGCCCTACAAACTGCAACTGGGTCCAGGCGTCACACGCGGGCTGGGCGCAGGGGGCAATCCCGAAGTGGGACGCAAGGCTGCCGAGGAGAGCCGCAACGAAATCTATCACATCCTCGAAGGCGCAGACCTGGTCTTCATCACCGCTGGCTTAGGCGGTGGCACCGGCACCGGCGCTGCCCCCGTTATCGCGGAAATCGCCCGCGACCTCGACGCACTGACGATTGCCGTTGTCACGAAGCCCTTCCGCTTCGAAGGACCCCGCCGCGCCAAAGTCGCGGATGCAGGCGCTGAGCAGCTCCGCCAGTATGTTGACGCGATGATCGTGATCCAGAACAGTCGCCTCGTAGACATCACCGATCGCACCACGACGATGTCCGAAGCTTTTCGCCTCGCTGATGATGTGCTGCGCAGCGGCGTGCAGGGCATCTCCGACATCATCCAGAAACCCGGCATCATCAATGTGGATTTCGCCGATGTGCGCACCATCTTCAAGGACGCCGGCACCGCCATGATGGGGCTGGGCAAAGGCACAGGCGAGCAGCGCGTGCTGCAAGCGATGCAGAACGCGATGACCAGCCGACTGCTCGAAGCCTCTATCGACGGTGCGTTGCGTATTCTGGTCAATATCACCACACCGCCCGATGTGGGTCTGCACGAAATCGAGGAAGCGATGAACCTGCTGTACGAACGCGCCGACCACGAAGATGCCAACATCGTCTGGGGCTGGGTGACAGACGACACCAACAACGATGTGGTCTATGTCACCTTGCTGGTGACCGGATTCCCCGCGACACCACCCGAACAGGCGGTGATCCAGGTCGAGCGCAAGGAGGAACCCGCGCCTACTATTATTGTGCCGCCCGTTGCGGGGCGCACGGCGGCACGCCCGACGACACCCCCAGTCGCTCCCCCACGCGACGGTCCCAGCTCGGAGCGCAAACCCGACTCGGAAGATTACGACCTGCCCGCCTTTCTGCGCCGACGCGACATCAAGTCCTGAACAAACAACGGTGCGACGGCAGAATTGCCGTCGCACCCTGCCCTTTTATAAGCTTACCGACATCCATCCCGTTCGGTAGCGGGTGCTAACATCGGACGAGCAAGGGACCTCCCTTTCACTCATATCGCAAGGCGACGATAGGGTCCAAATTGGCAGCCCGCCAGGCAGGATATAGCCCGAACACCACCCCCACCGACGCCGAGAACAGGAACGCCCCAACCGCTGCCCACAGTGGAAAGTAGAAACTCAATCCATTCTCCCCAAATGCATCAGATTGCTTCGTAAGCCACTCAATCCCCTCACCGAAGCCCCAGCCAAGCGCCATGCCGATAAGCCCGCCAATCGTTGCCAGCGTCGCCGATTCAATCAGAAACTGGAGCAGGATCTGCTCTTTGCGTGCGCCTACCGCCTTGCGAAGCCCAATCTCGCGTGTCCGCTCCGTGACGGAAACCAGCATAATGTTCATGATGCCGATACCACCCACCAGCAGCGCCAGCCCTGCAATGCCACCCAGCAATACACCAAACAGCGAGATGACGCGCGTAATCGCCTGCAGAATGCTTTCCAGTGTGTCCACGCGGAAATCGGGCTGATTGTGATGCAGGCGCATCAGTGTTTCCCAGATGGCGTCCATCGCCGCGGTGGTCTGCTCGCGTGAGTGGGGCATGGCAAAAATCACCGAGAGCTGTTCATCGCCCGCCCAACGGCGCAGCGCGGCATTCAACGGCAAATAGAGGGCGTTATCTTGATCCTCGCCAAAGGCACGCCCGCGCTTTTTCAACACGCCTATCACACGCACCTGCGTGCCGTCCAGCAGAATGTCCTGCCCGATCGGATCGCGCCTGCCAAACAGCCTCTGCGCCGTTTCATAGCCCAGCACAGCGAGCTTCTCACCTGCTTCAATCTCGCGAGGTTCAAAAAAGCGTCCCTGCGCAATCTCCAGTGCGCGGGCGGTTAGGTAGCCGTCGGCAACACCCGTGACGGTCGCTCGCACCTTCTCGCCCTGATAGATGATCTCTTTCTCGCCCAGCCCGCGTTCCGCCGTTACGACACGCAGCGTATCCAACGAACGGATTGCCACGAAGTCCTGCAGCGTTAGCCCCTCCACCGTGCCGCCGCGCTCCTCGCGACGCAGGCGCTCGGAGGGGTCATACGCCACGATAATCACATCGGAGCCGAGTTTTTCGAATTCCTCGATCACGCTGGCACGGGCGCCCTCAATCAGCGCGACCATCACCACCACCGCCATCACGCCGATAATCACACCCAGCATGGTGAGGAACGAGCGCAGTTTATGCGCCCGCAGCGTGTCCAACGCGACCTTGATCGACTCGATCAGCCCCATTTAGCGCTCACGCTCCTCTTCGCGCCCTTCACGAATCTCGAACCGGCGGCGGGCAGGCCCGGCAAACGGTGGTTTCACCACTTGATCCCCTTCCTGTAGACCTTCGAGAATTTCGGCATGGCTGGTGTTGCGCAAGCCCACTTTGACGAACACCTTTTCGTATCTTGGCTTGTTCGGCACATCGCGGGTGTTCCGATGGAGCTTCAACACATAGTAGCGTTCACCCTCTTTCCCCAGTGCTTCGAGGGGCAAGAGCAGCGCGTTTTGCCGCACGGCGGTCAGGATGCGGCAGCGAGCGGTCATACCGGGGCGCAGCGCCGCGTCGCTTTGCTGCAGATAAATCTCCACCGCGAACTTGACCACGCCCAGCGCGCCAAGCGGAGAGCCACCGCCAGAGGGTTGCTGCGCCGCGGGCGCGATGCGCTTGACCACACCGCGGAAGGTGCGTTCCGGCAGCGCATCCACCTTGACCTCCACAGGCATCCCCACACGCACTTTGGCGACATCCAGTTCGTTCAGGTTGAGCTTTACGCGCATCTGCGAGAGGTCCGCCACTTGCATGATGGGGGTGCCCTCGCCAAAGCCGGTCGTACCCGACATCACCAGTTCGCCCACCTCGCGATAGCGGCGGGTAACGATGCCGTCGATGGGGCTGCGCACATCGGTCTCGGCCAATTGAATGAGCCAGTTGCGCAGCTGGCTGGAGGCTTGTTTCTCAGCGGCTTGCGCCTGTTTCAGCTCCAGTTGGCGCATCTCTATCTCGCGCAGTCGGTTGCGAGCGGCTTCCCGTTCCGTTAGCGCCGCTTCATATGCCTTGCGCTTGATTTCATCCTGCACCGCGCTGGCGCGGGCGCGTTCCAGCTCAGCACGCGCCGATTCGAGACTCGCCTTCGCGGTTTCCAATTCGATGCGCTGCTGCTCCGCTAACTGCTGCTGACGCTGGCGTGCCGACTGGAGTTGGCTCTGGGCGAGGGTCAGCGCGGTCTGGGCAGCATCCAGCTGCTGACGCGACACATAGCCCTTTTCGAGCAGCGTGCGCACGCGCTCATAGTGGCGCTGTGCCTCTTGGAGGCGGGCTTCCGCATCACGCACAGCATTCTCAGCATCGACGCGCTCCTGGGGATGTTTCACCTGTTGCAGCAGGCGGAGGTTCTCCTGCGCGTTCTGATAAGCGGTTTCGGCAGCACGGATAGCAGCCTGTGTCATGATGGGCTGCGCCTGCAACTCGCGTTCGAGCTGCTCCACACGCAGCTCCGCTTGACGCAGTTGCAGTCGCGCCTCTTTCGCCTGAATCTCTAAGGCAATTCTGGCGCGTTCGGTGCTCGCTTGTGCGGACTCGACCTGTGCGCTGCCCTGCTCCACCTGCTGCTGTACCTCACGCGGGTCGATTCGCGCCAACAGCTGCCCCTGGCGCACACGGTCACCCTCGTCCACATAGAGGGCGGCGAGCCGTCCCGACACGCGCGATTTAATCTCCACGGTGCGCACCGGCTCAATGGCACCCGATTCGGTGACATCAACGATCAGGGTGCCCCGTTTGACCGTGTAAAGCCGCTCGTTCGGATTACCCGCTTTTACGCCTGTGCCACGCAGCGCCCAAAAAACGCCCCCAGCGATCAATAGTACCCCAAGGGCGATCCCACATCCGACCAGTCCCCTTCGCATTGATGATACTGTCCCCTGTATAGTTTACCCGATACTCAGCGTTCCCTCTGTTTTTTTATGCCTTGTGGATACAGTGCCCGGCAGCGTCGTGGAAGGCTTCCATCAGCGATTCCACAAGGGTTGGGTGTGGATGGATGGTGTCGACCAGTTCATCGAGTGTGGCTTCCAGTTTGATCGCCAGCACTGCTTCCTGCAAGAGGTCGCTGGCATGTTCGCAGCAGATATGGACACCTAAAATTTGCCCATAGTGGGCATCGGCGACCACTTTGACTAACCCCTCGCGCACACCCGCCGCCATCGCACGTCCCAGAATGCGGGGCGGAAACTTGCCGAGGCGTACCTCGTAGCCTTGCTCGCGTGCTTGCTGTTCGGTCAATCCCACGCTGGCGACTTCGGGCACTGTATAGACCACATTCGGAACGGCGCGATAGTCCATGCGTCGCTCCGCCCCGAAGCAGTTCTCTGCTGCCACGATACCCTGCATACTTGCCACATGCGCCAAGGGCGCGATACCCACCAAATCACCTATCGCATAGATATGCGGGACATTCGTGCGCATATACTCGTCGACCGCTACCCAGCGCTTATTCATCTGAATGCCAACCGTTTCCAGCCCGATGCCTTCCACATTCGGCTTGCGCCCAACGGCAATCATCACGAGTTGCACCTCGATGGTCTGATCTCCTTTGGGGGTTTCGACATGACAGAGCCAGCGGTCGCTCGTGCGCTCAGCGGATTTGAGCGTGCTATTCACCATAAACTGAATGCCCTGCCGACTGAGGGCACGCTCCGCCTCCCGCGCAATCTCCTCATCGAAGGTAGGCAGAATCTGGGGCATCATCTCCACGACCGTCACTTGGGCGCCGAGCGCGTTGAACACATAGGCGAACTCCACACCGACCGCACCCGCGCCCAGAATGAGCATGCTTTCGGGCACGAAGGGCGCGTTCACAGCATCGTCGCTCGTCCAGACATTTTCGCCCTCCAGCCCTGGGATGTTGAGCTTCATCACACGGGAGCCTGTGGCAAGAATGATATGCCGAGCCCGAATGATCTGCTTGCTCCCATCGGCTTTCGTGACTTCAATCGTGTGAGCATCCGTCAGCCGCCCTGTGCCTTCGACCGATTGCACACCGTTCTTTTTGAACAGGGTCGCGATGCCGTTGCGCAAGGTTTTGACGATTTTCTCTTTGCGTGCCTGCATCTGGGCAAAGTCATAGCGTACTTCCCCACTAATTTGGATGCCCATCTCCCCAGCGTTTAGCACCTGTTGGTAGCGTTCTGCATGGGCAATCATCGCCTTACTGGGGATGCAGCCCCAGTTGAGGCAGGTGCCGCCGAGAAATTCGCGCTCGATGCAAACCACTGTACCGCCATGCTCGCGGGCGAGCTGCCCCGCACGGATGGCCGCCACATAGCCGCCTGGTCCCGCGCCCAGAATCGCCACTTCTGCATCGTAGGTTTCTGTCACCATGTTAGACCTCCCTTGTCGACAGTGTTGGCTTGGCAAGCGCCGTGCCTGCCAGCCTATTGTACCTAAAGGGCGTGTTCAGAACGAGTCGGCAGGTAGGAAGAGGGCGGGGCGTGGCGGGAAACGCTTTTTAAGAGCATCGGAGATTTCTGCCATGTCCAACGGGCTATAAAGCCCAAACAGCAGGCGCAGCGCCTGCGCCGCGCTAAGGGTTTCGATCTCGGCGGGGGTAGGTGCGCCGCTCAGTTGTTCAAACGCCGCCCACAGTCGCTCGGGATGTCCCACACGCACCATCGGGTGGCGTTGCGGAGTGAAGTGCAAACTTGTCAAGCGCGGGCGCAGCCACCGCTCCACATCCGGCAGCGAGACGAACCATCGAACATGTTCCGCGCCCGCTTGCAGCGCCATCATGTTGGTGAAAGCAATGATGGCTTCTACAAGGGTTGGCTCCAGCGTGTCAGCACCCCACTCGGTGAGCGAGATTGCCTTCACACGCTGCGCCCCATCCTCTGCACGATGGGAGTGGGTCTCTATCGCGAAGTAGCCCAGTGGCTCGCCTGCGCATTCAGCAATATAGAAACTCCGCCGCCAACGCTCATCCCCCCAGCGCAGCCATACTTGCCAGTAAGACTCGTCCCGAATCACGGTGAAAGGATGGTTTGCGTAAGTATGTGCATGCCAGCGACGCACAAAGGGCAGATCTTCGGGTTCCGCAGCGCGAAATCGCCAATCCGCGCCGAGCGGCATCGGCTGCGGTACGGATACAGGCAGGGGCAAGTTGAAGGTTTCCCAACCCAGCCGCGCATAGAAGTCATGAATGCCCGTAAACAGCAATCCGAACAGAAAGTCTTCGGAGTCGATCACCTCGTGGGCATCGCGCATCAGCTGGGAGGCAAAGCCATGCCCACGATAATCCGGTAGAGTGGCAACATTGGCAATCCCTGCCATCCACACGCGATGCCCGTTCAAACGCACGGCGCGCCGCACAATTTGCACCGCGGCGACCAGTCGCCCATCCGCCTCGCAGACGCGGGTGTATTCAGGCTTCCACAGCGGGTCGTCGAAATAGCGCACAAAATAGTCCGTGCCGGGGGTAAAGACCTGCGTCCACAGCTGTAGGCATTCGGGTCGCTCGTCGGGATGCAGGGCGCGGTATCGTGGTCGCATCTACTCCCCTATATCCTCTGGCAGCTCCTCACCTGTTTCGAACAGGTCGTCGCCTATCAGCCGCTTGCGCTCCTCTGCCGCCAGGTCATCCAGCCCGACCTCGCCTTCCACGAAAGCGATCTCTTCATCGGGTCCCGCTGCGATCTGCTCCTCCTCATCCTCCGCAATGGGGAGTGGGAACCACTGCATCGGGTTCACCTTGCGGCAGCTGTCGCACACGAATCGGATATTGACCGAAGCCATCCAGAGAGGGATCTTTTCCAGCGTTTTGCCGCATTCCGAGCAGGTAATCATCGTGTTGTCGCCTCCCGTTGACCTGTTGCAGGCTGGTTCTCTTTTTTCGCTTGCTCCTCCTCCAGTTCGCGCAGGTATTGTCGATGGGAGAGAATGCCGTTAATGAGCATGATGACGGCGGCAAGCAGATAGAGCCAAGCGAGGCGCGGATCCACATCCTGACCGGGGTCCGCGATGGCTTCATTCCCTCGCGCCAGCCCAATCAGCCCGATCACCGCCAGAATCAGCGCGATCCAGAAATCTGTCTTTTTCCACCAGCCCATAGCGAAAGCAATTATACCCAAGCGATCGAATGACGAGTAAGGGCGCGTTCGTCGCGCCCCTCCCCGAACGAGATGGCTGGTTTCCCGCTCTTTAGCAGCCCTGCCCGAAGTTGAACAGCACGGCAAGCAGGTCAGCGTCGTCGACCACACCGTCCTGGTTCACATCTTCTGGCAAGCAGCCCGTCTGACCGAAGGCGAACAGCACGGCGAGCAGGTCCGCATCGTCGACGCAGCCGTCGGCGTTCGTGTCACCCTCCGGCGCAGGGGCAAAGGCGTAGAGCGTCTGCGGATCCTCGTTATCGCGCACAGCGGCGACATAGACCGTGCCATCAGCGCCAACCGCTGGCGAGACATTCCCAAAGTAGTTGTAGGGGAGCTGGAACCGCCACAGCATGGTCGCGTTGGGTCCATTATCGCGCACCGCATAGAGATAGGTGGTGGCGAAGTCAACCTGATCGGCAGCATAGAAGATTCGCCCACAGGTGACGACGGGCCAGCCGCTGAACTCACCACTGCCAGCAGGTTTGAACTGCCAGCGGATGGTACCGTCTGGGCGAATCGCGGTGATCCCGCCACCAATGACGCCATGCTGGTTCAGATCCACATTCACTCGTTTGCCTGCCAGCGCCCCGGTCAGCCCGACCAGTTGCAGCCCGTTCACGACCGCATAGGTGTTCAGAAAATCAATCTCTACGGTAATGGAGATTGTGCCGCTGGCATCGGGTGAGATGCCGCGATAGACCACATAGTTCTCACCCTCGCGGTAACCCGTGAATGGTCCCACCGGGCCGGGGGTTACCGTTTGCGTCACACCGCCCACGGTGAACACGGCGTTCTGGTCGTTGGCGATGGGCGTGAACGAGTAGAGGTACAGGTCATAAGTGCCAGCGGGCACTTCGGTCAGCCGAATCTCAGCGGGTCCGTTGTAGCCGTGCGCCCCCAGATAGTGGTAATCGCGCATCAGGTCATCGCCATCGGAGGGGGGATAAGTGGACGCTTCCGCGAAGTCGATTACAGCGATATCGATAGGTGTTGACGAGTCGTCATGTGCGCGCAAGTTCTGCAAGGTCCAGGGGCGTGGCAGGTCGTTGCTGCCGACCACCGAGTTCCAGAAGTCGCCCGGCGCACCCGTCGCGGCAGGACCCACCATGATGGGCGGCGGCACCACCACACGGCCACCGCTGTAGATCGTGCCGTCGCTACCAATCGCGGGGTTCTGATACTGGTTCATCCCGTTATACACATCGGAGAAGATTTGCCACAAGATTTGGCCATCGGACGCCCGCAGCGCCGTGAGCACCGGGTTGCCCGCATCGGAGAACGAGGTGATGTACAGGGTCTGCCAGTCGAGACTCGCGACGGCATTCCCCCACCAGTGGTAGTTCAGCCCGAACGCGATATCACGCGACCATACGAGCTGCGCCGAGGGACCTGTGTCTTCGATCACCACAGCGGAGCCTGTTGTCGAGTTGTTCACGAAGGCGATGCGTGTCCGCCCGGAGAGAGGGTCGGTCCATACGGGTCCCAGCGTCTGGAACGGCACGCCTGAAGGGAAAGGTGAGTTATAAACCCAAATGAGGCTGCCATCCGCCGCGCGAAGCGCCACAATCTTCGCTGGGTCGGAATTGTCGCGCACATAGAGGCGCGTTCGGTCCGGGCTAAGCAACACAATCCCGCGCCCGAAGTCACTGCCCGCCAGGCCCAGATCACTGGCACGCTGGATCCAGACAGGTGCGCCCGTGTTGATGTCGAGTGCCGCGATAATCGATTGACCCGCCGGCTGGGAAGAAGCGCGCCCCGTCGTGTAAACTCGCCCAGCAATCTCGTCGACCGTCACACCACTGTACGAGAAGTTGCCGAACCCGACCACATTTGGATCACTGACCCAAAGGGTTGTGCCCGTCGCCGCGTCGAGTTTCCAGACCTGCCCCTGATGATTCGGGCCCCAGGTCTTGAAGTACATGTACTGCCCGCCATGGCTGAAAGTAATGCTTCCGTGCGCAATACCACGGGAAAGTTGCTTCTGCCACCGAATCTGCGGGGTGGCAGCGCGTGTTGCAGGAGCGAGTCCACGCAGTCCCTCACCATGCGGTGATGTGTGCAGAGTCTGTGTCCAGACCACACCACTGATTAGCACCAATGTCACCGTTGCCAAGTATCTCATCGCTTCACCTCCTCATTGGTCTTGCTTTCTCGCCCGGAAACGGGCGAGAAATTGCTCTTTTCACGCCAATCAATCTCTGCAGCGAGGGCTGAGGTATCTCTTATCGGCAGAAGTTGGCTACCGCTTGTCGCATATGGATGGGGCAATCGGTGCCGCAGCGTCCAAGCGTGATTTCGCCCCACTGCCACATGTTGCCCATCGGCGTTGTGCCCTCGCAGCGGCGTGGCATATAGGTCTGATCGGGGCGGAACCATTTGGCGTGCCCATCCGCTAAGGTGTAATTGCTGCCGTTGCTATGGGCGATCAGGCTCGCCCAGAAGTTCGCGTCGAGGTCTTGGTCGCGATCGGCTTCTGCGCAAACCCAGCACTCGTCGGAAATCGCCCACCACCACTGCATATTGTTGGGCACAGGGGTTCCATCAGGCGCACGGTGCAGCACCGTGCCGACACCCACACATTCGTTGAAGATAATGGTGCGCGCGGGTTCATCCACCTCGGCTTCCTTGCGCACCACCCCGGGACCCGCGCGTGGGTAGGGCGGATTAATCCAGGCAATCACATAGGCGTTCGCAGAAAAGTTGCGCACACCATAAATCTCATAAATTCGGTCTGCCTGTGTGCGCCCAATGTTGTACCAGCGACGCAGCACATCATAGGCGATACCTTGCGTCGGGCAGCGATAGACCCCCAGACTTTTCACATAGGGGAAAATGCGCTCCGCCCAGTTAGCTACCAGCCCAGTGCCTTCGGCCGCCGGTGGATATACCTGGTCATAGTCATTCAGGTACATCATCACCGCCTGACCCATTTGCCGTTGGTGTGATAGGCACGCGGTTTGCTCTGCCTTCTTGCGTGCCTGCGCGAATACAGGAAACAGGATGGCCGCCAGCAGCGCAATAATGGCGATCACCACCAACAACTCGATGAGCGTAAAGCCTTGTCGGCTCATTCAGCACCTCCTTATGGGCATGCAGTGCGTTCACCCAGATGCACCGCCCACTTGAGTTTGGGCGGGTTGCAGTCGAACAAGGTTTCGTCCGTTGTTTGCAGGATGGGTGTGCCGTTGGACTGGCGGGCGTAAAGCGCGTTGCCGCGGAACCATTTGGCGTGCCCATCGGCAAAGGAAACAATCGTGCCTTCGCTGTGGCGCGTGGAGTAGCCGCCCGTCTTATCCATCGGCAACACGCGGGTGCGATTCTCGAAACCGAAGGGCATCACCATATAGCCGCCCAGTGGTTCAGGTGCCGCCGGATCCTGCACGCTATCCAGCACAAGGATTGCTGCCGATGGGCGCGTCACCTTGCTGAGAGAAACCACATAATCCATCGTCGATTGATAAGGGAAGCCCCAAAACCAGTTCAAGCCGTACGCCAAGTTCAGCCGCTCCTGCCAGGTGGCGCCGTAAGCGGCTCGCGCCGCGGATGGACAGCGATAGACACCCGTGTCTTTCACATAGGGCGCAATCATCGCGGTCCACAGCGGCGCATCCGGGGAAACAGGTCGGAAAGCCCATGCCACGACGGGCATCATCTGGTTGTAGTCGTTGGCATACATCAGGAAGGCTTTGGCAATCTGGTTAAGATTGGAAGTACACCCACTTTGACGCGCTTTTTCGCGCACCCGTGCAAACACGGGGAACAGGATCGCCGCCAGAATGGCGATAATCGCGATCACCACCAGTAACTCGATCAATGTGAAGCCGCGCCTGCGCATTCTTCGCCCCTTACCTTAATTTAGGTATACCCCATCTGACCAGCCCTGCTTCGTCGGGGGCACAACAACGAGGTTCAGCGTCCCCTTTGGCGCTTACTCAATCTTTTAGACGAGGCAGGGCGACAAAAGTTCTGCCCTTCACGCTGAGTGTTCGTTGCGGCTTTGCTCCAGAATCTGGCGCACGCGGACGAGGTCGGCTTCGGTGTCGACGGCGATGGAAGCATGTTCGAACTGCACCATGCGGATGCGATAGCCATGCTCCAGCACGCGCAGCTGTTCCAGCGCCTCGGTGCGTTCCAAAGGCGTCGGCTCCCATTCTGCAAACTGCAGGAGCAGCTCGCGGCGATAGACATATAGCCCGATGTGCTTATAGACGGGCAGGTCGGTTGCCTCGCGTGGATAAGGAATGCGCGAGCGGGAAAAATAGAGCGCGTCGCCTCGCTGATCCAGCACGACCTTCACCACGCTGGGCGCGTCGTATTCGTGTGGTTGGGCAAGGCAGTAGAGGCTGCTCATCATCACTTGGGGGTCATCGAGCAGCGGCTGCACGGCGCGATCGATGCCGCGCGGGTCTAACAGCGGTTCATCGCCTTGAATGTTCACATAGATCTCGCCGTCGGTGCGACGGGCGACCTCCGCAAGACGGTCGGTGCCGCTGCGATGGGCATGGCTGGTGAGTATCGCACGCGCCCCGAACGATTCGGCGGCTTGCATAATCTCCGTGTCAGGGGTTGCGATGTAAAGCTCATCGAGGGTCTGTGCCTGGCGCGCTCGCTCCCAGACCCACTGGATCATCGGCTTGCCCGCAATCGGCAGCAAGGGTTTGCCGGGCAGCCGCATCGCCGCCATGCGCGCGGGGATTACACCAATGACCTTCATTGCCCGATTCTCCACAGAATTAGCCCCGATAATACCTTTGGGTAGAAGTAGGTCGATTTGTGGGGCATGCGCCCGCCCGCTTGCGCCACTTGTTGCAGGACAGCGATGCGGGGCGGATTCAGCAGAAATGCCACTGCGCTTTCGCCCAGACGAACCGCCTCCATCGCTTCTTGGGTGGAGCGTGTATAGCGGATGTCCGCGGTGACATAGCCCAGCGCGGGCATCAATCGCTCATGCAACCACCAAGCGTCGAAGCGTGTGAGCACTTCAGGCACGCCGGGAACGGGTTCAAATGCTCGCGGGCGAATCAACCATGCCCCAAGGGTCTCACCACGCCAGAGAAAGCCAATCGCTTCACCATCGGACGCCTGCACCCGCTCAAAGAGGGTATCTGGTGAGCTGTCTTGCACCTCAAAAGCGGTTTCTATGTGTCTGCGCCACTCGCTGGGTGCGCCAGGTGGCAACTGCGCCAGAAGGCGATGGGTGGGCAGGATGACCAGACCTGGCTCATCGATGGGCGCCAGCAGGATGGGCAGAAAGCGTTCGGGCGAGCCCTCATGCCCGTACTGCTGTCCAAAGCGCAGCGCGGTCTCGTAGCGATGATGACCATCTGCGATCCAGATGCGCACCTCTCGAAATGCCCGCTCGATGCGGTCCACAAGCACGGGATTGGTCAAGCGCTCCAACCGATGCTGAGATCCTTCGGGCAGGTCATCACCCTCCAGATAGGCAATTGGCTCCCATAACGCGCCTTCCAACACCTCCCGTAGCGTGGGTGTGGGTTCGTACAGCCCGAAAATCGCCTCCAGATGAGTGCGCGTCGCCTCCAGCAGGCGGAAACGATCCTCTTTCACGCCGGGAAAGGTGTGTTCATGAGGCAATACAACACCCCGCTCGTAAGGCTCTGTGTGCAACAGCACGAAATAGCCTGTGCGGGTGCGCGTGCCTCCTGTCAGTGGGTCGACAAACTGCTGACGGTAGCGATAGATGGCAGGTGCCGGGTCGAGCTGCAGCACTCCCTCCTGCAGCCAGTGTTCGAGCAGCTTCTGTGCTCGCTGATAGCGTCCTTCATCCCCTTCGGGCAAGGTCAGGTGTACAATATTGTACGGGCTAAGATTTGCCAGGATCGCCCGCTGATCGGCGTCGATCACATCATAGGGCGGGGCGACTACCTCTGGAATCAACCGTGCGTACCGCAAGGCTCGAAACGCGCGTATTGTTGCCATCGGTTCCTTCTCCTGCTTTTCCAATAGGATACCCTCTAATGCCATTCGCGCCAGGCTTTGTACGCGATATAAGGCAGGCGCAGGAGATAGTAGCCCGCAAATCCCATCACTCCGCGCCAGAGGGAGGGTTTCATGGGTCGGAGCGATACGCGCCTTAGCTCGCCTGTGCGATAGGCGTGATCCAGCGCGGCGTAAGTTGCCTCGATGCCCTCACGCGCCACCCACTCAGCAATCTCATCCGACGCCGTGCGTTGCAGCAGTTGCTCCGGCAGCACAATCCACGGACGCAGCTCTCGGTAGAGCCGTTGCAACGCAGGCGTGTAGCCCTCATGCGCCGCTTGCTCACGCAGCACCGCGTAGCGCTCCAGGTCCAGAGGGTACGAATCGGGCAGGTTCGCGATCGCCTGCACACATAGCAACAACCAGCGCAACCGCTCCCTGTCCCAAATAGGGTCAAACGCGCGGATTTCAATCGTACCCAGCCGCCGCGCAAAAATCAAATCTTGGAAGCGATAGGTCGGATCTTCGCGCAAAGGACCAATGGCAAAGGAGTGCGCCACCCGGTATGATTGCCCGAAGTAGCGTCCGCCTGCATAGGGGCTGCTGGCGGAAAGCAAAATCAGCAACGGGAGGAAGTAGGCCAAGTTTGCATAAATCCGCTCGCGCTGCCCATCGGGCACGGCAAGATGGATGTGCAGTCCGCCCGTGTTCGTGGGCGATTCCACATCGAACAGATGCCCCACAGGCACCAGATACGCGGAATCCACGGCACTTGCCAGCTCAAGGCGGCGCTGACGCAACTCAAGCAGCAACGCATCGGGCGTAGGCTGCGGGGTGGTCGCGATCTCAACCGTGCTCATCAGGCATTCGCGGGCGTCAACGCCGCGCGCGAAGTTCGTGGCAGAGTAGCGATAGTAGTGGCGCGGATTGCGCAACAGCAGGCGAGACATGTAGTAGAGCGAACTCAGGTGCGGGCGCGTCGGCTCCGTAATGAAGAGTTCCTCTTCCAAGCCCATGCTGTAAATGACGCCTCCATGCACCTGGCTTCGGCTCAGATAAGCCAGCCGCTCAGCACTCGCACTCCAGCGAAGCTCCTGCACCGCCAACAATTATAGCATGCAGGTCTCCCTTCGCTGTTTATCGTGCGCTTAGGGTACAATATATCCGAACGGAGGAAGCGGAATGAAGAAGATTCTGGTGGTAGACGACGAGCGACATATCGTTCGCCTTATCCAGGTGAACCTGGAGCGTCAGGGCTATCAGGTCGTCACGGCGCATGACGGGAAGGAGGCGCTGGAAAAGGTGGCTTCCGAGAAGCCCGATCTGGTCGTGCTCGATGTCATGATGCCCTACATGGACGGGTTTGAGGTGCTGCGCCACCTGCGGCGTAACCCTGAAACCGCAGAGCTGCCCGTGATTATGCTCACCGCTAAGGCGCAGGATATGGATGTTTTTCGCGGGTACCAGGAGGGTGTAGACATGTATCTCACCAAGCCCTTCAACCCGCAGGAGTTGCTGGCATTTGTGCGACGGATTTTCCGCGCGCGCGAGACAGGGGAAGATGGTGAAAGCCGTTATCAACTCTGAAGACCGAACCCGCTGCTGGTACGGCTGGATGATCGGCGCCGCCGTGATTACCGCCGCGATAACCGCCTTCGCGATCTACCGGCGCATTCAAGAGCGTCATGCCCAGCCGGAATATCGCGCCGAGCGTGCCTACCAGCGCGGGCTGAAACAGGTGCAAGCGGTCGAAGAGCGCATTCCGCGCTGGCTGGCAGAGCGCAGCTAAGACGCCCGCAAGGAGCGTGTGGCGGGCAGGGCATTCCAGTTCCCTGCTCGCTATTCGCTATCGAAACAAAGAAGGAGGCACTGCGTGGCGGTTCGTGTCGTGGTGGGTGCGCAGTGGGGCGACGAGGCGAAAGGCAAAATCGTCGACCTGTTCGCACAGCAAGCCGACCTCGTGGTGCGCTACGCTGGCGGCAGCAACGCGGGGCATACCGTCTGCACCGATGGGCAAACCTACAAGTTCCATCTCATACCTTCCGGAATTTTGCATCCCCATGTCACGCCCGTGATTGCCGATGGAGTGGTGATCGATCTGCGCGCGCTGGAAGCGGAAGCGAACGCCCTCGCCACGCAGGGCATCGACACCCGCCGATTGCGCATTGGGTTGGGCGCACACCTTACCCTGCCCTATCACCGCCTGCTGGATGAGCTGCAGGAAGCCCATGCCGAAGGTCGCCTCGGTACCACCCGGCGCGGTATCGGACCCACCTACGCCGACAAAGCGGCACGAATCGGTTTGCGCATGGCAGACCTGTTAGACCCTGCACGCTGCCGCGCCCGCCTGCAGCGCGTGCTGACCGCGCGGAATGCCATGCTGCAGCGCGTGTATGGAGCGCAACCGCTTGAGGTCGATGTGCTGATGGCGGAGCTAATGCACCATGCCGAGCGGTGGCGCGAACATCTGGTCGACGCGCCTGCGCTGCTAATGGACGCGCTCGACGCGGGACGAGCCATCCTGATGGAAGGGGCGCAGGGCACGCTGCTCGATCTGGACTACGGCACTTACCCCTATGTCACCTCGTCGCATCCGGTGGCGGCGGGGGCATGTTTAGGCACAGGCATTCCGCCCAATCGGCTGGATGAGATCTGGGGCGTGGCGAAAGCCTACACCACGCGCGTGGGCGAAGGTCCATTCCCCACTGAGCTGCATGACGAGGTGGGCGATTATATCCGCGAGCGCGGACGCGAATATGGCACCACCACCGGCAGGGCGCGTCGCTGCGGCTGGCTCGATCTGGTGGCGTTGCGCTACGCAGCGCGGGTGAACGGCTTTCACGCGCTCGCCATCACCCTGCTGGATGTGCTGTCGGGATTGCCCACGCTGCGCGTCTGCACTGCCTATCGCCTGGATGGACAGCTCACACGCCAGTTCGTAGCCGACGGGTTCACCCTTGCCCGCTGTGAGCCAGTGTATGAGGAGCTGCCCGGCTGGCAGGAGGAGCTTAGCGACTGCCGCCGACGCGATGCGTTGCCCCTGAACGCGCAGCGCTATGTGGAGTTTATCGAGTCGTATGTCGGTGTGCCGGTCCGCCTCATCTCGGTCGGACCTGCCCGCGAGCAGACCATCGTTGGTTAGGCAGGCGGATTGGCATCGATACCCTCTTTCGTCGCCTGGACCAACCAGTCGACCACCGCGTTCAGGTCGCCCCCCGATTCGTCGTAGATGCGCAGCTGGTAATCCGCGCTGGTGCCCTCTTTCACGATGCGCCGAGCATATTTCGCCTCTTCCCAACAGCCCAGTTGCTCGGCATAAGGGCGAATCAAGGCAAGTAGTTCCTCCAGCAACTCTTCATACGGAACGCTTTTGCTGATGCCGAAATCGATCAGTTCGCCCCGAACGCCGTAGCGCACCGCCCGCCACTTGTTCTCACGGATCAGGTCCCGATGATAAATACGCCACGACTGGTTGTTGCGCCGCAAATCATATAAAAAAGCGACCAGCGACTGGATCAGGGCGACGAGGCACACAGCGTCCTCGATGCGTGTGCAGACATCGCAGATGCGGAACTCCAGCGTTTTGTAGGTCGGATGCGGACGCACATCCCACCAAACCTTCGTGCGGTCATCAATCGCGCCCACACGCTCTAAGGTCGTCATGAAGGCATCGTAGTCGGCATAGGAGTGGAAAGCATCGGGGATGCCGGTGCGTGGCAGCGTTTCGAACACCACGCTGCGATAGGACATCAGCCCGGTGCGCCGACCGTCCCAAAAAGGCGAGCTGACCGACAGCGCCAGCAAGTGCGGCAGAAAGTAGCGCACCTGATTGAAAATATCGATAGTCAACTCCAGATCGCCGATACCCACATGCACATGCATGCCGAAGATGAGCAGGCGGCGGGCGATGTCCTGCATGTTCTCTTCGAGTGCCTTGTAGCGCAGCTTGGGCGTGATGGTCTGGTCAATCCAGCGGGCGAAGGGATGCGTGCCCGCCGCCACTATACGCTTGCCGTTCGCCTCCGCGATTTCGACCAGCGCACCGCGCAACCGTCGCAGCTCCTGACGCACCTGCTGCACATTCTCGCAAATCTGGCTGCCCACCTCAATCTGCGACTGCATGAACTCCTCTTTGACCTGATCTTGCAAGCGCACGCGCCCATCAGGCAGGATTTTCGAGACATAGGAGTCGAGGGCGCGCGTCTCGGCGTCCACAATCTGGTACTCCTCTTCCACGCCCAGCGTCAGCGGTAGTCCCTTGAACATGGGTCATCACCGCAAGGAAGATTCGAACAGGCGTCGGGAATCTCCTGCCTATGGCTTCATTTTGAGGGTCGGTGCGCTTGCAGGAAGTGGTCATGCCCCACATAGTAATGCACCGAGCGTTCGGCAGGTTTGCACCAGACCAGTCCCTTAGGCATCACACCAAAGAACGGTTCCACGACGCGGTTCGCTTCCTCCAGGGTGATGGGGCTGCCGTCTTGGCGACGCACGAGGCAGTGCAGCAGGTCGTCCTCGCCTTCGAACTGCACCCAATAGCCGTCGATGTCGCCACCATAGGGCGTGGCGGGGTTCATCGGAATCGGTTCTGCCCGTTCAATCGCGTCCAGCACCGCCTGCAAAATGCGCCACGCTTCAGGATGCAACATCATTAGAGGATACCCCACAGGGAGCATCGGCAGAGCAGATGGGTACTCCATTAACCCCAAGAGACCCTCCCCCTTTCAGGAGGAGGGTCCGAATGGGGATTTGGCATGGCAGGCAGCACTCACCTGCCATTCAACTAAAAGCAGGGTGGTGTATTACTGGGTGTGCGGTTTAACAGGGGCAACCCCACTAATACTCAGTACCAAACCATTGCAGTACCATCAATATATCCGCATCGTCGACCAAGCCGTCACCATTAATGTCGGCCAGTGATTCGCGACCATCATGACCGTAGTCTACAATCACACTTAGAAGGTCCCCGTCATCCACGCTGTAACTCCCATCTATATCGGACCTCACAGCGTCCAGGGGAACCGGGATTGTGGAGCGAAAGGCAACCATATACACGGCTAAACTCGGTGCTGACGCAGCCGTACCCGACATTGTACAACTCATGCAGCAGGGGCCGCAGGAGGAGGGGTCGGGGGATACCACAGCTATAGACGTGGCACTAAGATAGGAACTATTCGTTCCAATAAGCAAGTACCGCCCAGGGGGGAGAACAAGGGTACGCCAAATATGCTTTTGATTAGGTTGGTCCGTCAAAAACTCCTCATAGAAAACCGCTCGCCCCTCTGAATCCAAGATAGATACAGAGAAGCCCGCTCTGATAGTATAGTCGAAAGATGGTTCAGCAAAAAGTCCTCCACATTGACCGCTTGCACCTGACGAGCTACCGACCAAGTGCATCCAGTCGAGTATTATGGCCACAGGACCTCGCTCAGGCATTATGAAAGGCAGTTGGAATTCCGCGGCACTACCACCTCCAGATCCAGCGACTTCGAGGGCAAAATCCCAACAATCATTGCTAACCATTGCCACTGCCTCAGCACCAATCGTCCCGTAACCGTAAGCGGTTATCCAAGCCTTATTACCTCTGGCTGTGGATGTTGAATCTGCCTGCGCTCCTACAACGACTGATCCTCTGCCTCCACCTATAGTTGGAGGGCCCCAATCTGAAGAATACTGGTCTAAGACTGCAGCCCCGGTGCCCGCTGCGCAAGCTACTTCGCTGGTGATGGGACGGCTGATGGGAGATCGTTGTTCATTCCGTAGCGCACTTGCAAAGGCGCTAACATAGACGCTCTCCCCAACGGGATATCGGAATCCGGATTGTCCATAGGATGGACAGCATCCAACTAAGACAAAAATCCACCAGTACACTATTGACTTTGCTCGCATTATCGTGACCTCCTCTTCTAGTATTTGGCAGTGACTACACTGCCCCAACCTGCTACCCCTTATTGCGTGCGAGCAAGTGGCACTTGCTGCACCTTCATGGTTGTACCCCATTTCAGGGGCATTTGTTAAGGGGGGGTGGTGTTCGAAAATTCGCGCGGCTCGCCCTCCAAGTGCCTGATGGATTTTTCGAACACCCTCTATGCCCTCCCGAAGCGGCTCTTAGTATACCTACCCAGTTCATGGATCATTGGCGAACTGAAGAGTATAACAGAGCCGTTTAATCCAGTTATAATTGCCGCCTCTACACGCTGAATAGGTATGGTCCATATCCGGATCATATTGCCACATGTTGGTATGATCGGAGTTGATGGGACGACAGGTCTCATGCAGGTGGGTGAACTTGGCGTGCCCGTCGGCGAAGACGAGATTCATCCGCTTGTCGCTACCACGGTGACGAGCTCCCCAATTGCTGTAAGGGCTTTGGTCCCATGTACCGGGGCGATGGTAGGGCATCCATGGTCCATAATCAGGAAAGACATCCTTGCTCTCGCCGAGCAGGATCGCTGTGGCAGGATGCGTGATGGCGGTCATGCGATAATTCAATCCGGCTTTCCATGCTCCGGTGCCCGGTGTGAAGGAAGACTTAAAGAAGGCATGGTAGTAGAAAATACCCCGCCTGAAAAACGGCTGAATCCGCCTCTCAGGGGGCCAACATACCGCGGCGCCAGGTGCTTCCCACGGATTGGCAGACGCATCATCTAAGCTCCGCGAGAGGGGGTTGGTAGGACAGAAGAAGATATCCGCGCTTTTCACATAAGGCAAGACGATGTGTTTCCAGTTTCGGCACAGGTTTTCCTGATACCTTTCGTGGCATGGATCAGGGTTTGGCTCCACAAGGATCGTTTCGCGTCGCAGAGGAAGCCCGTCGTCGTAGTCGGTAGCATAGCCGATCAGGGCGAGCCCAAGTTGCCTCATGTTGCTTGCACACTGGGTGAGGCGCGCCGATTCACGCGCCTGAGCGAACACAGGAAACAGAATTGCCGCCAGAATGGCGATAATCGCAATCACGACCAGCAGTTCGATCAAAGTGAAGCCAGTATGTCGCATTGAATGTTTCATGATCGGGCACCTCCTATCGTGTGTTGGATGGATTGGGTTGCGATTGACCTGATGGAAAGGGTCTCTCCTCCGGCGGAGGCGGTATGCCAGGGGGCAGCTCGCCGGGATGCACCGGATTGCCTGCACCTGCTTCCTTTGCGCTGATGATGCCCGAAGGCGTGCGGAAGAAGTAGTAGTAGACCGCCACGACGATAATCACCAGCGCCACAATAATGCCCCATGCAAGCTTGGGATCGATTTCCGTCTTCATCGTTTTGCCTCCCCTGATGCCCCGCACGAGGCGCGGATGTCCAGCGCGGGCGTATAGAGGCGGGTGCGCGGCTCCACACGCTCGTTGCGGATAAGTTTGACCAGCATTTCCAATGCGTCCGCCGCCATCTGATAGATGGGCTGGCGTACGCTCGTCAGAGGCGGATTCGTATGTTCACAAATCGGTGTCGAATCGTAGCCCACAATCGCAAAATCGTCGGGCACTTTGATGCCCAGCTCATTGCAAAGGCTCAAGGCTCGAATCGCCACCTCGTCGCTCCAGGCGAAAAGTGCGGTGGGTCGGTCAGGTCGGTGCAAAAGGTCAGCAAGTGGGGTCAGGTCTGCGCCGCCATGGTGAGCGGGAACAATCCATTCGTCGCGCACGGGCAGCCCATGCGCTGCCATCGTTTGGCGATAACCCTGCAGGCGGTCGCGGGCACTGCAGGCAGAGGGTGAACCCGCAAGGTGCGCGATACGCCGATGACCCAACCGAATCAGGTGCTCCACCGCCATCCGCGCGCCTGCGACATTATCGCAATCCACCCAGTACACATCGTCGCGGTGGCTGCGCGTGAAGAACAGCACATGGGGGAAGCCGCGTTCCGTGAGCAGGTCGGTTAGCGGGTCATCGTAGTCGCGCAGGAGCAGCGCACCGTCCACGCGCCCGTCCATCAGCGTCTGCGCCTCTGCCTCTACCGACGACTGGGCCCGTGTGAGCATGAGGATGTCGTAGCCCAGCTCAATCGCTTTATCCGATACACCGTGCATCAACTCGTTGGTGAAGCCGGACCAGCCTCGAAAAATGGCAGGAAACTGCAGCACGACCGCGATGGTATCGGTGCGTTTGCGCACCAGCGCGCGGGCAACCGCGTTCGGGTAGTAGCCCAGCTCCTGCACGATAGCCAGCACGCGCTGGCGCGTCGCCTCGCTGATGGGCACTGCCGTTGGGCGATTGTTTAAAATGTTCGAGACCGTCACCTTCGACACGCCCGCACGCCTCGCCACATCCTCCAGCGTCACTCTGCGCCGATTCATGCTGTTGCTCATACCTCCTTGTTGGGACGGGGAGCCTCCCAACAACGGGAGGCTCCCTCTTGGGCACGGTCTGGACTTACCCACCTGCACCAAAGTTGAACAGAACGGTCAGCAGGTCCGCGTCGTCGACTCGGCCGTCCAGATTAACATCGCCCACGCTTTGGCCAAGTACCGTCTTGCCGTTGAGCTTGATGTTACAGAACTGGACAGAGCCACCTGGATTGGTGCCGCTGCCGATGTTGTTGAACTGCACATAGCCGCCTATGGAGAAGAAGCGTAGCCCGTGCGGACCACAGTTGTAGTTGCTGGCGGCATCCCCGGGAGTGAGCCAGCCGCTGTTGGCAATTTCGTTGCCGCTCGCGTTCTTGATAGCGTACTGCACCTTCTTCTGGCTGCCATCATAGCGGAACACGATGGTCACCGAGCCACCGGTATAGCGCACGCCACTCCCGTTCCAGAAGGGCAGACGTCCGCCAAACGCCGCGATTTCGCCGCCGCTGCCGCCTCCATTCTCGTTCGCGACCATAAACTGCCCATCCGCCCACCATCCGCACTGGTTGTTGATGCTGGATGGGTAGCGCGGGAAGGGTCGCTCGACCACAAAGATGCCCGTTTCGATGGTGCGCGAAGCCTGCATGTTGGGGTTAATCGCGATGGTCACTTCAAGCTCCAGGGTGGAGCCATTCGAGTCGGGGTCAAAGACTGCCGGGCTAATGCCGTCCAAAGTAATGAACCAGACATGGCGATTTGCCCAGCCACAGGAGCAATCGTTCCCGTTCGGACACGCATCGTGTTGGCAATCGAACGAGCCGTCCGAGATAGTCAGGCAGCCGTTCGCAAATGACGCGGCGAAGTTCGAGAAGGGGTCGTCCGCAAAGAAGTACGGGCGTACCCACACATCCTGAGCGCCTGCCCACATCGACACGGCGGCGCTTGCCATCAGTACCATCAGCCATCGCTTCATCGCTTTTACCTCCGTTCGTTGGATTTTGAACCAATCGGCACGGTGCATAGAGGCTAATCGAGTGCCGTTAACCGATTAGCGTCTCTATTATACCCCATTCAATGTGCCTTTGTCAAGGGGGTGTCGAGGGTGTTCGAAAATGCCGCAGGGTAAAATCGCTCTGTGGCAACCGGGGAAAATTTGGCTGCTGGTTCAGAGAGAGACATCGCGTGGCAGAGTCGGGTGGCAGGGTTTCGGTTTCGGTTGCAGGGCGTGCCCAACGCTATGAGCCAGCCGATGGTTGACCCGCTGCACGGGTGGCACTTCGCCTATTGTGTGCAAGGCTTCGTGCTGGAGCCGAACCCGACCCTGCTGATAGAAATCTTCGCCTCCAGCCAGCCACTCTATCCCTATGCCCAGCATGCCTGTCGCCTCCTGCTGCACTGCTATGAACTCATTCGCACGCGACTGGGGCTGGAGCATCCGCTGAAATATGACCGACAGTTACGCGTATTCCTCTGTCGCGAGGGCAAGGCGGGGGCGGAACAGCAGCGGAATCTCATCTATCTCTATCGAGTGAGCGAGCAGATGCCACCATCCGAATGGCTTCGCGAGCTAACGCATGAGTACGGGCATTTTGTGTTGCCGCCCATCAACTCCTTTGTGGAGCCAGAAGCGTGGGCGAACGGCGATTTGGGCGAACGGCTACTTGGCATGTGGCTGCTGAACGCGCTAAAGGCGAACCAGATAGACTCAGAAGCCATTATGGGCGCCTCGGCATCGTCCCTAAGTGCCTATGTGGAACATACGGTACAGCCCCTGCTAAAACGCATGGCGCGTGAGGGGCTGTCGCCCGTGCGGTGGCGTTCGCGCAAACGCGACGGCTACGAAGAGTTTCTCGCACTCGCGCTCTATGCCGAGCAGGTCTATGGTGTGGAGCGACTGGGGCGTGCGATGCGAATCGCGGGTGGCGTGGAACCCAACGACTTCCTCAACGGCTTGCGCGAGAGCCTGTTGGAGCCGCCGCGCCTGAAGGTTAACCTATTGCGCAATCCCTCGTGGCTGTTGCTGCCGGGTGGCACCCGTCGCTGGCGTCTTCTATCCCCGCGCGAGGCGCGCCTCACGCCTGACCCCAAACGCCCCGACTGGGTGAAATGCGATTGCCAGCAGCGGACAGTGTGGCTGCAGCAGGTCAATCGCTGAACCTGCCGAATCTCGGTTTGGGATGAGCACGCTGAACTTGGCGCTGATTGGCGCAGGTGGCATTGGCAAGCATCTATCGCGTCAGCTCAAGAAAATCGAGCAGGGACTGCAGGTGACGGAGGCGCAACGACAACTGCCACATTTCCCCTTGCCTGAAGGCTGCACCATGCATCTGCAGGGCGTTTATGACGACGATTCCGTCGCTGCGGAGCAAGCCGCGTCCGAGCTAAAAACACGCGTCTATCCCACGCTGAGCGCGCTGCTGCAGGATGAAGCGGTGCAGGCGGTGATTGTCGCGACGCCCCCCTTTACCCATGCCGAGCTGGTGTTGCAAGCGTTTGCGCACGGCAAGCATGTGTTTTGCGAGAAGCCGATGGCGCTGTGCCTTGAGGATTGCGACGCCATGCTCCAAGCGGCGCAGCGCGCCCAGCGTCTGCTTATGGTAGGTCAGGTACTGCGCCTGTTCCCACTATTCTGGCTGTCCAAACGGTTGCTGGAGGCAGGGCGCATCGGGCGCGTGCTTGCAATCAATGTGCGACGCACGGGCTACGATATCGGCTTTTACAGTCGGGGTTGGCGCGCGCAGGAGGCGCGAAGCGGCGGGCTGGTTTTGGAGATGAATGTGCATGAGCTGGACTACATGCGATGGATCGGTGGCGAGGTGCGGCGCGTCTTTGCACAAGGGATTCGCCCGTTGCCCGAAACCGATTTCATTCAGCACTGGCAGGGTTTGCTGGAGTTCGAAACGGGCGCCATCGGTGTGTTGGAAGCAAGCATCATTGACGCGCTCAGCGGCTATCGTGTGCAGCTGGTGGGTGAGCAAGGCAGCATCGCACACAGCGGTTTTAGCGGCGAACTTGTCGTGCGTACCCACGATGGCAACGAGGAAAGATTCACCCCAGAACAGGTGGGCACGCCCGATCCCTATCTGTGGGAGCTGGTCGCCTTTGCACGCGGAATCTGGCTGAACGAGCCTTTACCTTTTGATGGCAACGATGGTCGTCAAGCGGTCGCGCTCGCGCTTGCCTGTTTGCAATCGATACCGATAGACTGAGGGTGTTCGAAAAATCGCGTAGACATCCAGCACCCGCACGCGAGCACCCACCCACGAACACGCCCACCCCACACGCCCATGCGCACTTTGCATACTCCCGATTTCTCAAACATCCTCCCTTGGGGTAAACTTTAAGCCAGTCTATGCATCACGAGCTGTATGACATCACCTTCATCGGTGGGGGACCGGTAGGGTTGTTCGGCGCGTTCTATGCCGGGCTGCGGGGCATGCGCACCAAGATCATCGATAGCCTGCCCCAGCTGGGCGGACAATTGGTTGCGCTCTATCCCGAGAAGTATATCTACGACATGCCCGGCTTTCCCGAGGTGCTGGCGAAAGACCTCGCGGCACATCTGATCCGCCAAGCGACGCGATTCCAGCCGACGGTCTGCCTGGAGGAGCGTGCCGAGCAGCTTACGCGCGAGGACGACCACTGGGTTATCACCACCCACAAGGGGGTTCAGCACCATACGCGCACGGTGGTCATCTGTGCGGGGGCAGGTGCGTTCACGCCACGCCGATTGCATGCTGAAGGCGTTGCCGATTTCGAGGGCAACGGGGTCTACTATGGCGTGCGTGAGAAGATGCAATTCGCTGATAAACGCCTGCTAATTGTGGGCGGTGGCGATTCCGCCGTCGATTGGGCGCTGCATCTCTACCCAATTGCTCGCGAGACGACCCTTATCCATCGTCGGCACGAGTTCCGCGCTCACGAGCAGAGTGTGCGTCAACTGCTCGAATCGCCCGTGCGTGTGTTGACGCCTTATGAACTGCGCCGCGTGAAGGGCAATAGCACCGTCCAAAGCGCAACCATCTTCCACAACAGGACGCAGGAGGAGATGGAACTCCCCGTTGATGCCGTGATACTCAATCTCGGTTTTGTTGCCAGCCTCGGTCCGATTAAGCAGTGGGGACTGGAACTGGAGGGCAACGCGATTAAAGTAGATCACCTGATGCGGACGAACCTGCCCGGCGTCTATGCTGCGGGCGATGGCTGTACCTACGAAGGCAAGTTGAAGTTGCTCGCTACAGGCGTGGGCGAGGTCTGTATCGCGGTCAACCATGCCAAGCATATGCTGGATCCCGGCGCGAAGATGTTCCCCGGGCACAGTAGTGAGATGACTTTACCCCCGCTTACAGGCTGATTTAAGCGCACGCACGAAATCACCCACGACCCTTGCCCAGTGGGGTGAATCGGCATACTCATGCAAGTAGTGCACGATTTGGCTACCTACGACCGCGCCCTCCGCGATGCGAGCAACCGTGCGCACATGCTCCGGCTTGGAAATGCCGAAGCCGACCGCGACGGGCAAGGCGGTATGTTCGCGGACCCGCGCGAGGAGGTCGGGTAGGTCAGGCGGCAGTTCGTCGCGCGCACCGGTGACCCCGGTGCGCGAGACGCAGTAGATAAAGCCCTGTGCCCGCTCTGCCACCAGCCGAATGCGTTCGGTGGTGCTGGTCGGTGTCAATAGAAAGATGGTCTGCAATCCCGCAGCGCGAGCATAAGCCAGCCACTCATCTGCCTCGTCGGGCGGCAGATCGGTAATCAAGCAGGCGTCGAAGCCCACCCGATAAGCGTCCTGGGCAAATCGCTCTGTCCCATAGCGTAGCACAGGATTATAGTAAGTAAAAGCAATCAAAGGCATCTCAATAGACTCACGACAGCGGGCGACCGCTTCCAGAATGCGTGGTGGGGTGACGCCCTTCGCTAAAGCCCGATCCATCGCTGCCTGAATCACGGGCCCATCGGCTAAGGGGTCGCTGAAGGGGAAGCCAATCTCCACCATATCCGCACCTGCATCTTGCAACAGTTGAAGAATCTCGGGCAACTGTTCCAGCGAGGGGTCGCCCGCTGTGATGTAGACAATCAGGGCTGCCTCGCCCGCCTGTTGAAGCGCGTGGAATCGTTCCGATATACTCATCCCGTTTCCTCAATCCCTCTCCATCGCGAATAGCTCAGCGAGTTTTTGGGCGCGAAACTTAGGCAGAGGGTGCGATGCTGTGCGTGAGCTGTTCGAACTGCTCGATATCTGCCCGAATCACATCGAAGCTACTCTGCCAGAAGGCTGGTGTGCGAATGTCGAAGCCGAACTCACGCGCGAGGTCTGTCGCGCTCGCCATGCCCGTTTTCGAGAGCAGGTCATCATAGCGGGCGCGGAAGCCCTGCGGGTCGTTCTGATAGAGCGCGTACAGCCCCAGCCCAAACAGCAAGCCGAACATATAGGGGTAATTGTAAAAGGCACTGTTGTAATAGTGCGGCTTCGCAGCCCACATATAGGGATGAAGCGCGTGTTCATCCAGTCCGTCACCATAGGTCTCCTTCTGCGCTTCGAGCATCAGTTCGCACAGTTCGCGTGGGCTTAGCTCGCGCTCCTGCCGACGCTCGAACAACCGCTTTTCGAACAGGAATCGGCTGGTGATGTCCACCACGACCTGACACATGCCCTGCAGCGCAGCTTCCAGGATGGCGAGGCGTTCCTCCTGGTCGGCTTGCTGCAATGCTGCCTGGCGGACAATCGTCTCGCAGAAGATGCTGGCGGTCTCGGCCAGTGTCATAGGGATTTGTCGTTGCAGATAGGTGCGCGGAGCGAGACAGAGATTGTGATAGGCGTGCCCTAATTCATGCGCTAAGGTACTCACCGCGCCGAAGGCGGGCTTATAGTTGACCAGAATGCGCGATTCATCCCGCCGTAAGCGCATGCAGAATCCGCCGTCGCGTTTGCCGGGGCGCGGCTCTGCATCGATCCAGTTCTCGCGGAAGGCGCGCTCGGCAAACGCACGCAGCTTGTCCGAATAGGTGGCGAACTGCTCGGTGATGAACTGGGTCGCCTCCGCGTAATCCCACGGACGCGGCTTCTTGCCGACGGGTGCAAAAATGTCGTACCATGCGCACCGTTCGATGCCCAGTAAGCGGGCTTTGAGATGCAAGTAGCGACGGAAGTCGGGGAACGCCTCATAAGCGGCGGCGAACATCGCTTCGAGCGTTGCCTCATCGATGGCATTCCGAAAGAGCGACGCCTCCAGAGCCGATTGCCAGCCGCGCTTGCGCACAAGCAGGTTCGTCTCGCCCTTGATACTGTTAAGCGCGCTGGCGAGAGGCAACGCGTACTGCTCCCATGCCTTCAGTTCCGCCTCGTAGCCAGCACGACGCACCTCCCTGTCGGGGTCAAATGCCAGGTTGCGCACCATGCTCATCGGCATCACCTGTCGCTCGCCGCGCAGTTCCACCTCTACCATAATCTGCGAGGTCAGATTGCCGTAGAGCTTGCTCCATGCGCTGCTGCCCGTAAGGCTCATCTCGGTGGCAAGTGCTTCCTCGTCGGGCGACATCATATGCTGTGCCGCGATGCGACTGCGCTGCAGCCAATAGGCATGCGCACGGGCAAGTTCCGAGCGTTCGGTAAGCGCGTCGACATCCTGCGTGCCTGCCCATGCGGTGAGGCGTGTGGTGAGCTTTGCGAGGCGCACACTGTGTTTCTCCATCTCGCTCAGTCGCGCTTGCGCGAACTCATCCCGCGAATCGGTGGTCACGAAACTGTAGATGTATGCCCCAAGTGTCCATGCCTGCTCCTGAAGCGCATTGTACGCGGGCACAAGGTTATCGAACAGGTGCGCTGCAAGCTCCGGAGGCAGAGGTTGCTCCATCCTGTCAATTCGGGCTTCGTCAAAAAGCCCTTCCAGCTCCTCCAGCGCACGCACAAAGGCACGAAAATCGCGTTCGAACTCCGGCGAGTCCAGCCCCGGATAGACCACGCTCATCTCCCAACGGGGTAGCGCACTGGCTGTTTTCATAGTGAGGGAATTGTACCTGACCAAGGGCTTTTGACTCCGATGGGAGCGAGTTTTTGGGGCAG
>BEHR01000026.1 GCA_002898555.1 bacterium HR15
GAATGGCTGCAGCGGTTGACCGAAGGACAGCAACGGCACGAAGAATGGCTACAGCGGTTGACCGAAGGGCAGCAACGGCACGAGGAGATTTTGCGCCAGCATACCGAATGGCTGCAGCGGTTGACCGAAGGACAGCAACGGCACGAAGAATGGCTACAGCGGTTGACCGAAGGGCAGCAACGGCACGAGGAGATTTTGCGCCAGCATACCGAATGGCTGCAGCGGTTGACCGAAGGACAGCAACGGCACGAAGAATGGCTACAGCGGTTGACCGAAGGGCAGCAACGGCACGAGGAGATTTTGCGCCAGCATACCGAATGGCTGCAGCGGTTGACCGAAGGACAGCAACGGCACGAAGAATGGCTACAGCGGTTGACCGAAGGGCAGCAACGGCACGAGGAGATTTTGCGCCAGCATACCGAATGGCTGCAACGGCTGACCGAAGGGCAGCAACGGCACGAGGAGATTTTGCGCCAGCATACCGAATGGCTACAACGGCTGACCGAAGGGCAGCAACGGCACGAGGAGATTTTGCGCCAGCATACCGAATGGCTACAGCGGTTGACCGAAGGGCAGCAACGGCACGAAGAATGGCTACAACGGTTGACCGAAGGACAGCAACGGCACGAAGAATGGCTACAGCGGTTGACCGAAGGGCAGCAACGGCACGAGGAGATTTTGCGCCAGCATACCGAATGGCTGCAACGGTTGACCGAAGGGCAGCAACGGCACGAGGAGATTTTGCGCCAGCATACCGAATGGCTGCAACGGCTGACCGAAGGGCAGCAACGGCACGAGGAGATTTTGCGCCAGCATACCGAATGGCTACAACGGCTGACCGAAGGACAGCAACGGCACGAGGAGATTTTGCGCCAGCACACTGAATGGCTGCAACGGTTAACGGAAGTGCAGGAAAGTCTTGTTGAGGAGCAAAGGCGGCATTCGCAGCGCATAGCACGCCTGGAAGAGGTGCAGGATCGCCTCCTCCACGAGTTCGAAGAAATGAGGCACGAGTTCCATGGGCTTCGACAAGAGTTCAAGGAGTTGCGCTCAGAAGTGGGGCGAATAACCCAATCGCTTGGGCTGACCGTCGAAGAGCACGCAGAGGACATTTTGATTACGGTGATGGAGCGCAAAGGTTGGAATCTGGTGCGTGGGCCCCATTCACTGGCGCTGGATGGTGAACTTGACCTGATTGCAGTGTTCGAGGACACAGAGGGACGACAGCGTACCGTGTTGATGGAGGTCAAGTTGCGTCTGAGCCGCCGGGAGGTAGAGGCTTGGGCGGACAGAGTGCGTTCGGAAGGCTTCATCCGAAAGCTGCAGGAATATGGGTTCAGCGCACCCTATCACCCCTACCTGTTCGGCTTTCGAATCGATGTGGCAGCCGATGATGCCGCACGCCGCGTGCGCATGGGACTGATTACCAGCCGTGGTGAGCTGTTGGAGCCAGAGGTTATCGAGCAGACATAATCAGCGCGGCACACATAAGCTCGCCAGCACTTGCTCAAAGTCGGGAAAACTGGTCTGGACACATTCCACCTCGTGAATGGTTGTCTCGCCTGTTTGAGCAACAAGTCCAGCAATTGCGAGCGCCATCGCGATGCGGTGATCACCATGGCTCTGCACTTCTGCGCCGTGTAGCGGGGTCGGCCCTTGGATACGCAGCCCATCCGGCAGGGGATCAATCTGTGCTCCCATCTTGCGCAGCTCGGTCGCTATCGCCTCGATGCGGTCCGATTCCTTGACACGTAGTTCTGCCGCGTCGCGAATATGGGTCTCCCCGACTGCCTGAGTCGCCAGCACAGCCATTAACGGGATTTCATCGATGAGGCGTGGGATGAGCGCACCGCCAATCTGCATTGCTCGCAGCGGTTGCGCTCGCACCCGTAAAGTCGCCACCGGCTCGCCGCCCTGCTCATCAAGTTGCTCCCAGTCCAGATGCACATCGGCAGAAGCAAGCACTTCGAGCAGCCCTGTGCGCGTTGGGTTGACCCCCACCCCTTCGATAATCAGGTCGGAGCCGGGCAGCAGCAGCGCGGCGACAATCCAGAACGCTGCCGATGAGAAGTCGCCCGGCACAGTCAGCGAGCAGGCATGCAGTGTTTGCCCACCGCGCAGGCGCACACGATGATGACCGCTTTCGCCCATTTGAATCTCCAACTCCACCCCGAATGCTTGCAGCATACGCTCAGTATGGTCACGGGAGAGATATGGCTCCACGACCTCGGTGATACCAGCGGCGCGCAGCCCTGCCAGGAGGATGCACGATTTGACCTGCGCGCTGGCGACCGGCGTCACATACTGAATGGCACGCAGCGTGTTCCCACGAATGCTGATGGGCAAGCGAGAGGCTCCTTCACGCCCATCAATCTGCGCTCCCATCCGCTGCAAAGGCTCCACGATACGCCGCATCGGGCGCCGACGCAGCGACTCATCACCTGTTAGCACGCTGAAAATCGGGGCAGATGCCAGCACACCTGCCATCAAGCGAGCAGTAGTGCCCGAATTGCCCGCATCGAGTACATCAGGCGGTTCCTGGAGGGGTTGACGCCCAACGCCCGTAACGGCAAGGCTGGTTCCGCTCCTCCATTCGACATGAGCGCCCAACTGCTGCACGATGTGGAGCGTACGCAGGCAGTCATCTGCCGTTAGGAAGTGGTTGATCTCGGTGGTGCCCTCTGCCAGCAACCCCAGAATCGCCGCGCGATGGCTGATCGACTTATCGCCCGGCGGTCGCCACCTGCCGCGCACCGCCCGCGCCGGTTGAATACGCCATGAACTCATTCATGGCGACTCATACATCTTCACTGTCCGATTTCCTGCCTGCCGTCCCGAAAAAACGCCTGTCCCAGTTGCTTAATCTGCCTCATATACTGCCGCACCGTGCCCACTGATAACCCTAACATCGCTCCTATCTCGGCATAATCGTACCCTTGGTTATACAACACCGCCACCCGTTGCAAGGAGGCAGGCAACCGAGTAATGAACTGCTCCATAGCAATTCGCTCAAGTAACGCTGCTTCATAGTCTTCGGTAACCAGCCGCTCACCCAACTCTGTGTCCAGCAGCTGTCGCTCATGTTGGCAGTAAGGTTGTCTGGCACGGTCAATAGCTAGCGAGCGTAGTTTGCAGTAGCACCAAGCTTGAGCTTGGCGGAGTTCATCGGGCTGCATCAGGCGTTGCCAAGGGTAATAGTGGAAGCGGCGGTAGAAAGCGTACAAGCAGTCCTGCACGAGGTCCTCAGCGTCTGCCTCACAATAGCAGAGATGCACCGCCTTCCGCATGAGCCACCTTCGCCATTCTGGTTCAGTATGCATCGATGCCACCTCCGTGTCTGTTAGCATGCATGGTTACTGTTCACCCAGCCTCACTCGTTTTACCGCCACTCCCTCAGGAAGGAAATGCAGATAGTAGAGATTACCTTGCCTATCTGCAGCGTAGGGGGACAAGTAAGCGCAATGCACCGTATCCTCAAACACTACATTGCCTGAGGAGTCCAGCACCACTAGCGAGTACTTGCGCGCCCAAATCTCGTCGATATCCAAGCCCCCGGGACGAATACACACATACGATGCGTCGAGATCGTCTATGCTGTCGATGCGAAACAGCAACGCCAACCGATCAGAACGCACCAGCAGCAGCTTGCGACGGATATCCCCACGCTCATAGAGTTCCTCCTTGATCGGAAAGCGGGCGACTTGCTGCCCTTTCACATCGACTATCGTTACCTCCGCTGGTTCCCACGCTACCCCATATGTCTTTTCTGAACGTTTTATAAAGCCTAACGAGCCGTTAGGTAAACGGATTATCCCACCTCCCAACGCATCGCGGATCTGAGGCGCCTCGCTGGGATGTAGGCGCATTACCTTCGGTCTTTCGTAGATATCCCCGTACTTGCGAAAACCGCACTTGAGGTATATCTCGCCTTGATCCGTCACAACGATGTCATCTCCTATGCCGAAGTACCCATCCAGCGTCTTGAGCGTTTGGAATAGGTCTTTGTGCAGCTTATCCAAGAGAGCGGTGTCGATGGTCCCATCGGGCGCTTTGATATAGAATACTTTGAGATACGACCGTATGAGCTGATATTCAGCCTCTTGCTCCTTCGGCTCTCCAGTTTGCGCTTCCAGTTCTTCTTTTGCACGAGCAAGCGCCTCGTGGAAGTGCCGTTCCATAAACCGCGTAACGCTATAGCACCGACCATCAGCACCTATATCCACTACATCACCGCCCGTACCTTCGGGGTAGGCAACAAATCGGGTGAGACGCCCCTGCTGATCAAACACCTGCAAAGCCGAGCCACCTTCTCTATCAGCAAAGAAGGCTATCTTTCCATCGGGCAAGAGGCGGAACATGCGAGGCACTATATACATATAATCACCCTCGCCTGGTCCCTCTTCGTGGATATAGATTTGATGAGGCGCTTTTCCATACGGAATAATGAAGAGCGTTTCGCTTTGAAGCGTTCGCTGCCCTATAGGATTGGTGTGCGGAAGCGTAGCTAAGCTATCGGACGACAAGTTCGTTCGGATAGCTGAGCTATTGGGAAGGGACATGCTGAACACGAGCATTATCAGCCCTAGACAACAGAAGTCCATCGCAGCAAGCCATCGTACCATCGTCATACCCTCCTATGTAGTGTACCCGATTCATCTGCGGAAGCGACGCGGGTAGAAGTTATCATTATCGGTTGTCGGGTCGCCCTCCAAATCACTAATTGTGTATCTCACGATTCTTACTTTTTCTTTGCCGGATAAATCTCCTACATTGGTTTCGTCCCCACGAGCACCGACTGCCTCAATACATACATATGTCGGGTAACTTCCAGGCACAGGAGGAAACACATAGAGAATCAACATTACATGGTTACCTGATCCACCTGGGTGATGGCGAATGAATACATCGCCAGGGCGAACCGCATTCCAATCTGGAAGCCATCGCCGCTGTCGGGAATTGTAGTATTGGATAGGATCGGTTTCTGCCAAGATTGTCCCGGTGCCATAGTGTGTGTTGTTTGGAGATCGATTCGCAACAGCAATCAAACCTGAACAGTCCAACCCAAACCCTGCATTGGTGCCACGACCGCTGCTGTCTATGTAGCTACTACGAGCCCCTGAAGCCTCCGCCGCGTAATATTTGCCACCCCACTCGTAAGGTACCTCCTCATAGATGGTTGCTATATGAATGCGCCACCAAGCGGGTGTATCAAAGGGAATAAAGCAGCCAGGCATCGGGCAGTTGACTCCGAGCATTGAGTGTCCTCCCATCAGTTCCCCAAGATTATTGAACACGAAAATAGGGTATTTCACTGGGTACGCTATAGATACATAAAAGGGAAACCAATATACAACTCCACTCATAATCGGTTCATACGCCCAGTTACGCCAGCTTCGCTGGCCATAGTACTGGTTATAACTTGCACCTCTAAGGGGTTCTGAAAATTCTCCCTGACAATTGCCGTTCCAACTACTAAGCCCCAGACAATCGTTCATTCCGGGCAGAGGGGCCCTCTGGTTGCTTCCTGGTATCCATATGGATCTGGCTACTACGCGATCAGCTTTTCTTTCTTCCCAACGAATGCAAACTATAGGGGCTATAATACCTCCTCTTGGCAAGGTAAAAATCTGCTGCCAGCCCATTCCTCCCCTTTTGATGTCGGCAAGATAGTATCGTATGAAACTATTCCCATTTCTATCCCGATAGCTGGGTGGCATGGGGGAACTTCGTCGAGTCTTGATCGTTTCTCTATCTACCTTCGTTCGCTCAAGGCGATACCACTCTATGGTCAACTGCACCTGAGTATTCGTACTGGACCATGAACGAGCCTGAACATTTTCTAAACTCAGCAAGTCATAAACTGTCAGATCTCCACTTCCTGCTGCTACCACCCAACCATTTCCTGAAAGGAATCTGCTTCTTGCATTGGAATAGAAGTTACCATCCGAACCTTTCAGAAGAATCGCACACTCAATCGGCTCATTTTCAAAGTTGATGTTAGCACGAAACCGATTGCTTCCTCCTAATGTTGCGTAGCGAATGGGGGCCGCAAGATTTCGATATAAGAGCAAAGCACCTCGTGGATATACTGGAGCGCGCTGCTGGGCATCTGCGAGAAGCATCAGAGCACTTACGAATGCCCAACAAGTGAGGCTCCTTGCAATCAACTCCTTCCATCTCCTCATCACTTTGTACCTCCTTCCGCCGGTTCGGAAAGCCCTTGCAGAGCCTCCATTTCTATTAACGATGGAAACTGCCAATTTGTGAACATCTATCCCGAAAAAAAAACGCCTGTCCCGGTTGCTTAATCTGCCTCATATACTGCCGCACCGTGCCCACTGATAACCCTAACATCGCTCCTATCTCGGCATACACGGCGGGATGTACACGCTCTGGTATAATCCCGGTGAGGGATAACAATGAATAAGCTACCGCGCACGAACCTGAGGGATTTGCAACGACGGCTTGCCCGCCAGAAGGGCAAGGTGGTGGTGCTGAACTTCTGGGCGACATGGTGCCAGCCCTGCGTGGAGGAGTTTCCTGCCCTTGTCAAACTCTACAACAACTACCGCAAGAAGGGCGTGATCGTGATAGCCGTCTCGGTGGACGACCCAGAGACCGCGGACGAGCAGGTGCAGCCTTTTATCAAGCGACAGCGGGCGACCTTCCCCGTTTTGGTCCTCGATGAGGACGCCGACCAGTTCATTCGCCACTTCGATAAGGAGTGGGGCGGTGAAATCCCACGCACCTATCTCTACAGCAAATCAGGCAAGCGGCTCAAAGCATGGTCGGGTTCGCGCCGCTATCAGGAGTTTGAGCAAGAGGTGAAGGAGGCGCTGAAGCAGAAGTGAGTATTGGGCAGCGTGCCTTGCCCTTCTGGAAGGTGGAGGGGATCGGCAACGATTTTGTGCTGGTGGAAGCGGAGGCGGTGCAGGGCGACGACTTGTGCCAGCTGGCACAACGGCTCTGCCATCGTCCACTGGGCATCGGCAGCGACGGTCTGCTCCTTATTGGCAAAGGGGTGAACGCGCCTGTGTCGATGCGCATGTTCAACCCCGACGGCACTGAGGACTTCTGCGGCAACGGGTTGCGCTGTGTTGCCCGCTTCGCTTATGAGCAAGGCTATGTGCAAACGCCAGCGTTCGCCATCGAGACCCTCAGCGGCACCATCCCTGTGCAGCTCACACTGCGCGATGGGCGGGTGGAAACCATTACCGCCCAGCTGCCACCGCCCCGCTTCCATCCGCGAGAAATCCCGATGCTGGTCGATGGGGAAATGGTTCAGGACTATCCACTGCTGGTTGCGGGACACGAGGTGCGCCTCTGGGCGGTCAATACGGGCACGACACACAGCGTGATTTTTACGGACCGCCTGCCCGACGAACAGACCTTTAGCCAGTTGAGCCCACGAATCGAAACGCATCCCCTCTTCCCGGAGCGAACCAGTGTGCTGTGGGCACTTATCGAGTCGCCCCACAGAGTGCAGATACGCATTTGGGAACGCGGCGTGGGAGAGACACAGGGCTGTGGCACAGGTGCAGCGGCGGTCGCGGTTCTCAGTCGCGTCGCGGGCTGGACGCAAAATCCTGTGGAGGTGCGCTCGCGCGGCGGTACGCTGAGTGTGTCTTGGGAACCCGATGCCCCAATCGCGCTCACAGGACCCGCTCGCATCCTGTTTGAGGGCAGGTACTGGCTCGATGGATAGTCCTCTGCTACTCGATTGAGACGATCCATATCACGCGAACTTAACAGTTGTTGCCCCAGCAACAGGCGCAAAGGAGTGCATGGAGTTGATGTCAGCGGCGCGGATCATACAGGTCGATGCGCCCGTCCCAGGTCCATGTCTGTTCAAAGCGATACCACTTGGCGTGTCCATCCACAAAGGTGTAGTTGGTACCGCCGTTATGCCATCGCATCGCCAGTTCTTGCGCGGCTTCTATAAAAGTGCCGCAATCGTTGGGCCAACGCCACGCCGCCGGATGATAGTGATCGGCAGCGCCGCTGGCATTCTCTTTTAGCTCTGCGATGTAAATGACGCTGGCAGGGGACTGGATAGTTGCCAGTGTGTTATAACCCGCACAGTTGCGCACCAAATCATCCACATCGGAGCGGGGTAACATCCAGAAATTAGTGCCATAGGAGGTACGGCGTATTGTGCGATAGCCCGGCAAAGGATGTTCCCAGTTAACGCTTGGATCGCTGGGACAGCGGTATAGCAGGGGCGTTTTGATATAGGGCTGTAGTGTTTGCAACCAGACCCACGGAGCCGACCCTGCCCCACCTGTGTGGCTATCCAGTGGGAACCGCTCATCATAATCCTGCAGGTACATCTGCACTGCAATCCCCATCTGGCGCATGTTCGAAAGGCATTGCGTCTGTCTTGCCTTCTCGCGCGCTTGCGCAAAGACAGGGAACAGGATCGATGCCAGAATCGCAATAATTGCGATCACCACCAACAACTCCATCAGGGTAAAGCCTTTGGATTTCATAGTGTCCTCCCTCCTGATGTAGGCAAGAGGAGAGTGGTTCCCCCCTTGCCAGCGGCTACTGTCAGGCTGTTCCTCCTTCCGTCTTGGGCGACAGAGGCTTTCTACGCGGATATCGCCTGAGCGTATACACGCCCAGACTCGCACCCAACGCTAGCAGGCTGGTTGGCTCTGGCACAAACTGCAGGGTGTAAGTAATCGTCGAGTCCTGCAGGGGTGTGCCGTCCAACGCCTCGCCATTGATCAAGCGGAACTTGAATATCAGTGGGTTGTCACGAGTTGGAAGCGTGTTAGCAGCGAAGATAATATGTCGGTGCACCGAGTCGGGATCGCCTGTGTACTCCAGTGTCCAGAGACCAGGTAAACCGCTTCCGAAAATGGGGTTCGGGTCTCCCTCTACCACGCCATAGAATCCGGGCGAGATAGACACCTGCTGCACTGTCACACGGCGTAGTTGTGGCTCGGTGTGCCCATCGGTTGTGTAGAAGTCCCAGCCGACATCCACGCCGTAAAGACCGGGCAGCAGCTCTTCCATGGTGTACTCGCGGGTGTGGGGGGGTTCCGCCAGTTCATGCGGTTCGATAACCGCCAGCGTGCTATCGACATAGCCGAGGTGAATGTCTTCCTCATGCTGCGCTGCTGCGAAAGTGAACCATCCAATGGCTGCGATACCCAAAAGAAGCGATTTGAGCGTCCGCATCGTTTTGTACCTCCTCTTATCGTGAGCCTTCGCCAACCAAACCGAAGTTGAACAGCACAGTCAACAGGTCGGCATCATCGACCGTGCCGTCGCCGTTCACATCCTCGGTCAAGTTGGAACCTGTCTGCCCGAAGGCAAACAGCACTGTCAGTAGATCTGCGTCGTCAATCACATCATCACCGTTGATATCGCCCGCATAGGGAAACTGCCAGTCGACGCGAGCCACGTCACCCAGCGTGAAGTTATCGAGGCGGCGCGAGAGGTGCTTGCTGAGCTTCGCGATGACGGTTGCGCTTCCCGTGCGATTGAATCCCACCATATAGGGATAAATGGCGTCGACATTGGGTGGGAGGTTCTGGCTCAGAAGGGGTTGACCCATTTGGCGCACTTGCACCGTAAGCGTCAGCGAGTAGAGATTGCCCACATAGTCTGAGGCAGGCGAGACCTCACCATAAAGGCGCGCCGGATTGCCCGCTACCATGTAGATACGGTAAACCCAGGGCATATCGGACACTGGGACACCATCTGTCGCAATGCCGTTTACCGCCTGGCAATCCCAGATATAGACACCAGGAGTAGCGGTACTGAAGATGAAATGGTGATGAGCCGTGCCGCCCGTGGGCAGATCGAAGAAATTGGGACAGCCCGAGACACAAAAGAGTTGCCCCATGCCAGAGCGCGAACCCACTAAGCCCGGGCTAATCCATCGCTGGATGATACGGCACGATCGAAGCTGAGGTGCACCACCTTCGTAGTAAAAGTCGACACCCACATCCAACAGAAACGCTCCAGGCACAGCAGCCATCGTACGCACAGGATGCGGTTGCGGCTGAATAACTGTTAGCGCACCACCCTGCACGCCAAAAAGCAGGTCATTTTCATGCTGTGCCAGCCCCGCGTGAAGCAGGGTCATAAATATCACTGCCAATGTCCATCGGTTCATCGTTCTCCTCCTGTGCTGAGAATTGCTACGAGCAAAAGCTCGCGTGTCACGAGCAAAAGTGCTGTTTGCGGAAATGCACTCTCGCACTGCGAAGGAAGAGCAAGGCTGTATTCTCCCCTAAAAGGGGAATGGCGGTTTATACACCATTAGGCGAAAGTGATTCGCAGCGAGAGCCAGCGGGGGAACTAACCGATGGGCGGAGCGCGAGGTGCAAGATGGGAGGCGTAGGGAGATGTCGGTTTGATCAGAGGTTCAAACGGTGTCGAGCAAGCAGGTTCTAAAGCAATCTCGATAAAATGGGACACTGCCGCACCCGTGTCATTGGGCAGCACGGGAGCGCTTTGTAGGACACAGACCAGACAATCCCTGGAGGAATCGCTCGACTCGTGCACCAGCGGATGCAAGAGGTTGCCCGTGAGCAACACGAGCAGCCATACCAGGCTAATCCAAGCCCAACACCTCCGCTGCGATGTACGCATCACTCCTATTATACCCCATGACGATGCACAAAATTTTTCCCTCCGGGGTAGCCCAAAATTTTTTCTCTGGGGTACTCCGAAATTTTCTTCTCCGACCCATCTGGGTACCCCGGAGAAGAAAATTTTGAGCGAAGCGGGGTCAGAGAAAAAATTGGACAACTCACATGCTCATCTTAGGGCTTGTAGCACACGCAGAGCAATCTGAGCGTTACCGGCGGGCGGCATGAGGTAGATACCTTGGGCATAGGGAGCCGCTTGCTGCAGGAACTGCTGTGCGATTTCGATACCCACTTCCAGGGCACACTCTTCGGGCGCGTCTGCCATACGACGCAGTACCCCCTCCGGGATGCGGATGCCCGGTACCTCGTTATGCATAAATTCGGCGTGGCGTGCGCTGCGCAACGGTAGTACGCCCACAAACCACGGTATGCGCAGCTGATGGCACAACTCCGCTGTCCTCTCCACCACAGGCATCTCGAAAATCGGCTGGGTATAAACCAGGTGCGCCCCTTCGTCCACCTTGCGTTGCAGCCGTTCACGCTCCAGCTCCTCATCGGGTGCCAGGGGATTGTAAGCGACTGCAATGGTAAAGTTTGCCCGCATGCCAATCGTGTTGCCCGCCAAATCAATGCCCTCATTAAAGCGTTTGAGAATACGCACCAGCCCGATAGCATCCACATCGAACACGCTGGTGGCGGTCGGGTAATCACCAATTTGTGCCGGGTCACCCGTAATGGCCAGCACATTGCGGATGCCAAGCGCGTGTGCTCCCAACAGGTCGGACTGGATTGCCAGCAGATTGCGGTCGCGACAGGCGAAATGCATCATGACCTCGATGCCAGCCTGTTCCTGAATCAGGTGCGAGATGGCCATCACATTCATACGCAAGCGTGCGCGTGCGCCATCGGAGATATCGATGAGGTGGACACCGTTCTCTTTAAGCAGGCGCGCGTTGTCGATCACCTTCTGCACGATGAGTCCGCGCGGCAGGTCGAGTTCCACTGTGATCACGCGCTCCTTGCCTAACAACTGTGATAGGCGCGATGGTTTAGCAAGGGGCAGTTGTTCGGGCTTGCGTTCGCGCGGGTGCACCGTGATCGAGACATGGGTCTGGCGGGGCTTTATGCCGGCGACGGCGCGCGCCACCGCGCCGATATGTTCGGGTGTGGTGCCGCAGCACCCACCCACGATGCGTGCGCCCGCTTCGACCAGCCGCGCGGCGTACCGACCAAAATATTCAGGCTGAATATCGTAGACCACTTGTCCGCGCACAAGCTGGGGCAAGCCGGGCGTGGGCATTGCCGAGAGCGGCTTGTCGGTGGCATGCGCCATCATTCGAATAATGTCCAACATGCGCTGCGGACCCACGACGCAGTTCGCGCCAATCGCATCCACCTCCAGCGCGCTGAGTTCGCGAGCAACCCGTTCGGGCAGACCCTCCATCAGCGTCTCGCCGTCCTCGATGAAGCCCTTTGAGGCGATAAGCGGCAGATCGGGTGCGAGGCGACGCACTGCGCGGACCGCTATACTCAACTCGCGTGGGTCAGTGAAGGTCTCCAGAATGATGCCATCCACACCTGCTTCGATGAGTGCCTGCGCCTGCTCGGTGAACGCCTGTTCCGCTTCTTGCAGGCGAATCTCGCCCAGCGGTTCCAAAGGCTTGCCCACAGGCCCCATAGAGCCGAACACAAGCGCGTCTGCGCCAACGGCTTCCCGCGCCAATTGCACGCCTGTATGGTTCACACGCTGTACCACCTCGGCGGGCGAACCGTACTGTTCCAGCAGACTCTGCGCTGCAGGCAACTCGGTGCCTCGCTCCGGAATGTTCAACAGGCGGATGCGATTCGAAGTGTAGGTATTGGTCTCGATGAGGCGTGCGCCTGCTTCATAATATTCACGGTGCAGCTCACGCACCAGGTCGGGATGGGTCAAGTTCGCCAGGTCGTACGGCATCGTGACGCCGCGCAATGCCAGCATCGTGCCTGTCGCACCATCCGCCACCAGCACCGCGTGCTGCAACCGCTCCTGAAACTCCTGCCGCGTCATCTAAGGGGAATTGTACCATACTCACCCCCTTGACAACACCCTATGCATATCGGGTATATAGATTCATGCCTAATAAAGGGCATCCGCTGTGCGTATTTGAACAAACTTTCCGAAGGAGGTGAGGTGTATGACTTTCAAGCCGCTTAGCGATAAGGTCGTGGTGGAACTCATTGAGGAGGATGAGAAGACCAGCGCGGGCATCATTCTGCCCGATACTGCCAAAAAGCGTCCGCAAGAGGGCATCGTAGTTGCGGTCGGACCTGGACGCCTGCTCAAAAACGGGGAGCGCGCTCCGATGAGCGTGCAGGTGGGGCAGCGCGTTGTGTTCTCCAAATACGCAGGTAATGAGTTCGAATATGACGGCAAGAAGTACCTTATTCTGGATGAGGATCAGATATTCGCCATTCGTGAATAGGAGGTGAGAACAATGGCTGCGAAGATGCTCAAATTCAACGAGGATGCTCGGCATGCACTGGAGCGAGGCATCAATAAAGTAGCGAATGCTGTGAAGGTGACCCTCGGTCCGCGCGGGCGCAATGTGGTGCTGGATCGCAAGTGGGGTGCGCCCGTCATCACCAAAGACGGCGTGACCGTGGCCAAGGAAATTGAACTCGCTGACCCATGGGAGAACATGGGTGCGCAGCTGTGCCGTGAGGTTGCGTCCAAAACGAACGATGTGGCGGGCGACGGCACCACTACCGCTACCGTGTTGGCACAAGCGCTCGTGAACGAAGGCATGCGCTATGTCGCGGCAGGCGGCAATCCAATTGCCCTTAAGCGCGGCATCGAAAAAGCCGTGCAGAAGGTCGTCGAAGCCATCCGCCAGATGGCAATCCCCGTCACGGAACGCGAGCAGATTGAATATGTCGCCTCTATCGCGGGCAACGACCCAGAAATCGGCAAGATAATTGCCGAAGCGATGGATAAGGTGGGCAAGGACGGCGTGATCACTATCGAAGAATCGAAGGGCACCCAGACCACCCTCGAGATCGTCGAAGGCATGCAGTTTGATCGCGGCTACATCTCACCTTACTTCATCACCGACCCGGAGCGGATGGAAGCCGTGCTGGAGGATGTGCTGATCCTCATTCACGAAAAGAAGATTAGCTCCGCCCAGGACCTGCTGCCGCTGCTGGAGCGCGTGGCGCAGGTGCGACGCCCGCTGCTGATTATCGCCGAGGATGTGGAGGGCGACGCGCTGGCGACGCTGGTGGTGAACAAACTGCGCGGCGTGCTGCAGTGCGCGGCGGTCAAAGCGCCCGGCTTCGGTGAGCGACGCAAAGCGATGATGGAAGACATCGCCATCCTCACCAATGGACGCTTCATCTCCGAAGACCTCGGCATCAAGCTGGAGAATGTGACCCTTGACATGCTCGGCCAGGCGAAGAAGGTGGTCATCACCAAAGAGGACACCACCATTATCGAGGGGGCTGGCTCCAAAGAGGCGGTGTTGGGACGCATCAACCAGATTAAACGCCTCATCGAGACCACCGAAAGCAGCTATGACCGCGAGAAGCTGCAGGAGCGTCTGGCGAAACTCTCTGGCGGTGTGGCGGTGATTAAGGTGGGCGCGGCGACCGAGACCGAGCTGAAAGAGAAAAAGCACCGCTTTGAGGACGCGCACTCGGCAACGCGCGCCGCGGTGGAAGAGGGCATCGTGCCCGGCGGCGGCAAGGTATTCATCAATGCCCAAGCCGTGCTCGATGACCTCCAACTGGATGACCCCGACGAGCGCACGGGCGTCGAAATCGTGCGACGCGCCCTCGAGGAGCCGCTGCGCCAGATCGCGGAAAACGCGGGGCTGGAAGGCTCTGTAATCGTCGAAAAGGTCAAATCGCTGGGCAAAGAGGAAGGGCTCGATGCCCTCACCGGCGAATTTGTGAATCTGGTCAAGGCGGGTATAATTGACCCGGCGAAGGTGAGCCGTGCCGCGCTGGAGAACGCGGCATCCATCGCAGGGCTGGTGCTGACCACCGAGGCGATGGTGGCGGAGAAGCCCGAGAAGAAGCCGGAACGCACGCCAGGTGGGGGCGAAGACTTCGATTTTGAATAAGCCTTTCCCTTCCCCTCCCACCCCCAAGGACCGGGTGTTGCCCCCCTCGCACCCGGTCCTGCCTCTTTTACAGGGGTAGGTTTACTCGTGTTCTTGATGTTCCCCAGCTTCACCCGGTGCGCCGAAGGGTGGTGGCTCACCGCGTATCTCCGAATGACGAATCTGCCCGCCTAAGTGCGCTGTGTATGCCATCAGCCCGAAGACCGCGAGATTGCCCAACAGCACCAACATCGCTAACCCCGTCGGAACCGCCCGACCACGCGAAAAAAGCAATCCGCCCAATGCCAGCACGCCCAGCATCAGCGAGGCAATGAGGGCCATCTTCGCCATCGATTCGTGCGGCTCCACATAGGAATGGGAGTAGCCGGGCTGTTTCTCGATGATTTCCTCGGCGGGCTCCCCTGTCAGATAGGTGGGAACGGCGAGCAGAGCAACCACCACCAACGCACCCAGCGCCGCCTTCTGGACCTCAGCGCTTCGACGCGCCAGCCCGTACGCCAGCAACAGCAGGCAGAACAGCGAGCCTATCACTGGCAAATGGTTTAGCAAAAGATGTTGCTGCGCTGCGTTCATAATGTAAAACTATACCTCAGTTAGCACCCGTTGCCAAAGTTAAACAGCACAAGCAAGAGGTCGCCATCATCTACAACGCCGTCCTCGTTCAGATCCTCCAACAAATGCGAACCCGTTTGACCGAAGGCAAACAGCACCATGAGCAGGTCAGAGTCATCAACGCACCCATCACCATTCACATCGCCTGCCTGGGCAGGCACCCAGCCTAAAGCCGTAGGCGATAGCCCCACGGGATAACCTACATCGGTTAGCCGCGCCACCAGAGTCGCGTTCGCCGTGGCGTTCATGTCGTCCACCTGCAACTGCCACAGGGCTGCCTCGCTGGGCGAAGCGGTGGCTAAATAGAGCCGCCCTGTCGAGGCGTCCAGCGCCAGCCCGCCCAATGTGTGGCTTTGGGGAACACCTTGGAGGGCGTACTCGATGAACTCATAGAAGGGCTGTGCCTCCATCGGCAGCAAGCGTAGGAACCCCACGCGTGTCGTGCCGTAGAGATTGGCACCCACCCATTCCAGTCCGATGACATTCGCGACCTCAATGCCGGCGCCGCTGGCATAATACGCTTCCAGAAGCTCGCCCTCGCTATCGTGTGCCAGCACCAGCCCGAAGGCAGGGTATACCCGCTGTGGCGTCGCCCGCCAGAGCATCCCGCGTCCGAACGCACCGTCCCGCAGGTTGCGTCCTCCTAAAAAGCATTCGCAATTCTGATACGCGCCCACTTGTAAGATGTCGCCCGTGTAGGGATGCGCCTTTGCCAGCAACAGCTGGTCATACGCCCCGATATAGAGATAGGTTCCATCATAGGCGAGATGATTGTAGTCCTCACTGGGAAGAACGCTGGGAGAATCGGCAGGGGAAACGATGCGATCGATCTGCCCTGTGCGCAGGTTGTAGCGATAGAGGTTCGCGGGGCTTGCTCCTGCCCCCGATAGCCACAGATAGCCATCTGCCAGCGCGGTTGCCATCAGCAACAACCATCCCAGAAGCCCCGCCGCTCTTGGCACAACGATTCACCTCCGCCTTTATTATAACCCACCTTCGAGGGTATACTACATCCTGCGGAGATGATGCTGATGCGGAAACTGAGAATCGTGATTGCGGACGACGAGCCGATTATCCTGCTCGACTTGCGTCAGATGTTGGAAGAGCTGGGCTACTCGGTCGTTGCCGAAGCCAGTACGGGCACGCAAGCGGTGGAGATGGTCCGCAAGTTTAAGCCCGACCTGGCTATTCTCGATATTAAGATGCCCGAAATGGACGGCATCGAGGCGGCGCGCATCCTGCATGAGGAGAAGCTCGCGCCCGTGCTGCTGTTGACCGCCTACAGCGACGCTGAACTTATCCAGCGTGCGAAGCAGGCGGGTGTCTATGGCTACCTGGTCAAACCCTTCAAGCAAGCCGACCTGACCCCCGCCATCGAAATCGCCCTCTCGCGCTATCAGGACACCCTTGAACTGGAGCATCAAGTGCAAGACCTCAAGGAGACGCTGGAGACGCGCAAGCTGATCGAGCGTGCCAAAGGCATCCTGATGGACACCTACGGGCTGCGCGAGCAGGAAGCGTACCGCCGTATCCAGGTGCAGAGCATGAACACGCGCAAAAGTATGCGCGAGATTGCTGAGGCGATTATTATTGCCCATACGATTCAGCAAAGCCCTGAACGATGAGACTTTCGGTCATCACCGACGAAATCGATAGCGATCTGGAGCGTGCCCTGCCCGTAGTGCAGGAGTTTGCCATCGAGCAGGTGGAGTTGCGCACCCTGTGGGGCGTCAACCTCGCTGAGGCAGACGAGGATATCCTGGCACGCGCACGCCGTCTGCTCCGCCAGGCAGGGCTGGGCGTCTGTTCCATCGCCTCGCCTGTTTTTAAAACCGACCTGTTCGGGGCTCAGACGCGTGGTCCCATGCATGGCGCGTCGGAGCAGCACATAGAGCGACATTTTGCACTCCTTCAACATTGCTTGGAGGTGGCTCGCTTTTTTGACGCGCCACTGGTACGCCTCTTCGCGTTCTGGCGAGCGGGCAAGTTAACCCCAAAGCGCGAGAAACAGATTGTCGCCATGCTGGAACGCGCTCTGCCCTTTGCGGAGCGAGCAGGCGTCCTGCTTGGGCTGGAAAATGAACATAGCTGCCAAGTGGGCACAGGCGCGGAGCTGGCGCATGTGCTACAACAGATAGACTCGCCATGGCTGCGTGCCGTGTGGGACCCGGGCAATGCCTTTGTGCTGGGGGAGACGGCAACCGAAGGCTATGCCGCCGTGCAACCATGGATAGCGCATATCCATGTGAAGGACGCTATCCGCAAGCCTAATGGTACGGTGCACTGGGTCATTATCGGCGAGGGTGAAATCGGCTACCCCCAGCTCCTCGCACAAATCGCCCGCAGCGGCTACAGCGGCTTCCTCTCGCTGGAGACCCACGCGCGTTTGGAGGGTTTCACACAGGCGGAGGTCTCCCGCCGCTGCTTGCAGGTACTGGAAAAACTTTTGGACATGTCCGACGGGTTAGGCATGTCGGACGAAGGACAGTCGTCAGGAGGGCACTATGTCAGGACTATCTGTTAGAACCTTTCGGAATCTTCTGAGAAACAAAGCACTGCGTGCAATTGGTTTCACCATCGCGGGGCTGGTCGCGCTGAGTATGGTGATTTTCTTCGCCTATGTCCCGCCAATGGGGCTAAGCGGCGCCCAGCGTGGTGGCACAAACACAGGCGGCCAGGAAGTGCTGCGTGTGGGCAACTACACCATTAACGAGGGGGAACTGGAGCAATACCTCCGGCTCATTCAGCAGGGGCAGGAACCCGATTCGCTGGGTATGCAGCTCAGCCAGCGCTATCAGGCACTCCGCTCATTAGGCGAGCAGTTGGCATTTGTGAGCCAACTGGAGAAGGCGGGTTTCCGCGCATCCGACGCGGATATCGAGCAGTTCAAAGAGGAGTTTTTGAAGCAGCAGCTGGATACGATTCGCGCCCAGCTACTACCCAACGGCAAAGGCTCCGACCGCGACCTGGATCGCGCCCTGCGCGAGCGCGGCAAATCCCTGGAGCAGGTCAAGCAGGAGCTGCTGTCCCCTATCCCTGAGATTGTGTTCACCGCCCAAGCGACCCAGTCTAAGTATATCAAGAGCCTGCACGAGAAGTATAATCCGACGGACGAACAGCTGCGCCTGATGTTCGAGAACCTCTATCCTGCCCGTATCTTCATCTCGCAAGAGAAACACAAGGACAAGGCGGAGGCGCGGGCACAGGCGGCATACAATCAGCTCAAAGCGGGCAAACCGTTCGCCGAGGTGGTCAAACAATACTCCGACGATCCAAAGCCGCTTGTGGACAGAGGGGGCAGCCTCCCGGGCAGCGACTACTACACCATCCAGGATCAGCTCAGTGGCTACTTGCGCCCCGAGGATGTGAGCGGCGTGCTTGCCCTCAAACCTGGCGCGTTCACACCTCCACTAAAGGACAAGGAGAACCGAGGCTATTATATTTTCACCCTCACCAAGCGCGAGCTAAAGCTGCCCGATGACTTCGAAAAAGAGAAAGCGAAGTATCGCGAACAGTTCATTAACATGCGGGTCCAGCAGGAGGTTTTCCGCGCGCGCATGGAGGCTCTCAGGGCATTTAAGCTCCAGATTAAAGACCCGCTGATGGCACAGTACGAGAAGTGGTTTGGCGTGTTCGCGAAGCCGCCACACGAGCAGGAGAAGGAGCTGGAGGCGATCGACAATGCGCTTACCCCCCTCATTGCCAAACCCACACCCACCACGCGCATGGCGCAGTGGCTGCAGGTACAGGTGCTGGCACAGTTGCGTGGGCTGGCGAAAAAGACCGACGAAAAGAAGGCGCGGCAATACACCGAGCGGCTGCTGACCGCGCTCACCCGCTTCTTCAACGAGGGGGGCGAAGACCTCAGCCTGCGCATGATGCGCGCCGAACTGCTGATTGAACTCGGTCAAAAAGAGAAGGCGATCGACGACCTGCAAATCGCGCAGAGCCTCGCCTGGCGACCATACGATTTCCCACAGCTGGATCGGATTGCGTCGCTCTATGAGAAAGCTGGGCGTAAAGATCTTGCGCGGCAAGCGGAGCAGCTGGCTCGCCAACGACAGAAGCAGATGGAGGAGATGCGCAAGGCGCAGGAAGAAGCGATTCGTCGCCAGATGGAGGCGTTCCGCAAGCAGCAGGCAGAGGAACAAAAGAAGCAGAAGGCTGCCCAGCCACGACCGTCCGCGCAGCCCCCTGCGGACGCCAAATCTGCACAGCCTGCGGCAAAGACTCCCGCGCCCCAATCGCCTGCGCCCAACACGCAGGCAGGAAAGGAATCTGCAACCCAGCGATAGCCATGCGCCTGGCAGCGACGCTACCATTTGATTGGGCAGACCCCTGCTCTGCCCCTTTGATCAACCCCTGCCCCCGCGGCGAGTAACGGCTCTCCTGCTACAGGAATGCCATCGCGACTTCGCTATGCCACAGAAGCCCCTCGTCGGTCAAGCGAATGCGTGAACCCTCTTGGATCAGCCATCCCTGCGCCACCATCGTCTCAATCACAGGGCGATAATGCGCTTGCACGGGCAGCCCATAGCGCTGCTCCAGCGGTGCCAAATCGACACCTTCGATCATGCGCAGCCCCAGGAGGATGGTCTCCGCCACCGAATCCCATCCCGTCAGCTGCTCACTCTCCAGCTCCAGCGACTCACCTGCCTGCACACGGCGCACATATTCGCGCGGATGCTTAATATTCATCCATCGCTTGCCTTCATAGAAGGAGACCGCGCCGGGGCCGAAGCCCAGATAGGGCAGGTTGTGCCAATAAATCTGGTTATGGCGGCACTCGTAGCCAGGCAGGGCATAATTCGAGATTTCATACTGACGGTAGCCCGCCTCGCGCGTGAGATGTTGCGCGAGGCGAAACATCGCCACTTGCGTCTCCTCATCAGGCAGGCGCAGCTTGCCCTTCTGATACAGGTGATAGAAGCGCGTATTCGGCTCCAGCATCAGCGCGTAGAGCGACAGATGTTCGGGATGCAAGGAAAGGGCTTGACGCAGGTTCGATTCCCAGCGTTCCAGCGTCTGCTCCGGCAAGGCAAAGATGAGGTCTAAATTCAAGTTCTCGAAGCCCGCTTCGCGCGCCCAGCACACGCCTTGTAACACCTCATCGGGCGAATGGATGCGCTCCATGCGCTTCAGCTCTTCGGTATCAAACGACTGGACACCGAAACTCAGCCGATTGAAGCCTGCCTGGCGCAGAATGCGCAACTGCTCCCTATCGACGCTGCCCGGATTGGCTTCGATAGTGATTTCGGCGTCCGCGTCGATGGCAAATTGCTGGTGCAGGTGTTCCAGAATGTCCGCGAGGGTCTTTCCGTCCAGAAAGGTGGGCGTACCCCCGCCAAAGAAGACCGTGGTTGCGCGGATGCCTGCATAAGGGCAATAAGCGATCTCGCGATGGAGCGCGTCCACAAAGGCAGACACAATCTCCCCGCTCAGCGCATAGGAGTTGAAATCGCAGTATCCACACTTGTGGTGGCAGAAGGGGATATGCACATAGAGACCCACTGCCCTCATCACTCCTCATGATACCTGCAAGTGGTCTGGGCGCCCCCTCCATCTTGGAGGGCGAGGCTCCTGCCGAGCCGTTAAAGAATATTGGCAGAGGTTTTTTGGGCAGACAAAATTTTCTTTTCCGGGGTACCCCAAAATTTTTTTCTCTGGGGTACCCGTCTGGGTCAGAGAAAAAATTTTGCTGCTGGGTCGGAAAAGAAAATTTTGCACGGAGGTCTGCCCCTACACGCTGGGAGGCTCGCCCTCCACTCCCCTCGCCCTCTAAGAGAGGGGCTGGGGGTGAGGGTTCGGCGCGGCAGTAGGCTCCGCCCTCCAGCAAAGAGATGGATTAGGACGCCCTTTTCCCTCTTCTGCTCAGTGTCCTGCGCAACAAGAGGGTTTCTCGCCGCTGCCTTTAACGACGGCTGTTGGAGAGGGAGCGGGTTTGCCCTCACGCAAGCTCATCACTAAGGCGGCAGCCCCTGCGCCCAGCAGCGCTGCGACCGCCAGCAGCAGTCCGATTTTGCTCATGATTTGCCTCCACCTAAATTATACCACCACTCACGCGGCAAATCCAACGCCTGAAACGCCGCTTCCAGCACGACGCGAATCGCGTCTGCCCAGTCGGCAGGCGCGCGTCCCTCCACGCGGATCGGCTCCAGTTCCAGTCCTGTGCAGCTAAACAGATAGGCGTCGGCACCCTCCGCCGCGCGAATAATCAGCATCGGCATGCCAATGGATTGAGCAAACTCCGTAATGAGGCGATCCTTCACGGCGGTCTGCTCGTTCTCCTGATGGGCGTTATGCAGGTTTAGGTTAATGGGTAGCAACACCAACCCATCGGGGTTCACCCGCAGGCTCAGCGTAATCACCATATCCACCGCCGAGCGGGCAATAGGTGGAGGCATGTTTGCCCGATAGCCTGTCACGAAGCCAAACGGCACCTGATGATGGCAAGCAATCGCGTATTGGAGTGCCAGGCAGTCGATGGCTTCGCGCAGCAGCCGCTCATGAAAGCTTTGCACAAGGCGCCCAGGCGGAATAGGCACGCGTCCATAGCGGGCACGCAACAGTGCCAGCGGTGCCTGGATTGCCGTCGCCAGATGGGGCACCACGGTCGCCATCTCCAAGCGGATGCCCGCAATCTCACAGTTCATGTGAATACCCGCAGGTCCCTCATAGACTTCCAACCACAGGATTTCGCACTCCCGATAGGCTTCACGCAACGCTTCGCTCAGGTTCGGCTCGGTTTCCAGCACCATATACGGGCGCTTCTCCAAGTCATCGGGCGCAACCAGCACGCCCAAGCATGGCTTGTTGAACTCCGGGATATACGCCGAGGGGCGGTAGTGGGAATGAAACACGAATCGCCGCGCAGGACGCAGGAGCAATTCATACTCCCCTATCGTTTGCAGAATCTCCGCTAAGTACCTGTTTATCGGATGCGTCAATAACCGATTCGGCTGAAATACCATCGGGTATCACCTCCATACTCTAACTTGACAGCATATCCGTAAAAGTCATCCTTATTTAGGCAATGGGCGCGTGATGAGCAGAATCGGCTCCCCACCCATCCTTATAGAGATTCGTACCCCATGCCGATAATTCCTGCAGGAGCGAGCGATGTATGGAACGAAGCGTTTAGGTGAATGGCTGATTCAGCAAGGTAAAATCACGCCTCAGCAGTTGCAGGAGGCGCTGGAAACGCAGCGGCTCACCGGCAAACGACTTGGCGAGACGCTGATAGAGATGGGCTACATCACGCGCGAGGATTATTATGAGGCACAAGCGGCACAGTATGAAGTGCCTTACGAGCCGCTGCATCCCGAAACACTCACCCTCGATCCCGCCCTGCGTCTGTTGGTTCCTGCGACTATCGCGACACGCCACTTTGCGCTGCCACTGCGCCGGGAGGGGAACATGCTGCACCTTGCGATGGTGGACCCGAACGATGTGGAGGTGCAGGACCACATTCGCCAGCTCACAGGTCTGCAGCTCAAACTTTACTACTCGCCTCCCGAGCGCATCCTGCATGCAATCGCTCAGCTCTATGGGGTAGAGGACGAGATGCTCGATACGGAGCGGGGGGAGAGTGAAGATGACACCGACAACTTGCTACAGGTTCAGGAGACGGTGAATCAGCCCCCCATCATTCGGCTGGTTAATGCCATCCTGTTCGAGGCGGTCGAGCGTCGGGCGAGCGATATCCACTTCGAACCGCAGGAACACCGGCTGCATGTGCGCTATAGAATTGACGGTGTGCTGTATCCTGTACGCACTATTCCACGCAGCTTGCAGGCGTCGGTGCTGGCACGGGTGAAGTTGATGGCAGAGATGGATATTGCCGAGCGGCGCCGCCCACAGGATGGGCGCTTCACTTTTCGCGTGGGTGAGCGCAAGATTGACGCCCGTGTCTCTTGCTTGCCTGTCGCTTTTGGGGAGCGCATCGTGGTGCGCTTGCTGGATCGCGCCCAAGCCCTGTTGCAGCTGGAGCAGTTGGGCATGCCAGAAGCCCTTCATCAGCGCCTGCTGGAACTGGCAACGCGCCCATGGGGCATGATCTTGGTGACAGGTCCCACAGGGGCAGGCAAAAGCACCACGCTCTATGCGTTGTTGCAACATATCCGCTCCGAGAAACGCAATATCCTCACCTGCGAGGACCCCATCGAATACACGCTGGAGGGGATTGGACAGTCGCAGGTGAACGAACGGGCTGGGCTAACCTTTGCGGCGCAGCTGCGGGCGATTCTGCGTCAGGACCCCGATGTGGTGCTGGTGGGCGAGATTCGCGACACGGAGACAGCGGAAATCGCTTGTCGCGCCGCGATGACAGGGCATCTGGTGCTGGCGACGCTGCACACCAACGATGCGACCAGCGCGCCCGCGCGCTTGCTGGATATGGGGGTGCCTGCCTTCTTGATTAACTCCGCGCTGACGGGAGTGTTGGCGCAACGGCTGGTGCGCAGATTGTGCCCGCACTGCCGTCAGCCCATGCAGGTGGAGGCGGAGACGGTCTGTTCCCTTTTGGGCAGAGGCGCCGTCACGCTCTATGAACCGCGTGGCTGCCCCGAATGCAACCACATCGGCTACCGTGGGCGTGTGGGCGTCTACGAGCTGTTTATCCTGACTGACCCAATGCGTCGCCTGATCGCCCAGGGAGCAGATAATTATGCGATTCGCTCTGCTTGCTCGTCGGAGACGCTCTTTCCCCTCTGGGAGGACGCTCGCCAAAAGGTGTTGGCAGGCATTACCAGCATGGAGGAAGCGCTCGCATTGATGGGTGAAACTCTTCCTATGGTTTCACAAGCCGCGTAGAGGCTGTTCGAAGATTCCCTTGTAAAGGAGCGATCCCCTTTCAAAGCAACTTCCTTATGTTTCGAACAGCTGCACCAAGGCTACCTGTCGGACCCCAATCCGAGTTGGCTTTCTTGGGGACGCTCGTTGCGAATGCCCCAGATAATCCAGTTGCGCGCGTTGCCCGCGAAGTCTGCCGTGGGCGGGTAGGAATCGGTGCCGCTGGCATCGAGAAAGAGTCCCAAGCAGAGAGCGCGTTCGCGTAGCGTGCCCTTGCCGAAGGGATTCACGCGCCCCAAGTTTGCGCTGTTAGCGCGGATACGGTACTGGTCATCTCCCTTGAGGTCTACAAAGATGCCGATGCCGTTTGCGTTCCCGCCTCCCAGTGCGAGGCTGGGCGCGTCGTACTGGTCGTCGCCTTCCCCCTCATAGAGGTAGCCAATCGAGAAGTCGTGTCCTGCGCCCATCGCCATGTTGAACGCTGTTAGATAGCGATCGTTGCCCAGCCGATCTTCCAGACAGCCTATCGCGAAGTGCGCCGCTGCGCCTTGCACATACCATGCCCCCTCGTGCGTATCGTTGCCCTGCAGGTCGATGAGCCAGCCCATGCCCCCCCAATAGCCTGCTCCCTGCCCGAACACGCCACATCGGTACAGGTCATCGCCCTGCACATCGAGCAGCACACCGATGCCACCTGCAAAGGAGTGCCCATCGCTATAGTCTGCGCGTCGTCCCATGCCACAGCCTTGCGCCAGGCTGGTGTTGCGTTCCTTCGTCTGAGGCGATGGGAAATCGAGCGGCTGGTCGTGCGCGATATACTGGTCGTTGCCCACCACATCGATCAGGAACCCTGCGCCACGCACCCCGCCGTAGCCCTGCCCACTCTGGAAGCATTGGTAACTATCTTGCCCGCCCCTATCGATAAGCAAGCCGACACCGGCGAAGCCCGCACCTTGCGTGAAGGCGTAGCCATCATAGAGGTCGTTGCCCTGGAGGTCGATGAGCGCGCCCACGCCGAACCGCGCCGCGCCAAGTCCTGCTGAGGCAGTGCGATATAGATCATCGCCTGCCATATCGAGCAGCACCGCGTAGCCCAGCGCCGCGCCACCGAATGCCATATCACTCGCCTTCGCCCGATTGGGCTGTTCTGGGATAGGTGTCTTGAGCGACTGAGCGTCCGCACCGTACTGGTCGTTGCCCTCCAGATCTATCAGATAGGAGACGGCATTCGCCATCGAGAGGGTTGCCCCTCCCCCGTAGTAGACATCGTTGCCCCCCGTGTCGATAATCAGCAGATAGGGTAGACGCGGATGCGTGTCGTTGCCGCCTCCACAGAGGCGCACACGCCCCCACGGTGTGTCCACCGTGAACTCAAACGGTTCTCGGAGCGTCTCGCGGGTGGCATCGTCCAGCTTCTGGAAGGCTTCCATCACTTGCTGCGCCGCGAGCAGGCAGTCATGCCCACCTGCCAGCAGCCGCTGCAGGTCGACATGCTTGAGGGAGCGCTCCAGCACCAGATTGCCTCCCTCCGGGCGATTACCTTCCAGCTCGCGCTCGGCATCTGCGACGGGCAGAGTCATCAGGCGGAACAGCTCGTTCAGATTATCCACCTCTTTCAGCGCGGTGTCGCGCCAGCGTCGCGCTTGAATGGCAGTATAGATAAGAAACGCGGCTTGCTGTTGCACCACAAGGGGCACCTGTTTCAGCCCGGCAAGCTGCTGGCGCACTTGCTGGGGCACGGGCGTATTTGCCTCGCGATAGACAGTCAGTATCGCCTGCTCCAGCGCATTCGGCTGCTGGCTCTGCTGGCGCAGGCTTTCCAGCGGGTCGCTGAGCAGGGTGCGTCGCGTGCCTGCACCCAAGAGATTCCCACCCAGCTCCACCGCTAATGCAGGGCGTGCGACCGCGGTCACCAGTCCATTACGCAGTCGCTCGGCATAGTAGGGCAACTGTAGTGGCTTGCGCATGCACATGCGGAAAAAGGGGGTCGCATAGTCGCTGTTAAAAAAGTATTCGAACAAGTCGGGGTCAAAATGCACATCATCAGGGCGCAGATCTGCCTGCGCCAGCACAGGCTGGAACAGTGTATCACTCAACTCAAGCCCCTCCGAGGAACCTACCTGGGGTGGAGCGAGTCCATATAGTAGCACAAGCCACCCTGCCGTGACGAGCGAACAGTAAAGGGCACATGGCGATACGCGCATGCGTTTTTGATTCGAACCAAACCGTGTCTTTCCTGCCAGGAGGAGGAACGGGCTGCGCCGACGGAGAATTTCTGACCGAACGGTCAGAATCATGGGTGAAAACCGCAGGAATCGAGCAGAGGCTGATGTATAATAAAGGCACACACTCACTGAGGAGGCTGACATAGCGATGCGGACTAAGGGCTTTACGCTGATTGAGCTGTTAGTGGTGATCGCCATTATTGCCATCTTAGCGGCGATCCTGTTTCCCGTGTTCGCTCAAGCGCGGGAGGCAGCACGTAAAACCCAATGCCTGAGCAACGGGCGCAACTGGGCTATCGCGATTCAAGGCTACTTGCAAGACTATGACGAAGCCTTCCCTTGGGCGATCTACCGTACACGCAACGCTGCTGGGCAGGAATGCGACTATACGATGATTAGCGCGGTCTATCCCTATGCCAAGAATCTCGATATCCTGAAATGCCCGTCCGATGGGACTCCAATGGACCTGCATGAAGGCATCCGCTCCGTGAGCGCGCCTGGTGGGGAGTGCAATCAGGTGCGGAAGCTAAGTTACATGTTCAACTTCGAGCTGGCGCGACCCGGTGAGCATCCTTTCCATCCCGAATGGAACACACAACCGAATCGGCGGAACCCAGTGCGGCTGGCTGAGGTTCCTTTTCCTGCCGAAACGGTGTCGATGTATGACGGGCATCTGATGGTGGGTCTAAATGGAACCTGCGGTTCGGTTCTCGGAATGGACCTGCTGGAGATCCCTATTCAGGCGCGCCATCAGTTCGTTGTGGAAGTCAGCTTCGTGGACGGCCATTCCAAGGTCCTCAAGGCTCGCCGCGAGCAGCCCAACTGTCAGTATCAATACTTCACGGGCTACCAAACCACGCAGTATGCGAAACCTTGGTGCCTTGGTGAAGGTCCTTATCTGCGAAGATGTGGGGATGCGAATCCTGCTCCATGCACCTTCCAGATACAGGGGCTGGTGGACGAGGATCAGCGCGGCAAGTGCTACCGTCCTTCACGCTAACATAAGGTGACCCTTACGGTTCGTGCATGGATTTTACTGGGTATGGGCGGGCTAATCTCCCTGTTAGGGGTGGTCCGCCCTACCATGCTGGTGTGGGTCGTGCCGTATGACCTGCTCATCGCGGTGTTAATCGCCCTCGATGCGCTGCTTCTACCGCGCCCGTCGCGTTTTCGTGTGGTGCGCCTGCACGAAGCGGTGCTGTCGCTGGGCACGGCGAATCGCATCGATCTGGTTCTCAGTGGAGAGGGCATCCCTCCTTTGCGTGTGCGTCTACGCGATGAGCCGCCGCCTGACTGCCCTTTCGACCGCCGCGAGTTTGACTTGACTCTGTACCCTGACAAACCTGCTCAGGTGCAGTATCACCTCACCCCGCTCTATAGGGGCGAGGCACGCTTCGAGGACCTCTTTCTGCGCGTGGAGGGGCGATTGGGGCTGGTGTACGGTTTCTATCGCCTGCCTGCTCGCGAGCGCGTGCCCATCTATCCGAACCTGCTGCAACTGCGCGAGTACGAGCTACTACGCCATCGCGGATTGCTGCGCCAGATGGGGTTCCGCCAGACACGCCTGCGCGGATTGGGCACCGAGTTCGAATCGCTGCGCGAATACACCATCGACGATGAGTTCCGCCGCATCGACTGGAAAGCAACGGCGCGACGCGGCAAACCCATCGTGCGCGACTATCAAATTGAGCGCAGCCAGAATGTGATCCTGCTTTTTGACGCGGGGCGCAATATGCTGGCGGAGGTGGAGGGCATGCGCAAGTTCGACGCGGTGCTCAACACGGGGCTGATGCTGGCGTATGTGGCAACGCAGATGGAGGATAAGGTGGGCGCACTCGTGTTTGCGGATGAGGTGGAGCAGTTCCTGCCACCGCAACGCGGGCGGGGACAGGTCGCGAAGCTGGTGCATGCGCTCCACGCCGTGCAGCCCCGCATGGTGGAAGCCGATTATCTATACGCCATCACCTATCTGGCGCAGCGGTGGCGCAAACGCTCGCTGATGGTGCTCTTTACCGATTTAATTGACCCAGACGCCTCGCGCGTATTGCTGCATGCGCTGGCGGGTCTGGCACGGCAGCACCTGTGCGTCTGCGTCACGGTGTCCGACCCGCGTCTGCATGCATGGAGCCAACAACTGCCCCTCTCCCCTGAGCAGCTCTATCGCCGTGCCATCGCGACGCAGGTGCTGACCGACCGTTTGGCTGCGGCGCGCACACTGGAGCGGATGGGTGTATCCACCCTCGATGCCGAGCCGGAGACGCTTGTGCCCGCGCTGGTCAACTTCTATTTGCAGGCGAAGGCACGCGGCGTGCTATGACGCCACACCGCGAAAGATACGCGCCAGCGCCTTTTCATGCTCGATGGGAGTGAGCGCGATCACCGTGTCGCCCGGCTGCAAAATCAGGTTCGCCAGCCCCAGCGTCAGTTGTCCGTGCCGAATGACTGCAGCGAGCATCGTTTTGGGAGGCAGCTCGATCTCGCCAATCGCCTTGCCAGCGACGGGGGATTCGGGCGTGACTTCCGCCTCGATCACCTCGATCTGCCCGCGCATGATAGCCCCAATGGGCAGTACCTCGCCGTATTCGACCTCCTGCTCCAGCAGGTTGAAGATGAAGCGCGTGCTGCAGACCGTTTCGTGGATACCCAGCTTGAAAAAGACGGCTTCGTGGCGTGGATCCCGCACGACCGACAGCACCCGCGGCACCTTGAAGAAGTTCTTGGCGAGCTGGCAGATGATCAGGTTATCTTCGTCGTCGCCGGTGGCTGCCACCACCACATCGGCGCGTCGTGCGCCCGCCTCACTCAGCACGCGCACCTCACAGGCGTCGCCATACATCACTCGGTCGGACAGCTCGTCGCTGAGTTCCGCAGCACGCTTGCGATTCTTCTCTATCAAAAGCACCTCATAGCCATGCTGGTGGAGTGCCTTCGTCAAATGATAGCCGATGTCGCCTCCACCTGCGATAATCACATACATCGTCGCCACCTCGTCGTTGAACCAAAGTTATAGTATAGCATGCCCACTTAGAGTTCGAAGGTTTCCCCGAAGTAATACTTGCGGGCGAGCGGGTTGGCAATCACCTCTTCGGGTGTGCCCTGCGCCACAATCACGCCGTCCGCCAGGATGTAGCTGCGGTCGGTGATGCGCAGTGTCGCACTCACATTATGATCTGTGATAAGCACTCCGATGCCACGCTGTCGCAACGCCAATACAATCTGCTGCAGCTCCTCGATGGTTTTGGGGTCGATGCCTGTGAAGGGTTCATCGAGCAGTAGGAAGGCCGGTTCCAGGGCGAGGGCGCGGGCAATCTCCACCCGGCGTCGCTCGCCACCCGATAGCTCATTTCCGCGCTGATGGCGCAAGTGCAGAATGTGGAACTCCTCCATCAAGCGCTCGGCACGGGCACGCCGCTCCGCGCGTGGTACACCGTTCAGCTCCAGCACCAGATGCAGATTCTGCTCCACGGTCAGCGTGCGGAACACGGACGGCTCCTGGGGCAGGTAGCCGATGCCCAGGCGGGCACGCCGATACATCGGCAGGCGAGTGATCTCGCGCTCGCCCAGGAAAACACGCCCACCGTTTGGACGCACCAGCCCGACCATCATATAGAAAGTGGTCGTCTTGCCCGCGCCATTGGGTCCCAGTAGCCCCACTATCTCGCCCCGCGCCACCTCCAGCGAGACATCGCGCACCACCGGCTTTTTGCGGTACGACTTCTTCAACCCCTCCGCTCGCAAAGTCATCACTCGGTTGGAGATTGTACCTGATAGCGTGCGCGGATACATAGCAACAGGTATAACCATGCCGAGCGAACAATGAGCCGACCGCTTGGCTACTGGGTGCTGGTGCTGCACTCCCATATCCCGTATGTGCTGACGCATGGCAGAACGCCACACGGCACGGACTGGCTGGTGGAGGCAGCGGCAGAATGCTATCTGCCCCTGTGGGAGCTGAGCCAGCGACTGCTGCAGCAAGGCATTCCTGCACGCTACACGATAAGCTTCACACCCATCTTGCAGGAGCAGTTGGCGAGCGATGCCTTCCGCGCCGAGATGGCGAGCTATCTGCAGTTCAAGCAGGAGGCAGCCCGCGCTGACATGCACGAGTTCCGTCGGCAAGGCATTCGCTGGCAGGCAGGACTGGCGTACTTCTGGCAGCAGTTCTATGAACGGCAGCAGGGATTGCTGAAGGAACTGAATGGCGATTTGCTAAGGGGATTCCGTCAGCTGCAAGATTCAGGTGCCGCTGAGATTATCACCAGCGCGGTAACACATGGCTATCTCCCCTTGATCGGGCATGATGAATGCGTACGCGCGCAGGTACTCCTGGGCAAAGAGACCTACCGACGCCATTTTGGGCGCGAACCGAACGGTTTCTGGTTGCCCGAATGCGCCTACCGTCCGGGCTACCGCTGGGCGCCTCCGGTTGCCCGCGAGGTTATCTCACCCTATGAACGCAGGGGCATCGAGCAGTTTCTCAGTGAGGCGGGCGTGCGCTACTTCTTTGTGGATACGCACATGCTGCGTGGGGGTGAGCCATTGGGTACTTATCTGGCACGGTTCCCCGCGCTGGCGCAGCTGTTCAAGCAGTTCCAGCGCACCTATCAGGGCGAGCGCACGGAGCGCAGCCCCTATCGTACCTATCAATTGCCTGCTCCGACGCCACTCGCGGTGTTCGCACGCGATCCGATGACCACGCTGCAGGTGTGGAGTGGTGAGCATGGCTATCCGGGCGACGCCCGCTATCTGGAGTTCCATAAGCAGCACTTTCCAGGGCGGTTGCGCTACTGGCGTGTGAGCGAGAACAAAGCCGATCTCGCTGCCAAGCAGCCCTACGAGCCGTATGCCGCCTTCGAAGCGGTTCAAGCCCATGCCGACCACTTTGTGGGACTACTCAAGCAGGTACTGGGCAATTATTATATGCAGACGGGCGAACCGGGCGTGTTGGTCTCTATGTATGATACGGAACTGTTCGGGCACTGGTGGTTCGAAGGGCCGGAGTGGCTCTTTGCGGTTATCCAACGCATCGCGATGGATCCTGAACTGGAGATGGTCACCTGCTCCGATTATCTGGAGCGTTTCCCACCAGAGGAGGTTGTATGGCTGCCCGAAGGTTCATGGGGCGAGGGTGGGTTCCATTATATCTGGCTGAATGAGCAGACGGTATGGGTCTGGGAGCAACTCTATCAGGCAGAGGCGCGTTTCTTGCAGGGGCTGCGCCTCTATCGGAGCCACCCGCCCTTACAGCCCTACCTACAACAGTTAGCGCGGGAGCTACTGCTGCTCCAGTCATCCGACTGGCCCTTTCTCATCACCACGGGCGCGGCACGCGACTATGCGGAGCTGCGCTTCCGTGACCATTGGCGTCGTTTCGAAGCAATCGCCATGCTGATCGAGCAGCTTGCCTCCGGCAAAGAACCCGACGCCGCGCTCCTCGCCCTTTATCAGGACAGCTGGCAGCGTGAGCCGATTTTTAAGAATCTCCCGCTTGACCTCTGGCAATAAAAGGTATACTTGTGTATACAATGGCAGGGGCGCGCAGCTACACTTTGGAGACCGAAGTGAAGTATGTCAAAGGTGTGGGCGAGAAGGTCGCTCAACTGCTTATGAAACTAAACCTTTACACGCTGGGCGACCTGCTCTATCACCTGCCACGCCGTTATGAAGATCGCACCCAGTTCCGCAAAATCCGCCATGCCCGCCCCGGTGAAGCCGCCACCTTCGCAGGCAAACTCGTCACGGTAGACAATATCAAGGTGCGCACGAACATGACCCTCACCAAAGCCTTTATTGACGACGGCTCCGGCGCGCTCGAGCTGGTCTGGTACAACCAGCCCTATATGAAGGATGTGCTGCTGCGGGCGCGCGACCGCATGATTGTCGTTTATGGCGTGGTCAAGGAGAGCGGTTGGGGACTGCAAATCGAAACGCCCGAATGGGAAGACATTGGTGACGGCGCCGAGCTGAACGAGTTGCTGCATGTGAATCGGATCGTGCCCATCTATCCGCTGACCGAAGGGTTGGGGCAGAAACGCATGCGCCAGATCATGTATAACGCCATTCAGCATGCACATCTGGTGCCCGACATCTTACCACGCACCCTGTGCGAACGGCTGCGATTGATGCCCATTCAACAAGCCATTCAGCAAGTTCACTTCCCCGACCGCATGGAGCTGATTGAGCCTGCGCGTCAGCGACTGGTGTTTGAGGAGTTCTTCCTGATGCAGCTGGGCATCGGGCTGCAGCGTCAGCAACTGATGCAGGAGCGTGGAATCGCGATGCACATCGATGCCGACCGCTTGATGACGCGCCTGCACCAGCTCGCGCCGTTCGAGTTGACGAACGCCCAAAAGCGAGTGATTCAGGAGATCTGGGCGGATATGGCGCGTCCGCACCCGATGAACCGCTTGCTGCAGGGCGATGTGGGTTCAGGCAAGACCATCGTCGCGGCGGCAGCCATTATGGCAGCGGTGGACAACCAGTATCAGGCAGCCATTATGGCGCCCACCGAGATACTGGCGGAGCAGCATTATCTTGTTTTGCATCGGTTATTCCAGCCGCTGGGGATTACCGTGGAGCTATTGGTCGGTCGGCTGACCCCTCGCCAGCGGGCGCAGGCGCGCGAGCGCATTGCCAGCGGGCGCGGCATGGTCGCCATCGGCACGCACGCGCTCATCCAAGAAGGCGTCGAGTTCGCCCGATTAGGATTGGCGATCATCGATGAACAGCACCGATTCGGCGTGCTGCAGCGTGCCGCCCTGCGCGACAAAGGCGTGATGCCCCATGTGCTGGTGATGACCGCCACGCCCATCCCACGCACGCTCACCCTCACCCTGTATGGCGAACTCGATGTCTCGATTCTGGACGAGATGCCCCCCGGACGCAAGCCGGTGAAAACCCACTGGAAACTGCCCGAAGAGCGACTGAAGGTCTATGCCGGCGTGCGTCAACTCATAGAGCAAGGGCGCCAGGCGTATGTCATCTGCCCGCTCATCGACGAATCGGATAAGCTGCAGGTGCGCGCGGCGGAAGAAATGGCGGAACACCTGCGCAAGGATGTGTTCCCCGACCTGCGCGTGGGACTGCTGCACGGGCGCATGAAGCCCGCGGAGAAGGAAGCGGTGATGGAAGCCTTCCGCGCGGGCGAACTGGACATCCTCGTCTCCACCACCGTGATCGAGGTGGGCGTCGATGTGCCGAACGCCGCCGTCATCGTCATCGAGGATGCTGACCGATTCGGATTGGCACAGCTGCACCAGCTGCGCGGGCGCGTCGGACGCAGCGAGCATCAGTCCTACTGCGTTTTAATCGGCAACCCCAAAAACGAGGAGGGGCAGCGACGACTGGAGATTTTGACCCGCACCAATAACGGCTTCCTAATCGCGGAAGAGGATCTGCGCCTGCGCGGCCCTGGCGAGATTTACGGCACGCGCCAAAGTGGGATGCCTTCGTTCCGTGTGGCGGACCTGGTGAAGGATATGCGTTTGCTGGAGATTGCACGCCAGGAGGCATTCCGCTTGCTGGAGCAAGACCCCGAACTCCGTCGTCCAGAGCATCAGCCTTTGCGTGAGGCGGTTGCGCGTGCACACCACCGCTTCGCCATCGCCACCGTCAGCTAACGGAAGGGGGCTTTGCGGCAGAGATCACGAAATGCGCACACACGGCAATGCTCGCCCGGCGTCGGAGCGACCGTTGCCTGTTGCAGCAATTCAAGCAGGTGGCGCAGTTCCGCACGCAGATTCTCGATGGCTTGCTCCATGCGCCGCTGCGGCACAACCATCATCACCTCGTGGGGACTGCCCTCCCATTCCCCTGCGCGGAACCGCCGAATCAGTGCTTCGTCGTAAGGCACGATGCGCACCCGACGCCCATGGGTTAGCTCATCAAAGGCGATGACGATGCGCTCAGGCTTATAGCACGCCTGTATGGTGAGCGCGTAGATGAGCGGCTGAAACGCGAGACCCGCTTCGATCTCGCTCCGAGACGGCGAGCGGGTAAGCTTGTAATCGGTCACTATCGCTACCTTGCCATCCGTGCTGAAATCGACGCGGTCCACCACGCCACAGAGGCGCATCGTGTGCCCTTCTCCCAAAGGAAGCCGATATGCACCCGGCACCGAATCGGGGTCGAAGCGCTCCGACAAGTCGGGCGGGACAGGCACAGCGGATAGGTCCAACTCGTCTGAAAGGTCTGCAAGGGGTGGCATGCCAAATGCCCACTCAAAGAGGCGCGGCTCGGTTCCAAATTGCTGCCGATAGCGCGGCTCACGCTGCGCAAACAGCTGGAGCAGGCGAGTCGCGTAAGCGTGCAACACCTGTAGTTGCCAATGCGACAGGTCAAGCGTTTCGGCGTCTGCTACGCAGCGCAGCGAGTCGAGAAGCGCGTGCGCCCATTCGGGCGAATCGGGCGGTAGATGATACGCTTGGCGATAGGTATGGCGTAACGCGGCATGCAGCACGCTGCCGATTTGCGTCAGGTGCAGTCCGCGACGCGGTATACGCACCCGCAGCCGATGGCGAAACAGATACTGAAACGGGCAGCGAGCAAGGGTTTCCAACTCGCTCACGCTGAAAGCGCGGTCAATATCGACCACCCGTTGGCGCGTGCGCGGCAGCATCAGCCGGTCCTGTAGCGCGTCGCCCTCATAACACTCGCCCGCCTCGATGGCATGGGTCAAGGCGCGATCGTAGGGATGCAGCCGTTCCGATTCAGGAGGAACCAGCTCCTCCAGACGATAGAAGCGCGTTTCAGCGGTCATCGGCAGCGTCTGCAAGTAGGATGAGGGCACCGTCTCGCCGTTCTCTATCGTGCGCGGATAGCTGAGGTAAAGATGCTGGGTCGCTGCCGTTATCGCCTCATAGAACCACAGCGGTTCGAGTCGCTGGCGTTCAGAGCGCAGGGGCAAATAGACCCCCTGAGCCGCAAGAACCGCTCGCAACGCATGTCGCTCCGACTCGCGCAGAAAGGGGTCATCCGGATGGCGACGGGGCAGCATCCCTTCCATTAGTTCCATCACAAACACAATCTCTGCTTGCGCTAACCCCGCTTGCTCCAGTGGCAGCACGCGCACGCCCGTCTGCCCCCAGGAATGCGGATAAAGTTCCGCATCACACAGGCGAGCAAGGTATGCGACCGCTGCAGAAGGCGGCATCCGCTGCAGCAGAGGCGCGTACGCCCGCGCGACATCCAGTAAGACACCCGCTGCCGAAAGGTCATTCCGCGCCTGCAAACCTGCTCCGAACGCCGTGAAGGCATCCGAAATGGCGGGTGCAAGCCATTGTATCAGCACGCTCAAAACCATGTGCATGTCAGGTGATGGGGAGCGTAGCCGCTCGCGCAACCCAGTCAACAAAGCGAACAGGGACGCAAAGGACGGTTCCTGTCCGAGGCGACGCTGGGCTTCGCTCAGCCATTCATTGGCAGGGTATGTGCGCCTGCTTAGCGACATCAGTCGATACGATATCGCGCGTGGCAAGCCCAAATAAGGGTTCTGCAACCATGCCAGCCAGTCGTAGCCCATCCCGTTGCCCAACAGCAGGTGCAGAGCATCCATCAGCACGCGCACAAAGGGCGAGCGGCTTAGCGGTAGCTGTGCTTCCAGCGCAAAGGGGATACCGTAGCGCTCCAGAACAATCGAAAGCCGCTCCGCTGCCTCCGCCGGATGGCGCAGAAAAAGCAACATCTGTTCCGGTGCCACTCCCTGCCGAAGGTGGGACAATATCTGCCGCGCGACCGCCTCCATCTCGCGCAAGCTGTCCGCTGCGCTCAGCACCACCGCAGCGGGCTGCTCCTCGGAAACAATGTCTGACAGTTCCGACCAGTCTGCCAGATCCGATACCTCCGATTGCAACCGAGCCAGCAATGTCTGTGTCGGTGTGAATCGCTCCAGTTGAGCAGGATCATGCAGCAGGGCAAGGCTCACCTCACAGCCTGCACGCTCAGCAGCGCGTAGCAGGGCAATATCCACGGCATGCAGGTCATGGAAGCCCCACAACAACAGGCGTGGTGGCAGCTGCGCCCTGCCCTGTTGCACAACTGCCACTCCTTCCCACCAGCCTGCGCCGGGATCTGGCAAATGGCGATCCTGCAACCGCTGTGCCCACTCACGCCACAACCGACATAGTTCGTTCACCTTGCGCAGCCACTCCGCACGCAGTGCTGGCGAATCGATGCCTGCTATTGCGTCAAAAGGCGGTTGAACCACTGTATACGCTGCTTGTTCCAGCTGTTCAGGAGTCAAGCCGTCTTGACGCCACTCCACCCAACGCACCATTAGCTGCCGGTGGAATCGGGGCAGGTGGCGTACCTTGCCGAAATAGTCCTCGTCGCTCAGACTGCGCTGACACACTTCGGCGCAAGCAGCAAGATGGGCGGAGGTGATGCTTGTCAGGCGGGGTTGACCCACCACCGACTGCCAGAAGGAATGCCACTCCGCTGTCGGCAGGGGCAACGGCAAATGAGGCGCGCCCGTCGGTAGCACCAGCAACGGTGAAGGCTCCCCTAACGCGCGGAGCGCTTCCTGCAGCAATCGACGCGGTGGACTCCCCAGAAAAACCCTCATCGTTCTGATCCCCTACCCACAAGTGGCGCATAGAACTGAGGGAACATTCAAGTATACCCTTTCTCAACAAAGAGCCTGTCCCTACACAGGGACACCTCGCTTGGCGCGGGTACAATCTAATATGGAATGCTTACGGAGCGATTGCGAGCCAAGCTGGAGGCAACGCTGGCGAATCTACCGCAGGTCGAAGCCCAGTTAGCGGATCCAGCGGTGCTAAGCGACCCACAAGCGTTGCAACAGCTGGGGAAGCAGCATGCCGAGCTGAGCGAACTGGCAGAACTCTATGCCCAGTATTGTCGAGCGGAGCAGCGCATTCAAGAGGCGGAGGAGCTGCTGGACACCAGCGATGACCCCGACCTGCGAATGCTGGCGCAGGAAGAGCTGGAGGAGGCTTCCAAACAGCGTGCCCAGCTGGAGCGCGTGTTGGTCGCCCGACTGCTGCCACGCGACCCGAACGATGAGCGCAGCGTGATTATCGAGATTCGCCCCGGCACAGGTGGCGAGGAAGCTGCGCTGTTTGCAGGCGACTTAGCGCGTATGTATATGCGCTACGCTGAGCGACGCGGCTGGAAGTATGAGATTCTCGATTCGGAGCCGAGCGACCTCGGCGGCTATAAATATATTGCCTTCAGCGTGCAGGGCAAGGGAGCCTATAGCCAGCTCAAACACGAATCGGGCGTGCATCGTGTGCAGCGCGTGCCCATCACCGAAAGCGGCGGGCGGATCCACACCTCCACTGCCACCGTCGCGGTGTTGCCCGAAGCCGAAGAGGTCGATGTGCAAATCAACCCCGACGATCTGGAAATCGAAACCTTCCGCTCCTCCGGCCCAGGCGGTCAGCATATGCAGAAGAACGAGACCGCGGTGCGTATCACTCACAAGCCAACGGGTGTCACAGTCACCTGCCAGGACGAACGATCCCAGCTGCAGAATCGTGAGCGGGCGATGCGCCTGCTGCGGGCAAAGCTTTATGAGATGGAGCAAGAGCGTCGCCGACAGGAGCGTGACCAGCTGCGACGCAGCCAGATCGGCACGGGCGAGCGGAGCGAAAAGATCCGCACCTATAACTTCCCCGACCGCCGCGTGACGGATCACCGCATCGGGTTGACCCTGCATAATCTGGACGAGATCCTGGATGGCGACCTGCAACCTGTCATCGACGCGCTGGTGGCGGAGGAGCAGGCACGCCTGGTGGCAGCAACTGAAAATTTGTCTCTGGGGTACTCAACATAGCTGGGTCAGAGAAAAACTTTCAACGGGTGAGTAACGCGCTGTATAAAATCCCCCAAAATCCACAGGTAGCCTTACCCCTGCGATGTGGAAAGATGGCACTGGCATAAAAGGGCGTTCTGCCCAGACGCGCCTGCCCGCCACAGGCGCAGGGAGGCTATCGATGCGAAACCGAACAGCAAGTCGGCGGGGCTTCACGCTCCTTGAGATTATGGTCGTGATTTTCATCCTGGGCATTCTGGTGACGATCGCCGTGCCCAGCTGGATGAACGCGCGGGCGCGGGCACAAGCGCGCACCTGCTCCGCCAACCTGCGCCAGATCCATCAAGCGAAGGAGCAGTACGCGCTGGTGAACCGCCTGGCGAATGGCACCCCCGTGCAGATGAGCGATCTGGTGCCGCAATACTTGCAGGCGGAACCGCTCTGCCCCGCCGCCGGTGGCGCACCCTACACCGTGAACGCCATCGGCACCGATCCAACCTGCCCCACCGGCTTGCCCAATCACACGCTCAATTGGGGAGGTGGACCATAATGCGCCGTCGCAAAGGCTCCGCAATGGTCGAAATGCTCATCGCGATGACACTCGTCGTGCTGCTGGTGCTTTCGGTCACCGCGGTGACACCCATGACCTCGCGCATGCAGACCCAAGCCCAGCAATACACCTATGCGGCTAACTTAGCGCAAACGGTTCTGGAACGTATCCGCACGCTCGATTTCAACCAGATTACTTTTGAGGGGCTGCAGCAGAACGGACTGGCACAATCGCTAACGCTCAGTGAAACGAACCATTTTATTGCCAGCTTCACAAGCATTCCCACGCCCGGCGGCACCATCGAGCTAAACACCCGCCTGCGCAACGCAACCGGCACCATCGAAGTGTTCAACCTGACAACGAACAACAACATCTCTATCGGGCTGAAAACGGTGTTCGTGACGATCCGTTGGCAGGAACCACGCACCAACCGGTGGCAGCAGGTGCAACTCGCCACCAGCATCGCCAGTTTGCAGTAAGAGTCAAACCTGTCTGACCCATCAGACAGGTTCCATGGGGAGGGAGCGACCAATGAGAACGAAACGCAGCCATGCACGCGGCTCGATATTAATGGACTTGCTCATCGCCAGCGTGCCGTCGATGATAGTGATTGCGCTGCTGATTGCTGTGCAGTGGAGCACACTGAGCGCGTATCAGCGTGCCCTATCGAGCAACAAGACCACTCTCGACGCGTATAAAGCCCTGCGCGAGATTCGGAATCTGTCCCAGCAAGCAGTACAGGCTTCCGTGAACGGCAGCGGCACGCAGGCGACCATTTTCTTGCCTCTGCGCGACGCCAGCGGTGCAATTCAGCTACCCGTCCAGCCCGACACCGCGAATCCCATAACACTCACCGTGAACTTCAGCACGGGCACGCTCACCATGACGACCAACAGCACTTCGCGCGTGCTGCTCGTAGGAATTGCCAATCGCACGCCTCAGGGGGATGCCTATAGCCCCTTTACACTGACCCAATACGCGCCTGGTGTGCAGGCGCTCCATATTCGGCTCAGCGTGCAACGCACTCTAAGGCAGGGCAGAGCGAACATAACCAGCACCGCATGGTTCGAAGAGACCATCTGGCTGCGCAACGCCAGCAGCCCATAATCCGGTATGCCCGACTTGTCGGATGTGTTGGACATCTCGGATATATCGGAAACCGTTTGCTTTGGGGAGGGAGCAACGATGAGAAAACGACATCAACGGGGAAGCACACTCGTCAACACTCTCGTTATAGGGGGATTGACCATTTTTACAGCAACTGCCTATTTGGAGCTGGCGACCCAGGATCTGCGCACGGCAAACGCCCGCCTGCGTGAGATCATGACGCAGAATCTGGCGGAAGCGGGGCTGAACGCTTCCATGCAGCAGCTCTGGCGCGAGTTCAAGGTGAGCCAACGGTTCGATTCATTTGACAGCGCGCTGCGCGACGCCACACCCGCTAACCCTGCACGCACATGGAACGGCGTGCTGGGCACAGCAGGCAACTACACTGCCTCCGTCATCGGCTATCAGCAGGTCGATTCCTACACTCGTCGCGTCACCATTCGCGCCATCGGCTGGCAGGACCGCAACGGCAACGGGCGATTAGACCCAAGCGAGCCACGCCAAGTGATAGACCAAACTTTCGATCTACAGCTCTCGCGTTCAGGCGTGTTCGACTACGCCTACTTCGTGAACAATTACGGCTGGATGTACGGCTTCGATAATGAGCAGCTGGTCGTGAACGGCGATATGCGCTCGAACGGCGATTTCGAGTTTCGAGACGGACGCCCCTATGTGAACGGCACGATTATCGCCGCGGCGAACGAGAAGCTCACCCCTCGCGCCGCAGGCAGAATCATCGTGGAGGGAGGAACCGCCCCGCGCCAGTGGAGCACCAGCACCTACATCAACAATCAAAACAACAACTATCGAGGTCAGGGACCTTATATGCGACAAGGCTACTCCTCGTCGACTCACGGCACCATTGGCAGCAGTACCTTCAACGAGTGGCGCGACTACCTCTACGAAGCCACCGGGCAGATGGTCGGTGGCTCGCCCTTCGGCGCGGTGTTGGCGGATAGCACGGGCACACGCCGCTTCGATGGAACCGTGCTGGACAATCGTCCCACTCGTGAAATGGTGCTACCAGACCTGAATGACCTGAACTACTATATCAATCTCTCGCGCAACTGGCGTGACCCCAAAGCAACCTACCGCGACGGCACCGCGAACCCCTACTATAATCAGGAGGCGTTCGTGGAGGTGTGGAACCCCAGCCGCAACCGCTACGAGCGCGTTTCCACCAACGGCGTTATTAACGGGAGCGTCGCGCTGATTGGCTACAAAAACTACCCGATTCGCATCCACGGACCCGTCACCGTGACACAGGACCTGGTGATTCGTGGCTATGTGGAGGGACAGGGCACGCTCTACGCGGGGCGAAATGTGCACATCGTGGGCGATATTATTTACAAGAACCCGCCTGACTTCCGTGGCAGCAACTTCAACAGCGTGCTGAACTCCGTCGAGAAAAAGGATGTGCTGGGGCTTGCCGCGCGTGGCAGCATCATGATGGGCAACACGCGACGATTCAGCGATCCCTATCCCCTACGCTATATGACGCCCCCCTTCACGCGCGGGCGCTACGACGAGAATGGCAACTGGATCCCGCCCTTCAATGCCTTGGAACGCGATGAGACAGGACGCTACCGCTATCAGTCCGCGTATGGACGCGCTGACCAGAGCGATATCGAGCAACTGTCCACTCAGATAGATATCGATCAAAACGGCAGCATCACCGCGGATGAGCGGGGCATCTCCCGAATCGACGGCATCCTGTTCACCAACTTCGTTGGGGGTGGCAATCTCGCCACCGATGGGTTGGGATTGGTCATCAACGGCACAATTATCGCCAAGGATGAGGCGATGGTGTTGTGGAGCATTCCGATGTGGTTCAATTACGACTGGCGCATCCGCGAGCGCAGCCTCGACGATACACCTTTGATTAACATCGAGCTGCCGCGGGTCGCCTCCGTGCGCCGTATGGCATGGCGGCGGCATGGGGACTAAGAGGGAGGTGTTTGACCCATGAGACGACTACAAACTATAATGACAGGTATCGTACTATTGGGGCTGCTCACAATGGGTTGGGGGATTATCTCGGAGGGGCGCAGCCCGAACGAACGCCCCGACTGGTGGAAGCAGTACGAGAACGCGAAACCCATCCAGCCCACGCCGAGCGTGGAGCCGCCGCAGGGCGGCGTGCCTGCTGTGACGGAAGAAGCCGTCACACGCAACGCCGCAGCAGGCGTGCCCGACACGCTCGTGATTCAACCGCAAAGTGGGGTCGTCGCTTCACCACTGCCCAAGCCCATCGATAGTGCCCAGGTGATGGAACAGGCAACACGTGACCTCGAACACCAGCATGCCCCCTTCTGGCGACCGTTCGCGCTGTTCGGCGGCTTCTTGCTGCTGGGTGGCGGCGCCGTGTTCGGTCTGCTGCAGTGGCTAAGTCGGCAGGTGCCGGAGCCGCCACGCCCGCGCCGCCGACGCTACTAAAACCGTCCGCGCCCGCTGGTCCGAATCGGGTCTGTCGGCGCGGGCGGCAACGCCCGCACCGCCAGCGCGAGCGCAATCACCATATCATCGTGGAAACCGCGCTCCGCCCCGAACCGCACCCCAGCAGGCGTCGCGCTCACCTCAAAATGATACAGCTCCTGAAGCAACTCCATATCGGGCAGCAACTGCAGCCGACCCTGCTCCAGCATCAACGCCAACCCCTCCACCAAGTTCTGCTTCAACGCGCGGGTGAAATTCAGCCCTTCAGTAGGGATGGCGATTGCGTTCTGCAACGCCTCGACCAACGGGTCACCGATGCCGGTGCGGTCGCATAGCACCCGTTGCACCGCGTGCTGCTCCAGCCAGTGCTTGAGCGTCTCGATCTGCTCCGTCCATGCCAGTCCCTGCCAACGGTGCACCGCGAGCAAGCGTGCCGCCTCCTGTGTGCCCTGCAGAATCGCAACGGCAGTCCAGTCCCGATAGCGAGCCCAGTCGATGCCTGCCACAATCAACCCCTCCGGTTCGAGGCGCATCAACAGGGCGCGGTCCACCCATTCGGTGCGGAACAGTTGCCCCGCCTCGTCCAGAAAGGCGGCGCCATATTCCACCTGGAACTGGCGCTCGCTCATGAGCTGCGCCTGCATCATCAGCATACGAGGTGAGAGCAGTGGGTTCTGCCATGAGGGACAACGCAAGCTCCAGATACGCTCATTGCCTTGCTGCCCCTCCAGATAGAGCCGATAGAAGTAATTTTTGCCGCGCGGTGTAGAGACCAGTGCCAACCGCCCACCCGTGTCGCTAAGCATCGGCATCAGCACCTCAGTCACGATTGCCTCTGGCAGATAGGCAGCCTCATCCACCACGATCAGATGTGCTTTACGCCCTCGCAGGAAGATGCCGCCACGCACTGCTGAGCGCGCCCACAGGCGACTTTGCCCAAGGGTCAGCACCGGAGCGGGCGTGCGACGAATGGCAGGCGATTGACCCGCCTGACGCAACAAGCCCGCCACGCGCTCAAAAGGGATCAACGCTTGATCCTGCGAGGGAGCGACCAGCAGCACCATGCGCGGCACAGGCTCCAACAGGGTGCGGGCAATCTCCACCGCGACGACCTCCGTCTTACCCCACCGCCGTCCACACGCCAGCACCCGAATAGGCGCGCGCGCCTCTAAAAACGCCCGCTGACCCGCATGCGGATACCAACCCGCAATCACCACAAACCACCCCTGAAGAGGAGAGGCAGTAATAAGGCCCATGGACAACCGAGAGGTGTTCGAAAATTCGTGGCGCATGGGGTACACAGGCGCACACGCAGGTCCGCCCTTCACCCCATCCTGCACCATGTAGGGGCAGACCTGTGTGCCTGCCCTTTGAAAAAGGTTTTTCGAACACCCTCCTCCCCCTTGACAAACGCGCGAAAAGGGGTATAATAGAGGAGAAAACAAGAGAAGAACTTCCTAAAGGTGCCTCAGGGTGAGGCGTAGAATGATGATAGAATCAATACGGAGGAAAGTTTGGATGGTCTGCGTTTAAGTGCTGGGTATGCCTCTGCAACAATATACTTGAGTCGCCTTCGCTAAAATACATGACTCGCCGGAGGATTGCTATGTTGAAACTAATCGTGATAAGTGGGCACTTACTTTGGGCGTGGTTGACAATTGCAAGATCAGCTGTTCCGTTAGATTCGCCTACTCCCCAGCGTCTTTTTGCTGTTCCTTACGGAACTGCACGAGGAGCCATATACATCAATATCTTTCCAGGTAAACCTGAATATGAGCCTCCCTTGGTAGAGGGGCCCTCAGGGCTGTTGGTGGCTCCCGATGGGAGCCGAATAGTTATTGTAGAATGGCGTCATGATAGTGAAACTTATAAAATAGTCGAAGAGTTATTGATTTATGATCGTTCTGGTAAATTCATAAATAAAATACATACTGTGGAAGAACAATTTATTGATGAAGAGGATAAAGATAGACTTCCTTCTTTGGGTCTAATAGATTGTATTGTCTATGGTTTGAATAAATATATATATATCGTAAAATGCGACAAAATACTTGTTTACAATGATCAAGGTGTTTTTTTAGATACGCTATCTAATACCTATATGCGAGCAGCGCAAGGTTATGAACCGCTCAGAAAACGGATTAAATCGAGTTCGACTCCAGTTATCATTGGTGTAGATGAAAAAGGAACCATTTACTTCGATTTAGAAGACGAGATTATTACAATCGACACAGAAGGCAAACGCAGCTGGGTGAGTACACCTTCCAAAGGAATAGATGCACGACTTGCTTCTGATAGAGGGGTTTTACTCATGTTGGATGCGAAACTGAGCCACGAAAAATTCTCTGGTATATATGAAATTTGGGTTGCATCTGATGGTCGCCTTAAGGCGATAGGGAATGTGCCTGCCAATACCAAAATTGTGGAACAGCTAAAACAGTCATATACCACTTATCTTTGGAAGCGTGCTCTCTCATCTGGACAAACCTATTGGCGATCCTATAGAAAGGAATTAAAAATCACAAAGGTAACTACCATTTATGGAAATCTTGATATAATCGCAAACGACATTATCGTTTTTGATCGCACAGGGCATATTAGAGCCGAGGTACCTTACTTTGCAGCTGGGGATACCCCACCCGTCGGACATGGTAGTGTGCTTTACTGGGACATAGATGCCCAAGGCAATATCTACTATCTCAGGTGGGCAGAGAAGGCGCTGGAAGTATGGTGGGTGCCGATTCGAACTCCTGTGCCGACCCAGTAATCCACATCCGTGGATGATGGTGTTTGAATATGCTCGATCCTGCCCGTTCACGGGTTGCCCAGGTCGGAGGGCGGTTTCATCTTGCCGAAGGAGCCGGCCAGCGCAATCACTGTGAGCAGATAGGGCAGCATCAGCAGCAGGTCGGTCGGCAGTTGAACACCGAACAGAGGCTGACCCTGCAAGCGCATCTGCAACGCCTCAAAGAAGCCGAAGCCGAACGCCGCGGCAGCTGCACCCAACGGATGCCACCGCCCGAAAATCAGCGCCGCCAGCGCAATAAAGCCCCGTCCTGCACTCATGTTCTCGCGGAACTGATCCGCTGAAGCCAGCGTCAGGAACGCGCCCGCTATCCCCGCCAACACACCCGACAACAGCACGCCCACATACCGCACCCTTTTGACGGGCACGCCCATCGTGCGTGCCTTGACCGCATCGTTGCCCACCGCATAGACGCGCAGCCCCCAGCGTGTCTGGTTCAACACCCAGAACAGCGCGAAAGGCAAGACCACTGCAAAAAGCACCAGCCAGGTCTGGTCCTTTAGCAGCGCGCCCAGAATCGGCACCCGCACCAGCCAGTCCGCTTGAAATGGCGTGAAGCCACGCACCACCGAGGAAAGCCCCCGCTCCTCGCGCGGCAGGATCAGCTGTCGAAACAGATAGGTGGACAGCCCCAGAGCCAACAGATTAATCGCCACGCCACTGACCACATGGTCGGTGCGGAACTCCTGCGTGGCGACGGCGTGCAGCAGCGCAAAGAGCAATCCGATGAGGATGGCGCAACCCAGTCCGACCCATGGGGAACCCGTAAGGAGCGCGCCGTAAGCACCGGCAAACGCGCCCATGAGGATCTTGCCCTCCAACCCGATGTTAATGACGCCTGTGCGCTCGCTCATCAGCCCGCCTAACGCTGCCAGAATCAATGGGGTCGCCTGACGCAGCGCCGTGTTGATCAGCTGCAGATCGAACACCTCACCCATCGGTCAGCCCTCCAGTCGTCCGCGACGCAAGCGCAGCGCCGCCACATAGAGAATCAGCACCGCCTGCACAATCATGGCAATCTCCTTGGGTGCGCCCGTCACCACATGCAGGTTATACGCCCCATTGCGCAGTGCGCCCAGGGCAAATGCCGTGAGGGTCGTCCAAGCGGGATGGTTCGCGCCCATCAGGGCGACCGCGATGCCGTCGAAACCGTACTCGCTGGGGAAGCCCTCGAAAAAGCGATATTGGGAGCCACACACCTCTATCGCACCTGCCAGCCCTGCCAGCGCACCCGCCAACAGCATCGCCTCGAGGATGCGCCGCCGGGTCGGGATGCCAGCGGCGTCGGCAGCGTCGCGATTGGCGCCTGTAGCGCGCGTTTCATAACCCCACACAGTGCGGTAGAGTATCGCCCAGAGCAGCATGGCGATCACGACGGTCAGCACGATGCCCCAGCTGGTGGCGATGAAGTTGCCCAGAGGTGGTAGCTGCGCGCTTGCACGCACAGGAGCGGTCTGGGGCGCAGCCCCTGCTGGATCCTTCAGATATTCTACCACCAGCCAGTGGGTGAGATAAAGCGCGATATAGTTGAACATTATCGTCGTGATGACCTCGTGGGCGCCGCGCCAGACTTTGAGCAATGCAGGCACAAGCGCCCAGAGCGCGCCTGCGAATGCGCCTGCAAGGAGCGTGAGCGGCAGGTGCAAGCTTGAGGGAATACCCTGCTGAACACCGAGCCATGCGGCAATGAGTGCGCCCATCAGCAGCTGCCCCGCTGCACCGATATTGAACAGCCCCGCCTGCAAAGCCAGCCCGACCGACAGCCCGGTGAGCAGCAGCAGGGTCATGTCGTGCAGCACACCATCCCACGCATCGAGCGGGGTCATCTGCTCGCTGGGCGGAAAGCCAATCGCGCCCTGTAAGAGGATCCGATAGCTTGCACCGATCGGCTGCCCCGCCAGCGCAATCAACAAAGTGAGCGTGCCAAACAGCACGCCCGCGCCCATCAGCGCGTTCAACAGCCGTTGCATCCAGGTACGGGATGACGGGTTCAGGCGGAATGTCTTCATAGTCTATTTGGGAGGTGGGTTGTGCATCCCTGCTCCACCTGCTTGAGCAGGGAGGCTGTTCAGCCCCAGCTGGCTTGCGATGGGTTTCAGCGCGTTGATCACATGCTGCACATGCTCTTCGAAAGACAAACTTAGTTCCTCTGCGCCGCGCAGCAAGTCGTCTCGATTGACCCCGCGTGCAAAGGCTTTGTCCTTCATCTTTTTCAGCACGGCACGCACATCTACCTCATCTAACGAACGGTTCGGGCGCACCAGGGCAACGGCGATGACGAAGCCGCTGATCTCATCGCATGCGAAAATGGCATGCTCCATGCGACTCAGGCGCGTGATGCCCGTATGATCCGCGTGTGCGCCCACTGCGCGGACGATCTCTTCTGGCACGCCTCGCGCCCGCAGGTATTCCATCGCACGGAACGGATGCTCCTTTAGCGAGGGATAGCGTTCATAGTCCATATCGTGCAGCAGTCCTACGACGCCCCAGAGTTCCTCATCCTCGCCGAACAGCCGCGCGTAGTAGCGCATACATGCTTCAACTGCCAGTGCATGGCGTCGCAAGTTCTCCGATTGCGTCCACTCACATAGTATCTGCCAGGCTTCCTCTCTGCTCATGGTTGTTCACTCCTTCAGTTCGCTAATCGCATTGCCGATGCGCTCGATGCCTGCACGGATGACCTCCTCGGAGACGGCATAAGAGAGGCGGATATAGCCCGATGCGCAGAACGCTTCGCCGGGCACGACAGCGACCCGCGCCTCTTCAAGCATGTACTCGGCGAGGTCGGCGGCGGTGTTCAACATACGCTCGCCCGCACGGCGCGGCAACAGACCCTGTACATTTGCGAAGACATAGAACGCGCCGCGCGGCACAAAGCAACGGACGCCCGGCAAGCTGCATAGCCCCTCCACCATCATTTGCCGACGCGCCGCGAAAATCTGGCGCACCTGCTCCAGATAGCCGATATGCCCTTCACGCAAGGCATAGAGCGCGGCGTATTGTGCAATGGTACAGGGGTTCGAGGTCATCTGATCTTGCAAGCATGCCACCGCACGGGCGACTTCGGGCGGCGCACCCAGATAGCCGATACGCCAGCCCGTCATCGCGTAGCTCTTGGAAACGCCGTTCACCGTGATAGTTTGCGCAAACACCTCCTTGCCCAGCGCGCCGATGCTTTCGTGGACATGTCCATCGTAGACCAGCACCTCATAAATCTCGTCCGCGATAATCCAGAGGTTATGCGAAAGGGCAAGCGAGGCAATCTCTTTTAGCGTCTGGCGGGGATAGACCGTGCCTGTCGGGTTGTGTGGCGAGTTGAGAATGATGGCTTTGGTGCGCGAGGTGACAGCAACGCGCAACTGCTCGTAAGTGGGCAGGAAATCGGTGCTTTCATCGGTCGGCACAAGCACGGGCACTCCGCCAGTGAGCCTCACCTGCTCCGGATAAGAGACCCAGCAGGGCGTCGGGATGAGCACCTCATCGCCCGGGTCCAGAATTGCCATCAGTGCGCTGAAAAGGGCGTGCTTCGCGCCGCAGGTGACCACAATCTGGTCGGGTGAATAGTGCAGGCGATTGTCACGGCGGAACTTTTCACTAATCGCCTCGCGCAGGGGCATGATGCCTGCGGAGGGAGTGTACTTGGTGTAGCCCGCGTGAATCGCCTCCAGCCCGCCCGCTTTGGCGAAGTCGGGCGTGTCCATATCGGGTTCACCGGCGGTGAATGCCAATACATCGATGCCCTGTCGCCGCAACTCCTGCGCACGCGCTGTTAAGGCAAGCGTGGGCGATGGCTGCACATTTCGCACTCGTTCCGATAGCACTCTGTCCGCGCCTCCAACTGGACTCGATTTTACCTTGAGTCCCCCTCTACCTGAAATTTTTTCTCTGACCCAGCTTCGCTGAGTACCCCAGAGAAAAAATTTCACCTGAAATTAGTGCCCAAGTCTGCCCAATACGGGGTCGCTGGGGAAACGGGTCAGCCCCTGCTGTGCCCAGCGACGCGCTTCTTGGAGGCGTCCCGCGCGCTTTTTTAGAATCGCCAGCCATCGGTAGGCGTTCAGCAGTCCGTCGCGTTCAAATGGGTTTTGGGGCATCCAATCGCTGCCGTTCGCTATCGCATGGCGAAAGTAGCGTTCCGCCTGCGCATGGTCGCCTTGATAGACCAGTGCGTAGCGTCCCAGCTCGGTGAAGAGGGCGATACTGCGGGGATTGTTGCGCGCACCCTCTTTTAGAAAATCGATGGCTTGGGGCAGATGCTTTTTGTTCTCAAACAACAGCATTTGTGCCCCGACAAGATACCCTGGTACAAAGGTCGGGTCCACCCAGGTCATAAATCGGTACAAGGGCAGCACCTCGCGCACAGGGCGATGAAAATGGTGGCGCACATCGAAAAAGGGCTTCACTTGCCGCTCGATCTCACCCCAGAATCGGCGCGGATCGCGTTCCCTTTCGGGAATCACACTGGTTTCATTCTCGTGGTGCGCTATTTCATCCGCGCTGGACGCCTCCCGGGCGGTGCGCTCGCGTTTTTCGCGTTCCGTCATTGGGCGGAGCAGCACACCACCATGAGTGTACTCATCCGTCTTTGCCCACAGATAGCCCGCCAAACTGGAGCGCAGCTCGCCCATCACGGAGACCATCGCCTGCCGGTCGTAAAGGGTGATGGCATTGAGCGTTTCAGCACGCTCCGTTAGCACAGGCATCGCCAAGCGGATGGCAACGCCTCCTATCAGCCCCATGAAGATGACCAGCAATCCTGCCCCTCGCATAGGCTTATCCGAGTACCTGCTTACAGAAGCGCAGCCAGCCCAGCAACAAATAGAGACCGCCACTGGTCAGCGCGTAGAGTCCCATCGCGCTTAGTACCCACCATGGCACAAGCGACCAGTCATACACCACCTTCTGACCCATATCGAACAGGTCGTAATGGGGCAGAACGCCATAGAGCAGGTTGAGCCAGAGCGCGCTTACCCCATGCTCCCAATGCGCCATCAGCAGCAGCCGCCCGAACAGCCCCGACCCAAACGCCAGAATCAGGCTGAGGGTCATGTTGGCGGACGGCGTGAGATAAACCGAGAGCGCAACCACCAGCGCACAGAGCCAACCGATGCCCATCAGCTTCAGAAGCAGATACTGACCGAAGATGGGTTTTAGCGGGATACCAAGTAGCAGCAACAGGGCATAAGCCGTGCCTGCAAGGATCAAGAAACTGACACTCGCCGTGACAAACGCGGTGAGCCATTTGCCAAGCAGTAGCTGCCCGCGTGTGATAGGGCGCGCCAGCAAAGGGTAAATGGTGCGTCGTTGCACCTCGTCGGGTAGCTGACGCGCAGCGATTAGCACGGTCAGCACAGTGCTCAACACTCCAATCGCCAGAAAGGTCACATCCTTCACGAAAATCTCCAGACCACTCACCCCAAATATGCGGAACGCAGATGCCCCCAACACCATCAAGATGGTCAGAATCAGCACCACATAGAGGTCTTTGCGCCGCACTGTCTCAAGCAGTCCCGCCGTTGTTAGTGAGCGACACACCTGCCATGTGGGAACCCTCATGCCGCCACCTCCTGCGTTAGTGCGTCGATGCCCTGCTGCACCGTGCAAATGAAGTAATCTTCCAACGACTCAAAACGGGAGCTTATCTCATTTAGGGAATGCTCGGCGATCAATCGTCCACGATGAATGATCAAGATGCGGTCGCACAGGCTCGCCACTTCGCCCAGCTCATGTGAGGAGAAGAAGATGGTCGTGCCGCGCTCGCGCTGTGTCTTGAGCAGGTCGCGCAACTCGCGCCTGCCGACAGGATCCAGCCCCGATGAGACCTCGTCCAAGATAAGCAAGCGTGGGGCGCCCAGCAGTGCTTGGGCGATACTTAGTCGCTGCAGCATGCCCTTGGACAGGTGGCGATTGAGTGTATGCATCTTGTGGGCGATGCCGACCGCCTCCAACAACGCTTCGACTTGGGCGCGCAGGGTGCGCCCACGCAACCCCTGCAGCTCCCCATACAGACGCATTGTCTCGTAAGGAGTCAGGTAGGGCGAATAGAGCGCGGTTTCGGGCAAGAATCCGACCAGGTGGCGGGCGTGTGCATCGCCCGAAGCTCGCCCGAACAGGCGCGCTTCGCCTGCGGTCGGCGGCTGGAATCCCATGAGCACCTTAATGGTGGAGCTTTTGCCCGCGCCATTCATCCCCAGAAAGCCCACAATTTCGCCCTCGCGCACGCTAAACGAGAGCCGATCCACCGCGCGCACGGGCGGACGAAACGGCTGACGATATTCCACCACCAGCTCGCGCACCTCAATCGCCAGCATCAGCGCATGATTATCGGCAGATGGAATTTTTTCTCTGACCCCGCTGCGCTCAAAATTTTCTTCTCCGACCCAGACGGCAAAATTTTCTTTTCCGACCCAGCAGCAAAATTTTTTCTCTGACCCAGACGGGTACCCCAGAGAAAAAATTTTGGGGTACCCCGGAAAAGAAAATTTTGGCTACCCCGAAGAAGAAAATTTTGGGTATCCCAGAGAAAAAAATTTCAGATGGCGAAAACCCATGCATGGGGTACACTCATTCTATGCCCCGCCAACGGCTGCGTATCAAAGGGATGACCTGCGCCTCTTGCGTGCGCCGAGTGGAGAAAGCGTTGCAGCGGGTGCCAGGCGTTCAGCAAGCCATTGTTAATCTGGCAACGGAGCAAGCGGAGGTGGAGCTGGTCGAACCGGTGCCGCCCGACACGCTGATTGAAGCGGTGCGCACCGTCGGCTACGAGGCGGAACCAGCCATCGAGTCGCGCGCGGTGCAGGAGGATTTGCGCGCGGTGCGCCTGCGCCTGATTATCAGCCTTGTGTTCAGCCTGCCCGTGCTGATACTCAGTATGCTTTTGCCGGGCGTGCTGCCGGGTCAGGGCTGGTGGCTACTAACATTGACCACACCCGTGCAGTTCGGCGTTGCCTTCCCCTTCTATCGCGCCGCGTGGGGCGCACTACGCAGCGGCAGCTCGAACATGGAGGTGCTGATTCTGACGGGCACACTCGCCGCCTATTTCTATAGCTTCGCACTCACCCTCAGCGGTCAGCACCACCACCTGTATTACGAAACCTCGGCGGTCATTATCACCCTCGTTTTACTGGGCAAATATCTGGAAGCGCGGGCGAAAGGGCGTGCGCGCGCCGCGATGGAAGCGATTTGGTCGCTGGTGCCGCAACAGGTGCTTCGCTGGAACGGCATCGAATATCAGCCTGCGCCTATCGAGACGGTTCAACCTGGCGACCGCTTATTGGTACGCACGGGCGAGCGTGTTCCCGTCGATGGCGAGGTACTCGAAGGACGCGGATGGCTGGATGAATCGGCACTCACCGGTGAATCGGTGCCCCGCGAATGCCTGCCCGGCGATTCAGTGCTGGGCGGTGCCCTGCTAACCGATGGTATGTTGCATATTCGCGCCGTTGCCGTGGGTGAGCAGACCGCTCTGGCGCAAATCGCGCGGGCGGTGGAAGCTGCCCAGAGCCAAAAAGGCGCGATACAGCGGTTGGCGGACCGCATCGCGGCAATCTTCGTGCCGGTAGTGATAGTAGTTGCGTTGCTCACCTTTATCGGCTGGTGGCTGACAACGCGTTCGTTGGCTGAGGCAATTATTCCCGCGGTCAGCGTGTTGGTGATTGCTTGCCCATGCGCGCTGGGGCTTGCCGTGCCGATTGCGCTGATGACAGGCACGACCCGTGCAGCGCGAATGGGCATTCTGCTGCGCGGCATCGAGGCATTAGAGCGTGTGCGCCAGATTGATACCCTCGTGCTGGACAAGACGGGCACGCTCACGATGGGTCAGCCACGCCTCACGCGGATACGACTTGCGGTCCCGGAGGGCGAGGCTCCCGCCGAGCCGAATGAAAACGAGATACTCCAATTGGCTGCCGCGCTGGAACGCGCCGTGCGCCATCCGCTGGCGGATGCCATTGTGAGGGAGGCTGAGCGGCGCGGGCTTGATCTTGAGCAAATGGCGAAGAGCAAATGGCGAAATGGAGACATCACCGTTGTGCCCGGCGGCGGCGTAAAGGCAGCCCATGCGCTGATTGGCAGTCCGCGCTTCCTGCAGGAGCAAGGTGTCGAAGTGGGCAAGGAGTGGAGCGAACCTGTGCTGCTTGCTCTCGATGGGCGCGTAATCGCCGGCTTCGATTTCGAGGATGAACCCTTGTCCGAAGCACAGGAGACGATTCGTGCGTTGCAGGCGAGTGGTCTGCACCTAATACTCTGCTCTGGGGATCGCCCAGAGGCGGTGGCGGCTTTCGCGCAGCGCGTGGGCATTTCGGAGTGGTACGGGGCGCAGCGTCCGCACGAGAAAGCCGCGCTCATTGCCCACCTGCAGGCACAAGGGCGACGGGTGGCCTTCGTGGGCGACGGCATCAACGACGCGCCTGCACTTGCCCAAGCCGATTTGAGCATCGCGGTTTCCACCGCCACCGCGCTCGCCAGTGAAGTTGCCGACATGGTGCTGCTGAATCGCGACTTGCGCACCCTGCTCGCCGCGTTGCAACTCTCCAAAGCCATCTACCGCGTCATTCGGCAGAACCTCTTTTTTGCGTTTGTCTATAACATGCTGGGCATCCCGTTGGCGGCAGCAGGCAAGTTGAACCCACTGATTGCCGCGCTTGCGATGAGCCTCAGCTCCGTCTCGGTGGTCAGTAATGCCCTGCGGCTGCTGCGACGGTAGGATACCTCTCGGCATTTCCGAACGGACTGGTTGATTCTGGCAGGTTTGGCTGAGGGGCGGTGTCAGGAGGCGATTGCGCAGGAGTTAGGGAGAACGCAGTCGGCGGTAAGCCAGCGTTTGCG
>BEHR01000027.1 GCA_002898555.1 bacterium HR15
CAACTCCGCGATTCGTTGATCGGTGGTGCGCCGATACTCTGCAAATTCGGCACTGAGACGCTCTACTGCCAGGGTCAACTCCGCGATTCGTTGATCGGTAATTCGTCGGTACTCAACAAACTCGGTATAGGCGCGCTCTTGTGCCTCTGCCAATCGTCGCACAATGGCGGGCAGTTCCAGCAGCTCGTCAGTTAGTAGGAGCCGCCGTAGCTCCGCCTGCCATTCAGGATGTTCGGTAAGTAAACGCACCAGATCGTGCAGATCGTTTACGGTCATCTTATCTAAACCCTCTCCACCAATAGAGTGTACCTCATTCTTTATGATAAGGTTTCGGTTGCGGCGATGCCCGGATCGCCCACCATTACAATGCTCATCCGCTCCGGCTGGAGGTATCGGGCGCAGACTTGCTGCACCGCTTCCGACGAAACCGCATGAACCAGTTCTGGGTAGCGATGCCAATAGTCCATCGGTAGGCGATGCACCACCGTTTGCACAAACCGATCAGCGATACCCCCCAGCGTAATCCAGCCTAAAGTGTGTCTTCCGATGAGGTAATTCTTGGTTGCTTGTAGCTCGTGGGCGGGGATGGGTTGATGAGTTAGCTGATCGATCTCGTACAGGATCTGGCGCAGCGCGTCGCGCGTGTTGTCAGTCGCTGTCTGGGCTTGCGCCACGAACGCCCCGATGCGCCGGTAGTAATCGATATGAGCGTTTACACTATAGGCATAGCCATACTGTTCGCGCACGGTTCGAAACAGGCGTGAGCTGGCACCGCCGCCCAGCAGGTTCACTCCCAGCAGCAGGTCCAAGCTGTCAGGTGCGCTGCGCGGCGGTACCAGCGTGCCCAACATCAGGTGGCTTTGCACGGAGCCATCTCGCGATACAAACTGTTCACCCTTCTCGGCAGGCTCGTGAGGGGGTGATGGCAGCTTGTCGTCGGGCGGTTCGCCTTGCCACGCGCTCAAATGCGTTTCCAGCAGGCGAACGAGGCGCGTCGTCCGAAAATCACCCACCACGATCAGCGTCGCTCCTGCAGGACGGTAGCGTTGTGCATGGAACGCTTGCAGATGTTCAGGTTGCCATCGCTGAAGCGCGTTCTCATCGGGGGCAACACGATGATAAGGATGTGTTCCAAAGAGCGACCTGCGCAAACGCTCGTCCGCCAGAAAATCGGGCTGAGTACGCTGGAGGCGCAAACGCTGTAAAGTGTTTGCCCGATCGATTTCCACCTCTTCGGATGGAAAGACAGGATTGAGCAAGATATCCGCAACTAAATCGATCATCTGAGGCAAATGATGGCTCAGGCAGTGTGCCTGCAGCAAAGCGATCTCGGTGTTCGCACTGACCGCCAGTGCGCCGCCATAGCGATCAGCCTCCTCTTCGATTTGGAAGCTGCTGCGTTTGCGCGTGCCTGCGGTCATCAGCCGAGCGGTTGCCGCTGCCAATCCGACCATTGATTCCTCATCGAAGGCGCGTCCTGCGGTCGGAATAATCAGGCGTAGCTCTACACGGGGCGCGCGTGCGTCGGGAATCATCAGCAGCTGCAATCGGTTGGGAAGCACATGCTCTTCAGGCAATGGGAGACGCAGTTCACCTATCGGGTGATCGGGCGGTGGCGTGGTGGGAACGCTCATCCTAAACCTCCTTGGGCACCGGGAATAATCGTCATCACTGTGCGGTTGCGGGCGGTATTCAGGTAGCGCTGGGTCGCCTGCTGAACTTCGCGGCTCTCAATGCGGAGCAGTCGCTCCAGTTCCTGATTGATGGTGTTGGGGTCGCCGTCGAATACGGTCGCGAACGCTAATCCCAATGCGCGTCCCAGCGGACTTTGCAATCCATAGTAGAGGTGGTCGCTCCATCGCCGGGCAATTAGCTGCGTGCGAATGCGTTCCTGCTCGGTCTCTGTCATGCCTTCTTCCGCGAGGCGGGCGATCTCTTCATAGACCATTTGCTCGATGCGTTCAGGCGGGATATCAGGGTGGTGTAGCACGAACAGGCGGAACAGGCTGGGCGCAGGGCGTGCCTCCGCGCCACCGGAGAGGCTCACCGCCACCGCTTCTTGCTTCACCAGCCGTTGATAGAGCCTCGAAGCACGCCCGCCCACTAACACCTCACCCGCGATCTGCAGCGCGTCGTTGTCGGGTGCGCAGCGTGGTGGGATTTTCCATGCGAAAGCCAGGGCGGGCACACTTGCCAATGGGTCATGAAACACTTCTCGCCGCTCTGCGCGATCAGGCTCCGAGAGGTCCACCGATGGGGGTGGTGCCTGCGGGGGAATATCCTCAAAGAGCTGGCGTACCAGTGGACGAGCACGCCGCAAATCGTAGTCGCCAGCAATCACCAGCACCGCGTTATTGGGCGCATAGTAAGTGCGGAAAAACTGCTGCACATCCTCCAGCGTGGCGTTATCCAGATCCTCCATCGAGCCGATGACCGAATGTTGATTAGCAAAGTTATCATAGGCGAGTTCGCGAAATCGCTCCAACGCGCGAGCGTAGGGCTGGTTATCGGTGCTTAAGCGTCGCTCCTCTTTGACCACCGCGCGCTGATTGTCTAAGTTTTCCTGCGAAACCTGTAATGAACGCATCCGATCCGCCTCCAGCCAGAGTCCCAACGGCAACTTCGAAGCGGGGAGCAGCTCAAAGTAAGCGGTGCAGTCGTAGCTGGTGAAACCGTTCAACACCCCACCATTCGATTCCACATATTCGAAATGCTTCCCCCGCGGCACATTCGCCGAGCCTTGGAACATCATGTGTTCGAACAGGTGGGCGAAACCTGTTTTCCCTGGTGGTTCATCGCGTGAGCCAACCTTATACATCACCAGTACCGTGATCACGGGCGCCACACGATGAGGGGAAAACAGCACACGCAACCCATTCGCGAGAGTATACTCCTTGAACTCTATCCGTGCAAGCGCGGTTCGATCCATCGGCACGCATGATACCCGAATCAGCACTCACTGGTTCCGATGTTTCAGCTGGGGTCGCTCCTCAAAGTAGAGAATGTTGGTCTCGGAAAAAATCTGGTTGTGCAGTTTTTTGAGCAGTACCTGCGCTTCGGATGCAAAGCGAAAAGTGCCCGTTACCTCACCTTGCCATACATCCTCAATTACCCAATCCGGCACAGGCATATAGACAATCGGCTCTGGTGCGGGTACACGCACGGTCAGAATAGCAGGTCCCAGGCTGGGTTCGGTGAAGATAAACTCCAATAGCACGCTATCGGGGCGATAGTGCGTGGTACCAATCTGTACGGTGGCACGGCGCATGCACTCTTTGAGCGTTGCGGTATCGTATTCGCCTGTGGGCGGTGCCTGTCCTTGTCGCAACGCTTCGTAAATCCGCTGTGTCTGTTCTCGTACAAACTCGCGCAGGGTCATTCTCATCGCCTCCTGTACCGCAGAAATAGCTCGCTTCCTTCCAGATAGGCGGAGAGCAGTTCGAATTCAGCGATACGCTCGCGCGGCAGCCCTGCACCATCAACCATCGTGGGCAGATGCGCGCCGCCCTTCACTTTTGGCGCGAGGGTCAGAAAGACCTCATCGACCAGCCCCGCATCGAAAAAGTAAAAATTCAGGTTGCCCCCGCCCTCCACCAGCAAATAGCGTACCTCATAAGCTGTGTACAGCAGGCGTACTACCTCAGGAATATCGACTTGGGTCTCGCCGACCAAGTGAAGGGTGCCAACTCGTTGCAACGCGAGTTGCCTATCAGGGGGTAAGCGGGTGGGGGCGAAGATGAGGGCACGCCGTGAATCGGCGAAGAAAGGGTGCTCCAACGGCAGGTCGCCACTGGTGGTCACCACTGCACGGTAGAGATGGTCGGGATAGTTCAGGTGAGGATCTGCACGTAGCGTGCCACCGCCGATGATCACAGCTTCAGCACGCGCCTCCAGGCGGTGCATCAGCCGCTGGTCGACAGGACTGCCTAATCCCTTCGCGCTGGAGCCGGGTTCGCCCAAAATGAGCTTACCATCCAGTGTGGTGACGGTGTTCGTGAAGATATAGGGACGATCAGGAGGCGGCGTGGGAAACTGCACCTCCTCATAAAGCTGCTCTGGGTCGCCTATCCAACCCGTTCGGTCGATCAGCCGTATCATCGCGTGCCTCGATTCAAAAAGCCCCTATTGCGCGGGCGCAATAGGGGCAAACTCGCGGTCTCTGGCGTTTATGCCGTCAACGGCTCACGCGGCGTGCGCCCGCGTATCGCTGTTTATAATACCCTTTATCCAGCGAATCGATACGCACGCGCCCACGCGCGCTGGAAGCGTGGATGAACTTGCCGTTGCCAATATAGATACCCACATGGGAGATATGGCGTCCGCGCGTGCGGAAGAAAACAAGATCGCCCGGCTGAAGTTGATTACGCGGCACAGGCTTGCCCACAGCCGCCTGGGCACGGGAACTATGCGGAAGGTGGATACCGGCGCTGCGATAGACATGCAGCACGAAACCAGAGCAGTCGAACCCGCGCGAACTGCTGCCCCCATAACGATAGGGGTGTCCAAGATAGCGGTGAGCGATCTGCAGCACCCGCTGAGTAGCCACGCGGGTCTTATCGGATGAATTTGACTTGTTAGCCTTGTCGGATAACGCCCGCAATGCCTCCACACGCGATGGATTGCGCCGGGTGAGCCGACTGTTGGTAGAACGCGTTGTCCCGCGTTTAGGGGGCTGCCTTTGAGCGGCCACAGCGACCTTCACCGGGACACGAATTACATCACCCGGTTGCAGTTTATGCGGATTGCGAAGGCGGTTGACCTTCAGCAAGTCAGGGAGGCGCAATCCGAATCGATGAGCAATCTTGTAGAGCGAATCGCCCTCCTTCACTGTGTATCGAATGGTCTGCTGCGCCGAGGCGGTAATCATTAGGCTCACACACAGGGCTGTCAGCCCTGTACTCCGAACAAAATAACCCATGCCTGCCCTCCTTGGTTCGTTTCTTGCTCTGGTTTTGAAAACCCCGCCTTTAAGACGGGGTTCTTGTTCCGACTCTGCGACCTCGGTCGCAAAAGCAGGGGGATTATACCCCCTCCCTACCTCCCAAGTCAACCCCTTGAGAGGCTGTTCGAAAAATCCACCAAGCATTTGGAGGGCGAGCCTCCTGGCATGTAGGGGCAGACCTCCGTGTCTGTCCCATACCCTCACCCCTTGCCCCTCTCCCAGGGGGAGAGGGGCGTGGAGGGGCAGACCTGCGTGCAAAATTTTCTTTTCCGGAAGTACCCGTCTGGGTCGGAAAAGAAAATTTTGTCTACCCAAAAAACCATGCCAAATATTCTTTAACGGCTCGGCGGGAGCCTCGCCCTCCAATCTCGGCTCGGCAGGAGCCTCGCCCTCCAGCGAGCCGCGTGAATTTTCGAACCCCCTCACCCCTTGAGAGTATGCCAAAGCCGTAGTCCCTATCCACATCAGGTACACTTCTCTTGCATGAGCGACCAGCAGCGCATTCGGAACTTCTGTATCATTGCTCATATCGACCATGGTAAGTCCACGCTGGCGGATCGGCTAATGGAGTTCACTGGTGCTATCCCGCCAGGCACGACCGTGGAACAGGTACTGGATACGATGGATTTGGAGCGCGAGCGCGGCATCACCATTAAGATGACCGCTGTGCGCTTGCATTATCGTGCGCGTGATGGACAGACCTATCAACTGAACCTCATCGATACACCCGGGCATGTGGACTTCACTTACGAGGTGTCGCGGAGCTTGGCGGCTTGCGAGGGCGCGATTCTCGTGGTGGATGCCTCGCAAGGCGTGGAAGCGCAAACAATTGCCAACACGAACCTTGCCTATAATCAGGGGCTAATTATCGTGCCTGTGATTAACAAGATTGATCTGCTTGCCGCCGACCCGGAGCGGGTCAAGGAGGAGATGGAGCATGCGCTGCTCATTGACCCCGCCGATGTGATCCTCGCCAGCGCGAAGGAGGGCATCGGCATCGAGGAGATTTTAGAGGCGGTGGTTCAACGCATTCCGCCCCCATCGGGCAATCCGAATGCACCTTTGCGCGCGCTGGTATACGATTCGCACTATGACCCTTATGTGGGTGTAGTCGCCTATGTGCGCGTGGTGGACGGCAGCGTGCAGCCGGGCGACCGCATTCGATTCATGTCCACGGGTAAGGAGTTCGAGGTGGCGCAAGTGGGCTATTTCACGCCCCAGCTGCGTCCCGCCGAGCGGCTAAACACAGGCGAAGTGGGCTACATCACCGCCGGCATCAAGTCGGTCAAAGACGCGCAAGTGGGCGACACCATCACCTCCGCGGAGCGATCCGCGCGCGAACCGCTGCCCGGCTTCCGCAAAGTGAAGCCGATGGTGTTCTGTGGATTATATCCGGTGGAAGGCGATAAGTACCCCGACCTACGCGATGCGCTGGAGAAGTTGAGCCTCAACGATGCCGCCATCACCTTCGAGCCAGAGACCAGCGCCGCGCTCGGTTTCGGTTTCCGATGTGGTTTTCTGGGACTGCTCCATATGGAGATTGTGCAGGAGCGGCTGGAACGCGAGTTCGGGCTGGAGTTGATTGCCACGGCACCCAGTGTGGTCTATCGTGTAGTGCTAAACGACGGCACAGTGCTGGAGATCGACAATCCGACGCGCTGGCCCGACGCGGGCAAAATCGCGCGGGTGGAGGAGCCTATCGTGAAGGCGACGGTGATGGTGCCTGCGGAATATGTGGGGGCAATCATGGAGCTTTGCATGGGGCGGCGCGGTGAGTTCATCCGCATGGAGTACCCCACACCCCAGCGCGTGATTCTCTACTACCGCCTACCCCTCGGCGAGATCTTGCTCGATTTCTACGACCAGCTCAAGACGCGCACACGCGGCTACGCCTCCTTTGATTATGAGCCGGCGGGCTACCGCGAAGCGGATATGGTCAAGCTGGACATCCTGCTGAACGGGGAACCTGTCGATGCGCTCAGCTTTATTGCGCCACGCGAGCGGGCTTATCCGCGTGCACGCGCCATGGTGGAAAAGCTCAAGCAGGTGGTGCCACGCCAGCAGTTCGAGGTGCGCATTCAGGCAGCGATTGGCGCACGCATCGTCGCCTCCGAAGTGATTAAACCGTATCGCAAGAATGTGATTGCCAAATGCTATGGGGGCGACATCACGCGCAAACGCAAGCTGCTGGAGCGGCAGAAAGAGGGCAAGAAGCGCATGAAGCAAGTGGGTACGGTCGAAGTGCCACAGGAGGCGTTCCTCAGTGTGCTGAAAGTCAGCGACTAACACCCTCTCGCCAGCGGGAGAAGGGGGTTCATCCAACAGAGACGAACCCCCGTTCTCCTTGCTGACGGGTGGTTGGGCAGGCAGAAGCTACATTTTGCCCCGAGGCATCACTTTGATATCTTCGGGCTTCAGGTCGGGAATGCCACCGTCGCCAGCAGCCCAGCCGCCCTTGCATTCGTGGCACACAGGTCGCCCCGCCTCCGCGTTATCGCCGCAGGGGCACGCCCCCATGTTGATCATGCACTGGTCGCATGGATGCTTCAGGCAGCAGTTGTAGGTGCCCTTCTGAATCGCCTTCTTCTTTTCCGCTGCGATAGTCGCTGCCGCTTTTTTGACGGCGGGAGAGCGCATGTCCTTCATCTGGGCAAACAGCACTGCCAAGATACCCGCAAGCACAATCACCAAGATCCCAACGAACAGTTTGGTATGTCTCATCGGCTTACCCTCCGAAGTGAGGGAACGAATAAGGCAACAATACGGTTCCATCCATTCCTGCAGGAGCAGGCATGGGCGTCTGGCCTAATCCTTGGAGGTAGCCAGTGTGCAGAAGGCTGCAGCATACTCTTCGGGCGTGCCGAAGTCCAGCATTCTGCCCTCCACCTCCAGCAAGTAGGCAGGCATCCGTTGCAACAGTCGCTGCTGGGCATCCACCAGATACCACTCGCCTTGGCTCGGCTGATACGCGCAAGCAATCTCCTCCTGCACCGTCCAGAGGTCGGCAGGCAAGCAATAGATGCCGAAATGGGTGAAAAACTGCCCCTCAGGCAAACCGGGCGTGCGCAACGCCTCCAGCGCGAACGCCCGATCGGGCTTTTCCACCACCTGCAGCAACCGATAGAGGTGTGCATGCTCCGTCGGTTCGCCCTGCAAAATGCCATATCGCTCCACCACTTGCAGCGGAACCTGGTAGACAGCGTAGAGGGGAGTCTGCAGTTGGTCATACATCCGAATCGCTTGCTGCACCGGAGATTCCATGCTGGTTGCGAGCGGGAGATGGTCGCCCAGCATCACCAGTACTGGCTCGCCCTGTGCGAACTCACGCGCACACCAGACCGCATGCCCGAAGCCATAGGGCTGATGCTGCATGACGAGGGTGATATGCGCCTTAAGCTGCTGTAGCTCTTCGTAGAGGGTGTGCAGCTCCGGTTTGCGCTGCAAGGCATCCCCATAACGGGCAAAATCACCCTCCAGAAAGCGACGATAGGTAGGTTCCTGTTCAGGCGCGACAACCACCCCAATCTGTTCGATACCTGCTTCAAGGAGTGCGCCGGCGATCAGTTGCAACCCGGTGGTCAGGCGTCCGTTGGGCAGCACAAACGGCATCAACCCCTTTGGCAACACGATACTGATGGGATAGAGGCGCGTGCCCAGTCCCGCCATCGGCACAATCGCTTTGCGTATCCGCCTCATGCCTTTTTATTATAGCCCAAAGGGGCATTCCCTCTTGTGCGCATCTCCCTAAAAGGTATACTTCCGCTTGTGGATGCGTATCAGGCAGGTCAAAGCACTCAAGGCTCTGTTCCGGAGGCATTTCGTGCCTTGCAGTCTATTGGACGGCTTGTTCCTCTTTATCGCGAGACGCTTGCTGATTGGGAGACACCCCTTTCCGCTTTCTACAAGGTGGCGGGTGACGAGCCATATGCCTTTTTGCTGGAGAGCGTGAGTGGTGGCGAGCGTATCGCTCGCTACTCGTTCATTGGCTTTTCGCCCGTTGCGATTGTGCGTTCCAAAGGGTGTGAGGTGCGATTGTGGGAGCGCGGCACGGGCTGGCGTACCTTGGAGTTGCCTCCGCGCCAGGATCCGTTAGACCCTGTGCGGGTGCTCCTGCATCGATACCACTTCCACCGGGACCCGCGCTTACCTCGCTTCGTGGGAGGGGCGGTCGGCTATATCGCCTACGACTATGTACGCTTTCTGGAGCGACTGCCCGATCAGACCCACGACGACCTACAAACCGATGACTGCTGCTTAATGTTCCCCGAAGTGCTGCTCATTTTTGACCATGTACAACATCTGATTAGGGTGTTAGTGAACGCGCTGCCTGGCGCTGATCCTGCGGAGGGGTATCGCCAAGCGATGAGGCGTATCGAACAAGTGCTTGCCCTGCTGAATCGCCCGTTGCCACCGCCCCCGTTCGTGGACGCGCCTGCATTCCAGTTGAACCCCACCCCGAATCTGTCGCGTGAAGAGTTTCTTAACGCGGTGGCGCGAGCGGTAGCGTATATCCATGCGGGCGACTGCATTCAGGTGGTTCTCTCGCAGCGGTTCAGCCAGCCCGTTAGCGCACCTCCCCTGAACATCTATCGCGCCCTGCGCTCCATCAATCCATCGCCCTATATGTTTTTATTGCGGATGGACGATACGACGCTGATCGGGGCGTCGCCCGAAGTGTTGGTGACGGTGGAGGGCCGCCAGGCAATCACGCGCCCCATCGCGGGCACGCGCCCACGCGGCGCCACGGAGGAGGAAGACCAGCGATTGGCGCAGGAACTGCTCGCCGACGAGAAGGAACGCGCCGAGCATATTATGCTGGTCGATCTGGGGCGCAACGATCTGGGGCGCGTCTGCCAATATGGCACGGTGCATGTGCCCGAGTTGATGGTGATCGAGCGATACTCGCATGTGATGCACATCGTGTCGGAAGTGCGTGGCATCCTCAAAGAGGGCGTGGACAGCTTCGATGTGCTGCGCGCGTGCTTTCCAGCGGGCACGGTGTCGGGCGCGCCCAAAGTACGCGCGATGGAAATCATCGAGGAGCTGGAACCGACCCGCCGCGGACCCTATGCCGGCGCAGTCGGCTACTTCAGCTACTCCGGCGACATGGATACCTGCATCACCATTCGCACCATCCTGTTGAAAGAGGGGGTGGCGCATGTGCAAGCGGGCGCGGGCATCGTCGCCGATTCGGTGCCCGAACGCGAGTATCAAGAGTGCCTGAACAAGGCGATGGCAGCACTCAGGGCGATCGAACGCGCCCACCGAGCTTCCACAAGTGAGGAGTGAGTGGTCCGAAGAGGTATACTGCTTACCACCTATGAGGCGGTTTCAGGGAAGATGGCTGTTGGGTGCGCTGGCGTGGTTGCTTATTATGGGCATGCTTGCCCAGCCAAAACCGACCGAAACGATTCAGAAGCGTATTGCCCCCCATGTCCTGCTGTTTCAAGAGGTGTCTACGGAGCCGCCACTGGCTATCCAGGGCTTGCGTATCAGCCCATCGCGCTCGGTGCGTATCGAGACTTCGCTGGGCAACGATGTGGTACTGACGGAGATGACTGCGCGGGGACGCGAGACGGTCAGTCGCGCTGCATGGCGTCACCGAGCACTGGCAGCCATCAACGCCGACTTCTTCCCTTTCACGGGTGACCCTCTGGGGCTATGTATACTACGCGGCGAGATAGTGAGCGAGCCGTTTCCGAACCGCCCCGCTATCGGCTGGGCACCAGGTGGCAAGGTGGTGATGGGTGCGCCGCGGCTCAATGCCACACTAACCCGTGCGGATGGTGCACAAGCCACGCTCACAGGAATCAATCGTCCCGCGAAGGCGAACAGCGATCTCGTGTTGTTTACCCACTTTTTCGGGGCAACGGCGCAAGCCGAGACCTCAGGTGTAGGTGTGGTGCTGGATGCGTTGCCACGCCCTGTGCGAGTCGGGACGACACTCCAAGCCGTGGTGCGCGAGGTGTTGCCCAATGTTAACAGCGTGCCGATCCCCCTCACCGGAGGAGTGTTGATAGGCACAGGCGACATGGGGAGCTTCCTGCAAGCACTTCAGCCTGGGCAATCGGTGCAGCTTCGCATCGACCTGCAAGGCGATGGGGCATCGGCATGGCGTGAAGTGACGGAGGCGGTCGCGGGTGGACCTTGGTTGGTGCGCAACGGGAAGCCAGTGCCGCCTGAAGAATATGAACAGGCAGGGTTTAACAGAAGTTTCTGGGAGCGACGCCATCCCCGCACGGCAGTCGGACGCACCGCAAAGGGCGAACTCATCTGGTTGGTGGTCGATGGGCGTCAGCCGCATAGCCAAGGCGCGACGCTCCCCGAACTGGCGCAACTGATGCTCCGCTATGGTGCGGTCGACGCCATCAACCTGGATGGGGGCGGTTCGAGTACACTGGTCGTGCGCGACCTGGTGCTGAACAGCCCCTCCGATGGCAGCGAGCGTCCTGTAGCGAACCTCTGGCTATTGTACGATGACAGCCTGCGCCCTACCTTGCCACGCGCCACTTATCGCATCGAGCCTCCTTCCGCAACGCTGAAGGTGGGTGAACGAGTGCGGTTTCGACTCTGGCGCGACAAGGAACCAGTGTCCGCTTGGGACGCCATCTGGGGGTGCAACACAGGGCTGGGATTTATCGATCAATGGGGGCGATTCGTTGCCCTGCGCCCCGGTCAGGGTACAGTCAGCGTCTATATCGACCAGCAATGGCTGCATGTGCCCCTTAGGGTGGAGGCGCCGCCCAGCGAGCCAAATAAAAATGGAGGCGCCGGTGGGAATCGAACCCACGAATAGAGGCTTTGCAGGCCTCCCCCTTGGCCACTTGGGTACGGCGCCTCAATTCCGTCCCTATTATACCCCATTCCCTACCCGTGAGTCAAGAGGTTGGGGAGGGTGTTCGAAAAATCCGCTCACCACTCGCCCCAACTGGAGGGCGAGCCTCCTGGCGTGTAGGGGCAGACCCTCGTGTCTGCCCAAAACCCATGCCAATATTCTTTAACGGCTCGGCGGGAGCCTCACCTTCCAGCGAGCCGCATGAATTTTCGAACACCCTCGCGGCACCCCCTTGACAAAGGGGGTGGGGTGCATGGTATATTAAAGGGCGGTTGCAGAGGAAACTCCCTACTGCAGCCGATAATCAGGGATATGCCGGGCGCAAAAGGGGCAAAAACGAGGCACCCCCCTTGACAAAGGCGTCCGGAGCGTGGTATAATATCCCCTGCCGATTCATCCAGCGGAGAGGGTCGGCAGTTGCAGAGTGCACCTTGAAAACCGGGCAGGTAAGACGCTTTGCGAGCCATCCAGGATCAGAAAACACGCTCGTTTTCTGATGGAGAGTTTGATCCTGGCTCAGGGCGAACGCTGGCGGCGTGCCTTAGACATGCAAGTCGTGCGAGGATGTCTCCTTCGGGAGGCATTCTAAGCGGCGAACGGCGGAGTAACACGTGGGTAACCTGCCCCGAAGACTGGGATAACCCGGGGAAACTCGGGCTAATACCGGATGTGGATGCTCTGGCTTCGGCTGGGGCATCTAAAGGCGCAAGCCGCTTCGGGATGGGCCCGCGGCCTATCAGGTAGTTGGTGAGGTAACGGCTCACCAAGCCTGCGACGGGTAGCCGGTCTGAGAGGATGGCCGGCCCGAGGGGCACTGAGACACGGGCCCCACTCCTACGGGAGGCAGCAGTCGGGAATCTTGGGCAATGGGCGAAAGCCTGACCCAGCGACGCCGCGTGGAGGACGAAGCCCTTCGGGGTGTAAACTCCTTTTGGCAGGGACGAACACAGACGGTACCTGCCGAATAAGCCCCGGCTAACTACGTGCCAGCAGCCGCGGTAATACGTAGGGGGCGAGCGTTGCCCGGATTTACTGGGCGTAAAGCGCACGTAGGCGGCACCGCAAGTCTGGTGTGAAATCTCACGGCTCAACCGTGAGGCTGCACCAGATACTGCGGCGCTCGAGGGCAGGAGAGGGGATTGGAATTCCCGGTGTAGCGGTGAAATGCATTGATATCGGGAGGAACACCAGTGGCGAAGGCGGATCCCTGGCCTGCTACTGACGCTGAGGTGCGAAAGCTGGGGGAGCGAAAGGGATTAGATACCCCTGTAGTCCCAGCCCTAAACGATGGGTGCTAGGTGTTGGGGGGATTACCCCTCAGTGCCGCAGCTAACGCATTAAGCACCCCGCCTGGGGAGTACGGCCGCAAGGCTGAAACTCAAAGGAATTGACGGGGGCCCGCACAAGCGGTGGAGCATGTGGATTAATTCGATACTAACCGAAGAACCTTACCTGGGCTTGACATGCACGGGAAAGCTCCTGGAAACAGGGGCCCTCCACGGGGAAACTCGTGGACTCGTGCACACCGGTTGCATGGCTGTCGTCAGCTCGTGCCGTGAGGTGTTGGGTTAAGTCCCGCAACGAGCGCAACCCCTGTCTCCAGTTGCTACCGGGTCATGCCGGGCACTCTGGAGAGACTGCCGTGGTTAACACGGAGGAAGGTGGGGATGACGTCAAGTCAGCATGGCGGTTACGCCCAGGGCTTCACACATGCTACAATGGGCGGTACAAAGGGCAGCGAAGGCGCGAGCCGGAGCTAATCCCAAAAAACCGCTCTCAGTTGGGATCGCAGGCTGCAACTCGCCTGCGTGAACGCGGAATCGCTAGTAACGGCGGGTCAGCCATACCGCCGTGAATACGTTCCCGGGCCTTGTACACACCGCCCGTCAAGTCACCCGAGCTGACTGCACCCGAAGTCGGTCGCCCAACCCGCAAGGGAGGGAGCCGCCGAAGGTGTGGTTGGTAAGGGGGACTAAGTCGTAACAAGGTAGCCGTACCGGAAGGTGCGGCTGGATCACCTCCTTTCAACGGAGCAAAACTCTCTCGCAAACTCGTCTGCCTGCCCGGTTTTGAAGGAGACGCAAAGCAGGGCGCGTAGCTCAGCTGGTTAGAGCGCACCCCTGATAAGGGTGAGGTCATTGGTTCGAATCCAATCGCGCCCACCAACACTGTGGGGGCGTAGCTCAGCGGGAGAGCACCTGCTTTGCACGCAGGGGGTCACCGGTTCAAATCCGGTCGCCTCCACCAAACAATCAACCCAACCGTGGGCGCCCCACGGGACATCCACGGTTGGGCGAAAAAACCCAAACGGGCAACGGACCCGAACACGATGTGCACCTTGACAATTGGGCGAAGCGTTCACCGAGAGAGAAAATCTCGGCAGTGCGTCTGAGTGGGCAAGCTACTAAGGGCGCACGGTGGATGCCTTGGGGCAAGGAGCCGACGAAGGGCGTGGTAAGCTGCGATAAGCCACGGGGAGCCGCAAACAGGCGTTGATCCGTGGATTCCCGAATGGGGAAACCCGACCACCGCAAGGGTGGTCACCCACCGCTGAACCCATAGGCGGTGCGGAGGGCACCCGGGGAACTGAAACATCTCAGTACCCGGAGGAAAAGAAACCGAATGGGATTCCCTTAGTAGTGGCGAGCGAACGGGGAACAGCCTAAACCTGCATCGTGCCAAGCCTGCCGGCGTTGCGATGCAGGGGTCGTGGGACCTGACCGAGCGGGCGGCAGACCGCTCAGGGAGTGACCAAACCGTTTCTTAGCAGAAGCTGCCTGGAACGGCACGCCATAGAGGGTGAGAGCCCCGTATGCGAAAAGAAACGGTCTCCCGTCAGGCTCCCGAGTAGCGCGGGACACGAGGAACCCTGCGCGAATCTGCCCGGACCACCGGGTAAGGCTAAACACTCCTTGCCACCGATAGCGCAACCAGTACCGTGAGGGAAAGGTGAAAAGCACCCCGGCGAGGGGAGTGAAATAGAACCTGAAACCGTGCGCCTACAAGCAGTCGGAGGGCTATGCCCCGCAAGGGGAACAGCCTGACGGCGTGCCTTTTGCAGAATGAGCCGGCGAGTTACGCTCAGCGGCAAGGTTAAGTGCCTCCGGCACGAAGCCGTAGCGAAAGCGAGTCCTCACAGGGCGACCCAGTCGCTGGGCGTAGACCCGAAACCGCGCGATCTACCCCTGGTCAGGCTGAAGCCGTGGTAACACACGGTGGAGGGCCGAACCGGTGTCCGTTGAAAAGGGCTCGGAGGAACTGGGGGTAGTGTGGTGAAATGCCAATCGAGCGCGGAGATAGCTGGTTCTCCCCGAAATGCATTGAGGTGCAGCCTCACGCGCTATGCTATGCAGGTAGAGCCACTGGATGGGCTAGGGGGCCTACCAGCTTACCGAACCCAACCAAACTCCGAATGGCATAGCATCGACCGTGGGAGTGAGACCGCGACGGATGAGCGCCGTGGTCAAAAGGGAAACAGCCCAGACCGCCCGCTAAGGCCCCTAAGCACCAGCTCAGTGTGAAAGGATGTAGGGTCGCGTAGACAGCCAGGAGGTTGGCTTAGAAGCAGCCATCCTTTAAACAGTGCGTAATAGCTGACTGGCCGAATGTGACCCTGCGCCGACAATGTAAGGGGGCTTAAGCTGGTCGCCGAAGCGGCGGGTTCACCCACCCCGGGTGAGCGGTAGGGGAGCGTTCTGCACGCAGGGAAGGGGGAGCGGAAGCACCCCTGGAGCGTGCAGAAGTGAGAATGCCGGCACGAGTAGCGAGAAGACGGGTGAGAATCCCGTCCGCCGAAAGCCTAAGGGTTCTTCAGGCAGGTTCGTCCGCTGAAGGTTAGGCGGTCCTAAGCCGAGGGCGAAACGCCGTAGGTGAAGGGCAGTGGGTCAACATTCCCACCCCAGGTGGCGGAGCGAGAACGGGGACGCTGTAGAACGGGTCGGGCGCGGAGCTGGAAGGCCGCGCTCGCGGGTGAGGCAACGCACCCGCGACGAAGGAAGCCCTCGGGCAACCGAAGCGACCCCGACTGCAGCCGAGAAAAGCCGTTCCGCGAGGAAACCACCTGACCGTACCGCAAACCGACACAGGTAGGCAAGGCGAGGAGCCTCAGGCGCGCGAGAGAAGTCCCGCTAAGGAACTCGGCAAATTGACCCCGTAACTTCGGGAGAAGGGGTGCCTCCAGCCGTGTAGGCTGCAACGCCCAAGCGGCAGGAGGTCGCAGCAAAGAGGGCCTGGCGACTGTTTACCAAAAACACAGCTCTCTGCAAAGGGGTAAACCCGATGTATAGGGGGCGACGCTTGGCCAATGCCCGTCGGTTAAGGGGAGGGGTCAGCCGCAAGGCAAAGCCCCAAACTGAAGCCCGGGTGAATGCCGGCCGTAACTCTAACGGTCCTATGGTACCTTCGCTGCCCCCCTCATGGGTAACCATGAGGTGCGCATCCGGCTATATGCTGGAAAATCCGAGTATCCAGCGGTACTTGCAGGGAAACTCCTTTCTCGAGGCGAAAGGAATCCCTGTGAGTAACAATCCGACTGGTGCGGACAACCAGCAGGAAAGGCTAATCCTTATCGGATGGGTCGTCGGGTTTGTAGACGGCGAAGGTTGCTTCTCAATAGGGCTCCTCCATCAACCCGACCGAGGCAACCGCAAGGGCTACAAAACCCGAATACAGGTGTTCCATGAGTTCGCAGTCACGCAGGGCGCACGCAGCCTCGACGCTTTGCGACGACTGCAAAGCTTCTTCGGCGTCGGCTCCATAATCATCAACCGACGCAGCGATAACCATAAGGAACCCCTGTACCGCTATGTCGTGCGCAAGCGCGACGAACTTCTGCAAGTCATCATCCCGTTTTTCAGACAGTACCCACTGCACACTGCAAAACGGGACGACTTCGAGAAGTTCGCACAATGTGTGGAGCGGATGGCCTCCAACTATCACCTCACTCAAGAGGGACTGGAAGCTATCGCTCAGCTTGCGGCGACGATGAATCGGCGGAAAGACCGATCCGAAAGGGTTAGAATCCTCAGAGACCATACGCCGGACACCTCGACGACGAGGTGAAGAGATGGTCCCATCTGCATGGCGACATGCAGGAGCCACTCTTGGACAAGGAGGAGATGGCTCGCTCGACAACGGTCGAGTAAGGTCATAAGCGAAATTCCTTGTCGGGTAAATTCCGACCCGCACGAAAAGCGTAACGACTGGGCCACTGTCTCAGCGGGACTCTCGGTGAAACTGTACTACCCGTGAAGATGCGGGTTACCTGCGGTGGGACGGAAAGACCCCGTGGAGCTTTACTACAGCCTGGGATTGCATTTTGGCAGGTCATGTAGAGCGTAGGTGGGAGCTTCGGCGCCAATGGAACACCACCCTTGGCCTGCTGAAGTGCTAACCCGCACCGTGAACCGGTGCGGAGACAGTCTTAGGCGGGTAGTTTGACTGGGGCGGTCGCCTCCAAAACGGTAACGGAGGTGTCCAAAGGTCCGCTCAGCGCGGTCGGAAATCGCGCGTCGAGTGCAAGGGCATAAGCGGGCTTGACTGTGAGACCTACGGGTCGAGCAGAGGCGAAAGCCGGGCCTAGTGACCCTCTGGTAGTGCGTGGGCACGCCAGGGTTCATCGGATAAAAGCTACCCCGGGGATAACAGGCTGATCCTGCCCGAGCGTCCACAGCGACGGCGGGGTTTGGCACCTCGATGTCGGCTCGTCGCATCCTGGGGCTGAAGTCGGTCCCAAGGGTTGGGGGGTTCACCCATTAAAGCGGCACGCGAGCTGGGTTCAGAACGTCGTGAGACAGTTCGGTCCCTATCCACCGCAGGCGCAGGAGACTTGAGGGGAGCTGGCCCTAGTACGAGAGGACCGGGCTGGACCGACCTCTGGTGTACCAGTTGTCCCGCCAGGGGCAGTCGCTGGGTAGCCATGTCGGGACGGGATAAGCGCTGAAAGCATCTAAGCGCCAAGCCCACCCCAAGATCAGGTCTCCCATCCGGACAACGGAGTAAGGCCCCCGGTAGATGACCGGGTCGATAGGCGGCACGTGTAAGCGCAGCAATGCGTTGAGCCGAGCCGTACTAACCGGCCGAGGGCTTGCCCACTGGACGCACTCCCGAGGTTTTCTTCGGTGAACCGCCAGCCCAATTGTCAAGGTCGAACAACACGCTTTTCATTCGGGTGCCCATAGCGGAGGGGAAACACCCGTTCCCATCCCGAACACGGCCGTTAAGCCCTCCAGCGCCGAAGATACTGCTCTGGCAACGGAGTGGGAAAATAGGTCGGTGCCCGGATGAAACATCCACCCCCTGCAGGCAACCCCCTGCAGGGGGTTGTTTTTTTACTCCAGTGCTGTCCGTACGCGGCACGCAGCACGCGCTTCGAACGCACCCTCCACCCACGCATAAAGCGTCGGTAACACAATCAAGGTCAGTAAGGTGCTGGTTATCAGCCCACCAATCACGACCGTTGCCAAGGGGCGCTGCACCTCCGCGCCTATCCCCTGCGACAGCGCCATCGGCAAAAACCCAAAGCTGGCAACACTTGCCGTCATCAGCACCGGACGCATTCGCATGCGCGCACCCTCTATCACCGCCTCCAAACAACTCAGTCCCTGCCCCCGCAGTTGATTAATCGCACTTATCATAACCAACCCATTCAGCACCGCGATCCCGCCCAGCGCGATGAAGCCCACCCCGGCGGACATCGAAAAGGGCATTTCCCGTATCCACAATGCCAAAATACCCCCTGTCAGCGCGAAAGGAATAGCGGTGAACACCATCAGCGCGTAACGGATACTGCCAAGCGCCAGCATGAGGAGCATCAAGATCGCACCGAAGGTTGCAGGCACCACTACACTGAGCCGTGTTCGCCCCGACATTAGATGTTCATACGCGCCGCCATATTCAATCCAATAGCCAACAGGCAAGCGAAGCCGTTGCAACCGGCGCTGTACCTCCTCCGCTACCGAACCCAGATCGCGTCCGCGCGCGTTTGCCAGCACCAACACGCGCCGCTGTCCTTTCTCTCGGGTGATACGCACAGGTCCCTCCACAATCCCTATCTTAGCCAGCTGGCTCAGTGGCACACGGGCACCAGAGGGCGCAGGAATGAGGAGTCGTCCGATCGCTTCGGGTGTGTTGCGATAGGCTTCTTGCAAGCGGAGAGCGACCTCCACGCGCTGGTTGCCTTGCACGATGGTCGTCGCCACCTTCCCTGCCAGCGCAGCTTCTATCGCGTCCATCACATCCTGCACATGGATACCATAACGGGCAATGCGCTCCCTATCGATCTGGATTTGCAGATGAGGCAGGCCTTGGGTCGTTTCCAGCGCAACATCAGATGCGCCGCGCACCCTGCGCACTTCTGCCTCCACCAAACGCCCAATGCGGTTCAACTGCTCCATGTCGGGTCCGAAAATCTTCACCGCCAGATCTGCTCGCACGCCCACGCCTTCCAGCATCTCGTCCATGCGCATCTTGATGGGCTGGGTGAATGACGGCGAGAGACCAGGCATCTTAGCGACCTCATGGGCAATCTGATCGACCAGCTCGGCTTTGGTGTGGGCGCGCCGCCACCGCGTGCGTGGGTGCAGTTCTATCATGATGTCCGCCTGGTTGCTCAACATCGGGTCAGTAGCCGCTTCGGGGCGCCCGATGCGCGTGAACACATGGGCGATTTCATCGGGGAACCGTGCGCGCAGGTGCTGTTCCAGCCTGCTCGACAAGCGCACGACCTCCTCCAGTGACAGATCGGGTGGATAACTGCTCGTAATCGCAATATTGCCCTCATCTAACTCCGGCAGGAAGACACTGCCCAGCCGAGAGAACAGATGGAAACAGCCAACCACAAACAGCATGGCAACCACCAAAGTAAACGCGCGCCGATTCAGATGCCAGCGCAACACGCGCTCATAAAGCCGCAAAAGGCTCTCCAGGAAGCGGTTCTCGCGTTCTACTTGCGGCTTTAGAAACTGCGCACACAGCGCAGGTACAACCGTGAGCGAAAGCAGCATGGCACCCGCGAGTGCGAAAATCACCGTCAGCCCCATCGGGCGGAACATCCGTCCCTCCACACCCGACAAGGTCAGGATAGGCACATATGCCGCCATAATAATCAACATACCGAACAGCGCAGGGCGAATAACCTCCACCGTGCTGTCGTGGAGAAGGCGTTCCCACTCATCGTGTGTCAGTCCGCTGGTGGTGGCGCGTGCCTCCTGCGACAACCGACGCACCGCGTTCTCCACGATCACCACCGCACCGTCCACGATCAATCCAAAGTCGATCGCGCCCAGACTCATCAAATTGGCAGAGACTCCGAACACCCGCATGCCCACCACCGCGACCATCATTGCCAGCGGGATCACACTGCTCACAATCAGCCCCGCTCGCAGCTGAAGCAGGAACAGAAAGAGCAGCACCACCACGAGCAGCGCACCCTCGGTGAGGTTCGTTAGCACAGTGCGTAGCGTGCCGTTGACCAGTTTGGAGCGGTCCAAATGAACGATCAAGCGCGTGCCTGCCGGCAGCGACTTTTCGATGCGAAGCAGCTGGTCCTTCACGCGCTGCACCACCACGCGCCCATTCTCGCCCATCAGCAGCAGCGTCAGCAGATAGACCTGCTCGCCTTCACCATTCTGGGTGAGTGCTCCGTAACGCACAGCAGGCGCCTCCGTAATGAGGGCGACTTGCGAGAGTGTAATAGGGGTTCCGTTGTGTGTGGCAATCACGACACGCCCCAGATCATCGAGCCCGCCGAGTTGACCCACCCCGCGTACCAGCGCCTGCTGTCCTCCTCGCAGAATGTAGGCACCGCCTGCGTTCTGATTATTTGTCTGCAGCGCCTCCAACACATCGCGCAGAGTCAACCCATACGATTCGAGCCGCTTAGGATCCACCTGCACCTGAAACTGGCGCGTTGCACCTCCCCAGCGAGTGACCTCTGCCAACCCCGGAATCGTCAGTAGCTGGGAGCGCACCACCCAATCCGCAAGGGTGGTGCGCTCCATCAAGCTCAGCTCGGGATGACGAATCTCGATATGTGCCAGCTCGCCCAGACCAGTGCTCACAGGACCCATTTCTGCCTGCACACCGGGCGGCAACTCGCGCTGAATCGCTTGCAGTCGCTCACTGACCAGCTGGCGAGCAAAGTAAATATCTGTTGAGTCGTCGAACACGACCGTTACCTGCGACAGTCCGAACAGAGAGACGGAACGCGTCTCTTTGAGATAAGGCAACCCTGCTAATCCCAGCTCGATGGGGAAGGTGATTTGGCGTTCCACCTCCTGGGCGCCCAAGCCAGGTGCCAGCGTGTTGATCACTACCTGCTTGTTGGTGATATCGGGCACGGCGTCGATAGGTAGCTGGAGCGCGTGATACATGGCGACACCAATCAAAAACACCGTCAACACCAGCACTACCGCGCGGTTTTTGAGAGAGAAACGCACGATCGTTTCCAGCATCAATGTTCACCTCCACCTATCAGCATGCCTTTGAGCAGGGAAGCGTTGCGCGTGACAATGCGCTCCCCCTCCTGTAGTCCCCGCTGGATAACCACATGGTGATCGAGTTCGCGTCCGACCTGCACACGACGCAGTTGAAACACCCCCTCGCGTTCCGTCGCGACGAACAGATACGATTCGCCTTCGATCTGCTGAACGGCTTCCGCAGGCACGAGGAGCACGGGCATGCTTAGCGTGAGCGTAAGCTCGCCACTGACAAAGAAACCCGGCTTGAGCCGTCCATCAGGGTTCGAAACCACACAGCGCGCCCTAACTATCTGGGCACTGGGGTCTGCTGCGGGCATAATCATCTGGAGGGTAGCTTCGAACACTTTGTCCGGCACCGCTTCGGTGCGAAAGCGGACCGCCTGCCCAATGCGCACAAAGGGCACCTCATCAGGATAGAGGTCGAAGGTGATCCAGACGGTGCGCGTGCTCAAAAGGCGGAAGATGGGTTTATCGGGCGTGACAGTTTCACCGAGCGTGGCGTTGAGTTCGACGACGCGCCCATCGAACGGCGCGGTCAGCACCAGTTTATGCCCACCGTTGGGACGACCCCCTAACAGGCGCAGCGTGTCCAGTGCCGCTTGCTGCTCCAGGAGTGCTTGTTGATAAGCCGATTCGGCTTCAGCGACCTCCTTGCTGGTGAGGTACTGCCCCTTGTGGAGCCGTTCCGCCCGTTGCAAGCTCTGCTGGGCAATGTAGTAGGTCTCCTGAGCGGTCTGCAAGCGGCTCTGGCTGCTTGTGAGGGTCGCTTCTGCGCGTTGCAGGCGTGCCTCGGTTTGCTGCAGTTCTGCCTGGGCAAGGGCGTGCTGTGCTTGCAGGTTTTCATACTCCTGTTGCGAAATGAGTTGTGCTGCCAGGAGCCGTGCCCCCCGTCGAAGCTGGGTTTCCGCGCGTTGGAGTTCCACCTGAGCGGCTTGTCGTGCCGCCTGCGCCTCGCGTAATGCCTGCTGCGCTTGCTGGTAGTCGCTTTCCGCGTTTTTCAGGTCGGCTTGCGCCTGGGTAAAGCGGGCGCGCGCCTCCTCTAAGGGCGGGTCGCTGAAGGCACCCAGTTGCGCCATTTGCCGGCGACGCGCCAACTCTTTGCGGGCAAACTCGACCCGACGACTCGCCTGCGCATAAGCTATCTCGGCACGCTGAATCTCGTCGCTATCAAGAATAGCCAGCACTTGCCCCCGCCGAACCCAGTCACCCACACGCGCACGAAGCTCTACGAGGCGCCCCGATACGCGTGCGTTCAAATTCACAAGATGTTCAGGCATAGGCTCAATCCGCCCAAACAAGCGCACAGGGCGACGGAGGGGTTTCCGTTGCACCGTTTCAATCTCCAGTTGGGCTAACTGGAGGCTTTCAGGGGACAGCTCAATCTGGTCAGGCAAGCTATGGTGCGACTCTGCATGCTCATCCTGAGAGGGCACGGGACGGTTCAACCACCACCAGACGCCCATACTGAGAATGCTCAGCGCTGCGATGCCGAGCCACCGTCGCGCTTTGCGCGTTGGGCAAAGCATTCCCTTCGGATTCATCGTGTGTCACCTCCTAAGCACTGCTGGCTAAATCGCTGTGCAAAGACACCATGCACGCGCTGCCACTCTACCCATGCGACGCCCAGTTCCATCGCTGCTTGCAGTGCTTCCTCTCGCACCGTACGCGCAGTGCGTTCCGCTTCCAGCACCTGCAGGAGGGTGATCTGACCGGTTTCCAGCCCGATGCGGGTCGATTGCACGAGCTGTTCCGCGCGGGGCAGGATTTGAGTGCGGTAGGCGTCTCTGCGTGCGCGAGCTGTTTCCAACGCGATATGCGCACGGCGCTGGTCCGCCATGATAACTCTTTGGGTCTGTTGCAGGCGCAATCTCTGGGCGTTCAGCCGCTCCTGTTGGGCTTGTCGTTGCTGCTGGCGGGCGCCGTAGTCGATAAAAGGCACTTGCAAGCTCAGTCCAAATGCAGGTCGAGTACGCTCGCCACGCCACCGCTCGATGCGTACCTGGACCCCCAGATCGGGTCGACCTTCCACGCGAATCTGGTGCAAGAGCGCCTCCTGGAGGTGCGTGAGTGCCTGCTCATGAATGATTTCTGGCGATACCCCCTTGTCGCCAACCTGGACCGATTCATCAGGAGGCGTTGGGGGAGCCTGCAAAACGAGCGGTTGGGTTTCCAACGGAAGACCAATCAGTACCCGCAGACGATCGGACGCCTGCCGTGCTTCCGCTTCGCGCAGTTGTGCATGCTGACGCACACGCTCTCGCTCAATCTCCGCCTGCACGAGGTCGATGCCGGCTCGCGCCCCTGCTTCCACCTGCTGACGCACTAACTCACAGACCTGCTCGGTGTTCTGGAGCGACTCCTGGGCGTTTCGGGCAATCTGCTCCCGATAAAACGCTTCATAATAAGCCGAGGCGACCTCCGCCAACACCCGATTGAGCGTCAAAAGGGCTTGCGCGTGGATAACCTTTTGTTCGGCACGCGCGATACGAGTTCGCGCAAACCGTGCACCGTTCCACTCCAACGGCTGATGCAACAGCAACTCCTCATCGGAGCCACCCGCAGTCAAGGCGGGAGCTATCAGTACCAGCATGGAGGCGGGGCGTGAGGCACTCTTCACCTGCCGATGTGCAGCGTCGATTTCGTGGCGCAACGCTTGCAAGGTAGGGTTCCGCTGAAGGGCAAGCCGAAGGGCACCTTCCAGCGTGAGGGTATCCCCCGCCGCCCAGCTGATCACCCACAAACCGCACCATCCTATCCAGCCGCTAACACTTAAGACCTTCATAGCACCTCCTGTCTGATTAGGTTTTGCGCAACGGTGTCCCCTGATGGGGTCATGCTTGGGATGAGGAAGTGCGCAAACTTCCTCCCCGCGGAATTCGCCGCTCGCCTAAATCAGACAGAAGGTGGGGCGCGTCGCCCGTGAGGCTTGTGCCACAGCAAAGGCTGTGAGAAAATGGGGGTAGTTAAAGGAGAAGCAGCGCCTCGTGTCAGGGAGTCGTCTATGGTCTGAACATCAAGCAGGGATGGCGCTTCACCAAGCTGCACCACAATAACAGGCTTCCACGCGAGTGGCGGGAGTACCTCCACTGATACGAACTGGCACTCGCAGGGAAGAAATGCGAAGATGGGGTGTGAGTGGTCTCGACTTAGGTTGAAGGCGGTTGTTGATGGAGGACAGTTATCTATGCAGACCGGCAGCCAAAAACTGGCGCTGCATATCTGCCCACAGCAGCTCCAGTAGCCGATGCCCCCACTGTTGAGCAGGGCAATCAGCACCAACAGCCCGTGCATCCACCGCCGCACCTGCATCCCTATAATTGTACCCCACTCAGGATGCGGGATTGTGAGGAGGGGCGAACAGGCGTGTGTGCTCGCTGCATTCCATGCCCCTGAGTTGGCGAATGCCTGCAAGCCCCCTTGCATTCGCAGGGCGCAATGGGGTATCATGGGAAGTGTCGGGGCGTGGCGCAGTATGGTTAGCGCGCTACCATGGGGTGGTAGAGGTCCCCGGTTCGAGTCCGGGCGCCCCGACCATGCGCCCGTAGCTCAGCGGACCAGAGCACCAGACTTCGGATCTGGGGGTCGGGGGTTCGAATCCCTCCGGGCGCGCCAAGCTTACCCCAGAAACCATATGACCGCGAATGCCCCCTAAAGAAACGGATTTGTCTGACGCTCAACACCAACGGTGGTGAGGGGACCATGCCCTGGCAACAGGAGGGTATCATCGGGCAGGGTCAGCACGCGCGTATGCAGATGCTCCCGCAGAGTCTGATGATCCGCATAGGGAATATCTGTACGCCCCACACTGCCCGCAAAAATCGCATCGCCACAGAACAGATGCAACGGTTTCGCCTGAAGCAGGAAGCCGAGATGCTCCGGCGCGTGCCCCTTCAGCAAAAGCACACGAAACTCAAGGCAACCGACCTGAAACTCATCGCCTTCCTGCAGGAAGCGGTCAGGATGTGGTACCGGCTCACTGGGCGGTAAGCCCAGATAGACCAGATGCTCATGCGCATATTGCGCCCATAGCTCCCACTCCCCACGCGACATCCAGAACGGTGCGCCCGTTAACCGCTTCAGATACGGTACACCTACCACATGGTCGAAATGCCCATGCGTAGCTAATAACAGCGCGACTGAGACGGAGAGCGTATGCAACCGCGCCGCCACTTGCTCCGGCTCGCAGCCCGGATCGATCACCACTGCCTGACCACTCTCCTTATCAATCACGAGATAACAGTTCGCTTGCAGTGGTCCCAGCGTCAATATCTCCACTTGAAAGGGTTGTTCCCTCATGAAACCTTGTTATACCAGATAGGATTGCCCACACCAACCTGGGGGTTGTTTGCACAATAAAATAGGCAAGCGTGACACCCGAAACGGCTGTGTCGGAGGGCAAGCCTCCCGGCGAGCCGAACACTCCCCGATATACTCGCTACTCGCCACTCACTACTCGCCACAACTTGGAGGGCGAGCCTCCCGGCGAGCCGAGAAAAACACCCAACAACGGCTCAGCAGGCAGTCCCGCCCTCCAGTTCAACCTGTGATTTTCGAACACCCTCTCCTCCCCCCTGAGGGTGTTCGAAAATTCATGCGGCTCGCTGGAAGGTGAGGCTCCCGCCGAGCCGAGATTGGAGGGCGAGGCTCCCGCCGAGCCGTTAAAGAATATGGGCATAGGTTTTGGGGAGCAGACAAAATTTTCTTTTCCGGGATACCCCAAAATTTTTTCTCTGGGGTACCCTGCTGGGTCGGAAAAGAAAATTTTGTGATTGGGGAGGATAATTTTGTGTGTTGTGTGTGGGTGGTGATTGTCTACGCGAATTTTCGAACACCCTCATCCTGCTGGCACGCGCTACTATATGCTGGATGGCTTAGGGCACATGCGGATGCTGCTGGCGCCTGATGGACAGGTGGCGGAGGTGTGGTCTTATGATAGCTGGGGCAATCCGATAGAGCGGGAGGTGAACCCTGCCTATGGCACGGTGGAGCAACCGTTCACTTGGAACGGGGCGTATGGGTATGAGTGGGACTGTTTTGCGAATACGAACCTCTATCATGTAGGCGCACGGGAGTATGACCCGCGCACGGCACGGTGGCTGCAACGAGGCCCTTTTTAGGACTTCACGAATCGGAACTCGCGTTCGCCTTTAGGGGGGCGGGTCATCAGGCTCTGGAGAGCATCCTGCACGCGGCATGCCCCACGCAGCAGGCTGGCAATTGCATTGAGCAGCGGCATCTCCACCCCATACTGGTGGGCTAACCCTTCGGCGGCAAGGGTGGTGGGATACCCTTCTGCGACCTGCCTGAGTTGCTGGAGGGCTTCCTCGGGCGACGCGCCTTGCGCGATGGCATAGCCCAGCCGATAGTTGCGGCTCAATCGGCTGGCGGCGGTGGCGAACAGGTCGCCCACGCCAGTTAGTCCCATAAAAGTTTCGGGGCATGCGCCCATCGCTGCGCCCAGTCGCATCATCTCTGCCAATCCGCGCGTCAGCAGCGCACCTTTTGTGTTGTCACCGAAGCCCAGTCCATCGCTGACCCCTGCACCGATAGCGTACACATTTTTGAGTGCGCCGCCCAGCTCGACCCCGATCAGGTCGTCATTCGTGTAGACGCGCAGGGTGGGCGTCATAAAGAGCTGCTGCACATGCTCGGCAGCGTCCGCGTTGATGGAAGCGGCGACCGTCGCGGTGGGGATGCCTCGCACGATTTCGGCAGCTAAGTTCGGTCCCGAAAGCACCACCAGCCGCTCCAGCGGCATGTTGGCTGTCTCTTGCACCACCTCGCTGAGCCGTTTACCCGTGCCGGGTTCCAGCCCCTTCGCGGCAATCACCCAAAGCCGCTCGCCTGCTGGCAGGTGGGAAGCCACCTCCCGAATCGCGCCTGATGGTACTGCCAGCACCAGCAGGGGGCATTCGTCCAGTGTGTCCAGATCGGCGGTCGGCTGCACGCTCTTAGGTAGGTGGACATCCGGCAGGTAGCGACGGTTCACCCGCTCATGTGCAAGGTGCGCTATTGCCTCACGATTGCGTCCCCAGAGGCGCACGGGAACACCCTGCTGCCCCAGCACCCACGCGAGCGCAGTGCCCCATGAGCCAGCGCCGACCACGCCGACCAGTTCATTCATCTGCATCCACAAGTTCCTCCTGCCACTCGGCGGCGAGCTGTTGCAACAAGAGAGTCGCCTGCTGTGCCTGTGCGGCAGGAACCCAGACATAGATTTTATCGAGGTAGGGATAGGGCGGTGTCATCGTGGGTGTGAAAGCGCGGATGTGCCGCTCGCGCAGATAATCACACACCAGCGCCGCTTCCATCATATCGAAGGCAACCGCTACTGCCACCGAATTGCCCACTGGTGCTGGACGCTCCGACTCGCTTAGGATGTACCAACGCATCGCCCAAAAGATACCCGAAAATGCCCTTCTCTAAAGCCCTTTCCCATCGGAAGAGGAGGCATGTTGACAGTGCCCTTGCGTTATGGAATAAACCCCTGTGGAGGCGAACGATGCGTCGGTGGCGTGAATGGCTCTGCGCGGAGAGCTGGGCAATCATTCTGATTTGTGTGGCGGACCTGCTCACTACCATTGCCCTGTTGACCAAGGGGTTAGCAGAAGAAGGCAACCCGATTATGCGCTACTACCTGGAGTATGGATTGATTCCCTTCGCGTTGGCGAAACTGGTGCTGGTGGTGGCGCCCGTGGTGATTATCGAGTGGGGACGGCGACACCGCCCGCGCACGGTGAAGACGCTGGCACGTGTGGGGGTGATGGGCTATCTGATGCTCTATGCAGGCATGTTTTTCACCCTCAATGTACCCAGTATCATGACCGCCTCGCGCTTCGATAAAGAGGCAGTTGAGATGCCCGCCGTCACCGCAGAGGAACTGTGGCGTGAGCGGGCACGGCTCGGCAAGCCAATCCCTCCCGTACCGACTCATCCCGGCTTACAGAAGCAGGATACAACACAGAAGGGGCATTAAGGCATGCAGGAATCGCGCAGCGGGCAGCGAAAGATAGCGCGGAACGCGCATGAACCGCATCGTGGTCAAAAGTCCTGCGGATGGGAGCGTGCTGGGCGAGGTGGAGCCAACACCTTTGGAGGTAATCCCGTCGATGGTGGAGCGGGCGCACCGTGCCGCGCGGGAATGGCAGGAGACGCCCCTGCGCGAGCGTGCCGAAGCGCTGCGCCAGCTGCGTCGTCTGCTGCTTAAAGAGCGCGCGGCGCTTGCCGAGCTGGTCGCGCGTGAGCAGGGTAAACCCCGTGTAGAAGCGCTCATCGTGGAGATTTTCCCGCCTGTCGATATGATGACTTTTTTGATTTATGAGGGGGGGCACCTGCTTCGACCGCGTGCCATCCGTCCGAAGGGTCCCTTTATGCGGGGTCGCACCTGTACCCTCCAATTTCATCCCTATGGCGTGTGGGCAGTGATTGCGCCGTGGAACTATCCCGCATCCATTCCGCTGGTCCAACTGGTCTCGCTTGTCTTTACGGGCAACGCGGCGTTGGTTAAGCCATCCCCTCTGACGCCCTTGACAGGCGCGTTCGTGGTGGAGTTGTTCCAGCGTGTGAATCTGCCCGATGGGCTGGTGCAGCTGGTGCAGGGGGGTGCGCCGCAGGGGCAGGCGTTGCTGGAGCATCCACGCGTGCGCGGCGTGATTTTTACGGGGAGCATCCCCATCGGGCGTGCTGTCGCTGCGAAAGCCGCCGAAACCAACAAAAAAGTGATTCTCGAGCTGGGCGGCAAAGACCCAGCGATTGTGCTTGCCGACGCCGACCTCGAACGCACAGCGCGAGGTATCGCATGGGCAGCGATGGTTAACGCGGGGCAGACATGCGTATCGGTCGAGCGTGTCTATGTGGAACGCGCAATTTATGAGCCGTTCCTGCACGCCCTGCAAGCCGAGCTGTCCAACATCCGGGTGGGGCATCCGCTGGATGATGAGACCGACATGGGACCCGTGATTGCGCCCTTCCAACGCGACCGGGTGCAGGCGCATGTGGAAGATGCCTGTGCAAAAGGGGGACGCCTCTTAACAGGGGGCAAGGTGCTGGGCGAGCTGGGAGAACTCTACTACGCGCCGACCCTAATCGCCGATGCACACGAGGGCATGCTCGGCATGCAGGAAGAGACCTTCGGTCCGCTGGTGTTAGTGCAACCCGTTGCCGACGAGCAGGAAGCCATCGACCGCGCAAACGCCAGTATGTTCGGGCTGACCGCCTCCCTCTGGACGCGTGACCGTCAACGGGCAAAACGGCTGGCGCCTTTGCTGGAGTGCGGCGCGGTCACGGTCAACTCGCATGCGGTGACCTTTGGCGATGGCTACAGCAGCTGGGGCGGGTTCAAAGATTCGGGCATCGGACGCACGCACGGCGAGTTCGGATTATATGAACTGGTGCAGACACAATATATCAGCGAGATTTATACCCATAAACCCGAACTTTGGTGGTATCCCTACAGTGCGCGGTTGCGCCGTATCACCGACGAGCTGATGGCATGGTTGGCGGAACCGAGCCTGCGGATGAGCCTACGGGCGATGCGTCGCTTCGCGCCCGAGATGCGCTACCTCACTCGCCACTTCTCCCCCCTTAAAGCGATGCCTGGCTTTCTGCGATACATGCGCTGACAGAGCATGCCATAATAACTATTAGGAGGAACAGCGATGCAAAAGAGCCTAACTATAGGGACGCTGATGATACTTGCCTTCGCAAGTGGGTTTGGCGTATATCAAATCACCGTGCCCGATATTGAGGCGCAACAAACCGGCGGGATCGTCAATCCGCTTGCACCCGGTGAACGGTTGCCCAGACATGGCGGTAGGCGTCCAGATTGCGCGGCACCTTGCGCCCCTGCACGATGTCCAGATAGAGCGTGGTAATCTCGTAGGGGTGCAGCGATAGCTCGATCTGGCTGCAGGGGCTGATGCCCTCGATGGGCAACGATTCCTGAACTGTCAGTGACTCCATCGGCTCGCCCAGCAGATTGGTGCGGAACGCGCTTGCCACCTCGCCCGCCAGACGCAAGCGCACCGATGCCGCTTCTCCGTTGAACTCCACCAGCCGCAGCACATAGGGGAACTCCATTCCGCGCCCCGCGTAATGTTCCAGATTCGCCCCTGCAAACCGCTCCGATTCGCGGTAGAAAGCCGTAATCAGCACATTGGGGGCGTCGCACCAGACGCTGCCGAACACCGGGGGCAGGTCGCCCGGGGGCTGATCGGTGGACGCCACCAGCACGGGGCGGGTGAACTCCTGCGCCAGCCTCCATCGCTCTGTGTGCGTGATGATGCCGTGTGGCACAAGGCGCACTCGAATGTCTATCTCGTTGATGAAGTAATGCTCATCCCACGGGTCGTACATCGTCAGGATGTTCTGGATGTATTCGCCCTCGCGCAGGAACGCCTGACTGCCATCGTGCAGATAGAGCAGTCCGCGCTCGCCCCCGTCGAAATCGAGCAGCTGCAACGCGGTGAACGGGTTATGTATCTCCTCGAACACCTGGGGTGAGGTCATCCAGTCGCCCGTCGGATATTTGCGCAGATAGACTCCTTCCGCGCGAATCTCGCTAATGCCGTAAGGGTGGTCGTGGATAAGGCGGTAGGAGGGCAGGTTCACAGCAAGCGCGGTCTTAAGTGCGCCCTTGACACCACCGTCGGGGCGGGGCAGATTGCGTGCGACATAATGCAGATCGACGCCGTCCCGCTCTGGCGCAAGACGCACCTCAATCTGTACTGTTGCGCCCCTTTTGCCGCGGCGCAGAATCACTATCTGATCTCCTTCTATCTCTACCTCTGCCTCCTCGAACCGCTCTGGCTCGCCATTCACCATCATTTGCAGCTGTCCGAGCGGGCAGTCGGGGCGCAATATGCCTTCGGGGAACTCGCGACTGAACAGTTGCGTGATGACGCCGCGGGTACGATCCACCACCACTTTGAGCGCGTCGCGCTGCAATAAGACTATGTGCGCATCGCGTTCAACAGCGACAGACGGCAGGGGATTAAGGTCGTCCGCCTCGCTGACCACCCGATAGCCGAGTGGGGGTAGGTTGCGCATCAGAATATGCCGCCCAGTGGCAGGGTGTGTAATCATAGCGTCGCGTTGCCAGCCGAGCGGGTTATAGACCATGATGCGTCCCGGTTCGCCTTGCGTACGGGCAGCGAGCAGGTGTAGCGAGCGGTCGGTGATGTGCGCACTCAGGGCAAGGCTGCGCTCATAGGAGCGTCGCCCGATATGCCCGCATAACCCCTCGCATTCATCGTTGTCGTGGTGCTGGGCGGCGAGCAGTTCGCGCCATGCCTCCTCCAGTTCCCACACGGGATACACATCCCAGTGCGCATAAGGTCGCCCGAACAGCCCCATCATCGCCGCAAGCGACTCGGCGGTCAGCAGCGCCTGCTCCGCTTGGCGGCTCAATCGACGGAACAGGTCGCCGTTCTTGCCCAGGCTCATCCCGTGAAACACATCGTCCAGTGTGTAGCGTCGGGGCACGGCATAATCGCGCGCTTGCTCCAAATATTCCGAGAGCGTGACGAACCGCAGCTCAAAATCGGGATGCTGCATAAGCATGCGCAAGGGTGGCAGCATCAATTCGGCGCGACACATCCAGTCGGGCGAAGGCATTAGTTCCAGCCATTGCACAATGCATGGCATCCATGCCTCACGCAGCAGAGGACTTTCCAGCAACCCTGCAAAATCCTCGGGCCACTGGTGCAGGTTCAATTTGTGGCGCGGGGCAGCAAGCAGGCGCGAGCCATCCTGACCTTCCCAGTAAATCGCGGGAACCTCTTCCACGGGCATGACAGGGGTGTGCCATGTCCACTGAAAGAACAGGCAGGCATATTCATAGCCGACGCCTCGCAGTATCTGCGGCAACTGCGGAAAGAAATCAAACTCCTCCTCCCAGAAAGTGCGCGGGCGCACACTGAGCAGACGCATCACGGTGCGCACCCCATAAACGCGCTGACGAATGTTTGACTCGCCACCATGAAACAGCCCGTAAGGTTGCCCGTAGGACGCGCCGACCACTTCGACCTGCCCACGAGCAATTGCCTCGCGTAGCTCGGCTAATGCGTCGGGCGCTTCAACTGCCAGACGCTCGTAGCCAACCGCATCGAAGTTGATATTGCCCTTCGCACCCGTCTCATGGCAGAAGCGCAACATATCACGCACCGAGTCGGGCAGCACGCCATAGCCCCACAGCCACTCCATATCGACCCAGTGCATGTGGTTGCCGAAAGTGTAATAGAGGTGCTTCTTAGAATGCCGATCGGAGTTATTCACCATTTGCCCTGTCATTTCCCGCGTGTTCTTCACTCTCTGCCTCCTCTGACGGCAGCGGGACGGCATGCACCATTCGGATGCGGTGCCCTTCCACCGCGTGCACGCGCAACTGCCAGCCGTTGGCGGTGACCACTTCGCCTTCGCTCGGCTGATGACCCAGCAAGCCAAATACAAACCCACCCAGCGTGTCGAACTCCTCCGATTCGAGTCTGGTCTTGAGCAGTTCGCTGGCATCATCGAGATGCATGCGGGCATCGATGAGCAGCGAGCCGTCGGGCAACACTTGCACAGGCTCCTCCTGCTCCACATCGTACTCGTCCTGAATCTCACCCACGATCTCCTCGACGAGGTCTTCTAAGGTCACCAGCCCGGCGGTGCCGCCATATTCATCCTGCACAATCGCCATATGCACGCGGCGGCGGCGCAGCTCCTGGAGCAACTCCACCACGCGCTTGCTTTCGGGCACGAAGTAGGCGGGGCGCATCACCTCGCGCAACGAGAACTGCTTCTCCGAAGCGTCCTCACCACACAGGCGCAGCAGATCCTTTGCGTGCAGAATGCCCAGAATGTTGTCTACACTGCCCTCGTAGACAGGGATGCGTGAATGACCCGTCTTGCGAATCAGTTCGATGGCTTCTTGGGGCGTGGCGTCGACAGGAATGCATTTCATGTCGACGCGTGGGGTCATCACTTCGCGGGCGATGGTGTCGGCAAATTCGAAGATGGATTGGATCATCTCCTTCTCCTGCTCCTCGATCACGCCCTGCTCCTCGCCTGCTTCGACCAGCACGCGCAGCTCTTCCTCGCTGACGACGGGCGCGAGCCGTTGTGGCTGGATGCCGAACGGCTTCAGCACGAGGCGCGTCGCAGCATTCACCAGCCACACGGGCGGTGCGAGCAGGCGGTCAAAGAATACCATCGGTACAGCCACCGAGAGCGCGACCCGCTCCGGATAGGTCACCGCGATGCTTTTGGGCACAATCTCGCCCAAAATGATATTAACAAAGCCGGTCAGCAGGGTGACGATGACCACGCTCAGCCCGTAGAGCAGGCGTGGCTCGAGGTGCGATTCCAGCGGTTTCAAAGAGCGATAGAGTGGTTCCGCCAGATTCGTCGCGGCGACGGCAGACGCCATAAAGCCCAATAGCGTCACGCCCACCTGCACGGTGGAGAGAAAGCGCGTCGGCTCCTCCTTCAACGCCATCAGATGGGGTGCGAGGCGGTGCTTCTGCTCCGCGAGCATGCGTACCCAGCTGTGGCGAATAGAGATGAGTGCGGTCTCCGCCAGCGCGAAGAAGGCATTGCCAAAAAGCAGAAAGGCAATCAGCACAAGGCTGGTGCTGGGTGTTAATCCGCCTGAAGGCGTGCTCGCCATCTGCTCTGGCATCTGCCCATACAGCAGCCAGATAAGCAGTCCCCCAAGCAGGGCAGTTAGCAGCGGGCGTCGCTTCGATGGGCGTCTTCTCCTATGCGCTCGACTTTGAGCAGAGTTCTCTTCCATAGAAGTCGATCAACCTCCTCAACGGGGCACGAGCCAGTAGATGAGCGCTGCCAGTCCGATTCCCAGCAGGCTGCCCATCACGACCTCGCGCAGGGTATGCACCTTCGCTTCCACGCGGCTTTGTGCCACCAGCGTCGCCAGCAGCAGCGCCAGAATCGACGCCAGTAGATTGCCCGACACGATGATAATCGCAATAGCAAAGAAGAATCCGAGCGCGCTGTGCCCGCTCAGAACGCCGCCATGGAAGAGCCGTACCTTGCCCTGCGTTGAAAGCACCTTCGCCAGCGACACGATGACAAAGATGAGGATGGTACCGATGGTGATAGCGACGGTCATCGTCGGCTCTGCCCGCTCCATCCGAAGTCGGATCTGCTCCAGACGCAGATCCCCCATAAACAGCACCCACGCGACCACAATCGCGTTCAGCGTGGCAACCAGCACGGCACCCGCCGCGATGTCTTTGGCGAACTTGGCGCGTGGGTCATACTCCTGCGTCGCGAGATCGACGGTGGCTTCAATAGCGGAGTTGAACATCTCGGCAATCAGCACGATGGAGATGGTAAACAGCAGCACGAGCATCTCGCGCTTGTCGAGACGGAACAAAAAGCCCATCAGCAGCACCAGCACCACGCTGAAGAAGTGGAAGCGCATATGGCGCTGAGTGCGCACGACGGCGATAATGCCCTCCAGCGCATAGCGGAAGCTGTCCAATGGGTTCCGTCGCCACGGATGCGCCTCCGTCGTGTCGGTCTGCGCGGTCAGGTCAGACCTGTCTGACAGGTCGGTCGGTTCGGCAGGCTCCAATCGAGTGGGCGTTTCCCGTTGTTCCACCGTTTCGTTCGGTCTATCGCTCATAATGGCGCGAGTACCACTCCTCCTTCACCATGTAGCCCAGTTGGCGCAGGGTCTGAACAGCCATGCGGTTCATCTGGGCGCGTTGGGCATCCGTTTGATCATCGTAGCCCAGCAGGTGCAGCGTCCCATGCAGGCAAAGCATGAGAATTTCGGTGAGCAGATCGTGTCCGTTCGGCTCCGCCTGTCGCGCTGCCGTCTCCACTGAGACCACTACCTCACCCATCATCGTGGCTTCCCCTGGACAGAAGCGGCTTGCCTCCTCACCAGTTGTCAGCGGGAAGCTCAGCACATCGGTTGGTTGGTGGACGCCCCGATAGCGTGCGTTCAGCGCAGCGATCTCGGCGTCCGTGGTAAGCCACACGCTGATTTCGACGGGCGAGTCGCGAAGGGCAAGGGGCGAGCGATGGAGAGCAATCGGCAGCAGGGCGCGGATGGCTTCGTGGATTGCCCGTTCTAACAGGGTCAGTGCGCCCCCCGAATTCGGCTCCCCATGAGCCTCGCCCTTCAGATTCGGCTCGGCAGGAGCCTCGCCCTCCAGATTCGGCTCGGCAGGAGCCTCGCCCTCCAGAGGGAGCGAGCCAGCCGATTCTCGTGGATGGGAGGATGAAAGAAGTGAGGTGAGGAGCTGATCGGCTTCGGCGGCGCTACCTACCGATACAAGAATCTCAGGGCAGGTTAGCAACATAGACCTCTTCACGCTCCGGTTGGGCATCCTGATACGCCACGCGGCGATGGCGCAGGGCGACCAGCACGCGCACAAACGCCTCCTCGATAAGCTTCAGGTCGCGGAAAGTCAGCGTGCTTTCGTCCAGCTGCCCATCCTGATGACGCATCTCGATCAGCTCATGCACATAGCTGGCAAGCCGTGCAGGGGTAGGGTTCTCCAAGCAGCGTGTGGCTGCTTCCACAGTATCTGCCAGCATAACCAGCGCGGCTTCGCGCGTCTGGGGCTTCGGTCCGTCATACCGAAAATGCTGCTCCAACACAGGGTCATGCCCCTCCCCCACCGCTTGGTGATAGAAATAAGTGATCAGGGAGGTGCCATGGTGCTGAGCGATAATGTCGCAGATGGCGGTCGGCAGGCGGTGCTGATGGGCCAGCTCCACTCCATCCCGCACATGCGAGGCGATAATCCGTGCGGAGAGGGCAGGATTGATACGCTCGTGTGTGTTCGGACCCCGCTGGTTCTCGATATAGAAATCGGGGCGCGTGAGCTTCCCGATGTCATGATAGTAGCCCCCGACTCGCGCCAGCATGGGGTCTGCCCCGATGGCGAGGGCAGCCTCCTCCGCCAGCTGCCCCACATATTGGCTGTGGAAGTAGGTGCCGGGTGCCCTATCGCGCAGCTCACGCTGCAGCGGGTGCTCCAACGAGGCAAGTTCCATCAGCGCCATCGGCGTCGCCAGGCGGAACGGTCGTTCCAGCAGGGTCAGCCCCAGCCAGAAGATAGCCATCGCGCCCGTGCCGCTGATAAGCCCCCAGAACGCACTGACACCCGCCTTCAGCCAATCGCCATAGAGATGCAACTCGGCTGCAAACGACCCGACAGCCAGCAATGCGCTTAGCAAAGTGCCTACGAGGAACAGGTCGGTGCGCCTTCGCATCGGAAAGACCGCGAACATCGCGCTCCAGCCGACCAGCCCGACAAGGCCCGCAGTGAGAACGGGCAGCTCCAGCGCAACGGCAATGCCGCCCAACAGCACGGTAAAGGTCAGCACCGCTAACAGTGGATGAATGAGCGTGCTAAGCATCATGCCGCCGGCGAGCAGGGGGGCGAACGCGAGGAAACCACGCTCACTGCCCAACACTGGCTCATGAGCCAGCGCCGCCACCACCCGCACGCCTAACAGACTCAGAAACCCGATTAAAACGAGCAGAATCAGCCCCACCTCCCGCGCGCTGGGCGCGATGGGCGAGCGAAGTGCCAATCCCGATGCACGGGTCAGCCCAATCTGCCGAATCAGCACAACCATCAACCCAACCTGCGCGGCAGCAATTAGCCCGCGCTGCAGCCACTGCTGGGGCAGAGCGCTCATCTCCCCGTTCAACAGGGTCAGGGCAAGCAGGCTGATGAAACCTGCCATCAACGACTCCCAGCGCCAAGGGAGCCTGAGCTGCCTCAAGGACGCTGATTTGGCGCCACTGCGCCCGCGACCCCGCTTCAGAGCCGCCCAACCGATCCGCATCGCCCTATCGAACGCCTCACTTTTTGGAGCGACGGCGCTGCTTCTGACGCCGACGCCGCTCACTGGGCTTCTCATAGTGGGTATGCCGCTTATAATCCTGCAAGATCCCACTCTGCTCCAGCAGCTTCTTAAATCGCTTGAGCGCGCTATCCAGCGACTCATTCGGACGAACCTGTATCTGTGCCAATGCCCTCTTGCCTCCTTCCTCCTTACAAGATTGTACCCTATATTCGCCCTTTTCAAGAACTCTCCTGCCAAAGGCTCCAAGATTCTATCGGATTCGGGCGCGAAAAATCAAGACCCTCCCGGCGTGAAAAAAACAACCCCCTCCCCCACGCTGTGGGAGAGGGGGCAAGGGGATGAGGGCAAAAGCCCGCTTACTTCTTGCGTCGGCGCAGCCCAACCAGACCCGCCAGACCCACGCCTAACGCCAGCATGGATGCAGGCTCAGGCACAAAGCAGGCACCGCTGAGATTAATGGTGTATGCACCCGTGCTACCAGTACCTGTCCAGCTGGCTACCACGCGATCAGGGTCTGCAGGGTTGGATTGATAGATACCGCTGTATGGAGAACCGCTATAGATAACCCTCCCGCCACCTGAATCGCGCGGGTCGCGGTTATAGGCGGAGACCGCAATGTAGTAAATACCTGGTCCAGGCAACCCCCATGTCGCCGAGCCTGCCCCTTGATTACCGCTGTTATCTGAAGTGCTCAAGTAGTAGTTCGATGAAGCGGAACCGGGACCGATGTAGGATTGATAAGATCCCTGTCCCGGCTGGACGACATCACCAGGTCGGTCGTCGTTGTGCCAGAGCGCCTGCCCCAAGCTGTCGAACAGCCAGATCTGCGTGTCACTCAGAGCACCTGTTGTCCATGCTTTGAAGACAGCAGGGTCGCAGATAATGATCTGGAACATATCCACATCAGTGGAAGAAGCAATGGTTCCCGTGATCGTGGTGAGCGACTGAGCAGGACTCCCAGCAACTACCTGTGCCGTACTTGGCAGGTCGCCGGCGTCGCCGCCGCCGTTCGCGGTCTCATCCCATGCCTGGGCGTTGACGCCTGCGATCAGCGCCGCTATCGCGATACTGCTCAGCCAGAGTTGTGCATGCTTGCGCATTGTTCTGCCTCCTTCCATCAGAATTTTGGATTCTGCCTTTGCTGTCCAGCATCGGGCATCATCCACTCTTAATAGACTCAAAAACCGCCCAAAACCGGACAGCCAACTCACCCCTATTATACACCCTTTTTGCGTCCATGTCCAATAGGTTGGGGGTGAAACGGGCAGAATCTGGTATTTTTGCTGGGTGACCGACTGCAACAGAGGGGCGCATCATCAGCGGGGTATATTTATTAGGCTATGGAGCCAACACCTATGAGTTCGGAAGCAACCAACGGGGAGAAGCAGGTCAAGCCAATCCAGATCGACTTTGAGGATATTCACCTGCGGGTGATTACGGTGCCGCTGCCCGCGGGGATTTATGGGCAGGTTGCCGGGTTAACCAAAAAGCGCGTGATTGCCACCCAGTTCCCTGTGGAAGGGATGCTGGGCAAAAGCTGGCTGGATGAAGAGGTGGAAGGGAAGGGCGCGCTGGTGATGTATGACTTCAACGCTGCTAAAACGGAGACACTAACAAGCAAGGTGAGCGATTTCACCCTCTCGCGCGACCACAAGACGCTGGCGTACCGTTCGGGCAAGCGGCTGCGTGTCCTCCCCGCCGGTCAGAAGCCGGACGAGAAGCACGAGCAGTCTCCGCCCTCGCGCGAAAGTGGCTGGATTGACCTTGCGCGCGTGCGTTGTGCCGTCGTGCCCACGCGCGAGTGGCAACAGATGTACCGCGAGGCGTGGCGACTACAGCGCGAGTTCTTCTGGAGCGCGGATATGTCGGGCGTCGACTGGCAGACCGTGTACGACCGCTATTACCCGTTGCTGGAGCGTGTCGCCACACGCAGCGAGTTCTCCGATTTGATGTGGGAGATGCAAGGCGAGCTGGGCACTTCCCACTGCTACGAGTTCGGGGGCGACTACCGCCAGCCGCCCCAATATAGCGTCGGCTTTCTGGGCGCGGAGTTTGAATGGGACGAAGACGCGCAAGGCTACCGGATCGTGCGCATCCTGCAAGGCGACCCGTGGCTGGAAGATGTCGATTCGCCCCTGAATGAGCCGGGGGTGAACGCGCAAGTGGGCGAAGTGCTTGTCGCCATCAACGGCAGAAGGCTTTCGCGCGACTTCACGCCGGGCGAGGCGCTCTTGAATCTGGCGGGTGTGCCCGTGGAGCTGACTGTGCGCAACGCGCAGGGCGAAACGCGCACCGTCGTCACCAAAACCCTCCGCGACGAGTCCATGCTGCGCTATCGCGATTGGGTGCGGCGCAACCGCGAGTATGTGCATGAAAAAACGAACGGGCAAGTGGGCTACATTCACATCCCTGATATGGGCTGGTGGGGCTTCTCGGAGTTTCATCGCGGTTTCCTGATGGAACTGACGCGCCCCGCGCTGATTGTGGATGTGCGGGCGAACGGCGGCGGCATCGTCTCGCCCCTCTTGCTGGAGAAACTGGCTCGGAAACGGCTGGGCTACGATGTGCCGCGCTGGGGTAAGCCGATGCCGTATCCCTATGAATCGGTGATGGGACCCATCGTCGCGATAACCGATGAACGCGCTGGCTCCGACGGCGATATATTCAGCCACGCCTTCAAACTGATGCGAATCGGTATACTGATTGGCAAGCGCACCTGGGGCGGCGTGATTGGCATCTGGCCCAAGTCGCTGTTCGTGGATCAGGGCTTGACCACGCAGCCGGAGTACGCCTTCTGGTTCTATGATGTGGGCTGGCGCGTGGAGAACTACGGCACCGACCCCGATATCGAAGTGGAATACGCACCGCAGGACTATGCGGCAGGGCGCGACCCGCAACTGGATCGAGCGATTGTGGAGATTCAAAAGCAGATGGAGGCGAACCCACCCCGATTGCCCGACTTCGAACCGCGCCCGAAACTGCCACTGCCGAAGGGGCTGACACGAAAGGGCGAATGAAGTTTTTTCTCTGAACCAGCTGCGCTCAAAAATTTCAGGACCATGCGGCTCTACTATATCACCTTGAACACGGCAGAAGAAGCGGAGCGTATTGGATGGGCTTTGCTGGAACGCCAGCTGGCGGTGTGCGTCAACTGGTTCCCCATCACCTGCGCTTACCGATGGGAAGGCAAAATCGTGCAGGAGCCAGAGGTGGTGCTTATCGTGAAGACGCGCGAAGGCTACTTCGACGCCATTCAGCAGGTGCTGCAGGAACATATCACCTACACGAACTTTGTCGCGGAACTCACGCCAGCGCAGGTCAACGCACCCTTTCTAAACTGGCTCCATGTCGAAGTGCCCCCAGCGGATAGGGGTGAGTAGCGGGTGGAATTTGGCGAGTGACAAGGAGCGAATGGCGAGTGGATAGATTCCACCCACTACTCACCGCTCATTACTCGACATTCGCCAACCCTTCGAAGATACGCGCGTAGAGACGCACCAGCTTTTTGAGGCTGTCGATGGCGATGCGCTCGTCGGGTTCATGTGCGCTGCCGTCGCCTTCGAACGCGGCGCCAATCGCGACGAGGTTCGGCATCACACGGGCGTAGGTGCCGCCGCCCATCGTGGCGGGTTGGCTCTCCCAATCGCCTGTCTCTTCCCGATAGATGCGCAGCAGGGTCTTCAGGAAGGGGGTCTCTGGAGGCACATAGTGGGGAGGGGTGTGGCGCACCTCGGACAGTTCGAACCCCGTGCGCGTGAGCGTCTGTTGTAATCGCTCCTGCAGCGCGTCCAGGCTCCAAGTGATGGGGTAGCGGATATTGAACACGCACCGCACGCGCGAGCCGTCGTAGTCGAAGACGCCTAAATTGCTGGTGAGGGCGCCCGAAAGTTCGTCGCGATGGTCGATGCCGAGCGCGGCGCCATTGAGTGAACGCCCCCAGTCCAGCACGGTGTCCAGCCACTGCTCATTATCGGGCAGGTTCAGCGGTTGCAGGGCTTCGAGCAGGCGCACGACAGCGTTCGTGCCGCCTTCAGGGTGGCTGCCGTGTGCCGATTTACCGCGCGCGATAAGCTTCCAGCCGGCAGGGTCAGGCTGCCACGCCACCCCTTCGGGCAATGGGTGCGCAGGTTGCATGGCACAATTCACCAGCGCCTCGGCATAGTCGGGCACCATGTTGTGTCGCTCCCCTCCACGCGCCCAGAGGATGCGCACCATGTGATCAGGCATCTGGACACGCTTCTCCAAAAAGAGATTGGCGATGCCCTTCTCGCCATAGATGAAGGGCCAGCCTGCATCGGGACTAACCCCCCATACGGGCCGTTCTGGCTCATGAGCTAAATAGTACTGCATGCATTCCCATCGGCTTTCCTCGTCACAGCCGATGATGAGGCGCACACGCCGTTTGAGGGGCACATCGAGCTCCTTGAGGGCGCGCACGGCATAGATGCTGGCTAAAGTGGCGCCCTTGTCATCAGTTGCGCCACGCGCATAGATATAGCCGTTCTCTATCACGGCGCCAAAAGGCGGTTTCGTCCAGCCCGCGCCCGCCGGCACCACATCGATATGGCTGAGCGAAGCAATCATTTCGCTCCCTGCACCTATTTCCAAGTCGCCTGCATAACCGTCAAAGTCGCGCGGGCGCATCTCGAAGCGTTGCCCCATCTCCAGCACGATATCGAGCGCATCCCGAATGCCCTTGCCAAATGGCGCGTTGGGTGCTGGCTCCGTGCGCACGCTTTCCGCTTGCAGCAACCGCTGAAAATCGGCAATCATCTCATCGGTATGTGCGTCAATCCACTCTATCAGCCGTTCCCGATCCATAGCAAGAAGGTGTTCGACAGCGACCTGCCTTTTCCCTTGCTAAAAGAACCCTTGAAATTTTTTCTCTGGGGTACTCAGCGAAGCTGGGTCAGAGAAAAAATTTCAGGAAAAATTTTTTCTCTGGGGTACTCCAAAATTTTCTTCTCCGGGGTACCCGTCTGGGTCGGAGAAGAAAATTTTGAGCAAAGCTGGGTCAGAGAAAAAATTTCAGGTGTTAGCCTGCAGGAAGGGATTCGCTCATGGCGAAAGGGGAGGGAGTGTTTTTACTGGGCACGCAGAGCGTTAACGCACAGGGGCACCTGGAGATTGGTGGATGCGACGCCGTATCGCTCGCCGAGCAGTTCGGCACGCCGCTCTATGTGCTGGATGAGACGGCTCTACGCACGCGTTGCCGCGAGTATCGGCAGGCGTTTCATACGCTCAAGTCCGATGTCCAGATTCTCTATGCAGGCAAAGCCGCGTTGAACCTCGCCATTTGCCAAATCGTCGCCGAAGAAGGGCTGGGATTGGATGTCGCTTCTGGGGGTGAGCTTTACACCGCGCTGCAAGCGGGCTTCCCACCTGACCGCATCCACTTTCATGGCGTCTATAAGACCCACGCCGAGCTGCAGATGGCGATCGATGCGGGTATCCACGCCATCGTGCTGGATAACTTCGCCGAGATGGAACGGCTTTGTGCCCTGCTATCGGGTAATAAGCGGCAGGGAGTGATGATTCGGATCGCGCCTGAAGTGGAAGCGAACACGCACCCACTGATTCGCACGGGACAACGCGACAGCAAGTTCGGTTTCCACCTACTGACAGGCGACGCATTCGAAGCAACCCGGCGCGTGCTGCAGGAACAACGCCTCCAGTTGCTGGGCTTCCACTGCCATATCGGCTCTCAAATAAGTGATCTAAACGCATTTGCTGCGGCGGCGGAAGTGATGGTCGCTTTTGCAGCGGAGGTGCGGCGCGCGACCGGCTTCGCTGCTGCATGCCTCAATCTGGGAGGTGGCTTGAGTGTGCGCTATACGGCTGAGGACCAGCCCCCTGCCATTGCGGAGTACGCCAAGGTCGTGGTGGATGCTTTGCGTGCCGCATGCGACCGCTACCACTTCCCGGAGCCTGCGCTGATGGTGGAGCCGGGACGCTCATTGATTGCCGAGGCAGGTTGCACGCTCTATCGGGTGGGGGCTATCAAGCGCGTGCCTGCGATGGAACCGCCAGATATCTATCTGATTGTGGATGGGGGCATGTCGGACAACCCGCGTCCGCAAATGTATGGCGCAAGTTATACTGCCATCCTCGCCAATCGCGCTCACTTGCCTCACGACCGTCTCTATCGCCTTCTGGGCAAACACTGTGAGACCGACCCAATTATCGAACAAGCGTGGCTGCCCGAGGTTCATGAGGGCGACCTGATCGCCGTATTGACCACCGGCGCGTATGCTTATTCGATGAGCAGCAACTATAACCGCTATCCGCGTCCCGCGATGGTGTTGGTCCATCAGGGCACAGCACGCCTTATCGTGGAACGCGAACGCTTCCAGGATGTCATGCGATATGATAAAATGTAGACTCACCCCGTGTAGCGTTCGCGCAAAGCGAGCAGTTTCCGGGCGAAGCGCGGAATGGCTTGAGCGGGCGGGTCAGTATATTCGTACTCAATAGAGAGGTAGCCCCGATAGCCCGCCTGCTTCAGGATGGCAAAGATGCGTTCGTAATCCAGCTCGGTATAGTCGCCTTGCGGGGTGCGAAAATGGGTCTTGGCATGCACATTCACGGCATAGGGGGCAAGCATCTCGATCTGGCGATAGTGCTGATCGGGGAAATTCGCGCAGTCCAGCAGCAGCCCGAAGTAGTTGCTTTTGAGCGCGTGGACGAAGCGCAGCGTTTTATCCGCGGTGGCGGTCAACCCGCCGTGATTCTCCAGTGCAAGGGTAATGCCCTGCGCCTCGGCATAGGGCAGGACCTGACGAAAGCATTCGATCGCCCACTCCAGCGCGGTCGATTCTGGAACGCCATCAGGATAGCGGTCGGCAAATACACGCAGAAAGGGCGCGCCCAGGGCGACCGCGATATCGATCCATTGCTTCACTTTCTCCACTTCCGCCTTGCGCTGCTCCGGGTCAGGCAAGGTGAACTGATTGCGCATCGCCACCCCTGACACCTGCAGTCCGAGGCGGAAACAGAGCCGTTTGAGATTGTTCAGCGTGGCGCGGGTCGTGTCAGGAAAGTAGTAGCCCGTCAGTTCCACGCCGTCCAGATTCAGCTCGGCGCAGGTGCGGATGAAGTCGGGGAGGCTCATCTCGCCGCGCGTGAGAGCCTCCCGGTACGAATAGGCACAGCATCCGATTTTCATTTACTCGCCCGATGCACCAAAGTTGAACAGCACCAGCAGCAGGTCGGCATCATCCACCGTGCCGTCGCCGTTCACATCGGCACCGGCGTCGCTGCTGCCGAAGGCGAACAGCACCTGCAGCAGGTCGGCATCGTCGATGGTGTTATCGTCGTTCACATCGCCGGGTGTCATGCTGAAATTCAGCGTGGTTGGGCCGACGATGCCCATCGCGCCGAAGGCACGTGCCAGCACGCGCGGCGCCTTGACCCGGACGCGCCACAGCCCCGCGTTCGCCACATTCGCGGAGTAATTGCCACTGGGGTTGACCGTCGCGTTCGTGGTCTGTGCCACACTGCCTGTGTAGGGGTCAATCAGTTGGAAGGTCAGCACGATGGGGTTCGCAGTGCCCACATAGCCCGCGATGCTGACCGTGCCCTGCAGGGTGGTGGGCACATTCTCGGTGGTGAGCCAGATTTCCCACTCGGTGTCGGCAGCGTTGCGTGCTGCCCAAAGAATCTGTCGCTGGGAGTTGACCGCCATGACCACGCTCTCGGCGTTGCGCCCAAGGGCTTGCTGGGTCAAGTTAATGTTGCTGTTGCTGCTCCAGCGGTAGTAGAAAAGGTTGTGCTTGCCCGCGGTAGCCGTTGTGTGTTTGCCGACCCAGACGGTGTTGCCATCCTCGAACACCGCGTAGCCACTCGATTCACGCGTGTTGGCAGCGGTGTTGCCAAATGCGGCCACGCTGGGGTTGCGTACAAGTGCTGGGCTGAGCTGCGACACGAGCACATCGTAGTTGTAGTTTGTATTCGCTCCCAGCCCTTCCCACAGCGCATAGTTACCGCGGAGCAGTATCGGCAGCGAGTCGCGATTGGCGCCCAACACGCCGCTTGAGAGATTGGTGCTGTTGACGAAGGTATCGAAGAAGTTGCCTGTCGCGCTGGAGCGCCCTTGCCAGAGGACATTGATGCCGTCCATATCGAAAGCGGTGGCGTCGCGGATGCCGGAACCAAGGGCACTCAGGCTGATGTTCACCGCGTTGCGGAACACATCCACATTGCCGCCCGTGTTGCTGCCACCACCATGCCAGAGCATGTTGCCTGAATCGGTGATTTCCACCGCGACGGCGAAGCGTGAACTGCCCAGCACCGACTGGCTGACATTGGTGGTGGAGAGGGTGGCTAAATCGGTACGAAACACATCCCGGTTACTCCCTATATTGTCCCCCGTGCCGTCCCATAGGAGCTGATCGCTGGCATTCAGGGAAGCAGGGTAGGCGTCGCGATTATTGCCCAGCACCGAGGCGGTGATGTTCGTGCTACCCACAAAGATATCCAGGAAGCCGCCCGTGTTATCACCTGCGCCATACCAGACGGGCTGCCCCGTGCTGGTGAATCGGAACCCAAACGCGGAACGGTTATTGCCCAACACAGCGGCACTGATATTCGTGTTCTCCACAAACACATCGAAAGTACCACCTGTTGCCGTGCCTGTACCTTCCCACATCAATTCTCCATTTGGACCAACAGCAATCGGGTTCGCCACTCGGTCGCTGCCCAGCACAGCAGCGGTGAAGTTGTTCCAGCTGGTGACGCGGAAAATGTCCTGATCAGGGCCTGTGTTGAGCACACCTGACCAGATGGGGATGCCGTTCGATGTCAGGATGCCGAAGCCCAGTTCGATGAAGCCCTGCCCGATCCGCTGATGGGTAAAGGTCTGGGTGTTACCTACCATCAGCAAAAGCGCCAATCCGATAATACCGCTTGTTCTTCTCATCATCTTTGGCTCCTTTCGGCACACCGGGTTAGGCGAGTCATCAGGGGTAGGTCGCGCACAGGCGACTATTCCTCCCTTACTCCTCGCCGTTGGCTGCCATGATAGTATACCACACTTTGCTTCGGCAGGGAAAGCATGGCATGCGGGCGAACTAAGAGGATATGGCAGGGGAGCAGGGAGGGCAGCCCTCGGTGCGCGGGGCGACGGGACGCGCTATCATGCTCGCGCTCTGCCTAATGCCTCTGAATGCCCTCTGGCTCGTCTCGCTGGAAGTGGTGCGCTATAGCGGGCAACCGACCACCATCTCTATTTTTTACAATGTCATCTTCTGGTTGGTGGCGCTTGTGCTGCTAAATCGCGGGTTGGCGCGGGTGCGTCCAAGTTGGGCGCTGGAACGCGGCGAGCTGCTAACTCTCTACACGATGCTCTGCCTGGCGTCTGCGCTTGTGGGGCACGATTGGCTGGAAGTGCTCATCCCTATTCTGACCCACGGCACCCACTTTGCCGATGAAGCGAACCGCTGGTCGACGCGCCTGCTGCCCCATTTTCCTGACTGGCTCATTGTGCGCGACCGTGAAGCCGCTCATGCTTTCTATGCAGGATCAAGCAGCCTGTATGAGCCGCGATTCTTGCGAGCGTGGGCGATGCCCGTGCTGGTCTGGAGCGTGTTCCTAAGCCTGCTGACCGGGGTGATGCTGCTGATTAACATGCTGTTTCGCTATCAGTGGACGCAGGTGGAGCGGCTGAGTTTCCCGCTGGTGCAGATTCCGCTGGAGATGGTGAGCGGCACGCTCTATCGGGAGCGACTGTTCTGGGCGGGCTGCCTGCTGGCGGGCGGAATCGATTTCTGGAACGGGTTGCGGATGTTCCTCCCCTCCCTCCCGACCGTGCCCGTCAAGGCGGTCGATTATGGCTATCTGTTTCAGAATCCGCCATGGAACGCGATTGGTTGGTTGCCCGTGGGCTTTTTCCCGTTCGCGATTGGCATTGGCTACCTGCTCCCTGTGGATTTGCTCTTTTCCTGCTGGTTCTTCTTCTGGTACTGGAAGCTGATGTTGGTGGTGTCCAGCTATATGGGCTGGAGCGCGACGCCTCGCTTCCCCTATACCACCGAACAGGCGTTTGGCGGCTATATGGCGATTGCAGCGCTGGTGCTGCTGCACAGTGGGTCGGTCTGGAGGCGCGTGCGGGCGTCGCGGGCATCAGCACGGGGTGTTCTCAGACCTGTAGGGGCAGACCTGGTGTCCGCCCACAAAGGCGAACCTGTGCCCTATCAGGCATTGCTGGGGCTGCTGGCGCTGGGGATCGGGCTGCTCTGGTTGTTCTGCTTACTGATCGGCATGCGGGCGTGGGTGATTGCGCTCTTTCTGCTCATCTATTTCGCGCTGTCGCTGGCGATTACGCGCATGCGTGCCGAGCTGGGTCCACCTGCGCATGATCTGCACTTCAGCGGTCCCGACCACCTATTGCCCGCACTGCTCACCCCGCAGCAGATGAACAAGAGCGAGTTGGCAGCCTTCACCACTTTCTATGGGTTCAATCGCGCCTATCGGGCACATCCGATGCCGTTCCAGATGGAGGGGCTGAAAATGGCGGAGCGTGGGGGCTTTCTCTCAGCACGCTATCTCCTCGCGCTCTGGCTGGCTTGCGTCGCAGGTATTCTGATTGGCTTTTGGGCGAACCTGCATTTGCTGTATCACTATGGGGCGGGGGCACGGGTGGAGCCACCCTTCGTGCCCCTGATTTTCGGGGGCGAGGCGTGGAACCGACTGGATAGCTGGATGAGCAATCCGACCCAGGTCAGCACGAGCTTGCCTGCGATGGGGGTGGGATTTGGCACTGCCCTGGCGCTGGGGCTGCTGCGTCAGCGGTGGACGGGCTTCCCGTTGCACCCTGTGGGCTATGCGGTCTCCAGCAGCTGGTCGATGGCGGTCTTATGGGCACCGATGCTGATTGCGTGGGTCATTAAGGGTGCCATTCTGCGCCTGGGCGGGCTGAGCGCGTATCGGCGTGGATTGCCCTTCTTTATTGGGCTAATTGTGGGCGAGTGCGTAGTGGGCAGCCTCTGGTCACTGATCGGGCTGGCGTTCGGACTGCCTATCTACCCGTTTTATCCTTATTAAATCCGTATCAATGCTATCTCGAACCATGCATAGCGCTGGGCATAGAAACCGTGTCCGTCCAGCAGGCACAGGTTTTCTGAACCCTGATAGCAAGTATTTGGCAGACCGAGCCGTATCAGCAGGCCGAGCAGGAATCCACACCCGCTTGACGAATACCCCAACCAGCAAGGAGGTGAGAAGCAGACGGTGCAAGAACCAGCGTGTGCGGTACCGCGCTGCCTTGCCCACCCATTTTGAGGCGCGAGCGGCGCCAACGGCGCTGACACACGCAGTGCCGAGCTGAAGTCTGTGCGCCTTTTCAAGGGCGATGGGGCGGCAGCAAGTGCGGCTGTGGGCAAGGGTGTCCTTGCCCTGCAAGGCTGCTCAGATGGTTCAAAAAGATGCGTGGGCAGTGAGCCATTTTTGGCGTCTTCTGGGTCTTGACAGCACTTTTTGAACTCAAAACCGACTTTGCAAGCCCTCCTTGACAAACCCCTGCAGGATGGGCTATAATAGAAGCGAACCTTTGGAACAAGGAGGCAATGATGATGCGACGAGGCAGTTTGCGTTGGGTGCGCCAGATGTTGGCGCAGAAGGGAACGGCAAAGGCGTTTGCCGCGGTACTGTGCGTGTCGTTGGTGGTGCCCCCGCAGTTTGGGGTGGCAGCCAACCAATCAACCAATTCGGTTGTTATCATCTGCCCAGAAATGGTAATCACAGGAAGCTCTGAACTGGTTGAGCTAATATATTCCCCATCAAATGTTTATTTGAGAAATTCACGCAGGTGGCGGTATATCCCTGTTAACGAAGCCAATTTGAGGTTAACGACAGAGGAGTGTAGCGAGGAAGGCGAACCCCGATATTTATGCAGAGGTTGCAAAGTAGTTAACGCCACCTATCGAGAATGCGCCCATGCTAGTATGAATCCTCGGGATCCGTGTTATCGCCAAAGGTATTCTGATGGACAAGAGAGGGAGACACGTGATATATGTTATGTTATAAATGTGGAAGCAAAAACCTGCTTTGAAGATGAGCAAGGAACTTTAAGGGATTGTAAAGTAAAGATTAAAGAGCCTCCCCACGATCCGAATACTGGAAGACAAACGGATGGTGCCATTAAGCGCAAAGCATATATAGGGGCCCCTCCTTTTGAATGCGTGGCTGAATCACAAAATGTCCAAACCCCCAACAGATTATGGGCGGGCTGTCCAGATTGCCCAGAAAACTTGCGAGTGAATGTTAATTTACGATGTGTGCAACATCCAAGAAGCCGATATCCGTGTGGAGACAGCAGAAGTGGAATTCAGTGGGTGCCTATCCCTGTCTTAGATGAGATCGTAGGCAATTTATATGAATGTGTGAATCAATGCCCAGAGGTGGGTGATGTTGGAATTCCAGATTAAATCATGGAGACATAATACGTGGAGGTGTACGATTATGAGATGGGTGCTATGGTCTACATTAGTCGGAATAATCTTAACCGTTAGCCAAGCGGGAGCAAACGATGCGCTAACGGCGCGGATGCTTCAAGAGATGAAGCGGCGGGATGAGCGAATTGTCCACATGGGGCTTTCGCTGAACGGCAAAATAAGAGCCTGGAGCCCGTTGGGCGATAGAAAAAGCATCGCTGGACTGGCTCGCCGCTACCACTTTCGGTTTACCTGCAATCGTCTCGCAACCGTCTACGAGCAGTCTGTGGAGTTCTTTGAGGAAATCCCTCGAAGGACAGAACCGACCGATCCAGAGGCGGCTGACCGAGGCTTCGTTTACAATAAAGAAGGCGTACAATTTTTCGTCTTCACAGCAAGCGAGCGTGCTTTTCACCAAAGAGGCTTCCTGAATGCCGTCTTGGCAACGAATAGATCCCTTTATGTGGCGCCTGATGGAAAGTTCGGTTTGGGCAAAGCAGAGGGGTATGATTTGGGATTGTATCCCTTAGATGACCTTGGGCGGACGATGACACGAGCCCTTCAGGTTCTTCTGTGTAGTGGACGTGGATATACCTTTGTTATCGCCCCCTCCAACGCTACCTGCCGTGAGCGTGCAGATGGTCTTGTAGAGATACGGGCAGAAGGACGTGCGTCGCCTGAGTTGCCTTTGCCCACTGGTTTCTTCGCTAATGCCCCTGGTACGGAGCGGAACGCTGTTTGGTTGCTGGTGGTTGATCCGAAAGCGGACCACCTGGTTCGCGAAGCGACACTTTTGTTTTCAGGGAGCGAGGAACCCTTTATCCGAATCAAGACATCGGGTCAGCTCCCCATAAGGGGCGATGCTACGATTGCAAAGCATGGTGAATATCGTCTCAAGCCTGTAGTGCCCTATGAAGAGGTCACGGTGGAGTTCACCCAGGGCGAATGGAGGTTCTCCCAAGCATTTTATGAAGAGGTTCGCCGTGCCCTGCTGAACCCGCCCGATGAAACCATTATACGGGATTACCGTTTTAGTGAGCCGCCTTTAACTTTCACTTATCGGAAATCAGCAGAGAGCAAGACACCCGATACCAACCGCTCGATCAATCGATAAGAGGCTGTTTAGGAACCATCGCTTGCAAGAGAACGCATCAGACGCCGTATCCCAAACAACCCTATCCAAGCCGCCTCTACTTCGCACAGCACATCATAACACCGAGACGAGCGATATATCCACGCACAACGCAGCTCCACCCACCAACGACGAGGCAACACCACAAAACCATCACCCCCAGAACGCCCCAACCAATATCGTACGGGCACGGCGTCGCCGTGCCCCAACGTCCCGCCGCGCCCCAACATACTTCCCCAACAACAACTCCAACAACAACTCCCGATCCTACGCGCCGTCCGCTATCACCACCACCGAACGATAACGAACCAATACCCCGTCCAACACTTCGTACGCCCCCTGCGCGTCCGATACATCCGCCGACGACACCCACACCCCCAAGAGGTTCCCCTGCGAATCCACTACGATGTAGCGCTTGCGCCCTTTGATTTTTTTTTTGCCACCGTCGTACCCGCGCGCCCCCCTTTTTGGGTGGTCGGCACACTTTGACTCTCCACCGCCACCGTCTTGGGCTGTCCGCGCCTGTCACGCCGACGCGCTTGGGCTATCAGCGCGTGTTGTACCTGTTCCAACACCCCGAATGTCTGCCAGCGACGGAAGTGGTCATAGACAGTTTGCCACGGGGACAGGTCGCGGGGGAGGTCGCGCCAGCGAATGCCGTTGACGAGGGCAGAGAGCATGGCTCGGTACTGGTCGTAGAGGCTGTTTCACGACAAAAACAATTCAACAACCCCTACACAGCAGATGCCCCCAGCAGGAATCCCCACGCGCAGAACGAAAACATCCCCCACGCAAGGAGGTGGGAACCCGAAGGTGCAGGAACCAGCGTGTGCGGTACCGCGCTGCCTTGCCCACCCATTTTGAGGCGCGAGTGGCGCCAACGGCGCTGACACACGCAGTGCCGAGCTGAAGTCTGTGCGCCTTTTCAAGGGCGATGGGGCGGCAGCAGGTGCGGCTGTGGGCAAGGGTGTCCTTGCCCTGTGGGGCTGTTCGGAAAGTTGAAAAAAATGCGCGGGCAGCGGACGGTTTTTAGCGTCTTCTGGGTCTTGACGGCACTTTTTGAACTCAAAAGCCTTTTTTCGTTCCCCCCTTGACAAACCCCTGCAGGATGTGCCATCAATAGCAGCGAACCTTTGGAACAAGGAGGCGATGGTGATGCGTGTACAAAACATTTGGAACAAGGGTTTAGCGAGGGTGCAGGGAGCGGGTCGTAGAGGCGTGCTCTGTCGCAAGGGGATGTGCCTGTCCCTGCACGCTGTTCGCACGCTGCTGAGGGGATGCCTACAGCGCCGGTTGATTCTTCTTCAGGTGTCGATTTGTTTTATGGTGGAGATAGCCCATGCGCAGGTGCAAGAAGATAAACAAGCCCCCAGTATTTGGACGAACATTCAAACCGGTGATATCTACACAATTTGGAACCCACCCGTTATTCTCGTGAGCGTTACGGATGATGTGGATCCCCATCCCTCGGTCGAGATCTTTCTCAACAATGAGCCATATTATCCTGGCACTAAAGTAGAACAGCCAGGAATTTATCGGCTCAAAGTTATAGCGTGTGATGCATCGGGCAATCAATCGCGCATCCTACGCACTTTTCAAGTGGATGATTACATCAGTTTGATTGGGAAAGCAAGCACACTTTACTGGCACCGTGAAGGTGAGAATCTCGAGGCCATCGTTATCCACAGGCTGCGCGACTTGTATTTAGACCCTCACACGAAGGGGATTACCCCACAAGTTGCGATGTGTGAGTATCTTCCTACATCACTGACTTTAGTTGATCGATTCGGCAACGCGGTAAATCTCGTCCCCTATCGTGAGAGTAGCTATGTTGATGAGGGGCGTATAGGGCTTTGTTGCGAAATGGTAACCCCAATTATACTCGGAGTAGAGGCTAAGGATTCAGAGGAAGTAGTGGTAGCGCATTTTGTAGGTAAGGTGTCGCAGAATTTTGAAATCTCATCTGTAGAGCTGGTTGGTTGGGGGAGGGATGTTCAGGATCGGGATGTGATTTCCTTCTCACGAATTCCCCAGTTGGTCAACGCTAATCGGTGGGAAACCATTGTCTCCGAGTTGAACAGGCGGAAACGTTGTCGCCCTGGTGGTGGGAGTGGCGGCAACAGACCCTGTACCTTACCACGAGCGCGCCTTACAAAACGGCTCTTGGAGGAATGCCAGGATACATGTCGACAGATAGATAACCAGCCATATGACTGCTTGCCATGCTTCTCTTTAAATGACCTCTATTGCTCTGGTCACTTTATAAGTTGCATTGGCGCAGAGTGTGATGGTTTTGCAGAAGCGAGAGATAATTCTCGTCCTTGCTACGCGTCGACAATTGGCAATGCTGATGATTATATTAGCTGGCTCATCAGAATGGAAACCGCTGATTCAGGAAATTGCCCTTGCGAGTACCGCATGCAAGTCGTAACGCGTCCAACCATAAAGTCCAAAGGTAGTATATCATGGGGTGGGGAAGGCACCTTAGCTTTATCTGCAGGAGCTGTAATCGTCTCAGTGGTTGGTGCCTGTAGTCTTCAATGTGAAGTTGTCGATGCTGTTGGGGTCGGCTCCATTGAAGGAACGGAGGTAGAGCTCGGAATTTCAAGAGGACCACAGGGAGGCAGTGGCTCGATATCAATTCCTATAAGGATAGGACAAGGAAATCATTACGATGAGACCAAAAGAAACCAGTGCTCATGTGAAGGTCCTGGGATGCGTGTAACTGTTCATCTTAGTGCTGCGGCTCGCGCACAAACTACAGCCAATGGTCCCGTAGGTGCATTCATCACGGTCTCATCCTATGCAGAGGTTTCAACCGCTTCAAACACCAGCATTTGGGGTATAATACAGTGTGATGCAAATCAAGATCCGCGTGATGGCAAGGAGACTGTGATTATCGTCGGCCCCGTGACAATACCATGAAAAAGTCGCATCTATTTGTTGGGATTCTGCTTCTGATATGGTTATTGGGCGTAGGTATCTTTATTGGGATTGTAAGGAGTATCCGAGCGCCCGAGATTACAATCTCGGGAGTGGCGGACAGAGCAATCTACCCTTACGGCACTGTATTGCGCCCACAAGTGCGGGTCAAATCTTTTTGGGGTTTCTCT
>BEHR01000028.1 GCA_002898555.1 bacterium HR15
CCGCTGCAACGGGCGCGTCTGCAGCTCGATCATCTTCTGGATGATCGCCTCGGTGTCGATACCCGACGCCAGTCCTGTAAAGTTGATCCCTGTGATACTCCCTCCGATCATTCCCCTGATACCCCCTCATGCACCTACTCTGGCTTCTTGACCGATTATCGGCAACCCCGCCAGCAGACTGGACTCCTACTTTTGCGAGGTTTGGCATGCCCAAACCCAGAAAGGGCGAACCGGGACTAAAGTCCCTACCGCCTGCCTGTAGGGATAGTTCATAATAAGGAGCGCTTCCCAGCATCGCCGTTCTGAGTTGCAGAGGGCATGAGGTGCGACGATGCACACAGAAGACGCTTGGCGACAGTGGCTTTTAAGCCTACCTACTTACAAAAGGTGGCAGTTCTGTACAATCAGGGGTATAATTACGCGGAGATAGCGCAAGCTTTGTGGAGAGTGTTCTGGAACGCTCAGAGGAGGTAAGCGATGAAGAGACGGAAGGTATTGGTGATGGGTGCTGTGGCGTTGATGGAGATCCTAGTGGGTGCAATGGTCTACGCGGACACACCGCACCTGTACTGGGTCGGTACCTTTGGAGGGAGTTCCAGTGAGGCGCTGGGCGTTTCCGCGAACGGGGCCGTTGTCGGCTGGAGTTTCACGGCGAATGGACAGCGTCGAGGGTTACTTTGGACTCGCAATGGCGGCATCCAAGACTTAGGGACCCTGGGCGGCAACATCAGTGAAGCGTATGCCATATCGCGGGATGGAAGCACGATTGTGGGTTACTCCAATACTGCAGATATCCGCTTGCGTGCGGTGCGCTGGAGTTCCGATGGGCAAATCGCGGATTTGGGAGCAGCTTCGCCTGCACGAGCGAATGGCGTTTCCGCAGATGGGTCGGTGATCGTTGGGCAGACGAACCTTGTACCGTTCCGCTGGACGGCAGCCACAGGAGTGCAGATACTTTCAGGGTTCCCTGCAGACTGGCATGGAAGCGCAGTAAGTGTTTCCGCTGACGGCGTTGCTGTGGTGGGATTTGTACGCCCTCCGCAAACTCTGTTCCGCGCGTTTCTCTGGCGAGACAATGTCTTACAAATCCTCCCTACATTTCACAACGGTTCGAACGCTTTTGCTATGGCAACCGATGTTTCGGACTCTACGCGGGTGATTGTAGGTCAAGCGAATACTGCCGATGGGCTTAATCGAGCTGTACGCTGGGTCGATGGGGTTATTGAGGATTTAGGCACCCTCGGTGGAAACAGCAGCGCGTGGTCAGTCAGTGCGGACGGAAGCCGCGTCGTCGGATCATCTTTACACTTTCCGAGCCTGCAGGAGCGTGCCTTTTTGTGGACGGAAGCAACTGGAATGATTGATCTCAATGTAGCGTACGCGGCGCTATTACCACCCGGAGCCCGCTTAATACGGGCAACCGACATTTCCCCTGACGGGCGTTATATCGTCGGGATTGGCATCAATCCCGAAACGGGTATTCAAGAGGGGTTTCTTTTGGATACCATCCCTGAACCTGCCTCGCTATTTGTGTTGGGCGCGGGGCTGGTAGGGTTTATGCTGAGACGAAAGCCCTAATCGTGGGGCGCAACAGCGGAGCAGCTGTTGCGCCCTACTCTCTTAGCAGCCCTCACCGAAGTGGAACAATACTTCCAACAGATCGGTGTCGTCTACAATACCGTCACCATTAGTATCGGGCGCCAGTTCCACACCTGTTTCCCCGAATGCCATCAGAACTGCCAGCAGGTCAGCGTCATTCACGCAGCCGTCGGTGGTTGCATCCCCTACGCGATATACGGGATTCTTCACACGCAACTGCGCGGTGTCTCCGCGCGCCATAATAAGTGAGCGTCCCGTAGGTGTGAACACCATCGTGCGGATACCATTTGAGATTTCGTAAGGCGTCTCAAAAGCAACTGCCCCTGTTCGGGCGTCCACGAAGCGGAGTAGGTTCACTCGGTTGGCACTAACCGCGATGTAGCGTCCATCAGGGGTGAAGGCGAGGCAAACGGATCCTGTGCCGAGACTGCCCAGGGAGCGTGCAACCATGCTGGGAACCTCCAAAACGAAGCATGCACCGCTGTTCAGTCCCACAGCAATTTGCTGCCCATTCGGGGCGAGCGACAGACTGTTAGGAATCGCATCGAACGGAGTGGATTGCGCCACTTGGGACAAGTCACTCACACGGAACAGGCGCACACGCCGATCTTGACCGCCAATAGCCAACCACTGTTTATCAGTGGAGAGCCGCGCGGCATGGATCTGTAACCCTAGCGCAATGGCGCGGATCTGGGTACCTGTCTGAACAGACCAGAGCCGAATAAAACCATCGGCTCCCACTGAAAGCAGGGTCGAGCCATCACCCAGAAACGCGACGCACAGTACTGCTCCCAAACTACCCGTGAGTATCTGTTCGAGCGCGCCTGTCTCGGCGTTCCACAAACAGATTCGCGAGTCTTGTCCTCCTGTCGCTATGCGCGCTTCATCAGGCGAGATGGCGACCGCTATCGCAGTCTGGGAATGTCCACCTTCAGGAGTTCGATAGATGCGCGCCCCAGTGCGTGCATCGCGCCGAGTCGCCCAACGGGGCGACTCGGCAGTGGCATACCACCTTCCCGATGGTGCGATTGCTATATCATAGGCGGCATCCATAAACTCACCCTTCACCATAAGTGTTTGCGTAGGCGTATGGTAGACCTCTATCGGAACTACACGCTCCATCGCCACCCAAGCACCATCAGGGCTGACGGCAAGACCGCTTGGAGAACCATATAGTGGGTTCAGATACACGCTACGCAGCAGCTGCCCATTGCTGGCTTGGCGGATACGCAGGGGATAGATGGTCTGGTTATTCTCTTGACCGTAGCCACCCGCAGCATACAAAATCTGACTGTCAGGTGAGAACGCCAATCCGCGATAGCTCGCAGCCTGATCCCAGTCGACAAATTGCGCACGCACTTGCCAAGTATCCGTCCGAATCAGGTAGGTTGTATTTCCCGTGGTGAAAGCGAGGGTACCGTTGTCAGGAGAGAATGCAATTGCCTCCAGCTGCAGACCATACGTAGGTGTAAAGCTGGCTATTCGGTTGCCTGTATCCACATCGAAAACCCACAGATGCTGAGTGGCAGGCTCCCCCTCCATCGCGAGGTAGCGCCCATTTCGAGCAAGGGCAAATCGGCTGCTGGAACCGCTACGCTCAAATAACAGGGCGCCTGTTGCCACATCCCATACCCGCACTCGATAGCCCATTACTGCGATTCGTTGCCCTGTGCCGTCAAATTCCAGTCCGCGCCCGTGATCTGGGGCAACGGAAAATGTCTGCCAAAGCGACCCATTTTGGATGTCCCAAACTCGTGCGATCCCATCTATGCCTAATGTCGCCAAATGGCGCCCGTCGGGAGAGAAACGGCAGTATCGGGCATTCGCAAAAAACGAGTATTTGGGAATCCAACCGGGTAGCTCGTATAGATAAACGACGCCGTCACCGACAGCTGCAAACATCGAGCCGTCGGGTGAGAAGGTCGGGCTATTCGCATAGCTCGGATATCGACGCCATTCCACTGCAAGGACGTTCGATTGCGCGTAGCCACCACTCACAACTACTATCGTCGCAGCAAACGCTGCATAGTAGCTCCACCTTGTATACATAACTTTACCTCCATTCAATCGAGTAGATATGCCTTGACGCACATCCACTAATAGTATACCTCTCAACCTTTTCGGATAGTTCCTCTTTCGCTAAGGGGTTGTCTATGAGATGGAATAGGGTACAGCTTGGCATGTTTTTTCCCCGAAATATAAGCCGTGTGGCAGCACCCATCAGCAGGTAAGCTCCTTAGAGAGCGCGGTATGCAAGAGGTGCTATCAGGTATTTTATACGCTGATTTGGTCAAAAGCAGGGTTGGGATTTTAAAGGGGTTTTATAGTCCCAGGGGTATAATCACGGTGCGATGGCGTGGATGCCATCGGAAATGGAGGTACAAACCATGAAACGGTTCGGATGGAGTATCGGGCTGTTGATGAGCCTTGTTCTGTCGTTCCCTGCCCAAGCGACGCTCAAAGAGGGCGATAAAGCACCGCCACTCAAAGTCGCGAAGTGGATCAAGGGCAAACCAGTGCAGCGGTTCGAACCCGGCAAGGTCTATGTGGTCGAGTTCTGGGCAACTTGGTGCGGTCCCTGCCGTCAATCGATCCCGCATCTGACTGAACTTGCCAAGAAGTTCGCGGGCAAGGTGACCATTGTAGGCGTGAGTATCTGGGAGAACCCACGCAACAGCACCAGCGCTGACTATATGCCCCGCGTGGAGCAGTTCGTGCGCGAGATGGGCGACAAGATGAGCTACATCGTCGCGGTGGATGACCCCAAAGGCACGATGGCGCGTACTTGGATGGAGGCTGCAGGACAGAACGGTATCCCCACTGCCTTCGTCATCGACCAGCGTGGGCGCATCGTGTGGATCGGACACCCGATGGGCGAGCTGGAGCAGGTGCTGGAACAGGTTGTCGCGGGCAAGTTCAACTGGCAAAAGCACGCGCAGGCGCGTCAGGCGCGTGAGCGCGACGAGGCAGCCGTTATGCAACTTTTCCAACGCCTCGAAAAGCTGCGTCAACAGAAAAAGTACCAGGACGCCCTGAAGGAGCTGGAACAAGCGGAAAAACGCTACCCGGCTTACAAAGAGACCTTCGCGCTGATGCGCTACGACTTCCTGTTGTATGTGGATGAACAGAAAGCCTACGCGCTTGCCCGCCAGCTGGCAAATGGCGAGTATAAGAACAACCCAAACGCGCTGAACATGCTGGCGTGGAGCATCGTGGAGGACAACGCGGAACGCCCGCTCAAATCGCCCGATTACGCGCTGGCGGTCGAAATCGCGCAGCGTGCTGTGCAGCTGACTCAGGAGAAAGATCCCTTCCTTCTGGATACGCTCGCCTATGCGCTGTTCAAGCAGGGCAAGGTAGAGGACGCCATCCGCTATCAGGAGAAGGCAGTTGCCCTGCTGAAGGAGCAGAGCGGTGTGCCTGACGAGATTCGGCGCGAGATCGAGGAGCGGTTAGAAAAGTTTCGCAAGGCGCGTCCCTAAGAAGTAGGGGCAAATCCCTGTGGTCGCTCCTTTAAAACACCCATGGGGCGGTTTCAGGGTTCTGGCGCAGGGTCTCCCACTCCTCATCGCTGAGGGGTTGGGGACGGTCGCGTTCGGCATCCACCGGACACAGGAAGCCGAACGGCTCCGTATACGGGTTTATCCAGCGGTGGGGGGTATCGGGTGGCACATAGATGAGATCGAACGGCTTCAGGTCGAACACCCGCGTGCCTACCAGCGCTTTGCCGCGCCCGCGAATCACGACCACCAGATGCACATGGTGGTGCTTTTCGAGGCTGGAGTAGCCGCCCGGCTCGATTTCGAAGTAGCGCAGAGCGAACTGCGCCGGCACGAGGGGTGGTCGCCCCAGCCCGTAGCGCTTGATGCCCTTCCAGCCCATCCCGCGAGCATCCCCCGCATGCTCCTTATATTCACGGGCAAGGACGCCTGCCCACGCGAAAGCGTCGGCGTCGAAGGGCACATGCAGCTTCTCCAGCGCCACTTGCAACGCCTGTGCCATCTGCTCCAGCTGGGATTCCAGGTCGGCTTTCTTTTCAGACATTTTCGGACAAGTCGAACGGGTTGAACCGGGTGAGCGGCGGGTTATTGCTGTGGCTTCACGCGGGCAGGGCGTTCCTCCTGCTCCGCCAGCGTCCACACCAGCCCAAAAATCGTGCGCGTCACCTTCGCCATCTTCTCGAAATCGATCTTCTCCACTTGGTCGCTGGGACGGTGATAGTCCTCGTGCAGCCCGCTGAAGAAGAAGATCACCGGGATACCCTTGCTCGCATAGCTGTAGTGGTCACTGCGGTAGTAGAGCCTTTCTGGGTCGTTCGGGTCATCATAGCGCGGATTGAGGCGCAAATGTAAATACTGCGCATTGACCTGATCCAGCACCTTGCCCAGATCGGGGCTGGCGAGTCGGGGGCCGATAACATAGATTTCATCCGGTTCGGATAGGTCGGCATTCCGACGGCTCTGGTCGCCTGGCAATCGGCTGCGCCCAATCATATCGATATTCACCTGAGCGATAATGTTTTGCAGGGGCACGGTGGGTTTCTCCGTGAATAGGCGCGATCCCCATAGCCCTTTCTCCTCGCCCACATGCCAGACAAAAAGCACCGAGCGCCTGGGACGTGCGCCATGGGCGAAGGCTTCCGCCATCTCCAGCAAGGCGACCGTGCCGGAGCCGTCATCATCTGCGCCATTGAAAATCACATCCTCGCCGGGTTGACGGGGTGTGCCCATGCCCACATGGTCTAAGTGGGCGCCAACTGCCACATACTCGTTTTTCAGCACGGGGTCACGCCCCTCTACAATCGCAATCACATTGCGAGCCTGCTCGCGCGTGGTTTCCACCGCTATCTCGATTTGCAACCGCTTACTGGCACGGAAGAGGAACGGCTCACCCGCTTCCCCCGCCTGGGCACGCTGGATCAGCTCCTCCGCGCTAACCTCCTCGCCCTGACAGAGCGCGTCGAGCAGCTCGCGCGAGGGGATGATCAACGGCAAGCCCGGCTCATCACGCTCCAGCTCCTCGACTACGAGCCGTCGCGCCCACATTCGGCTCTGCCTGTCCAGCCGAGTCATCAGAGCGGGGTCGATACGCAGAATAGCTTTGGCACCGCGTCGGCGTGCGTTCTCCTCCGGGCTGATCCAGCCCTCTCCCTCCGCGCGTTCCAGACCCACCTGTGCCACCGAGCGCGGAAAGCCGTTTAGCACGACCAGCACCTTCCCACGCACATCCAGCCCTTTGTAGGGATCGATGCTCTGCGCGTGGTTTGTCCAGCCGTAGCCCACATAAACGAGGGGCGCGGTCAGCGAGAGGGGTATGGCGCGTGCGATGAACCCCTCACCATAGCGAAACTCGCGTTCGCCCAGACGCACCACGCTCGACTCGGTCTTGACCCTATCCGTGCGAATGGTGAGCGCCTGATAATAGGTTCCGTTCTCGCCCCCCGGTTGCAGTCCCAGTCGCTTCAGGTGCGACACGAGGTACATCCCTGCCAGGTTCAGCCCGCGTGAGGGAGTGTCGCGCCCTTCCAGCGCGTCGGAGGCGATAAACTCCAGATGCGCCTGCAGGTCGGTCGGGGTGATGCTCTCTGCGCTGGTCATCCATGCAGGGCGATCCGCCAGCGCAATGCCCATCAACAACAGCCAGAGCCAGAAAAAAGTTCGCCGTTTCACAGCGGAGATTATACCCTTGCTCCTATTAGAGGGATACAGGGGTACGGTTGGAAATACGCTGGAGGGCGAGGCTTCTGTCGAGCCGTCACAATTTTCTTTTCCGACCCAGACGCAAAATTTTGTGGGAGTTTTTTCGGCTCGCCAAGAGGCTCGCCCTCCAAAGCTTTCTCTAAGCAAAGCAGGATTCCTCGCCGCTTGCCGAATCTAACTGTTGATGACGCCCTTCCTGAAAAAAGTGGTGGAGTTCCTGCGCGAGAACCCCGATGGGGTTCGTGTGGTGCGCCGTCTCACCAGCGAGGACATTATAGAAGTGCCCGAAGAGGAGGGCTGGTCAGGCGACGCGATGCTGGTGCCTGAGCCAGAGCGCAAAGAGTTCGGCATCTATGAGGTGCCGCGCGGCAACCAGCCAACCGCCTTTACCCACTTCATCGACGGCATCCAGCACTCGCAGCTACTGTACTATCTCTGTGTGGAGCAGGCGTTCCTGCCCGTAGTGTATGGCTACATCGCGGCGATGGTGCTGGAACGGCGTGAGCGCAACTTGCATCCCTGCGCGGACCTGCATGGGGACGAGGAAGCGCTCTATCTGCCTGCTCGCCTCATCAATATCCGCACCTTCCAGAAGCACGGCATCATCATCCATGACACCTATGAGCGGGTGGAGGTGGAAACGGCTTCGTTCGCCAGCATGCTGCAGAAGGCGGGCGCAACCGTTGCGCGTATGCGCGACCAGCTGGAACGCAGGCTGGCGATGCAATGGATTGAGCGATATGGCGAACACCCCGACTGCTGGCTGCTGGTGGATGGCTCCATCTCCGACCTGATGCGCGAGCAGCAGACGCGCCGCTTTTTGCGCGTGGTGGGCGTTTCGAAGTCGCACCGCACCTCGTACCTGCGCCCTGACTGGATGCTGCAAGTGCTGAACATGCCCGCTGGCTATCGTAGCAGTGTGTTTCGCCCGCGCCGCCCGCAGGTGGAGGAGGTCTACAGCTGGTATTTGCGCCTGCGTTGGCAGGAGGGCGCCGCGCCCACCTATGGACTGGTGCGCGTGGAGATGCCACCCACTCCCGAAACACTGGAACTGGTCGATAGAGTATCCGCATGGCTTTTGCAGGAGACGCGCCCGCTAAGCTTGCCTGACCCACGCTATGACCGCCTACTCTATCCGTTCCGAATGTGCGAGCATCACCTGCGTAGCCGTGCCCCCAGCCGCGTGCTTATCGAAACCGCTGTGGCGAATCTCAGTGTTTAGTCATGGTATACTCCTGCTTGGAGGATTATTGACGATGGCGCAAAAGGTGGTGCGGGAATGGTTGGTTCCCGATATGACCTGTGATGGGTGCGTGCAGGCGATTCGGCGGTCGCTGAGCGGTCTGGCGGGCGTGGAACAGGTGGCGATTGAACTGAACACAAAGCGCGTGCAGGTGCAGTTCGACCCCACACAGATTCTGGCGGACGCGATCCAGCAGCGCATCGAGCAGGCGGGCTTCACGCCCCAGCCTGCACCCCCCACCGAAGGGGAGTGAGCACGGTGGCGTCCCGAATTACACGCCAGTATCAGCGCTTCACGCGCGTCAACACCAGCGTCTGGCTGATCGTGGTAGCCGCCATCGCATGGGGCGTGGCACGCCATGTACAGGGCACCCTTGATCTGACCTACGGACAGCTCGTCACGCTCGCGATTATGGGGGTGGTCTCAGCCATCGCGCGCACCTGGGTCGGCTTACGCGATCCGCACATCATGTACTCCTTCACCATCCCCTTAGCGGTTTACGATATGCTTGTGATCTCGATCGCGGTAGCGATGACGGGCAAATACGCCAGCGAAGTGTGGCTGCTCTATCTGATGTTGCTCGTGTCGGAAGCCGCGGTGATGACCACGCCCGTGCTGTTCGTGATGGTGGGCGTCGCGGCGGTGGGCTATCTTTTAGCGTGCCAGCCACTGCCCTTAAGGCTATGGACAGACTTCGGCTACCGAGTGGCAACGATGGGACTGCTTCCCTGGCTGATCCATCAAGTGCATCGTACCCACCTGGAATACCGCGCGGAGCTGGCGGAGCTGCGCGAGCAGGTCGAACTCAGCCGTGAACGGGAGCGCATCGCCCGCGAATTCCATGACGGGTTGGGTAGCACGCTCGTCCAAGGGATTCTGAGGCTGGAACGCGCCTGCCGCCAGATGCACACGGCGAATGAACATGAATGCTCGTTGCAGGAGCAGATTCAGCTGCTGCGCACCGCGCTGGACGAAACGCGCCAAATTATTCAGCATCTGCAGGTCGACGAAAATGTCGACCTGTGCCAGCGTCTGCAGCAGCTGGCGAACCGCGCTGCAGAGCGACTGGGAGTGGGACTGCAGTTCGAATGCCCGCCATCACTGCCGACACTGACCCCCTTACAGACATTGATGCTGACGCGCGTGGTTCAGGAGGCACTGAACAATATCATCAAGCACGCAAGCGGTGTGCGCACCATCCGGGTGGAGATCCAGTTGCAGGATAAGTTGCTTATTGGGCGAATCCGTGATGATGGGGCGGGCTTCGACCCGGCACGGGCGATTCAGGGGTGCGGCTTACACAATATGCAGGAGCGTATCGAGAGTCTGGGCGGGCACTTTCACCTCTCCAGCACGCCCGGTGAAGGCACTTGCATCGAGTTCAAAGTACCAATCGGAAGAGACCAATAAATTCTTGTCTTCGGGGTTGAAGGAAAAATTTTGCTCTGGGTCAGAGAAGAAATTTCAGCTGGGAGGGTAAATCCGATGGAGATCGTGCGTTTGATCATAGCGGAAGATGAAGCGCCGCTGCGCGAGCATTTAGCAGAGATTTTGCAGAGCGAGGGCACGATTGACCTGCTCGGATGCGCTACCGATGGTGAGCAGGTGTTGCAACTTGCCATGCAGTTCGAACCCCATGTTGCGCTGATGGACATCAAGATGCCTCGTATGAACGGCATCGAAGCGACTCGCCGCATTAAACAGGTGATGCCCCGTATCCAGGTGGTCATCTGGACGATCTATGCCGATGACCAGAATGTGTTCGAGGCGCTCAAGGCTGGTGCGATTGGCTATCTGCTTAAAGATAGCCCACCCAGCGAGATTGTGCAAGGTGTCCATGCAGCGGCGCGGGGCGAATCACAACTGCATCCAGCGGTCGCTGCGCGCGTGATCCAGGAGTTCCAGCGCGTGCACACCGAGCATGCAAGAGCGTCGCACTTGCTGGCGGAGCTGACCGCGCGTGAACTCGATATTCTGCGCATGATCGCCCAAGGCAAGCGTAATAAGGAGATTGCGGACGCGCTCTTTATCACCGAAAAGACCGTCAAAAACTACATCTCCAACATCCTGTTCAAGTTGCAGGTGAACTCGCGCACGGAAGCGGCACTGCTCGCGGTGCGTCAAGGGCTGGTCTGAATTGCTTCACCGTTTCGCTCTTCACTCAAGCAATGCGTGCGACCTATCTTTCACTGCGACCGCTGGTGTTATGGCTTCAGGTGGAGCGACCATTGGACTGGCTCGCGCTTTTTGGTCGCGACGCCCCGCGCGAGCTGGAGATTGGTTTCGGCAACGGCGACTATCTGGTTGCCCGCGCCCGCCAACACCCAGAGCGCGACTTCATCGGCATCGAAATCGAGTGGGAAAGCGTGCAGCGCACCTTGCGACGCATCGCCCAAGCCGGGGTGAAGAATATACGCTTGTTGCTGGGCGATGCAACCCCCATCCTCTACCGCGCGATAGCTCCCGAATCGTTCATCCGTATCTATTCGCTTTTTCCATGCCCCTGGCCCAAAAAACGGCATCATAAATACCGACTGTTCAGCCAACGATTTTTGCAACTACTCAACAGCCGCTTGCTGTCCGATGGCGAGGTGCAAGTGGTGACTGACCACGAGGAGTATTTCGGCTGGGTATTGAGCCAGATTACCGACACGGGTTTCACCGCCTTTGCTCGCACGCTGCCACCCAGCTTCGGCACCAAATATGAGCGCAAATGGCTGGCAAGCGGGCAACAGGTATTCTACGAGCTAACCCTGCGCCGTGTGGAACCCGTTGCTGTCCCGCTGAAGGAGGATGTGCCGATGGAAACCTACCGAGTGCCGCACTTTGACCCAGACCATCTGTCACTGCAGGATGTGGCGGAGGAGGTGCATGTGCATTTCAAAGAGGTGCTGTATGACCCACGCCGCCAGATTGGGATGGTGCGTGTGGTGGTCGTGGAGGATGATCTGACTCAGCACTTCTGGATCGAGATTGTGCATACGCCCCAGGGCTGGCACATTCGCCCCGCGCCCGGTTGTGGCGTGATTCCAACGGTGGGCGTGCAGCGCGCACTGGATCAGGTGCGCGATGCCTGTCTGGAAGCGGGGAATAGGGATTAGGCGTTTGAGACGCCTGAGACTCTGTTTAGGAAGCGAGCGGTTACCATCGCTCCTATGTCATACCTTACCAGATGACAGGCACAAGCCCACTCTGATGAATATTCTGATCCTTTGTAACTAATGGTACATCCAACGCTTTGGCGGTCGCCACGATGATTCTGTCTGGCATATCGGGAACACTGGTGCGCGGTATCTGAGGTAATATCTGTAATATCGACATGTCAAGAGGTACTAATACAAAAGGAAATTGCCAATGTTCACTAAAAAGCGTTACCACACTGCTCACAAAGCCTGATGGTATCCTTCCTTTTTCCTCAAGATATACAATTTCCACAATGCTGATTGCTGACACAGCGAGCAGATTCCCTTGCCGCCAATGATCATAAATAAATGCATGGGCAGGTGACGAGAGCTGTGGATCATCGGTTAGAAACCATACAAAAGCATGGGTATCTATCAACGCACTTATCATTCCGAACCTCGTACCCATTGGCGCCAGACTTCGCGGCGCGCCTCAACAAAATCTTCATAGGCAACGCTGAAGTTCCATAAGCGTGAAACCATGGAGGATGCCAGCATGGTCCGAACGGCAACATGGGAGGATTCGTCTTCGCTCTTTTTCATCAAGCTTTGAAGCTGCTGCATTAGCTGTTGGCGTCCCTCTAATGGGAGCTGGTTGAGGCGTTCCAGCCATGTGTAGAAGATTGGATCACGCCGAATGCGCCAGCGAGGGATTGGTTTACGCGTTGCGCCGTTTCTTGTGGATTGACGCAGACTGCGCAGTAAACGCTTCTGTATAGGGAAAGGCAGACGCATGATTCCTTCGAGTATCTTCTCTACGCTCATTGCTTCCACCACTATAGTGTACCCAAGTCCCCTCTATCCCTATGGATTTGGAGGATGAGACGCCTGAGACTCTGGGCTCGCAATTGTTTGGAGCAGCCATTCCACTGCTTTTTCTAATTGCGGGTCGCGCTCATTGAGCCAGTCCTCGGGCGACATCCATACAGCCACATCGGGCTTTTCTCCGTTGTTTTCCATGTTGGAGCCGTCTTTGCGGAACGCGCCCTGCTGCGGCATACGCGCGCTGGTGCCATCCACCAGCTCCAATCCCCATGTCCAGATAACATAGCCTGGCGTTTCCCAGCCGATGAGTTTTGCCAGTCCGCGTGCCCGCATTGCGTAGGGGAACATCTCCGCGTTGGAGAAGCTGCGCTCGTTCATCATCACCACCATCGGGATATTGAGCGCACCATAGGGGGCGGTTTCAGGGAGGCTATCGCGTGGCACATAAAAAGCGTAGGGCTTGCGTTCCAGCCAGTCGACGAGTGTGTCGGCAATATTGCCTCCCCCGTTGAAGCGCACATCGATAATCATCGCCTGCTTGTCCAAAGCGTACTCATAGAACTCGCGCTCGAAGCGGGTTTGGTTGCTTCCGCCCATCCCTGCGATATGCACATAGCCGATTTTGCCGCTGCTGCGCGTCTCCACAAAGCGTCGGGCGCGTTCGATGCGATTGCGATAATGGAGCTCGCTCCATTCGCCTCCACTGAGCGGCTTATATCTGACCACCCGCGCTCCCTCTTCAACGGGACGGCGGTTGACCAGAAACTCGAAGGTGCGGTCGCCTTTATCGTTGATGAGTTGCCACAGTTGCTGATCGGGGCGCACAGGTTCCCCGTTGATTTTCAGCACATACTCGCCCGGGTGGATGCGGGTTTCGGGGTAGGCGCCGGGCGCACCTTGCGGCACTTGCGCAACTTTCAGTCCTGGACCAGGGTAGCTGTAGTCGATGGTGAAGCCCAAATGGGGCGTGCTGGGGCTGCGGACACCGCCGGGGGCAGGTCCCACCTCGCTATGCGACGCCTCCAGCTCGCCCACCATCATCTGCAGCACAAGGGCGAACTCCTCGCGTGTCTCCACCCCATTTAGCAGAGGCTCATAGCGCTGGCGGATCGCCACCCAGTCGCGCCCATGGAAAGCGGGGTCATAGAACCCACGCTCATAGGCACGCCAGAACTGCACGAACGCTGCCTTGCGCTCAGCGCGTGTATCCACTTCCATATCAGCCTTGAAGTCGACCTTTTCCACTTTGTTGTTCGCGCCCAGATTCATCGTGTAGAGTTCACCGTTGCGAATGTAATAAAGCATTTTGCCATCGGCAGACACGCGCAACGCCGCATGTCCCCCACCACTGGTCAGCCGCTTGCTCTCCTTGCCATCATAGGAGACCTGCCAGATATCGCCTTCGGAAAGGAAGTAAATCTTGCCGTCGCTGGCGATGGTAAGGTCGCCGTCGGGATTCTGCGCGAGGTGCCTTCGGATGCGTTGCTCAATACGCTCAAAATCGATCTTGACCTCCACCGGCTCTTTGGGCTTTTCGAACCGGAGATCCATATCGTCGGTACGGGCAACCTCTTCGGTCAGCGGCAGGATGTAGAGTCCGTTCCCGTCGCGATTGCTCTGGAAAAAGAGGTACTTGCCGTCGGGCGACCAGGTGGGCTGGCTGTGATAGGCGTTCAAGCGCGTGATATTGATCGGCTCACCCCCGTCAGCAGGCACGATCCAGAGGTTCCATGCCCGGTTTTTGCCACGCCGCTGGATGCAGAGCCACTTCATATCGGGCGACCAGGCGAAATCACCTCCTCCCAGCCCGTACCAGTGCGTGCCCGGCTCATGCAAGATGCGCTTGATTTCGCCCGTTTCAAGGGTCAGCACATAGAGTCCACCGTCTGCACCCGAAACCCAGAAGCCCAGCTGCTTGCCGTCTGGCGAGAGCTTGAGGCGCGTCACATCCGCGGGCTGTTTCCAGAGTAGGCGCACCTGGAGCGTTTCCAGATCGAGCGCATAGAGTTGCTGGTAGTAGTTGCGGTCAGAAGTGAAGTAAAGCGTCTTCCCATCCTTTGACCAGACGAAGTCGGAGTCGTCGCCCGCCCAATCGGTGAGGCGTCGGGCGAACTCCGCGTTGCGTTTCGCAGGGGTCTCTTTGGGCTTTTCGACGGCAATCGTCCAGATATCGCCGCGCAGCCCGAAGGCGAACTGTTTGCCATCGGGTGATGGCTCAGCTTCCGAAACGCCACTGGTGAACACCTCGCGCCGGCGCGGGTTCTGGGATTCGTCCTGCGTGGCGTAGAGGGTGAGCTTCCGTGCTTCGCGCTGACCCGCTGGCAGCAGATAGAGATCGCCCTCATACTCAAAGGCGATATCACCCGTACGAGAAGCCACACTCGGATAGCGGATGCTGCCACCGGTGAAATGAGTGAGCTGCCGTTCACGCCCGCGCAGATCGATCAACCAGAGGTTCGGGGTGCGACGCGGATTATCCTTGAACAGGGGCAGCCGCTCGCCCAGCCGAGGCGAAGCAGGTGTCTCCTCGCCAATCGTCACGGTGAGCAGCATGTTGCCATCAGGCATCCATTGGGTCCATAGATGTTGGCGACGGTCATTCGTTAGGGCACGCCGCTCCCCCGTGCCCAAATGCACCAACCACACCTGCATCGCGGCAGACCCTACATAGCGCGGGCGCCACCAGGGAAAACCATGTCGACCATAGACCAACCATTGACCGTCGGGCGAAATCTGCGGGCTGTTGATCGCGTTGTAATCCTCCACGAGACGCTTGAACCGCCCCGTGCGCACATCCAGCTGCACCACCGAAGGGTTATTCGAATCATACGATGCGCTATAATAGAGATATCGCCCGTCGCGACTCCAGCTGCTGGGGATTTCCGCTTGGCTATGGAAGGTAAGCTGGCGAGGCGCACCGCCTGCAGCAGGCATAATAAAGATGTCCCAGTTGCCATTGCGCAGACTGGCAAAGGCGAGCCAATTGCCTTCCGGCGACCAAAGCGGATAGGCATCGTATTCCACATGGCGGGTCAGGGGAATGGCGCGCCCCCCTTCTGCCGACGCAAGCCAGATGTCACCCCGATAGACAAACGCCACCTGCTTGCCATCAGGGCTGAGCGCGGGCATCCGTGCCCCTCGAATAGGCTCTGGTTGTGGTGGGGGCAGTTGCGCAGTTGCCAGCATGCATACAAACGGGAAGCACCCAAATGCCGTGAACCATCTCCATACGTGCATAAAGCAAGAGTTAGACATGCCTCCCGATTTACCCTGCTTATCCTGAAAATTTTGCCGACTGGGTCGGAGAAAAAATTTTTGTCCGCAGCGGGGTCAGAGAAAATTTCACGCTTTGACCGCTTTCTGAATCGCGTCGGGATCATGCAGGGAAAAAACCGCGCCTATCGAACGATTGTTCGACGCAGGAGGTGAGTTACTGATGATGCGACAGATGGCACTTGCGCTAAGCGTTTTATTGGGCATCGCGGCATGGGCGCAGAATCTGGAGGCAGGAGCTGCGGCAAACAAGATTACTCCGAGCAAACAGGTCTACTTGGCAGGCTATTCGCCCAACCGCCCCAACACAGGGGGCGTCCACGACGATATTTGGGTGCGCGCTCTCGTGCTGCAGATTGGGCAGGAACGCATCGCCATCGCGGTGTGCGACCTGCTGGGGCTGCTGCGCGACGATGTGCAGCGAATCCGCCAGCGTGTCCGCTCCGTGCCACCTCATCGCGTGATTGTTGCCAGCACGCATGTGCACTCCGCCCCAGACACCATAGGGCTATGGGGACCGCAGCCGACCGTCTCTGGACGCGATAACCACTATGTGGATTTCGTCGTCGAAACGGTTGCCCGCACCATCGACGAAGCTGCCAGTAAACTTCAGCCCGCCACCATCGGCTTCGCCAAGACGCGCGTGGAAGGCATTTCCTACAACTATCGGGTGAAGGAGATCCTGGACCCGGAGGCAGCGATCTTGCAGGTGCGCAGCAAGGCAAACAATCAGCCCATCGCCACATTGACCAACTTCGCCTGCCACCCCGAAGTGCTAAACAACGACCAGCTCACTGCCGACTTCCCGAACTGGTTCTATCGCACGATCGAAGCCAATGGGGGCGGCGTGGCGATTTTTGCGAACGGCGCGCTGGGCGGTATGGTCTCGCCTGCCGAGAACCCGAATTATCAAGGCGAGAAAGGCAAGGACTGGGCACGCGCTGAACGGATGGGAACCTTGCTCGCCACCAAGACGCTGGAAGCGATCCGTAGCGCGAATTTCAGCGATCATGTGGTCTTCACCCATCGGCACCAGACCTTCACTGTCCCGTTGGAGAACGAGCGGTTCAAACAGGCGTTGGCAATAGGGGTCATCCCGAAGGGCGAATCGTTGCAGAACGACACGCTTACCACTGAGGCGCACCTCTTTCAGATTGGCGAGGCGGTATTTTTCACCATGCCGGGCGAAGTGCTGCCCAACATCGGCTTCCTGCTCAAGAAGCACCTCAGCGCGTATGGTGACCCTGTGTTCCTCATCGGGCTGGGCAACGACGAGCTGGGCTATATCCTCTGCGAGGAGGATTACTGGCTCGATCTTTACGAGTACGAGCGCAGCATGTCGGTCGGCTCCCAGATTGGGGAGAAACTCGTGGCAACCGCCAAACAACTCAGCGAGGGGTTGACCCCGCTGGCAAAAGGGACAGGAGGTGAGCGTGTGGCCCAGGTCGAAGCCGAACTGCAGAAATATGTGGGGCGGTTCCGTCCGGAGCGTGCGGGCGCGCTGAAGGCAACCTATCGGTTCCTGTTGGAGGGCGCGGGTGAATACTACCTCCGCATCGCCGAGGGCAAGGCGACCCTCAGCAAAGAGGGCAATCCTGCGGAGGTACAGGTCACCATCCGCGCGCCTGCCCAGGTGTTTATCGAGATTATCACAGGCAAGCGCAACGCCCTGGACGCCTACAACACAGGAGAACTGCAAGTGGAGGGCGATATCGGACTGGCACAATACCTACTCTATGTGTTCGAGTAGCCAAAAAAAAACCAGCGGGGAGTGCGTCTGCACTCCCCGCCTTCGGTCGCTCCGTCTTCAGACTGCTGATTTACTTCGGGACAACATTGCGTGCCTGCAAGCCCTTCGGTCCTTGAACAACCTCGAACTCGACCGGCTGCCCCTCGTACAGCGTCCTGTGCCCCTGCATATTGATGGCAGTGTGGTGCACAAAGACTTCACGACCGTCGTCGGCTACGATGAAGCCGTAGCCCTTCTGGTCGTTGAACCACTTAACTTTACCCGTGGTCATCACTATCCTCCTTCCGGGCGCAGATGGACGGGTGACCATCTGTCCCGTTGTGATACATGGGTATTATACCCTATCTGAATCGCGATTCCTGCATTTTGCAACCCCATGCGGGGAGATTTCGCGGTTTTTGGAGGGGATTTTATCGCGAGATGGCTATTGTGCGCCCCTGTGCGCTCGGAACGCGCACAGCCACTGCCCCTGGCAGGTCGCCTCGCCCCACATGCCCTCGCCCACTTGCTGGAAAGTCTCTAAGGCACACTCATACTCCTCCTGTACACCGCGCCCGTGATCGAGGCGCACATAGTAGCGCAGATTTTCTGGAGCATAGTCGTACCAGTAGGGCACCAGCTCGCCTGTATGGATGTCCACCGCATAGCGGGCGACCACATACACATAGGGGAAGACTTGCACAGGCGCGCGGAAACGGTTGCGATGGAGCCATAAGCCGTAGCCGGAGGCGACACCAATCAGCAACGCACCCAATGCTGCCATGCCTAATGCGCCTCCGAATGCCAGCATCAGGGGCGACTCACCTGTGCCTGCGAGCTGCGCGCCACCCATCAACCCCAGCGCAACCGCCAAAAAGCCGCCCAGCCCCAGCAGCATAAAGCCCACAATAATCAGCAGGCTCATCCATTCCTGCATGCTGCGTCGCACGGCAGAATCCCCTCATCTATTTCGATTCGCGTGCGACCCGACAATCTCCTGCTGCAAAGTAGGAGATTGTGCGCCCCGTTATTCAAAGAGACTGGGCTGGCCGCTGTCCGCGACCACCTTCGCTCCGCCTGCTGCCAGATGGGCGAGGCGGGTAGGTTCGGGTAGGCGGTGATGGCGCACGCAGGTCAGCACGGTGTGAATCGCGCTCTCTAAGGAGATACGATGTCCAATCGAGACAAACAGTGGCGACTGACCTCGCTGCGTGCGCAGCACCGCGCCGATTACCTCCTCACCTTCTTTGAGGGGTGTCCATGCGCCCGGCTCATCCGGGGGTGGAGCGAAGTGTCCACACAGCCGCGACTTGGCGCAGCCAATGGAGGGTTTGTCCAGATAGACACCTAAATGCGTCGCGATGCCCATCCGACGCGGGTGCGAGATCCCATGCCCATCGACCATCAGCAGATCAGGCGTGAAGTGCAATCTTGTAAGGGCTTCCAGCATCACTGGAGCTTCGCGAAATGCCAGCAAGCCCGGAATGTAGGGGAACTGCACGGGTCGCTCTGCAACCGCCTGGTCAAGGGGCGTCATGTCGGGATAGCGGACGGCGACCGCCGCGGCGCGTGCCACCGCACCACGAAAGCCCACATCCAGCCCCACAACGATAGCCCCTTCTGCAGGCGGCGGACCGTCCAGAACAATCCGCTCACGCAACTGCTGCTGAATCGCAACCGCTTCCTCTGGAGTCACATCCCAACGTTGCATGGAACACCTTCGCCTTAGAGACTGTTTTAAGAATGGTAAGGGCAGACTGACGCGTCTACCCGAAACTCGCACTGGAGGGCGAGCGTCCCCGCAAGCCGACATGCGTGGCGAAGACAGTCCTGTCCCAGCACGGCGTCGGTTGGAACGGCTCGGCGGGAGCCTCGCCCTCCAGATTCGGCTCGGCGGGAGCCTCGCCCTCCAAAATGCCTTAGCGTGAATGCCTGCTCGTCTCCTTGAACTCCAGTTTTTAAACGGTCTCTTAGGAAAGGATAAAAATTTTGAGAATAAGCTTCCCTTGTTTACCCGTAAAGCGCAGCAAGGGGAGCTTTTCCACACAGGGTTAGCCTGTCTCGCTGGGGGGTGCTTCGGCGGTAATCTCCTCTGCGGCCGCTTCCTCCTCCACCGCCACCTTCGGTGCAGCAACGGTAGCGATTGTTTCTTCAGGATCGTCCAGCACCTGCACATTGGGTGGCAAGCTCAGGTCGCGCACATGGATCGAGTCGCCAAACTCTTTGAGCACGCTGAGATCCACCACAATGGCTTCGGGTATATCCTTTGGCAGGCAGCGGACGGTGAGCTTCTCGATGGGGTGGACGAGAATACCGCCTGCGCGGACCGCGTCCGATTCCCCGACGAAGGCGATGGGCACTTCAGTCTCGATCGGCTCATCCATTGGCAACGCCCAAAGGCTCACATGGCGGATGCGGGCGGTAATTGGCTCGCGATCCACCTCGCGCAGCAAGGTCGAGACCCGTTGGCCGTCGAGTTCCACTTCAATCAGGTGTGTCGTGCCCGCCTCGTGAAGCACCCGCAGCAGCTCACGCTCGTGGAACTGCACAGGTTGCGATTGCCCTCTGCTGTCATAGAGTGCGCCTGGCACGATGCCGTTGCGCAGCAAGCGCCTCGCTTTTTTGCCAAGCAGGGTGCGCGGTTCCGCTTTCAAATGAAAGCTTTTCGTCATCGGTTTCACCTCCCAGAGAAGCGAATGTGGGAATAGTTTACCCGATGAGGCGGGCGCGTTCACGCCAGCGTGAGGAGAGGATGCGGTGGCGATTGCGGTATTTGCTGACCGTGCGGCGGGCAATATGAATACCCATTTCGGCAAGTTTTTGGGCAATTTCAGCATCGGTTAAATAGTGCCCGCTACCCTCATGTTCTTCGATAAGCTGCTGAATCAGGAGAGCGACCCGATAGGAAGCGTCGAAGAAGATATCCAACGGCACCAGGGTGCCACAAGGCAGCTGCAGCCACTTGTTGCGCACCGCGCGCCCAACGGTGGAACGATGTAGTCCGGTTGCCTCCGCCAACTCCGCACGAGTCATCGGCTGCAGAAAGCGCGGATCGCCCGTGAACAGGAAAGGGAATTGGCGCTGTACCAGTACCTCCACGATGCGCTTGAGCGTCTGTTGCCGTTGTTGAAGCGCCTGCAGGAACATGCGGGCGCGACTCACATACTGAAAGATATGCTCGCGCTCCTCGCGCGTTGCATGGCTCCTTTGCTGACGCACCATCAGATACTGCTCGGCATAACTGGGGCTGAGCCGCACCATGTCAGGCGAGGGACCGCGCAGCTCCACAGCGAGCCCGGCGGGCTTCTTGTAGCGGATGATAATGTCAGGCTCAGGCGCGGAGTTCTCTTGTATGAACAGGTGGCTCTCATGGAAGCCTGCCGCCGGGTAGGGGGTCAGCTCCCGACGAATGAATTGGAGCGCGTCTTGAACCGTTGCTTCATCGAGTTTAAGGCGTCGTGCTACCCGATCGAAACGGGCATGGGCGAAATCATCCCAAGCGTGCTTCACTATCCGATAGGTAATCTGGGGCAGGTCAGACCACTCCCTGTTCCCCGACTCGCGCGTCAGGGCTTCCAATTGGAGCAGCAAGCACTCTTGTAGGGTGCGTGCGCCCACACCGGGCGGATCGCACTGCTGGAGCTGGTGCAGCACCTGTTCCACCACTTCAGGCGAGCAATTGAACTGGAGAGCCACTTCCTCAATATCGGTATTCAAGTAGCCCCGTTCGTCCAGCGATTCTGCCAAATACTCCGCAATAGGGTGTAGCTCACAGGGCAGGCTAAGCATCAGTTGCTCGCGCACATGCTCTTTGAACTCCAGTGGCGGTGCGGCAAGCCAGCTGTCGGTATCCGCCATCTCTTCGAAGCTCTCCTCGACTTCTTCCTCTGGTTCACTGGCTTCGAAGGAGATCGAAACGGGCTGATGGGAAGGGAGGAAGGATTTGGCATCCTCGGTCAGCTCCAGCGCGGGATTTTCCTCCAGCTCTTGGGCAAGAAGCTGCTCCAGTTTCTCGATATCCAGTTCCAGCATATGTGCCAACAGCTTGAGTCCAGGACTTGCCTGCACCCCAACTTTGACTTGCGCTTTTGCTCCCACCCTTACTTGGCTCATGCGAACCTCCGCTCAGCAGACCCAAGGTCCACCCCATATTGCAGTCTGCGCTATGAAGCTTTATTCCACACTGGTTTGGATTCTCCTGCTGTTTTGTGGGGTGATTCGGATATGGAGGGCGATTCTGGCTCTGCGCAGACGCAATTGCGTCCCGCGGCTTTGGCACGGTAGAGCGCACGGTCAGCCGCTTCGATGAGTTGTTGACGGCTGGTCATCCAGGGCTGCAAAGTGGCCACACCGAAGCTGGCAGTGACGGGACGATGCCTCCACTCAGCTTCTTCGATGGCGCGACGCAGACGCTCCGCCACCTGAACCGCCCCTTCCAGATTAGTGAAGGGGAGCGCTATGGCGAACTCCTCGCCACCATACCGTGCCACGAGGTCCGCGTCACGCGCTAAGTATTTCAAAATCTGTGCCACTTGCCGCAGCACCTCGTCCCCCGCTGGATGCCCGAAGGTGTCGTTGTACTGTTTGAAATGGTCCACATCGACCAGAACCAGCGCGAGCGGCTGCGCGTAGCGTTTTGCCTCTATGAACCGTTGCTCCAGAAACTCTTGGAACGCGCGATGGTTAGGGATGCCCGTTAATCCGTCGGTCTGCGCGAGGCTTTGCAGATGGCGCTCGTATTGCACTCGATCGCTCACATCGACCACCGCGACAATGCCGCCCACGACTTCCCCTGCTGGGTTGCGCAGGGGGAATGCGCTGCGCACCACATGGATGACCCTCCCTGTGGCATCATAATCCTCCGATTCGATGCCATGCAATGCGCTGCCGCCCAGCACCATTTGCATCAGGCTTTGCATTCGCGTCGCAGATTCGCCTGTGAAGACGCGTTCGAACATCGAGCGGAACAGCACCTCCGTTTTCGGATAGCCGTAGAGTCGTTCCGCCGCCTGATTCCATTCGTGCAAAATGCCCTGCTCGTCAAAGGTGAAACAGGGGATTGGCAGGTTCTCGAATAGCTCCGAGAAGCGACGATTCGCGAACTCGATAAGGCGAAAGGAATGCTCCAACTGCTCTGCTTGGGAACGCAGTTCCTCATTTAGCTCCTGCAGTTGTCGCTTCTGCTCCTGCAAGTGTTGTTCAGCGTTGAGGATGCGTTGGGCGACGCGGAGGCGTGCGTGCAGCTCATCGGGAGCGACGGGTTTACATACGAAGTCGTCTGCGCCTGCTTCCAGCGCCGCGATGCGGTCCTCCTTCTGGTCGCGTGCAGTGAGCAGGATGATGTAGGTGTAGTTTTCCTGCAATTGCTCTCGCAGTCGGCGACAAAGTTCCAGCCCATCCATTTCGGGCATCATCCAGTCGGTGATGACCAGGGGCACAGGCTGTTGCTGGTAGATCGCCCATGCTTGCTTGCCGTCATGGGCGACCTGCACTTCATAACCTGCTTGGCGCAGCAGCCGCTCTAACACGCGCGCTGCCACGCGGTCGTCCTCTGCCACCAATGCATGCTTATCCCACATCGTATCGTGGATGGTTATTCCATATTGAACGGGAGATTATGATGGGGAAGTTGGAGGCGTGTCGTCGATGGGCAAAAGGATGTCGTCGAGGCGTTAGCCTATTTGCCTCCTTTTATGCCATCCTTTAGGGTGATGGAGGTAGGAGGCGATGCGAGCGATAGCAACTTGGATAGGGCTGATGAGCGTGTTGGCGTCGCTATGGGCGCAACAGAGTTATCAGGCGCGACCGACCGATGATGTCTGGTACTATGACAATGCCTTCAATCCGGGCTTGACGGCGATTCTGCGCTGTTGGGGCGATGGCACTCATGCGGTGGATCCCACAGGGGCGCGTCCCGCGCTGAACTTTTCCTACTCGCTTGCTAAGTGGAGCCTTGCCTCGTTTCGGGCAGGGGTGAACTATCAGTTGCTGGAGGCGCGGCTTATCGTGACGCAGACACAGCCGCCGGGCTACACGGCTGAAGAGGGCACGCAGTACCCGCTGGAGGCGCGCGACTTGAGCCACACGAACTTCAGCGAAGCTACATGGGATTATAATGCCTCTGACAACCCCTACCCTGGCGCCACGATTTTCGGCACCGGTTCGATGGCCAACTACCGTCTCGACGCGCCCTTCGCTATTCCGATAGACCTGCTCGCGAACGGCGATGCGTTCGAAACCTATTTCAATCAAGCGGTTAGCACCACAGGCGAACTGGGCATCGCCTTCGTTTCCACGATGAACCCGGCACAGCAAGGCGGTACGCGCTTTTATCGGTTCTACTCACGCAATGATGCTGGTGGGCGCGGTCCCCTGCTGCAGCTGGTCTATCGTGTGGCAGGTGATGTGAACGGCGATGGCTGTGCTGACGATGCCGATCTGCTCAGTGTGCTGTTTCACTTCGGTCAGACCGGGTCCGACCTGCCCGAGGATCTAAATCGCGACGGGATAGTAGACGACGCCGACCTCTTGATGGTGCTGTTCAATTTCGGCAATGGGTGCTGAAACCTGACCACAGAGGGCACGGAGCAAAACTCTCTGCGCACTCTGTGCCCTCTGGGGTGAACTCCTTAACAGGGAGATGGATCGTCATGAAATATCGTGGCTTCACTTTGATTGAACTGCTGGTGGTGATTGCGATTATCGCGATTTTGGCGGCGATATTGTTTCCCGTGTTCGCGCAGGCGCGGGCGAAGGCGCGCCAGAACCAGTGCTTATCGAACCTGTGGCAGGTTGCCATCGCGGCGCAGCTCTATCTACAGGATTACGATGAGCGGTTCTTCCCTGCCTATTACATCGGGCAAGGGGGGCAAACTCAGCCGAATAATTACGGCTACTTTTTCTGGCCTTGGTTGCTGCGTCCCTATGCGAAGGCATTCAACCTCTTCTGGTGTCCCGACGAGCCGCCGAGCAACTGCCGCGAGGAGAGCCATCCCTATTTTGGCTATGTGTTCGGTCGATTCCCCGCTTGGGGCTATCACCAGCTCTTCTTTTCGCCAGGCATCGATTCCTACAACCCGACCGAGTACCCGTTTGAGGGTATTTCGCTCAGCAAGGTGCCGCGCCCTGCGGAGATTGTCTTGTTTGTCGAGAGCATCACCCTGGCGACCAGTGGACAGGGCAGTACCTGCACTGGCTACACGCAGTTGGGCTATGCGATGGTCTATCCACCCAGCTACTGGCAAGGCGAGCCGCCCCTGCGCCCGATGAGCTACGGGCACTGCTGGCGTCGCCACTTCGGACGCTTTGCCAATACCGCCTTTGCCGACGGGCATGTGAAACCGATGACCCTCGATGAGTTGCGCAACCCCTTCTATTGGGAATGAAGTATCTGCTGCGCCATATATCCAACTTCTGCGCTTACCATGCCGGTTGGGGGGCGATTCTCGCGGATGCAGCGCAGGAAATATTCGGCGGGGTTACGCTCGCCTTCAGGCAGGGGAGGTGGCTCCTCCCAACGAACGGCTTCGCCTTTACGATGGATGCGCAGTTTACCATCGAGAACCGTCGCGGTGGCGTCTGTGCCATAGATAATCGGGTTGCCGCTGCCATCTGTGCCCACCTGTGACCATGTGGCTTCCAGCACTGCCGTGGCGCGTGGGTAGTGGAGCAGCAGAATCGCGTTATCGTCAGGCACGGGATAATCTTTGGTAAACACGCCGCGGACGCCATACACCCGTTCCGGCATGCCAAGCAGATAGGCGCTGAGCATCGCGCCATAGGAACCAAAGTCGATACTTGCGCCTCCTCCATTCAGGTGAGCATCGTATAGCCAAGCAACGAAATAGGGATCACAGCCGATTTCGCGCGGTCCTGCATGCCCGATGCGGAAGCGCAGATGATAGATCTGCCCGAACTCGCCTGCACGCGCTCGCTCCACCAGTGCATAGAAAGCGGGGTTCCAACGCACGGGCCAATTGATCATGAGCATACGCCCCGTGGCATGGGCGGTTTCCAACATGGCAGATGCATCGGACAGCTCTGCTGCCATCGGCTTTTCCACCATCACATGGGAACCGCGTTGCATCGCCTCGATAGCAATTTGCGCGCTGGTGCGATTGTCGGCGGTGGCAAGCACCACATCGGGCGACTCACGCTCCAGCATCGTGCGCCAGTCGGTGTAGGCGCGAGCGAAGCGGGCGCGGGCACGCTCCAGCAATGGGGTGGCGTCTGCCACCGCCGTCATCTCTACCGTTGGTTGCTGCGCCCAGATATCGATCAAGCCCCACACATGCCCGTGGGTCAATCCTGCCACCGCAACGCGTATCTTATCACTCATGGTTCACCTCTCGCTGGCATAGGCATCCTAAAGTTTTTTCTCTGACCCAGCTGAGTACCCCAGAGAAAAAATTTTTCCTGAAATTTTTTCTCTGACCCAGCTGAGTATCCCAGAGAAAAAATTTCATCGGTTGGGGTGCGCTTGGCACTTGCTTAGATAATCTGCACCTCGCGTGGCCCACGCTGCACTTCGCCGAGGAGCCATGCCGCCTCGCCCACGCGCTGCAGGGCGTCCAGAATCTCGCTTGCACGCTCACGCGCCACAATCAGCACGAAACCAATGCCCATATTGAACACGCGAAACATCTCTGCATCTGAGACATTGCCGTGCTGCTGAATCAGCCGAAAGAGGGGCGGCACTTCCCAGCTGCGGCGATCAATGGTGACGCGCATATCGCTGGGCAGCACGCGCGGAATGTTTTCATACAGTCCGCCGCCGGTGATGTGTGCCATCGCGTGAATAGCCCCTGTGTCCAACAGGGGATAGACCGCGTGGAAGTAGCTGCGGTGGGGCAGCAACAGGGCATCCCCCAACATCATGCCCACTTCGGGCAGGTACTCGTCCAGGCGCAGGTTCGCCAGTTCGAAGAGCACCTTGCGCGCGAGCGAGTAGCCGTTGGTATGCAAGCCATTCGAGGCGATGCCGATCACGGCGTCCCCTACATCCACACGCGCCGGGGTCGGAATCTGCGCACGCTCGGCGATGCCGATGATACAACCTGCCACATCGAGTTCGCCGGGCAAATAGACATCGGGCATCTCAGCAGTCTCACCACCAATCAAAGCGATGCCATGCGCTTGACAAGCCTCCGCAGCCCCCTCCACCACCTGAATCAACGCCTCTGGCTCCAGTTTCGCCATCGCCAGATAGTCCAGAAAGAGCAGCGGGCGCGCCGCTTGCACCAGCAGGTCATTCACCCCATGCGTCACCACATCGTGCCCCAGCACCTTATAACTGTTCATCATGCGGGCGACGCGCACCTTCGTGCCCACGCCATCGATGCTGGCGACCAGCACTGGCTCCTGATAGCCCACTGTCTCCAGGCGCATACAGCCTGCAAACGCGCCCAGCTCGGTCAGCACGGCGGGTGTAAAGGTGCGGTGCACGCTCTCCTTAATCTGCGTGAGTGCGCGGTTCATCGCGTCGATATCGACGCCCGCGTCCCGATAGGTGAACTCCCCTGCCATGCCAGCGAGTATACCATGCAGCTGAAATCTTTCCTCTAATCCAGCTGCGCTCAAAATTTGCTTCAGAGAAAAATTTCAGCGGTCGCTTGCAAGGCAACGAAGTGCGGAGGGCAGTGATGCTTTGGGAATGGGCGATTCGGTATATTCGAAACATGCGACGCAATTGGCTATGGCTCTTTGTGCTAATGGGCATGCTGGGTGCTGTGCCCGATGATAAGCCCAAAGCCTTCACCGAGCGACTGCCAGGCACCACTGTCCAGTTCGAGATGGTGCCGATTCCACCAGGCACCATCGAGATGCCTGACCCTGAAAACCCCGGCAAAACCATCACTGTTCAGGTGAAGCGTCTCTGGATAGGCAAAACCGAAGTGACTTGGGACGAGTACGGCACTTACGCTTTCAATCGCGAGATTGCGGAGGAGGAGAAGCAGCGCGGTGCGGACGCCATCGCCAAGCCGAGCAAGCCCTATGGCGCGATCGATCGCGGCTATGGTTATGAGGGCAATCCCGCTATCGGCATGACTTATATGGCAGCGCAACGCTATTGCGAGTGGCTCAGCCGCATGACGGGCAAAAAGTATCGCCTGCCCACTGAGGCGGAGTGGGAATATGCCTGCCGCGCTGGCGTGTTGAAGCGCGAGCCTCTGCCCGCTGAGCAACTGCAGAAAATCGCCTGGTATCGCGACAATTCGGGCAACAAGCCGCAGCCAGTGGGCAAGAAGTCACCCAATGCATGGGGCTTATACGATATGCTGGGCAATGTGATGGAGTGGTGTCAGGGGCTGGATGGCAAGCCGATTGCCTGCGGCGGCTCTTTCAAAGATCCAGCCGAAAAGGTGCATCCGGGCGCACGCGAGCGTCAGACACCCGACTGGAACATGACCGACCCCCAATACCCCAAGAGCCGCTGGTGGCTCTCCGACGCGCCCTTCGTGGGCTTCCGAGTCGTGTGTGAGGAGTAGGTTCACGGCACTTTTTAAGGGCTGATGCGGTATAATCCATATGGCAGCCAAGCGAGATAGTCGCGTGAAATTTTTCTCTGGGGTACTCAGCGCAGCTGGGTCAGAGAAAAAATTTTAGGATAGGCACATATAACAAACTTGGTTCTATAGGAGGCGTATGTTGAGCAAGAATGCACGCACTGTGTTGACCATCGTGGGGCTGGTGGTGATGGTGCTTCTGTTGATGCAGTATTTGACCCACCTCCAGCCACATGGGGTACGCGAGTTGAGCTACACCGATCTGGTCAGTGAGGCGAAGAGCCAGACCATCGCGGAAGTAACGGTGCAAGGCGCACGCCTTACAGGCACTTTTAAGGACGGCTCGCGCTTCTATGCCACGCTCCCCCCGGAAGGCGAGGCACGCAACCAGCTCTATAAACTGCTGACCGAAGCCAATGTAAAGGTCAAGTTCTCGGAGGATAGCCGCGTGCCCGATTACTTGGGGCAGGTGCTGGGCGCGTTTGTGGTGTTGATTGTGGTGGTTGGGTTGTTTTATCTGTTGATTATGCGCACGGCACAGGCGGGCAACAATCAAGCGTTCTCGTTCGGCAAGGCACGCGCCCGTCGCTATAACGAGAGCATTCCGCGTGTGACCTTCGACGATGTAGCCGGTGTGGACGAGGCGAAGCAGGAGCTTGCCGAGATCGTGGATTATCTGAAAAACACACGCAAGTATCAGGCGCTGGGCGCGAAGATTCCCAAAGGCGTGCTGTTGCTCGGACCGCCAGGGTGTGGCAAAACGCTGCTGGCACGCGCGGTGGCGGGCGAGGCGGGCGTGCCCTTCTTCCACATCAGTGGCTCCGACTTCGTGGAGATGTTCGTCGGCGTGGGCGCAGCGCGTGTGCGCGACCTCTTCGAGAACGCCAAGGCGAACCGCCCTGCGCTCATCTTTATCGACGAGATCGACGCGGTGGGGCGACTGCGCGGTGCAGGACTGGGCGGTGGACATGACGAGCGAGAGCAAACACTCAACCAGTTGCTGGTCGAAATGGACGGTTTCGATCCCAATCTGGGCATTATTGTTATCGCCGCGACGAACCGCCCCGATATTTTAGACCCCGCCCTGCTCCGACCAGGACGCTTCGACCGCCATGTAGTGGTGGACCCGCCCGATGTGGAGGGACGACGCAAGATCCTGGAGGTGCATACGCGCGGCAAACCGCTGGGTCCCGATGTGGACTTAGACCTCTTGGCGAAGCGCACGCCGGGCTTCACAGGCGCCGACCTCGCCAATTTGGTGAACGAAGCCGCGCTCATCGCTGCCCGACGCAATAAGACGCGCATCACGATGGAGGACTTCGAAGAGGCAACCGACCGCGTTATTGCCGGCCCGCAACGACGTAACCGCGTGATCGATCAGCAGGAGCGCACGATGATTGCCTATCACGAGGTGGGGCACGCCATCGTGGGCGAGATGTTGCCCAACGCAGACCCCGTGCATAAGATTTCCATCTTGCCACGCGGAATGGCACTGGGCTACACGGTGCAGATGCCCGAACGCGACCGCTACCTTTACACCAAAGCCGCGCTGCTGGATCGCATTACCGCGCTGCTGGGCGGGCGTGTGGCGGAGGAAATCGTGTTCGGTGAGGTGGGCACTGGGGCACAAGATGACCTCCGCCGCGCCACCGAAATCGCCCGCGCGATGGTCACCGAGTACGGCATGAGCGAGAAACTCGGGCCACTTACCTTTGGGCGACGACATGGTAGCCCCTTCCTGGGGCGCGACCTGATGGAGGACCGCAACTACAGCGAACAAATCGCCTACGAAATCGATCAGGAGGTGCGCCACATCATCGAAACCTGCTACGAGCGGGCACGCCAAATCCTGCTCGAAAATCGGGACAAGATGGATCGGATCGCTCAGACGCTCTTGGAGCGAGAGAGCCTTACGCGCGAGGAGTTTCTCGCCCTGCTGCAGGGAGAAGCCCCTCAGGCAGACGAGGGTGCCTCTGCCCCTGCAGCCGCCTCGCCTGCGGACACGGAGCCTGCCCCCGAAAAAGATGACCTCGTAGAATCGCCCGCTCCGACCAAGCGGCTCAAACCGCGCGCTGCGCCCAGTTAAACGGGTATGATACTGCCGATGAGGCAAGCAATGCTGTGTATGGGGATTCTCGCCTGGGTCGGGCTGCTCACAAGCTGCCACACCCCGCCTCCCACCACGGCCAGTGCGTCACGCCCCCCATCGCCAAGCCTTTCTACTGAGCCACCCGCTCAGAAAAAGCCGATACCCATGTATACCTACCGCATCGTGAATACCTATCCACACGACCCGAAGGCGTTTACGCAGGGACTGGTCTACTACAATGGCTATCTCTACGAAGGCACGGGGCTGGAAGGGCAGTCATCGTTGCGCAAAGTGGAGCTGCGTACCGGGCGTGTGTTGCAGATCAAAAAGCTCGCGCCCGAACTCTTTGGCGAGGGGATTACCCTCTGGCAAAACAAAATCTATCAGCTCACCTGGCACAACGGCATCTGCTTCGTATATGAGCGCGATTCGTTCCGCTCCATCACCGAGTTTAGCTACACAGGCGAGGGATGGGGGCTGACCCATGACGGCAAGCACCTCATCATGAGCGATGGCTCCGACACTCTCACCTTCCGCGACCCCGATACCTTCGCTGTGGTCAAACGCTTGCAGGTCAAAGCCGATGGCGCCCCCGTGCGCAACTTGAACGAGCTGGAATATGTCGAAGGCGAAATCTATGCCAATGTGTGGCAGACCGATATGATTGCGCGTATCTCGCCCACCACGGGCGAAGTGGTCGGCTGGATTGACCTTTCGGGATTGCTGAGCGAGCGAGAGGCGCGCAACGCCGATGTGTTGAACGGCATCGCCTATGACCCTAAAGAGAAGCGGCTGTTCGTAACGGGTAAGCTTTGGCCCAAACTGTTCGAAATCGAACTGGTGCCGCTTCAAGAAAGTTCTGGCAATAAGTGAACGATCAAGCTGCCACCGACTTGCGCTCCCTCGCCCTCGGCTCGGTAGGCAGGATTTTTGTAACGAAACCGTTTGTGAAACACTCAAGACTCAATACGAGGTGAGAGACGATGACCATTCTGCAAGAGAAGGATCGACAGGTGCTAAAGCAGCGATTGGCAGATTTGCCAAACAAGGTCAAGCTGGTCGTGTTCACCACGCAGCAGCAGCCCGAAACAAGCGAGCTGCTCTCTCAGATCGCGCAGGAGATTGTGGCGGTTTCGGGCGGCAAGGTGGTCATGGAACAGCACAGCTTGGAAGGTGAACCGGAGGTGGCGAAACAATATAACCTCGAACGCGCCCCCGCTCTTGTGGTACGTACCGAAGAGAAAGATTACGGCATCCGCTATATAGGCATTCCTGCAGGCTTTGAGTTTGCCTCACTGGTGGGTGCCATCGAGGATGTGGGCAGGGGCGATGCGGGGCTTTCACCCGACAGTCGCCTGATGCTGGCGAACCTACGGCGTCCGGTACACATTCGCGTGTTCGTGACTTATGGCTGCCCTTACTGCCCGGCCGCGGTGCGCATGGCGTACAAGCTGGCGATGGCAAGCGACCTCATCACCGCTGAGGGGATTAGCAGCGAGGAGTTCCCCGATCTGGCGAACCAGTATCAGGTAATGGCGGTGCCGAAGGTGGTCATGAACGACAAGCACAGCTTCGAGGGCGCGCTTCCTGAACCGCAGTTTGTGCAGCAGGTGCTGCGCGCCGCCGCCAGCGGCTTGATTATTGTGCCCTGAGATATGGGGTAATCTTTTTATAGATGGGGATTACGCAGACGGGTAAAGGTGCGATTCGCAAACAGGTACAGTTGCCGCTGTCGGTGGCGTTCCGCATCAGCCTGCTGAACATTCGGGTGCGGTTCCTGCGCTCACTCATTACGGCAGCGGGCGTGATGTTGGGCATCGCGCTTTTCACCGCGGTGCGCACGGCGAACCTCTACGCACCCCCAGTTGACCCCAGCGATCCCGTCGCGATGGAGACCGCCACACGCCAAGCTTGGTTGGTGGTGATGAGCTTGGTGCTATCTGCTGTGGGTATCACCAACTCGATGCTGATGGCGGTGGCGGAGCGGTTCCGCGAAATCGGCACAATGAAATGTCTTGGCGCCCTGGACTCGTTTATTGTGAAACTGTTCTTTATCGAGGCGGGCTTGATGGGCATCGTGGCGTCGCTGGTCGGCTTCCTGGTGGGCTGGGGTTTGGTCACGCTGATTAACTTGTTTCGGCTGGGTGCATCGATTTTTGGGGCGGTCAGCCCGCTCGCGTGGCTGGTGTTGGTGGGACAGGCGTTGGGGATTGGCGTGGTGCTGACTATCATTGCCACCATTCTGCCCGCCTACCGCGCAGCGAAGATGCCTCCCGCCGCCGCCCTCCGTGTGGAGGTGTAAGATATCGTTAGTAGGCGCATTACTCCTTATGCTCCTTTGCCAGTTGCACAAACTGGGTAAGATGCAGGAATCGCGGGGGGAAGTCGGTCAGCAGGTTGCCTGTGCTAAGCAGCTCACGAGCATATTTAAAGTAGGTTGACTCTTTTTCAGTTAGCAGGAAGTAGCGCTCGGTAAGCAATGCGGCTTGTCCCACTGTACCACATCCTGCAAACGGATCAAACACGAGGTCACCTTTGTAGGAATAGAGCTGGATCACGCGTGTCGCCAGTTCCAACGGGAAGACCGCAGGATGCACCGGGTCCGAAGCAGGCGCAATCTCCCAAACATTGGTCGGTTCATAGTCGCTTGTTACACGGCTCGCCTCTATCACGGACGGGTCATACTGACGCATGTTCCAGTCAATTAACTTATCCGTTGCCTTGCGGTAGACCATCACATACTCCACCACGGAGTTCGCTTTGTAGCCTAAGGGTTTGCGGTGCTGGAAGAAGCCACCGTTGCGGTTCTTCGCGCTGCCAGGCGGTTTGACCCAGATAATGTCGTCGATGAACTCGAACCCTATCTCGATAAGCCGTGGGTGAATATCAAAGGGGATGGCATAACGCCTGCTGGAATGTTGACGGCTCATGCGCGGAATCAGCACAGGGGAGGTATTGAGGACAAAGAAGCGTCCCTCTTTGGTAATGCGATGCACTTCGCGAAACACTTGCACCAAAAACTCCAGATACTCCTCATAGCTGCGATAGAGCGTGTAGTCGCGTGCATTGTAGTAGGGTGGTGAGGTGAAGGTCAGATGCACCGATTCCGACGGCACATACGCCAGCATCTCCAACACATCCGCACATACGAACAGATTCTTGAGCCAATCAGGGCTCATCGGGTGGGGTAGCGAGTCGCTTTTTTCATGTTCTGCACGGCTGAATTCATGTTGGATAACTGTGCGAATCAGTTCGTTAGGGTGTTCGGCAAGAGGGGCGAGCAATGATTGAACCTCTGGGTGGTCGCGAAAACAGAGCAGGGCGCGAATGACCTGCAGCACAACCTTTGGGTCGGGATCGCTGAGTAAGCTCCCGAGCAATGGAATGGCTTCAGGCAGGCGTAACCGACCGATAGCCGAGACCAACTCGCGGCGTACCCGCGTATTGCTCTCCTCGCGCACATGCTGAGCAAAAATCGGCAACAAGACAGGGTTCTCCAATCGTGATAACCCCTTCACAGCACCTAAGCGCACTTCGGGATTGGGGTGATCAAGCAGCGCGAGCAGGGGGGCAGGGTCAAAATCGGGCGGCAACTTGCCCAGCCGGTCCAGTACCTGAAGCAGGATTCCATCGCTCTGCCGAGCGTCCAGCACCTTCCGAAAGAAGGTAATGTCCCGCTGACGCTTGGCTTGTTCAATCTGTTCACGCGTAATCATGCCCTTCTCTCTATTCGCAGTCAGCATCCTGGTTCCTGCCAAGACGGATTCGCTGTAGAGAAACGGCTCGGCTCCGGAGCGCATTTATAAGGGCGCGACTCAGTTCGTCGGCTGTATAGGGGGCATGTCCTTCGCAGGCGAGGGTCGCACCTGCGGCCGCATGCAGATATGCGCCTGCAAGGGCCGCTTCCCGCGGCGCTAATCCCTGCGCCAATAAACCCGCAATGGCACCTGTCAGCACATCGCCGGAACCGCCCGTTGCCAAACTTGGCTCCGCAAACGGCACAATCCATGTGTCTGAACCATCGGTGATGACGCTATACGCGCCTTTCAGCACTATGGTTGCCCCATAACGCTCATGGAGCAACGCGGCCACATTCAGGCGGTCTTCCTGCACCTGATGCGTTGCAATCTGCAGCAAGCGTGCCGCCTCGCCCGGATGGGGCGTTAAGACGGTCCATGGAGGCAGAGGCACCTCGCCCCCCAACCGCGCCATCCAGTTCAAGCCATCCGCATCGATGACCAATGGACGCTCCCGTTGGCTCCAGAGCGAGAGCAGCTCTCCGATGGCGCTTTCGGTCGGTGCCAGCTGCCCCAGCCCTGGTCCGAGTGCCAGCACATCGTATCGTGCCCATCGCTCGCTGAGGTAGCGCACACCATCGCGTGTGAGCGCGCCTGTGTCGCCGTCTGGCAAGGGGATGGTCATCAGTTCGGGATAGAAGCTGGCGACCTGGGGCTGAATGCGGGCGGGTGTTGCTACAGTTGCCAATCCTGCGCCCACACGCAGCGCGGAAATCCCTGCCAGAGCAGGCGCACCCACCATGCCGGGCGAACCACCCACCACCAGCACATGCCCGCGATGCCCCTTGTGCGCGTCGGGCGACCAAGCAGGCAACATCGCACCTATGTCTCTGGCGTTAAGCAATCGCGCTGCGCTTTGCAGGTCCGCCATGCGTCGGGGCACAATCCCAATCGGCACAGCCACCCACTTGCCCACGCAGCGCGGTCCCGCATTTTGAAAGAAGCCCAGTTTGGGCAGTGCCATCGTCACCGTGTAAGTGGCACGAATGGCAATACCCAGCTCGCGCCCTGTATCTGCATCTAACCCGGAAGGGATATCGACCGCCACGATGGGACGCTCACTCTGATTCATCACCTCGATGAGCGTGCGGTACGGTTCGCGCACTTCACCTTGCAGCCCTGTGCCCAACAGGGCATCGACCAGCACCTCCTCCTCACGGAACAGTGCAGGGTCGGGGTTTGGAGGAATGGGCAGCGCGGGGATGTCGTAAGCGCGTACTATGTGCCATTGCACGGCGGCATCGCCTGTGAACTCGCTGGGGTCCGTAGCAAGCCAGAGATGAACCGATGCGCCGGCTTCATGCAGGTAGCGAGCGACTACCAGCCCGTCGCCTCCATTGTTGCCCTTGCCCACGATAATCGCGACACGGCGCCCTTGAATCGGGCTGAACCACTCACAGAGGTGGCGGAACACACCCTGCCCCGCCCGCTCCATCAGGATCAGGGAGGGTACGCCATCCTCTTCGATGGTCGCCCTGTCTAAGGCGCGCATCTCCGCAGCACTCACGATGGGTGTCCCCCAACGCATAATTCCAAAATTCCCCCTCGGCTGCGTGTTTCCTTTCATGCGTCCTTCGCAAGCGGACAGCCAATGAGAAGGGCAGCGTCTATCACTGCCTCATCGCTTCGCGGTTGTTTGTGGGGTGATAGTAAACCTGCTTGAGTTGACTATCACCCTTAAGGGCTATATATAGACTACTTCCTGCCACAGCACTCTTCACAGTCCGGGCATGGGCAGCAGTCTGGGCACGGGCAGCAATCCAGGCATGCCCCATGCTGCGTTAGCTGCAACAATTGGCTGGACCGCATGAGTCATCACCTCCTTCGTTTTGGATTGGTGCAAATCGGAAGCCCATCACACAGCAATCCTCTACGCGATATTGCAGGCACTGCTGTAGACGGGCGGTATCGCGAGCGATGCGCGGATCCATCGATAGATTGCTCTGCAGCATGGTAAGCAGTACATCCACAGGAACCACCCCTTGTGGGTGAAGGCGATAATAAATCCACTTACCACACTGCCGTATTGCCACAAGACCCGCCTGCCGCAGCACCTGCAGGTGTGTGGAAAGTGTCGATTGCGGCACTTCCAGCGCATACACCAGCTCACACACGCACCACTCACCCTGCTGCAACGCATGGAGAATGCGCAAGCGCATCGGCTCCGCTATCGCCTTCAGCGTTGTGGTCACTTGCTGCAGCCCAGTGATTTTCATATCGGTAATTGCCGATATGATACTATGCTCAGGACGCTTTTGTCAAGGCCCAAGGAGGGTGTTCGAAAATTCATGTGGCTCGCTGGAAGGTGAGGCTCCCGCCGAACCGAGATTGGAGGGCGAGGCTCCCGCCGAGCCGTTAAAGAATATGGGCATAGGTTTTTGAGAGCAGACGCGCAGGTTCGCCCCTCCACGCTGGGAGGCTCGCCTTCCACGCCCCTCGCCCTCTGGGAGAGGGTCTGGAGGTGAGGGTATGGGGCAGGCACGGAGGTCTGCCCATACACGCCAGGAGGCTCGCCCTCCAGTTGGGGCGATGGGTGAGCAGCGAGTGGCGAGTGGTGAGCGGATTTTCGAACACCCTCCCCCCACCCCTTGACAAACTCCCACCCCTATCGGGTATATATTAAGGCGCAAGCGACGCGGGGTGGAGCAGTCTGGTAGCTCGTCGGGCTCATAACCCGAAGGTCGTGGGTTCAAATCCCACCCCCGCAACCATTTTTTATTCTCCCCTCATATCCCCAGGCGATACAGGAATCCCGCTCGCACACACAGGAGGTGTTATTCGCCTTTGGCAGTGGCTGTTGAAGCCTCTGCCCCGCTATAAGACGCGCCGCCCTCCCTGTTCGGGGAGGGCGGTTCTATTTTTGCAGAAATCGTGCATGGGCTTCCTGAATCAGGCGATGGGCTTCGTGAGCGGTGCGCCAGCCCAGCAGCGCGGTCGGCTTGCCCTCCAACTCTTTGTAAATCTCAAAGAAATGCTCGATCTCCCGCACCAGATGGGTGGGCAGGTCTGATAATTCGTGAACTTCCTCAAATCGCGGGTCGTGGGCAGGCACTGCCAGAATCTTTTCGTCTTCGCCTTTCTCATCGCGCATCACCAGCGTCGCGATGGGGCGCGCCATGACCAGACAGCCCATAAAAGTCGGCTCTGTGACCAGCACAAGCGCATCTAAGGCGTCGCCATCCAGCGAGAGCGTCTGCGGAATAAATCCGTAATCGCCAGGATAATGCATCGGCGAGTACAGCACTCGATCCAACCGAAAGATGTTGAGATGGGGATCGTACTCGATCTTGTTGCGCGTGCCCTTGGGGATTTCAACCACCACAGGCACGATCGCAGGTGCCTCTTGACCAATCGGCAGATGGTACAGGCTCATCGCTCCCCTCGCCGTTGTTTGAGCTGATAGTAGAGCCGAGCAGGCAATCCGTGGGCTTTCACTGCGCCACTCATCTCCGACTGGTTGAAATCGTGTGTGTCAAAGGAGGCGAGCGCTTCATCATAGAGCGCCCACGGGCTGGTGCGGGCAACCACTGCGGCGCTGCCTTTGAACAGGCGCAGTGTCACTGTGCCTGTCACACGCTCCTGTACCTTGTTGATGAACGCTTCCAGCGACTCTTTGAACGGGTCGAGCCACAGTCCGGCGTAGGCAAGCTCCGCCCATGCCCGATCTGCCTGCGCTTTGAAGCGCAGCTCGTCGCGTGCACAGACCAGCGCTTCGAGGGCACGATGTGCGGTAATCAGAACGATGGCTGCGGGGCATTCATAGTTTTCGCGCACTTTCAGCCCAATCATGCGGTCTTCCATCATATCGATTCGCCCAACGCCGTGCATGCCCGCCATCTCATTCAGGGTTTGAATCAGCGCAAGCGGTTCCATGCGTTGCCCGTCCAGAGCCATGGGTGTACCCTGCTCAAACTCGATGGTCAGCATTTGTGGCGTGTTGGGGGCATCCTGCGGGTTGCGCGTCCAGCGGTAGATCTCCTCAGGAGGTACATAGTTGGGGTCTTCGAGCAGCCCGCCTTCGATGGAGCGTCCCCATAGGTTCTCGTCGATGCTCCAGATTTTGTCTGTACTTTGATGGATGGGGATGCCGCGTGCCCGCGCGTACTCGATTTCTTCGCTGCGTGTCAAGTTGCGCTCGCGCATAGGGGCGATTATCGGCACATGGGGCATCAGCGTGCGCATAATGAACTCCAGACGGAACTGGTCGTTGCCCTTGCCTGTGCAGCCGTGTACGAAGGCGTCCACGCGCGGGAGCTGTTGCGCAATCTCGACGGCTTTGAGCGCAATCAGCGGGCGTGCAATCGCGGTGCTGAGCGGATAGCCCTGATAGTCGGCGTTTGCCTTGACCGCAGGGACACAATAGTCGCGAGCGAACTCGGCGCGTGCATCCACCGTGTAATGCTCCGTGCCGAGCAGGCGGGCGCGCTCCTCCGCGTCCGCGATATCCTCGCGTGGCTGACCCACATCGACCGTAACGGTCACGACCTGCTCGAAACCATACTCCTCGCGCAGCAGCGGGATGCACACGGTGGTGTCCAACCCGCCTGAATAGACCAGAACAGCCGTTTTTGCCATAGCGATGGCGAAATTATACCGTATGGGGTACAATCGTGGTCGGTGAGAACATGGCGCTGCCGACACCATTGCAAGAGTCGCCGCTGTTAGGTCAGGAGCCGCTACCGCCTGTACCTCGCTTAAAAATCACGCGCGAGATGTATCGCCGTATGGCGGAACTCGGCTTGTTTGAGGGCAAGCGGGTGGAGTTGATCGAAGGGGAGGTGATAGAGATGTCTCCTGTCAGTCCACGGCACTTCGCATCGGGCGACCGTATTCAGCGACTGTTCAACACGATTTTTCACGAGGGCTTTTGGGTGCGCTTCCAGGGACCGCTTACGCTGGGCGAGAGCGAGCCAGAACCAGACATCGCGGTTGTACCGGGCACGCCGGAGTCCTACGAGGAGGCGCATCCGACCACGGCGGTCTTGGTCGTGGAAATCGCAGATGCCTCGCTGCATTACGACCGTACCTACAAGCTGAGCCTGTACGCCCGCGCGGGTATCCCTGAATACTGGATTGTGAACCTGAAGGAGCGCGTGCTGGAGGTCTACCGCAATCCTATCCCCTTAGGGGAAACCATGTTTGGGCATGGCTATAAGTTGCGCGAGATTCTGCGTCCCGGTGAAACGGTGCATCCGCTTGCCAAGCCCGATGCAGCAATCGCTGTGAGCGAGCTATTGCCATAGAAATGGCTGCAGGAAAGGATACATCGCCAGCGAACTTGTTCCCAAGAGGGAGGTTCGATGCGACGATGCGAAGATGGACGGGCTGGCTTGGGTTAATCTTATTGTGCGCCACTTTGAAAGCACAGACGCCTGAAATCGCCTCGATGCTGCGCGATGCGTTCCCCGTGTCGCAGCTGAAGCCCGGCATGAAGGGCTATGGGTTGACTGTGTTCAAGGGCACGCAGATCGAGCGGTTCGAAGTGGAAGTGGTCGGCGTGCTGGAGAATGCGAACTTTGGGCGACCGCTGGTGCTGATTAAAATGAAGGGTGGTCCCATCACGGGGCGTCAGGCGAATATTATCGCGGGCATGAGTGGCAGCCCCGTTTTTATTCAGGGCAAGATTTTGGGCGCTGTGGCTTACGGATTTGCTTTTCCCCGCGAGCCACACGGTCTGGTGACCCCGTTGGAGGACATGCTGACCACTTTTGATCCGCGCCTGAATCGGCAGTCGGCGCGTTTGACCACGACGCGGGTGGTGCATCGTTCGGTTCGCTTGGCGGGTCGGCTTTATGCGGGGGTGCATATCGGACCAAACCCGCCTACGGCTCCGAATCTGGCATGGGCACGCCCGTTAATGACACCCGTGATGGTCAGCGGTCTTTCTGCACGCGGATTGGAACGGCTGCGCAAAAAGCTGGAGCCGTATGGGCTGATGCCGGTGATGGCGCCAGGTGGCGCGGGCAAGCCGATTAGGGTCCAGTTTGAGCCGGGCGCGGCGTTTGGCGTAGCGCTGGCAACCGGCGATATCGATCTCACTGCGATTGGCACGCTGACCTATCGCAAAGGCAACTATGTGCTGGCGTTTGGGCATCCCTTCTTTGGCGCGGGTGAGGTAGAGATGCCCGTCACCGCCGCGGAGATTATCGATGTGTTCCCCTCGTATCTTGCCTCGTTCAAGCTGGGCAATCGGGCACAAACGCTGGGGACTCTGTATCATGATGGCGCGTTCGCGGTGGCAGGGCAGCTGGGGCGCAACGCCCACATGATGCCCATTCGCATGCGGATCACCAATGCGCAAACCGGCGTCACGCGCACCTATCGCTGCGAGTTTTTCCGCCATTCGCTTCTAACCCCTCAGTTCATTGGTATTGCTGTGTCCGAGTTTATTGGACGAACCTACTTCGCATTAGGTGATGCGACCGTAACGGTGCGCTGGACCCTCAAAACGCAACCCTATGGCGAGATTCGCTACGAGAACCGCCTGTTTAGTGACGCCCTTGCGGAGGACACCGTGCTGCAGGATCTGAGCTATGTGCTTGGGTTGCTGCAGGGCGCACCCGATCGCAAAGTGGAACTGGAGGGGTTGGAGATGGAAGTGGTCATTCAGCCCGGTCGCCACACGGCATTTATTGAGCGACTCACGACCGACAAGGGTGCATACCGACCGGGTGAAACCGTTCGTGCGACGGTATGGGTACGCCCTGTGCATGCCCCTTCGGCTCTGAGGCCTTATACTTTCACCTTCCGCATCCCCTATGATGCGACCTCTGGACGCTACACTTTGCAGGTCGCTTCGGGTGGGGAAGTCGCCGGTGCGCCCACTGGGCTGCCGATGGGTTTGGTGCGCGTGTTGATGGGTGGTGGAGTTGGCGGAACCCCCACCACGGCGCAGATGCTGCGCGAGTTCCAGCGGCGCGAGCGCAATCATCAACTCGTGGCGACCCTCACCTTGCAGGCGATGGGCGCCACGGTGCAGGGGGAGCCACTTTATCAGATGCCGCCGCTGATGCGCGAGATATTGACCATCCCCCGCGCCTCCGGCATTCAACCTGAACCCGATCAGATGAAGCAGGTGCTTTCCACCGAGTGGGTGCTGCAAGGGTCGCAGATGCTCTTTCTAACGGTGCTGCCACCGGAGGAAGGTGAAGGCGTTCTATTGGGTGCGCCCAGCCTGCCCTCCGGTGCGATCATGCCACCTCCTATGCCCTCGGGGGTGCCCGGTGAGACGGAGGGATTCAGTGAAGAGGTCTCCTTCGAGTCGGACATGACCGAGATGTCCGAGATATCCACGCAGGTGGAACGCATCGCGGCGGAATCGCCCAGCTTGTCCGAGCAACCCCCTTCGGAGGTTCCGCGCAAGCGCGAAACACCTGTCAGCCGCGCTCCGAAACGCTGGGAGCTGACCGATTTCCGTCGGTTAAGTCGTGGCAAGATGGAGGGGGTCGCCATAGACACTTATGGCGTGTTGCAGCCTGCTCCGCGCCCTCAACCCCTTACTCGCCTCGAAGTGGACTACATCTGGTGCCTTGCACGCGATTCACAGGGCAATCTCTATGCCGGTGGGGGCGTTCCTGCACGTCTTGTGGTTGTCAATCCTGATGGAACAGTTCAGCGCACTTTGAACTTGCCCGGTCTCATGGTGACCGCATCCGCTGTTGCTCCTGACAACACGCTCTATGTTGGCGTTTCACCGGAGGGCACCATTCACCGCCTTAAAAATGGGCATTTGGAGTTGGTCGCTCGGACGGGTGCGCGCTATATCAATGCCCTGCTGGCGACCGGGTCAAGGCTCTACATCGCGACGGGTGTGCCTGCTCGTCTGCTCGTGTGGGATGGAAACGCTTTGCATGAAGCCTTACGCTCCGATGAGGCGCATTTCACCGCGCTGGCGCGCGATTCAGCGAGCAACCTCTATGTGGGCACTTCGGAACGAGGGCTAATTTATCGCCTGTCACCGCCTGGGTTCGCCGGCGTGATTGCTGATATGCGCGAGCCAACAGTCAGTGCGCTTGCCTGCGATGCGCATGGCAATCTTTATATCGGCACGATGCCCGCAGGCAATCTCTATCGCCTTTCGCCCGATGGTGCGCTGAAACCGCTTCATCCGCAGGGCAGGCTCAGCGTTCGTGCGCTTTTGGTGAATGAAGACAGCCTTTACGCGCTCAGTGCCGACAGCCTCTACCACATGCGCTGCAGCGGGTCAGACGAGCCGCTTGCTCTGCTGGTGCGCCAGCCGTTGGAACTGGTGTGCGCCGCGGGGAGCATGCCCCTTATACTCGCCTCTGCCCATGAGGCGCAGCTATGGCGCTTGCAGAGGGATGATCCAAGTGGTAAGTCGCAGGCGGGTGTTTACCTCTCGCCTGTGTTGGATGCTGGTCAGCAGGCACGCTGGGGCATGATTCGCTGGAGCGCGCTCGCTCCTGAAGGCGCACAGGTGGAGATTCAGACCCGTTCAGGCAACACGCGCGAACCCGATTCGAGCTGGAGCGCGTGGTCTGCACCCTGTACCAACCCTGAGGGCAGCCCTATTCTCAGCCCGCCTGCACGGTTTTTGCAGGTGCGCGTGCGTCTTTCAGGCAATCCTGCGCCGGAGGTGCGCGCGCTCACGCTGACCTATGTTCCCGTTAATCGCCCGCCTGAGGTACAGCTCACCACGCCCCAGCCCTACGCCGTCTGGAGCGATAAGCAGACCATCCGCTGGACGGCACGCGACCCCGACGGTGACACGCTGCACTTCGAGGTGGAAATCTCCAGCGACGGCGGCAAAAGCTGGCAGAAGCTCAAAGATTTGAATCAGTCGAGCGGGTCAAGCAGCTCTGACCAGTCTGACCTGTCCGATTCAGCAAAAATGATGCAGGACCTGAAGCAGGTGCTGGCAAGCTCGCCCGACATCCCGGCGGAGGTGCGTGCCCAGATCGAGCAGCAGGCGCCGGAGTTGATTCAGCAGATGCAAGCCGCGATGAAGCGGTTGCCAACGGCCTTACCCACCGCACCCTCCACCCCTGTGGAGCCAACCTTGCCTGTCGCTCCGCGCCAGATGGAGTGGGACACCACCAAGACACCCGACGGCGCCTACCTCTTGCGCCTCAAGGCGAGTGACCGACCCGCCTCGCCCACTGACTATGCCGAGGTCTACACACCGCCCGTGCCCGTCATCATCTGCAACACGCCGCCTGTCCTCTCTGTGCGCCCAGATCGCCTGAAAATCAATGAGGACCGCACCGTGGAGCTGAGTGGCTACGCCCTGCAAGTGTTCAGCCCTACGGCAAGCCAGCCTGCCCCATCTGACAAGTCGGATAAACGCGACCGCGCTAACACACGCATCCCACATCACAGCGTGCCTATTGTCGGCGTGCAGTACCGTATCGACAAAGGCGAATGGTTCAGCGCGGAGCCATTGAACGGGCTGTTTGACAGCGCGTTCGAGATGTTTCGCCTGAAAACGGAGCCGCTGGAGCCGGGCGAGCATACACTTACCATCAAAGCCTTTAACGCGGCGGGCAAAAGCGTCGAACAGGAGCTGAAGGTCAATCTCCCTGCGCAGCCGGAGGGGAAAGGCGATGCCCCATCCACCCGATAACTCAGTACGCCCCCATGTGGTGATTATTGGCGGCGGTTTCGGCGGATTGCAAGCGGCTAAGGGGTTGCGCAACGCCCCTGTCGAGGTCACGCTCATCGACAGGCGCAACTTCCACTTGTTTCAGCCGCTGCTCTACCAGGTGGCAACGGGTGGGTTAGGACCCGCGGAGATAGCCGTGCCACTGCGTGCCCTGTTCAAATACCAGCGCAATATTCGCGTGCTGAACGCGGAAGTGGTGGCGATCGACCCCCAGCAGCAGCGGGTACATCTGGACGATGATGAAGCGATTCCCTACGACTATCTCATCGTGGCGGCGGGGGCAAGCTATCACTATTTTGGGCATGATGAATGGGCAAAGCATGCACCCGGCTTGAAAACCATCGAAGACGCTCAAGAGATCCGGCGGCGTGTGCTGCTCGCGCTGGAGCATGCCGAGCGTGAGAGCGACCCACAGCGCCAGCAAGCGTGGCTGACCTTCGTGATTGTCGGAGGAGGTCCCACAGGCGTTGAGCTGGCGGGTGCGCTGGCGGAGCTGGTGCATGCGACGGTGCGCGGTGAATTCCGCCGATTTGATCCTGCCAAAGCACGCCTGCTATTGCTGGAGGGTGGACCGCGTCTGCTGCCAACTTATCCTCCCGACCTGAGCGCGAACGCGCACCAGTCGCTGAGGCGATTAGGCGTCGAGGTCGTTACGAACGCGCTGGTGAACCATGTGGATGCACAGGGGGTTCAATATACCCATCAGGGCGAGTCGGTGTGGGTGGAGGCGCGGACGGTGCTGTGGGCAGCAGGCGTGCGCGCCGCCCCACTGGCGGAGCAGCTTGCCCAACGCACCAACGCGCCCACCGATAAGGTCGGTAGGCTCATCGTGGAACCAGACCTTTCGCTGCCCGGCTATCCGAACCTCTTTGTGATAGGGGACCTCGCCCACTATGCGCATCAGACGGGTTCCCCTCTGCCCGGTGTGGCGCCCGTTGCCCTGCAGCAGGGCAGCTATGTGGCGCGGGTCATTCGTGAGCGGCTGCACGGGCGACAACCGCGTCCCTTCCGCTACAAAGATAAGGGCGATGCTGCCGTCATCGGGCGCAAAGCGGCTGTCATCAAAATTGGCAGGCTGCATCTGACGGGTTTCATTGCCTGGCTCGGCTGGCTTTTTATCCACCTGCTTTATTTGGTGGGCTTCGAGAACAAGCTGCTCGTGATGATCCAGTGGGCATGGAACTATTTCACGCGCAATCGGCGCGCGCGACTCATCCTTTATTGCTATGGGACGCCACCACACGCCCCCGAATCGCGTATAATATCTTCTGGCGAAGACGCCAGGAGGGAACAACGATGAGCCAGCAACTCATTACGGAACGCAAGGCACGGTTCGAATCGCTGTCGGGCATCGAAATTAAACGCTATTACACGCCCGATGATATCGCAGATCTGGACTATCGGCGCGACCTGGGCAATCCGGGCGAATATCCGTTCACACGCGGACTTTATGACACAGGTTATCGCACCAAGCTTTGGACAATCCGTCAATTTTCGGGCTTTGCAACCCCCGAAGAGACCAACCAGCGGTACAAGTACCTCATCGCGCAGGGGCAGACAGGGCTATCGGTAGCGTTCGACCTGCCGACGCTGATGGGTGTCGATCCAGATGACCCTGAAGCGGAAGGTGAAGTCGGTAAGTGTGGGGTCAGTGTCGCTTCGCTTCGAGATATGGAGATTTTGTTTGACGGCATCGATTTGGGTGCAATCACCACCTCGATGACCATCAATGCCCCCGCGATCATCATTTGGGCGATGTATCTCGCGGTTGCTGAAAAGCAGGGGGTGCCGCTGGAAAAGCTCTCTGGCACGATTCAGAATGACATTCTCAAAGAGTTCATTGCCCAGAAGGAATGGATTTTTCCACCCGAGCCACACATGAAGCTCATCGTGGACACGGTGGAGTTCGGTTGCCAACATGTACCGAAGTGGCATCCCATTAGTATCAGCGGTTATCACATTCGCGAGGCAGGCTCCACCGCCGTTCAGGAGCTGGCATTCACCTTAGCCGATGGCTTTGAGTATGTGCGCTGGTGTCTTGACCGCGGGTTGGACATCGACGAGTTCGCCCCGAAGTTGTCATTCTTCTTCAATGCCCATATCGATTTCTTTGAGGAGATAGGCAAGTTTCGTGCGGCGCGTCGAATTTGGGCGCAGGAGATGCGCGAGACTTTTGGTGCGAAGAATCCGCGCTCGTGGTGGTTGCGCTTCCACACGCAAACAGCAGGTTGTTCTCTCACGATGCAGCAGCCCTATGTAAACATCATTCGCTCCACCATTGAGGCGTTGGCAGCGGTGCTGGGTGGCACCCAGTCGCTGCATGTGAACTCGTTTGACGAGGCGTGGGCGCTGCCCACCGAGGAAGCGGCGTTGCTCTCGCTGCGCACGCAGCAGGTGATTGCCGAAGAGACGGGTGTTGCGCATACCGTCGACCCGCTGGGTGGCGCGTACTTCGTGGAATGGATGACCAACAAGATGGAAGAGGGCGCCCGTGAATATTTCCGCCGTATCGAGCAACAGGGTGGCGTCATTCCTGCCATCAAAAGCGGCTTCTTCCAGCAGGAGATTGCCGATGCGGCCTATCACTTTCAGCGCAGGGTGGAGACGCGCGACTTTATCTGGGTCGGCGTCAATGAATATGTGATGGAGCAGGAGCCAATCCCGTTTCGCATTCTCAAAATCCCAGAGGAGACGCGCGAGAAGCAGCTGCAGCGCATGAAGGCACTGCGTCGCGAGCGGGATAACCGTCTGGTGGCACAGGCGTTGCGCGATTTGCAAGCTGCCGCACGGCGCGAGGAGAACCTGATGCCGCCCATTCTCACCGCGGTAAAAGCCTATGCGACGCTGGGCGAAATCGTGAATGCGCTGAAGGAGGTGTACGGGGTATACACCGAGGCGTTGGTCATCTAAAGCAGGGCTTCAGGCAGGGTACACCCCTGTAATGGGTGACGAAAAGGACCGATCGGGGCATTGTGCGTGGCTCGGTGATCGAGCTGGACGAACCCTTCGAACTGCCAGGGGGCACGCGCATCCGAGTCGAAATTGCATCTGAAGAAAAGGGCTGCAGGTGGAGGACCGAACACAGCCATGAGAAGCGACAGGCGCGGGAGGCTAAAAGGCCTCTATGTGATTACTGACCCGCGACTGGGTGGGGGTCATATCCAGGGGGCACGCGCTGCGCTGCAAGGCGGCGCACGAATCATCCAGCTGCGCGATAAAGAGGCAACCACGCGCCAACTAATAGAGTATGCCCATGCGCTGCGCACCCTCACCCGCGAATATAATGCCCTGCTGATTATTAACGACCGCCTCGATGTGGCACTTGCCGTCGAAGCGGATGGTGTGCATCTGGGTCAAGACGACATGCCTGTTCTGCTGGCGCGGCGCGTAGCGGGCGAGGAGTTGATTATCGGCGTCTCGGCTGAAACTGTTGACGAGGCGATACGCGCCGAGGTGGAGGGAGCAGACTATCTAGGCGTGGGCCCCATGTTCACCACGGCGACCAAACCCGACGCGGGCATGCCTATCGGTCCCGAACGCCTACGCGAAATCAAGCAGCATGTCTCCATTCCGGTGTTCGGTATTGGGGGGATCACGCTGGGAAACGCGGCACAAGTGCTTCAGGCAGGCGCAGATGGTCTTTGTGTGATCTCCGCTATTCTCGATGCGCCCAATCCGATGGAGACGACCCAGCAGTTTATCACGCTGCTTTCGATGCACCCTCACACGCCCCATCGGAAATAGTGATACATCACATAGAGCAGGTAAATGCCGCTCAGGAACGCCAGTGCGAACACACCGATCAGCCAGCGGGCATTCTCGGCAAACAGCAAGTTGAACAGTAGGATGAAATAGAGCATCGCGGTGACCGCCATCGTCAGATAGAGCCGCTTTGCGTGTGGGTTAGGCGGGCGCACCGGATTGCGGCAGACCGGGCACTCGGTCGTTTCGGACGCGTTTGGATCCAGCTCAGCTCCACAGTGCGGGCAGGTGCGCATGGTTTTCTCTATGGCCAGGTGTGATACACTTCGGCGATTTCGCGCGTGAGCGGGCGAGCGCGTTCCTCCAACGCTTTCATCTGCTCCGCGCTGAGCGGTTTGAACTCGCGTGCGATTTGCACCAGCTGGCGCAATTGCTCGCGATTACCGGGCACAATCACGGCGGTATGTACTGGATAACTCAGCGCGTAGCGAAATGCCTCCTGCGCGCTCAGCTTGTTCTCACCCACCAGTCGTCCGATGCCCATCACCTTCATCACCGCCATGCCCACCTTGTGTTTCTGCGCCACGGGCAGGAAATGGCGAATAAACGAGCGGGCATGGTATGCCTCTGTGGGGTTGAGGGGAAAAAGCACCATATCGAAGGGGAACCGTTCCAGCATTTGGCTCAGCACTTGCGGGTCGTTATGCCCCGATACGCCGATGAAGCGGGCTAATTTCTGCGCCTTCGCTTTTTCGAAGGCTTTGATGGCACCGTTGCTGGTGAAGATGCGCTCCACATCCTGTGGATAGGAAACATGATGCACGATCCACTGGTCGAGGCGGTCGGTGCGCAGCCGCTTGAGGCTGTTTTCGAGGTCGCGCATCGCGCCGTCGTAGTCGCGTTTGTCGCTCTTGGTGCTAAGGTAGACGCGCTCGCGTCGCCCCTGAATCGCCTCGCCAAAGAAATCCTCACTGGCACGATAGATGGTCGCCGTGTCCAGATAGTAAATTCCCGATTCGATGGCTTCCTGGATGAGGGCGACTGCCTCTTTGCGGTTGTTGGGGTCTGCTAATGCCCAGGCACCGCCCAGTGAGAGGATGGGCATTTGCACACCCGTCTTGCCGAAAGTGCGCTTCGGTATCTCTTTTTGCATTGGTTTGCCCTCCTGAAGACGAACATGAGGGGGCCATACTGCCCCCGTCGAAGCATACCCGAATCGCGAGGCTAAATTTGCTGGGACACTGCGTCGTCCCTAAGGCTGTTCGAAAAAATCTGCTAAGCGTCTGGAGGGCGTGTAGGGGCAGGCCTGCGTGCCTGCTCTTTGAAAAGGGGAGTTCTCGAATGCCTTCGTCGCCCCTTGACAACAGCAATATTTCGGGTATAATAAGCGTCACATTCTACACAAGGAGGGTCTCTATGATGATGCACAAGGGAATGCTGTGGCTTATCGCGATTGCTGTGGCGGGAACGCTGACCCTGGCAACGCCGGTCCGTGCGCAAGAGACGAAAGCACAGGGCTTCACGGTGTCGGTGGGCGCGTTTTTCCCGTCCAAGAAAGCGGTGCGTGATGCAACCCAGGATGTTTGGTTCTCGGCGGATATTACCTATACCTTCCAGACCAGCGAGCCGACCGAGTCTGGCTACTACTATGACCTGGGCGTGTTCGTCGGCTTTTATGGTTCCGGCGATGTGCGCAACATCCCTGTCGGTTTGAGCTTCACTGGCTACCTTAATGAACAGTTCTTCTACCGCGCCACTGCCGGCGTTGGTTTTGCCCGCCGCCTCAATAACGACGATAAGACTGGCTTTGCCTGGTCAATTGGCTTCGGCTACAACTTCAACGCGGGCACAACCCCGATTGCCCTCTTCGTGGGCTACAGCGGACAGACGGGCACCAGCGACGAGCATAACGGGTTCACCGCGATGCTGCAGTTCAAGTTCTGAGCCGAAAATCATGCGCCGCCCAAAAAATCCCCCCGCCGGGGTCCCCCGGTGGGGGGATTTGCTACATGAGGAAGGAAGGTTACTCTCCATTCGTTATAGACTCAAATAGATGCCAAAACCGGACAAGCGATGCTGAACTCTCGTAAAGAGACGGGCGTCTAATCCTATAAGATGGTTTGCTGGAGGCGCGCGTTTACGCTTACCGAACTGCTCGTGGTCATCGCCCTGTTGACCGTGCTGACGGCGCTCTTGTTGCCGGTTTACACTCTTTCGCGTCGGGGTGCGCAGCGTACGGTCTGTATCTCCCACTTGCGCCAGATTGGGTTAGCCGTACGGATGTATCGCGATGATTATGGGGAATTGCCTCCTTATCTGTCGGCGGTGCGTATCTATTTGAACGAGGATGGGGTGTTTGTTTGTCCTGTTGATCCCTTGCAGGGGCAGCATCGAGTGGAGGCGACGATCGGCGACGCTTTTCGGCTGGAGGGCAACCACTACCTGCCGAGTGGTGTGAGTTATACCTATGTGCCCAATTGGGCGATTGCGCGGCAGCTGGGTTGGTGGCAACCTGGTCCACCTTATGGTGAGGGCAAGTGGGGCGAACTGACCCCTCTTTCGGAATGCCACTGGCACTGGGCACGCCAATTTAACCCTGCTTGGCAGCGTGACCGCATCACGCAGGCGCGCGGCTGGATTTTGATTCTGACTCTCAACGGTGCGGTGCGCAAGATTCGTGCGGAGATACCTCCTGAAAGCTTCTCGCCTGCCGATTATCGTTAGTTGCTTGGGAGTGGGCACTCTGGGCGCATGCATGCGGTAAAATAGAAAGGAAGCCCCGATCGCACGGGAGATTCGGAGGAGGCGAGAGTGATGCGTGTTGGTATTTTGACAGGTGGGGGCGATTGCCCCGGTCTCAATCCCGCGATACGGGGCGCAACGCTGCGCCTGATACGCGACGGTCATACGCCCATCGGCATCCAGCACGGCTGGCGCGGGCTGGTGGAAGGGTTGACCGTGCCTCTCAGTGTTGAGCGCGTGGACGAAATCATTCGGGAGGGTGGCACGATTCTGGGCACCTCCCGCACGAACCCGTTCAAGCAGGAAGGCGACCTGCAGCGATTGCTGGACAACTATCGTGCGCTGCAGCTGGACGCGCTGATTGCCATCGGCGGGGAGGACACGCTGGGCGTCGCCAACCGCCTGCATAAAGAACATGGACTTCCTATTGTGGGCGTGCCCAAAACGATGGATAACGACCTAAGCGGCACCGATTTCACCTTTGGCTTCGACAGCGCGGTCTCAGTGGCGGTGGAGGCGATGGATCGCTTGCGCGATACTGCCAAATCGCATGCGCGGGTAATTGTGCTGGAGGTGATGGGGCGGCACGCTGGCTGGGTCGCGCTCTATGCGGGTATCGGCGGTGGTGCTGACTGGATTTTGATCCCCGAAGTGCCTATTGATTTGAACGAGATGTGCGACTATTTGCGCCAGCTGTACGCCAGTGGCAAGCGTTACGCGCTGGTGGTCGTGTCGGAGGGGGTGGAGTTGCCCTTTGAACATGATGGTGTGCCCATCGCGACGGACGATTTCGGGCATCCCGTGTTGCGAGAGCGTGCGGTCGGCGCGCGGATCGCCCACAAAATCGAGGAGATGACCGGCTTCGAGACGCGCTATGCTGTGATTGGGCATATCCAGCGTGGCGGACCGCCGACCGTGTTCGACCGGGTGTTGGCGACGCGCTTGGCGTTGAAGGCCGCGGAGCTGGTGCATGAGCGGCGTTTCGGGCTGGTGGCGGCGTTGCGTGGTACAGAGATTGTGGCGGTACCGTTGGAGGAGGTGGTGCGTGCCCCGAAGTTAGTACCGCGTGAGTTCTACGAGCAGGCGCGTCAAATCTTTCAGCGGATACAGTACCAACCCCACCCAGAGGGCAGCCGAGCGCCGTAAAGGTGCCCAGTTTTCCAGCGGATGTGCCTGAAGCGCTGCCTCAATCGCTTGCACCACTTGAGGGTGGTAGCGTGTGCCTGCTCCGGTTTGCAGGGCACTTAGCGCTGCCCCGTAGCCCGCGTGATGAGCTATTTCCATCAGGTCACTGAGCGCGGCGAGCAGATGCGCACTGAGCGGAGCATCGGGCTGCACGGCATACTCCACATGGTGCAGTCGCACGAGGGGAGCCACGGCGCTCAGCCCTGGAATCTGCTCCACAATGGCTGCCCCAATCTCGACATGGCGTGCCAGTGTAAGTTGCTCCATCGGGGAAAGCGGGGTGGGTTTGTTCAGCAAAGCGTAGGGGATGGCGACCATGCCAATATCGCGCAGGTAGGCTGCCAGTTCGAGCCGTTTGCGCTCTTCGCCTTCGATGCCAAGCCGTGCGCTCACAGTGAGCGCGAGCCGTACGAGCAGATCCGTATCGCCATAGCGTCCCTGCGTGCGTAGCTCGATCGCTTTCGCGAACGCCCGCAAACTCTGGCAACGCCAGCGATGGAACTGCGCGGGCAAAAAGACGAAGGCATAATAGCCCAACGCGCCTACCGAAACCAGTACAATGCTCAGACCAATCCCGAAAGTATCCATAATCCATTTTAGGCGAATGGTAAGTAGCGAGTAGTGAATAGAATCGACTCGCTGCTCGCCTACCATGTTACACCTCGCTACTCACTCCTCGCCACCCGCATGGTTCGCGATAACGGCAACCATTCCTGCACGACCTGTTCGAACACCGAGACCACGGTTGGATCGAACTGCGTGCCTGCACCGCGTCGAAGCTCCTTCAGAGCATCTTCGATGCTCAAGGCACGCCGATACTGACGCTGCTGGCTGGGCGCTTCGCCGCCAATCATTGCGTCGAAGGCGTCTACCACTGCGATGATACGTGCCTCCAGGGGGATCTGGTCGCCTTGCAATCCATAGGGGTAGCCTTTGCCGTCAGGGCGCTCATGATGATAGGCGATCCAGGGCACAATTGGGTTCAGAAAGGGCACACTGATTAAAATTTCCGCGCCCAGTTGCGGGTGGCGTTGCACCTGTTCCCACTCGCGTGGCGTGAGCCTGCCGGGCTTATTGAGAATGCGTTCATCCAGCACGGTTTTGCCTAAATCGTGTAGCAGTGCAGCCTCGTAGACCAGTTCACAGCGTTCGGGTGGCAATCCCAGCCGCTCCGCCACCTTGCGTCCCCACTGCGCCACCCGCTGCAGGTGTCCTCCCGTGTATGGATGTGCCCGCTGGATGAGGAAGCCGAGACTGCGGACAGTTTGATGATACAGCTCATGCTGCCGCGTGTAGAGGATAAACGCCTGTCGCAGTGCGAGATAGGGTGCAAGCACCGCCAGTAAACCGGTGAAGCCGTACAGGTGCAGCATCGCCATCAGCAGCAGACTGAGCGGGAATGTCGGCAAAGTTTCGCGGGGAAGATTCAGCAGCGATTCGTGCAGCACCCAGCGCAAGCGCACACCCTCCGCCAACGCCACCGTGATCGACACCAGAAAGGTATTGATGAGGCTATACATGACCAGCGTACTTAGTAGGATAAGCGCCGCGCTTAGAGGAGAAGCGAGGGCGCTTTCTATTGGACTGATGCCCGCGATGGGATGCCATGCGCCTGCCCCGGCGGCGCACAGCACGCTCTGCGCGGTATTGAGCCAGACCCAGCGCAAACGGGACTGTTTGAGGCGGGCAGTGAGAAGCCCTGCCCCAAAGGTGACCAGGGCATCGAGCCATGCCCCCAACTGCCAGCCATACAGCAGGATGACCGCTGTCACGATGGGGGTGCTGACACTCATCCAGATGCCGCGATCGGTGTAGCCGTACCAGAGGGGGTAGCGAATGAGCAGCAGTTCTGCCAATAGCGCAACCAATCCCAGTCCCAGCAGCAGGAGCAAATGCCCACTCTGCTGAATGGGACTACCCGCTACTGTCAAAATAACCAATGCCGCGGCGGAAAGCAGTCCGCTCCAGAGGCGGTACCGTTTCCGCAATTGTCCTCTTCGCTCAGATGACATCGCGCACTCCTCATTTCTTTTCAGGCAGGCGGAGCGCATCCGCGCCTTTCACAGATTGCCGCTTAGAGGTTCGGCAGGTTCACCTGCGCTTGTTGTACCTCACGCTCCAGCGGGTCATCCCAGCGGTGCGGGTAGTAGACCAGCTTCGCGCTGGCAACCGCCATCATGCCAACGAGCGCAGTCATCAGAACGAGCCATCGCTTCATCTGCTGTCCCTCCTGTTCAGGATGATCAGCCGCTCGGTTCCGCTTCGCTTCTGCGCTCGCGCCTGCCTGACGGGGCGCATCCACGGGCTATGCGCCCCCGTTGCGGGCAGACACAGGGGTCTGCCCCTACATCGTTTTGGATAGGCAGACACAGGGGTCTGCCCCTACATCGTTTTGGATAGGCAGACACAGGG
>BEHR01000029.1 GCA_002898555.1 bacterium HR15
TCAGCAGTGCTGTGCGCGACGGAACCCAGCTAATCAGCCGTTCATACTCGACACCCATCAACCGATGAAAGCCCCACAGCATCGCCCCGATAGCCAGGAATGCATGGCGAAGGGCAATGGGCAACGGGCGGGCGAGGCTCCCGCCGAGCCGATGTTGGGGCAACGAGCGAATAGCGAAGAGCGTAAGCGGAGTGGTGTCCTTCCCGTGAAAGACCGTTCCCGTTAGCAATCCCGCCACAAACCACCAGTCCGACCATCCTCTAAAAAGGGCGGTCAGCCCTGTCTGTTGCATGCTGAACATCAGAGCGCTGATAGAGGCAAGCGCGTCCGCGTGGGCAAAACCTATCTGACGGGCAAAAGCGCGTAGGGCGACGCACAAGCCCAGCGCGGTCGTCAGCATCAACAACCAGTTGGTGAGCCGATAACCCCATGCTTGCTCGCCGTAAAGTGCATAGTCTACTACAAGCGAGAGGCAGGTCGTGGGGCGATAAAACCCGTTTCCCAGAAACCAGTCGCCTGTCAGCCAGCGCCCGATTCCACGCAGCCCGCCCGCGTCGCGAATCGCATCGAGCATCACGGCGGTGTCGCTGTCGCTGCGTAAAGGAAGGGACACAAACACCTGAGGCAGGACGAGCAGGTGCAGCGCTATCACCAGCGCGACCGTCGCCCATAACACACTCCTATTTGCCTTTAAAGAAGTTCGCGTTCTTCTCAATATAGTGGCGCCATTCGGGCGGCACTTCCGTGTCGGCATAGATGGCATTCACAGGGCACTCCGGCTCGCACAAGCCGCAATCGATACACTCATCTGGATGGATATAAAGCTGGTCTTCGCCCTCGTAGATACAGTCGACGGGACAGACCGCCACGCAGGACTTGTCCTTCACACCGATGCATGGTTCGCAGATGACATAGGGCATCGTTTGGTCTCCTCCTGCCCACCATTATACCCATTTCCAAGCCTGTTTCCCTTCGGGTTGCCTTCCCTATCGATTACCGTCCCGCAAGGGTGGAGAAGCGACGATGAGTTGGCTCAGGCAAATATGGGGCGCAGGGCACTCTCTTTTCGCGCGTCGCCGCGCCCCCCGCTGGGACGAGGAACAGGCACCTGTGGAGATCGATACCTTCGGTGAACGCGACGCCCTCAGCTTCGACGATGATCTGCTAACCCGACACGGTTACGAGATCTACGATCAGATGCTTACCGATGCCCATGTACGCGCGTGTTTTAACCTCAAGCGGCTGGGCATTCTGAGTGTCGACTGGCGTCTGGAGCCTGCGGACGATTCGCCCGACGCGCTCTTTGTGCGCGATTTCGTGCTGTATAACCTGCAGACGATGGCGGGCGGTGTGTTCAGCCTGCTGTGGCGCACACTGGACGCGCTGGCGAAGGGCTTCGCCGTGCTGGAGAAGCTCTATGAATGGCGTTCCACACCGCCCTATGAGGGTTTCTGGACACTGAAAGGGTTCAAGGCGAAAAATCCCGCGCTGTTCGCCTTTGAGGTGGACGCCTTTCGCAATGTGCGTGCACTGATACTGAACACACCTGATGGACAGCGCATCTCGTTGCCCCGTGAGAAGTTCATTCTCTACGCGCATAATGCCCGTTATGAATCGCCCGCGGGTGAGTCGGATCTGCGCGCTGCCTACATGCACTGGCGCAGCAAGCAGCGAATCTTGCAGATGTGGGATCTCTTTTTAGCCAAGTACGCCTCGCCCACGCTGATAGGTGTCTATCGGCGTGGCTTGCCGCCCAGCCAACAGGATGAGCTGCTACGCGCGCTCGATCGGGTGCAGCAGGAGACGGCGATGGTCGTGCCCGAGGATGTGGAAGTGCGCGCGTTGGAGCTGAAGCAAGCAGGGGCGGACAGCTACGCCGAAGCCATCACCTATCACAACGCAGAGATCGCCAAAAGCCTGCTGGGCGAAACGCTCACCACCGATGAAGGACAGCGGGTAGGCAGCCTCGCGCTGGGGCAGGTACACCTGAAAGTGCTACAGACCCAGCTGAAAGCCCTGCGTGCTGACCTCGCCGAGCGCGTGATGCAGCACCAAATCATCCGCCCGCTGCTTCAGCTGAACTTCGGGACCGCACCTGAACCGCGCTTCGTGTGGGACGAATGACCTCACTCAGAACAGGCTGAGCTGTTCCTCGTCCGGTGGCACGAGCGGTTGCTGCGCTTGCTGGCGCTGCTTGAGTTCAATCACCTTCGCGCGAGCCGCTTTCAGATCCTCCACCAGCAAAGCATATGCCCTGTCGAAGGCAGGTCCTGCTTGGCGCAGGATATAGGCAGGATGGAGCGCGGCAATCGCCGCGGGTGCCCAACGCGAGGTGAACCACTGCCCGCGCTCCTGCATAATTCGGAAATTCTTATGAATAATCACCGACGCGGCGGGACCACCTAAGCATACAATGACCAGTGGGCGGATAATCGTCAGCTGGGCGTCCAGCCAGGGAGTGCACGCTTGAATCTCGTCCGCTGTGGGTGGGCGATTGCGAGCGCGACCGTTCTCTATGGTAAAGGCACGGCACTTGATGATATTGCAGATATAGACATGCTGGCGTCCCATCCCCGCTTCGCGCAGCGCACGATCCAGCAGCGCGCCCGCACGCCCGACGAAAGGGCGTCCCGTGAGATCCTCTTGCTCGCCAGGTCCTTCGCCCACCAGCACGAGGGGCGAACGCGGGTTACCTTCGCCAAACACCACATGGGTGCGTGTCTGGGCAAGATGGCAAGCGATGCAAACCTTCGCCCGCTGCTCCACCTCCTTCAACAACTCTTCCACAGCACGCTCATCCGTCATTGCCCTCCTCCTGAAACGCCGTCTTTAGCCGCCGATAGGTCTCGTCCAGGGTTTCCGGCAGCACGCGCGTCTCGCTGATGGTGGTCATGAAGTTGGTGTCGCCATGCCATCGCGGCACGATATGCAGATGGAGGTGTCCCTCGATGCCTGCGCCTGCTGCCCGCCCGATATTAAAACCGATGTTGAACCCCTCGGGCTGATAGACCTGCTGCAACACGCGCACACACCGCTGCATTAGCCTCCACAGATCCAAGCTCTCCTCGTCGCTGAGGCTGAGGATATCGCCCGTGTGGCGATAGGGTGCGACCATCAGATGCCCGCTGGTGTATGGAAACAGATTGAGCATCGCGAACGCCTGCGCACCACGCAGCACGATAAGATTCACCTCGTCCTGCTCTTCAGCGGGTTTAATACAGAAGATGCAGCCCGTGTCGCTTTTACCCGCTGTACTGACATACTGCATCCGCCAAGGTGCCCACAACCGCTCGCTCATCGTAAGGAGTATACCTTTCGCACGCATCGCCGATTGGGTACACTTTTTTGCGCTATGGTGCGTTCTGTCGATTTTCCGCTGATTTTTGAGCGAAGCGTGCCTGGCAGGCGCGGTGTGCGCCCACCTGTGTGCGATGTGCCTGTGCAGCCACTTGCCGATCTGCTCGGCACGGAGAATCTGCGCACGGAGCCACCTGCCCTGCCCGAAGTGAGCGAACTGGACACCCTGCGCCACTATACCCGCCTCTCTCAGCGCAACTACGGCATCGATATCGGTTTCTATCCGCTTGGTTCCTGCACGATGAAATATAACCCCCGCATTAATGAAAAAGTGGCTGCGCTTTCAGGCTTTGCCCATGCGCATCCACTGCTGCCCGAATCGCTGGCGCAGGGCGCGTTGCAACTGATGTATGAGCTGCAGGAGGACCTGAAAGCCATCACGGGTTTCCATGCCGTGACGCTGCAGAATGTGGCGGGGGCGCACGGGGAATTGCTGAGCCTGATGCTCATCAAAGCCTATCACGAATCGCGGGGTGAGGGCGCGAAACGTAAAGTGGTGTTAGTGCCCGATTCGGCGCATGGCACCAATCCCGCCACCGCGGCGATGTGTGGTTTCCGCGTGCAATCGATCCCCACCGATTCGGAAGGCAACACCGACCTCGACGCGCTGCGAGCCGCGCTGAGCGAAGAGGTCGCTGCAATGATGCTTACCAACCCCAGCACGCTGGGGCTTTATGACCGCAACGCGCAGAAGGCATGCGAGCTGCTGCACGAGGCAGGTGCGCTGGTGTTCTGTGATGGGGCGAATATGAACGCGCTGGTGGGAATCGTGCAACCCGCTGCTATCGGCTTCGATTGTATGCATCTGAACCTGCATAAAACCTTTTCCACTCCGCATGGGGGAGGCGGTCCAGGGGCGGGCGCGGTGGGTGTCTCGGAACGACTGGAGCCGTTCCTCCCCGTGCCACGAATCATCCGCACCGACGAAGGACGCTATGCGCTCTCCTACGATCATCCCCACTCTATCGGGCGCGTGCATGCGTTCTACGGCAACTTTTTGAACCTTGTGCGTGCCTACGCCTATATCCGCGCCTATGGGGGCGAAGGACTGCGCACGATCGCAGAGCATGCCGTGCTGAATGCGAACTATCTGCTCTCCCGTATTCGCGAGGCGTTCCCGCCTGCAATCGACCGCATCTGCATGCATGAGTGTGTGGTCACCGCGCAACGCTACAAGCAGACGCAAGGCGTGCGTGCCTTCGATATCGCGAAGCGATTGCTGGACTACGGTTTCCATCCGCCCACGATGTATTTCCCGCTCATCGTGCCCGAATGCCTGATGATCGAACCGACCGAGACCGAGAGCAAGCAGACCTTGGACATGTTCGCGAACGCCTTGCTCACGATTGCGCGTGAAGCGATGGAGCAGCCCGAGCGGCTCAAAAACGCGCCGCACACGACGCCTGTGCGCCGTCTAAATGAGGCAAGTGCCGCCAAGAATCTGGTGCTGCGATGGCAGGGCGAAGTGGTCTATCCGCAGGAGGTTCCTGCCTGCGCCTGTTGAAAGAGGGCGTCTGCCCGCCTGAGGTGAACATGGGACGCGATCTCGCCCTGTTCGAGGCGTTTGAACGGGGCGAAATACCCCCGACTCTGCGCGTGTACGAGTGGGCGAGCCCTGCCATTACCTACGGCTATGCCCAGCGGCTGCCTCACCGATTGATTCAGACGGCACAGGAGTTAGGCATTCCCCTGTTTCGTCGTCCCACTGGGGGCAAAGCGGTGCTGCATGGACACGACCTGACTCTGGCACTGGTAGGCGACCTGCCCCACCAGCAAGAGGCTGACTTCCGGACGCGCCTCTACCCGCGTCAGGTCTATCTGTGGCTGGCGCCCGCGCTGGTGGAGGCGTTTCGGCAGGTAGGTATCCCGGCGAGGTTGGGCAACGCGCCTGCACCCGACCCGCTGAGCTTGGACGATGGGGGCGATTGCTTCGCCACGCCCGCACACACGGACATTGTGCATGCTGAAACGGGCGTCAAGCTGATGGGCTGTGCCCTGCGCGTGTCGGAACGCGGCTTTTTAATGCAGGCGTCGATCCCGCTGCGTTTGCCTGTCGTGCCCGTCGAGGCGATTTTCGGGCATCCTCATCCCCCACCGCCTCCGCTTCCAAAGGAAGCCTTGATTCGCGCGTTCTTTAGTTGTCTGGCGCGGGCGATTGCGCCTCAATCGACCTCTGCCTCCGATGTGGCGAAGTCCTCGTAGAGGGGCAAGAACTCGCGCCACGCCTCGCGCGAAATCGCCTTCACATACTGTGTAAGACTCAGATACGGAATGAAGTGCGGTCGGCGCGGCTTACGCATCAGCTTCATCCCCGCCTGATTCGGCGTGCGGTCGCCCTTAATCAGGTTGCAGCGGCGGCAGCAAGCGACCAGGTTCTCCCATGTGTCGCCACCACCCAGCCGGCGTGGAATCACATGGTCGACCGTGAGGTCGCGCGAGACATGCCCACAGTACTGGCAGGTGTAGCGGTCGCGCGCCAGGATCGCCCGGCGGCTGATACGCACCTGTGGCAACGGGCGACGAATCAGATAGCGCAGACGCACTACTGACGGCGCCTCGAAGCCACCGTTGACCGTGCGGATCAGATGCCCGTTCGTACGCACCACTTCTGCTTTCCCCGCCAGCACCATGTTGACAGCGCGGCGCATCGAGCAGATGTTCAACGGCTCATAGTTTTGGTTCAGAACCAGAACCTCACCCATCTCGCAGCGACCTCCTGCTAATAAAAACGGGGAGCCAAACGCCAAAGGAGGCGCAGGCTCCCCCAAATGGCGGCATTCGCCGCGTACGGTAGCGGCTATGCATACCAAACCAGGAGCCTGTGCTCCAACGCTCTGCGTCAAAACGCACCGAGTAGGCTTCCCGCATCACTCTCTATTATATCCCATTCTGATGGCAAATGTCAAGGGGGGAGAAGGGTGTTCGAAAACTCGTGGTGTTGGGAATATGGGGGCGCACCTGTGTGTGCGCCCCCACACCCCATCCCGTAACCTTGTAGGGGCAGATCTGCGTGTCTGCCCAAAAATCTATGCCATATTCTTTAACGCCTCGGTAGGAGACTCGCCCTTCAATCTCCGCTCGGCAGGAAGCCCCGCCCTGCAGCTCACGGTGCGCATTTGCGAACGCTCGCCAAGGTCGGATTCAGAGGCGCGCAGCGAACCAGGTAAAATGGAGATTAGGAAGGAGGAGGTAGGCAAATGGTAGAAACGGGCGATTTTCGCAGCGGGCTGAACATTATCATAGACGGCGAAATCCATACCGTTCTGGAATATCAGCAGTCCCATCAGGGACGCGGGAGTGCGATTGTGCGGGTGCGGCTCAAGCGATTACGCGATGGCGCGATTTATGAGCGCACCTTCAAATCGGGCGAGCGATTCCCCCAAGCGTATCTGGAGCGCAAGCAGATGCAGGTGCTCTACCGCGACGGCGACGACTGGGTGGTGATGGACACGCACACTTTTGATCAGGTGCATGTGCCGGCTGCCCAATTTGGAGAGGGCGCAAAGTTCATCAAGGAAGGGATCGATGTCTATCTGCTCTATCATAACGGCGAGATTGTGGGCGCGGAGGTGCCCGAATTCGTGGAGTTAGCCGTTGCGGAGACCGACCCCAACTTTCGGGGCGACACCGCATCGGGCGGTTCCAAGCCTGCCAGACTGGAGACGGGCGCAGTGGTGCAGGTGCCGTTCCATATCGAAGTGGGCGATGTGCTGAAAATCAACACCCGCGAGGGCATCTATGTCGAGCGGGTACGCAAGGCATAGGCGACACAACTGCTGAGTGGATGTCTTACGACGCATGCACCGTTTAGAATTCCACACAAGGGTCGGTAAGCACCTGGAGGAGGCGGGCTTTCGTTAATTGCGGGCTATGATGCAGGGCAAAATGAAGCCCATCGCCAAAGCGCCCCATTGGTCGGAATGCCATACGCCGTTGCTTGCCATTACTTGGCAAGCTTAGTGTTACTACTGCTTCGCTTAACGCCCACCTCCTCTCCAGCCATCAATATTCGTTACCAAAATTGAATAAAACAATGAGTAGGTCAGCATCGTCCACAATGCCATCATCATTCTGATCCTCGATGCAGAACAGGGGGCACTCTTGACCGAAGGCAAACAGCACGGCTAAGAGGTCCGCATCATCAACAACGCCATTTTCATTTATATCACCCGGGGTAGGGCACAACATTCGCCGTGCACGCACAAATTCCCAGTAGCTTGTTAGCGTACCATTTCCTCCGCAGAAATTCACTACACCAATCAGGCGCTGGTCAGAAATGCGGAGAATGCCCGATCCAGAGTTACCCGCATCCACCTCCATATCTGCCAAACTGATGCCTCCGTCGCCAGCGGAGAGCACCTCTCCCGTATCATACTGGAGTGTGTAGTTACGGCAAGTGCTATTCGGATCGGCCCAACGCCCGTAGCCGTAAACAGCGACTGGCTGACCGCTTACGACATCCATATAAGGCACAGGACGCCGAATCTGCCTATACCGTTCATAGGGTAACTGCCCCTCGGAGTTGGGTCCAGGCACGAGTACAGCCCAATCCCTGTAGTCATACGCATACACTTGTTGTACGATCGGAAACTGGTCAGCGACTGGCGGATCTTGAGCTGCGCAACCTAACGAGGCAGGTACATTGAACTGAATCACGAGATCCGTTGGATCGCCAGGTATCGCCAGACAGTGCCCTGCACTGATTACACAGCTGGCGCGACTAATGACGGAGGCACTACAACCAACGGGTCGCAACCGAGCGGCCCACTGGTGGCAGTTACCATGCAGAAAATTGCAATCCGTCCAAGGCTCGCAAGCGGGAGCGCGCTGGCTGCAACCACCACAAGTGGAGCCACCACACTCGGTGCAGCTGGCTGGTGTGATCCCGCTCGTTTTGCCCAGATCGACCCATATCTTGTGAATAACCACTCGTGCCTTCGTGTTCGGTTCGCAATAGATGCTTAAAAGCACAGCGTTTCCGTTAAAGAAAGCGGTCGTATTGTGCCAAAGTGTAAGCTGATCAGGGTTGAGGCGCTGCACCTCATTATCGTAAAGCGAGCGAACCTCAATCCAACTTTTGGGGGAAAGATGAACTTCCGCGAAGTAGAGGCGCATTGATCGCGCCTTCTCATAGTAGATCACCGCCTCAAAAACCTTTTGGGGTTCCGAAGCATTTGCTGCCGTGACCCAATCTGTGTCTAAGGTATATGGGCGCATTTCGCCCTGTGGTGCAGGCTGCGCGCCGCTTCGTGCCGTCAAAGCCAAACTGACCCATATGCAACTGATGCAAGCTAACAGACCTAAGCGTTTCATTCTCGCTCACCTCCATCTACCTCTTGCTGATCAGTTGTTCTCCCTCCTATGAGGAAGAGAGGTATATATCCGATCCGCGTTAAAACTAAAGTTGCATCTTGTCTCCCATAAGCAAGATAGCGACATATTTCATCTATTCCACACCGATAGGTTTGGAAAGAGAGGAAAGCATCTCGCACACCTGTGCCTGTCTCTTGACTAATCGCACCAGCAGGCATCCAATCAATCCAATATTTCAAAGCGGTAGGTACCTCCGTGCTTGCACTAACCATCCAATCACCCTGCACGCATAGCGCGGATATCCACTCAGAGTGGATAGGCTGACTCCAATCTAAACTACCATTCACTACATCCCACTGCTGTAAAACGCCCGTTGAAGTGCCGACAAAGAGTTTGAGTCGTCCATTGATAACCGCAAATGCTAAGGCGGTTGGGTTCATATAGTTCCCAACGCGCAGCTCACGATAAAGTGTATAGTTCGTCGTGTTATAAAGGCGAATTTTGCCATCTCTACGCCCGACAGCAAAATAGCGGTCATCAGGCGCCCACGCGCAACAAAGAATCGGGATAGGAACGTTATTTACTTTCTCTGTACCACTTGCAATGATATGCCCATTCAATGCATTGTACACATACCAGGTGGATAGCGAGGCGGCTAACAGCCGTTGCCCCGTGGGAGAAAAGGCGATTCCGCCTCTGAGGGAGATGAATGATGTCCAACTTATGATAAAAGTGCTACCTGTCCAGACTAAGCAGTACAACATGGTGTTATCTGCGATAATTAGACGACGCTCAACGGGTGAGAATCGCACGCTCCGCAGAGGTCCAGACACTGGGCGCGTGAACACAAGATTACCACCAATATCCCACACATGAACAACTTGGTCTGAACCAGAAGCCACTAACTGATCATCATGACTGATAGCAACACTGCGCACAGCTGATTGATAGATAGTGGGAGATGGAAGCATAGTCCAATCGCTTATGCACGCCCCCATTGGTTGCCACCACTCAATCGAACGGTACTCCGATCCTACAGCATACAGGTAGGGATTATAGGGGGCGTTGATGGATGCGAGCGAACCTTTAAGGAAGGTGCCTGTCCTGTCAGTAAGAACGGTTTCTCCACACTTGCTTGGTGGTTGGTTCGAAACTGTATCCCAGCTATAGGTAATCAATGTCGGGCGCCCTCCTCCATTATTCCAGGTCCAGCCGGCGACCACAAAGTACTGACGGAACGCCGGGTCGCTCGTCCACCTGTAAGCGTGAATAGTGTGAATCCAGCCTGTACCACCACTCGCATTGCTAAACGGAACCGAAAAAACCTGAGCGGGTGTACCAACTATTCGCCAGCCAACAAGCTGCCCACTATCCCCACCTATCAAGAGAAAATCATTTGTCGTATCGTAACTGATCGCACGAACCCGACTACCATAGTTAAACAAGAGCAAAACATCTGGGTAGTGAATAGGTTCTCGTTGAGATTGCGGTCGCACAAGATATACAGAATATACAGAACCTTTTTCAGTACCGATGGAAAACTCGTTGCGCGATTCAGCGGGCGCAATTGTCAACACCGCGGTGAGTGGTTCACCTGGCATCCAAGGGAACGGATACCATAAAGAAGTATTACTGTCAGGATCAGCCAGTAGGAATCCCCCTTTACTACCCGCTGCAATCAGTCGCTTTGGTGAACCATACGACAACCAATTCACGAAGGCAACGGAATACACACCATATAATGGTGTCCTCCAACTGCGCACAAAATTGAGCCGCCCATTAGTTTGCAGCCGCCACAGCTTGATCTGATTGTCGGAGCCTCCACCTGCTGAGACGACCAACCCATTACTTTCAGCGATCGACACTACACCAGATACATGCGCACGAACAGAGGCAACTAATTGACCGAAACGCGGTGAGTTGGTATCCGCATTCCAAACTTTGATGGTGTTATCTCCCGAAGCCGACAGCAGGAAGCGACGATCTGTCGAAAAAACGGTTTGCCACACAATGGCGGAATGACCGCCCTTCATCCAGAGCTGGGCACAAGCCCATCCGTGTCCACTCAGCCAAAGGGCAACTATAATCCCCACAGTTTGGGCTAGAATCTGCCTTTTACCTCTCTGTTTTGTCACTTGCATCGCTCCTTACCTCCGTGATTATTTATACTTCCATTACAAGGTCGCATCGTTACAGGTTCGTTACAAGTTTTTGTGCGCTGTCTCGTTAGGCTGTTTATTCAGTGGCTTAGCGCCGTGCTGTCTCCTGAAGCTTCTCCGCTACGGCTTCGACAGGGGGGCGACGGCGCACGAGCAGCCGTCGGAGCCGGTGCGTCAGGTCATCCATCACCGTATACATACAGGGGATAACCACCAGCGTCAGCAGCGTGCTGACCAGCATCCCGCCGATAATCACGATGCCCAGCGGCGCACGGAACTCGGAGCCGCGCCCGACCGCCAGTGCAATCGGGATCATCGCCAGCACCAGCGCGGTGGTGGTCATCAGAATCGGGCGCAAGCGGATGGGCCCTGCCTCTTGGAGCGCCTCATCGCGTGGCAACCCGCGTGAGCGCAGCGTGTTCGTGAAGTCCACCAGCAGAATCGCGTTCTTGCCCACCAACCCGACCAGCATGATGATGCCGATCATTGAGACGATGTTCAACTCGGAGCGGGCTATGATCAGTGCAAGCAGCGCGCCCACCAACGCCTGCGGCTGGCTGAACATGATGATAAACGGGTAGAGCCAGTTTTCGAACAGCGCAACCATCAGCAAGTAGACGAGAATGAAGGAAAGCAGCAGCGCCTGCATCATGTATGCGCCCTCGCGTGCCATCACCTCGCCCTCACCGAACCACTGCACGCGCACGCCGGGCGGAATGAGATTCTGCTCGCGCAGCAGGGTGTCGATCTGCACGCGCAGGTTGCCCAGCGAATAGCCGGGCATCAGGTTTGCCAGCACCATCACGCGCCGTTGACGGTCTGCACGCTCGATGCGCGTGGGACCTTCGCTTAGGCGGATGGTCGCCACATCGCGCAGATAGACGGGTGCGCCTTGCACATATGCCACGACCAGATGGCCCAGCTCGCTGGTGCGTTGGCGGTCCGCTTCATTCAAGCGCACGCGAATGGCATACTCCTGCCCCGCCTCACGGTACTTGACGCTGGTGTCGCCCTCGTAGGCGGTGCGCAAGGCGAGCGCGATTTCCGCAATGCTCACGCCCAGGCGCGTTGCCCGTTCGCGATCCACCATCACCTGTAGCTCCGGCTTGCCTGCTGACCATGAGAGATCGGGGTCTTTGATGCCCGGCAGCCGACTGATCGCTTGCCGCACGCGCTCTGCTGTTGCCAGGAGGGTGGTGGTATCCTTGCCCACCATCGCCAGCTGGATGGGCTGCCCAAAACCACCGCCACGGAAACCGGAGATCGCGTTCACGGCGATCTGCGCGCCGGGAATAGTGCCGATTTTCTCGCGCAATTCGCCCGCCACCTCCACATCGGAGCGAGTGCGCAGCGGCTCGTCGTGTTTCACCCAGAACATCAGGCTATCAAGCAGTGCCTTTTTGGGATGGAGCGTGACCTGAATATTGGCGAAGCGAGGCCCGCGATCGCCTGCTCCGATGAACCCTGCGCCTGACGCGCCCACCAGTGATGAGACATACTTCACTTCGGGAATAGTCAGCGCGACCTGCTCGATGCGCTTCACCACAGCGTCGGTCTCGCTCAGTGCGGCATCGGGCGGGAGTTTAACCGTGATGCCAATCAGCCCTTGATCCTGCGAGGGCGCGAATCGGAACGGCAGTAAGGGGCTGCCGCGCACGGCGGAGCCAATCACCAGCATGAGCGTCGCCAGCAACAGCCCGTTGCCCGTCAGGATCACGGCCCAACGGTGGCGCAACGCCCACGCAAGCAACCGACGATAGCCCCGTTCCAAAGCCCGATAACGCCGATCGAACCAGCGGAAAAACCCTTTTGGCTCCTCCAGCGCCTCGCCCCGCCGATAGAAGCGACTGGCAAGCATCGGGGTCAGTGTGAAGGATACGAGGAGCGAGAAGAGCACCGTGACCGCCACCGTCAGACCGAAGGAACGGAAGAACTGCCCCACAACCCCACCCATAAAGGCAATCGGCAGGAACACCACCACATCCACAAAGGTAATGGTCACAGCTGCCAGTCCAATCTCGGTGCGCCCATTATAGGCGGCTTCCATCGGCTCCTCGCCCATCGACAGATGGCGGTAAATGTTCTCAATCACGACAATCGCATCGTCCACCAGCACGCCCACCGCCAGCGAGAGTGCCAACATCGTCATAAAGTTGATGGTGAACCCGAAGAAGTAGATGGCTAAGAAGGAGGCAAAGATACATGTCGGGATCGCCAGCGCGACGATAAAGGTGCCGCGAATATTATACAAAAACAGATACACAATCAGCACCACGAGGATAATCGCCAGGTAGAGTGCGATGCGTAGGTCGGTCAAGCTCTCCTTGATCGACTCCGCTTGGTCGAAGGAGATTTCGAACTTCAGGTCCGGGTACTCCTGTTGGATACGCTCGATGGCGTCATGAATACCCGCAGAGACCTCCAGCGCGTTCGCATCGCTCGCCTTCTGCACCACCAGAGTCACATTCTCCTTGCCATTTAGCCGGGTGATGACGGTGCGTTCCTCCACCGTGTCGCGAATATCCGCCACATCTTGCAAGCGGATGGTCGCCCCTTGCGCCATCGGGTTGCGCGGGTTTTGCAAGTAAAGGCGAAGATTGCGCAGTTCGTCGACCGAACGAAATTCCCCCAGCAGGCGCACATTGTAATCGCGTTCACCCTCCGTGATGCGTCCGGCGGGCAGGTTCAGATTTGCTGCCTGTAGCGCGCGCACAACCGCATTAATGGATAGCCCGTAGGCGTTCAGCCGCTCCTTATCAATAGCAACCAGCACCTCGCGCTTCTGGCCACCCGACACAGTGACCGCTGCCACGCCCGGCACACTGGCAAGCCGATCTTTGATGATGTTGTCTGCCAGATCCCGCAGTTCGTAGGGTGGGCGGTTGCCCGTCAGCGCGATATACATCGTGGGTTGCGACTGCGTGTCCAGCTTGCTGATGATGGGGCGCTCGGCATCATCGGGTAGCGAGCCAATCGCGGCGTTCACCTTCGCCTGCACATCGATATAGGCTTGCCCAATATCGGTGCCGATATAGAACTCCAGCGTGACCTGCGAGACGCCGTATTGCGAGGTGGAAGTGATTTGTCGCAGCCCTTCCACGCCCGCCACCGCGTCCTCAAGAGGCTTGGTGACAAGCGTTTCCACCTCGTCGGGCGATGCGCCCGGATACACCGTCAGGATGGTGATAACAGGGAAGTCCACCTTCGGCTGAAGCTCCACCTGTGTTTTGCTCAAGGCGTAGAAGCCCAGCACAATGACCGCTACCATAAACACGGTGATGGTCACCGGTCGGTTCAGTGCCAATCGGGTCATCCACATCGTTTCAGCCTCCTTCGTTGGGGCGAGTAGCAACGGATGGGAAGCATGCTCCCCTTGCTCCTATTGAACTCGCTTCTTTCCATCATTTGCTTCTCACTACCTGCCCTCCACTATCCGCACAGGCTGCCCATCGCTGAGCAGATCTTGCCCGCGAATAACCACTGGCTCACCGGGCTGGACGCCCTCGGCATAGACCACTTGGGTGTTGCTGGCGCGCACGGATATCCGTCGTGCCTTGGCGATGTTGTTCTCTACAACGAACACGCGCGTTGTATCGCCCTTTTCGATCAGCGCGAGTTTGGGCACAAGCGGCACACGGCGATAGGTGCGGAGGCGAATGACCCCGCGTGCGAACAGCCCCGTTTTGAGGGGCAGGTCGGCTGGATTAGCCAGCGTGATGCGCAGACGCAAGTTGCGGGCGTTATCCGCGGTGGCGGGATAGATCGCTTCGACCTTGCCCATGAACACGCGCTCCGGGAAGGCATCCACGCGCACCTGCACCGGCATGCCTACACGCACCTCGCGCAGCAGCGTTTCAGGCAAGGTGGCTTCGAAGTAGAGCTGCCGCAGGTCCACCACGCGCGCCACCGGGGCACCCTGTCCCACCATCGAGCCGAGATCCACGAACCGTTGCGCCACCCAGCCATCGAAAGGTGCGCGAATCACGGTATCAGCGAGTTGTTGCTTCAGATAGGCATAATTGGCGCGTGCCTGAGCGAGGGCAGCACGCGCGGCTGCTACTTGCTGTTGGCGCAGTTCGATCTGCGATTTGCCCAATAATGCCTGTCGGTAGGCTTCCTCCGCCTGCTTGACGGCTTGCTCGGCAGCTTCGATGTCCTCGCGTCTTGGTCCCTCGCGAACGAGGCTCAACGCCTGCTCTGCTTGGCGCAGTTGAGCCTGGGCGGATTCGTAAGCGGTTTTTTGCGCGTCATACTGCTGCTTGGGAATTGCGCCCTGCTCATAAAGCTGCTTTGCGCGTTCGAAGTTCGCCTTTGCCAGTTCGTAGTTCGCGCGTGCGGCTGCGACCTGCTGTTCCGCTTGCTGGCGTTCTTGGGGTCGTGCGCCCGTTTGGAGGGCGCGGAGCCGTGCTTGCGCTGCCAAGAGCGCGGCGCGTGCCGATTGAATCTGCGCGTCGGTCTGCGCGGGCTGGACCTTGGCAGCGACCTCCGCCTGTTTCAGGTTCGCCTCCGCAACACGCACGGCTGCTTCCGCTTGCTGCAATTGAATACGCAGGTCGGACTGATCCTGAACAGCAATCACCTGCCCTTTGCGCACGCGGTCACCCTCACGCACGCGCACTTCGACCACTTTGTCTCCCAGCTTGGCAGCGACCAGGGTGTCGGCATAGCTGGTTAGGTCGCCTGTGACCTCGATTTCGTCGCTCAGGTCGCCCGTTTGGACGGTGGCAACGGCGACTGCGACGGCAGGGGTCTCATTGGCAGTGGCGCGGGAGGCAGGTGCGCCACCACGGCACGCGCTTAGCATAAGCATTAGCCCCAACCCAATCCATATTCCCGTTGGCTTCTGCATGGGATTACCTCCTCGATTCCGATCAAATCTGAATTTTCATTCGACAGGTGCGGAGAATGTGACCTAAAACAGGGCTGCATAGCGTTCCCCTATTGTGCCGACGGCTTTCTGCAAGGCGGCATAGGCGTTCAAATAGTCAAACTGGGCGTTGATCAAGTTCGTTTGTGCCTGGGTGTAGGCAAGTTCCGCGTCGCTGATTTCGAGCTGGGGCGAGACGCCTGCCTCATAGCGGATGCGTGCCAGGCGCAACGCTTCCGTTGCCTGTTCCAACCCTTTACGGGCAACTTCCAGCCGTTTCTGGGCATCCTTCAGGTTGAGGTAGGCGGTACGCACTTCCAACGCGATGCCCTCCTTCACTTGTTGCAGGTTAATCTCGGCGATTTGCAGGTCCTCGCGTGCCTGCTCCACCCGCGCCCGCGTGATGCCTCCATCAAACACAGGGAATGAGAGAATTGCCGTCGCGGTGAAGGTCTGCCGGCGCGGATTGAACACAGAGGTGTTCAGGTTGAAGTTCCATTGCCCATTGAGGGCGAGAGTGGGCAGGTTGCCGCGTCGGGCGCTGTCGATGTTGACTCGCGCCAGCTCCCGATTGCGTTCGGCGGCGCGCAGCTCAGGGCGGCGCGCATAGGCCTCATGGATCAGCGCATCCAGTTCCTGTTCCATCGCGGGCAAGCTATCGGGCAGCACTACCTGCACGGGCGCGTTCAGGTCGCGTCCCAGCAGGTTGTTCAGCGCCGCTTTCGCGATCTCCACCTGATTGCGAGCGTTCAGCAATGCCTGCTCGTTCTGAGCGACCTGGGTTTCGGCACGCAATAGATCGAATCGCGAGGCAACGCCCGTGTCCACCTGGGTGCGGGTGATGCGCAGCCGCTCCTGCGCGTTTTTGAGCGCCTCCTCCGCCACACGCACGAACGACTCGGCACGCGCCACATTCTGATAAGCGTTCGTTACCTGCAGGATCAGCTCGTTGCGCGTTCGCTCATAATCGAGCAGGGTCAGCTCATAGCCCAGCGAGGCGGCGCGGACACCCGTTCGGATGATGCCGCTGATGTCGACAGGCTGCGTGAGGGTCAGCACTGCCACGCGATTCTCGATGTTGCCGAGGCGCACCTCCTGTGGTCCGAAGCGCGCTGTGGCAACCCGATCGAAGCGCGTGTAAGTAGACGAGCTTTGAATTTGCAAGTTGCCTGCACCACGCGCTTCGCTGACTCGCTCGCGTGCTTTTTCCAGTGTGCGTTGGGCTATCTGGAGGGCACGATTGCCTTTGAGAGCCATCCGAATCGCCTCCTCCAGAGTCAGCGGCTGTACCGAGTCCGTCTGAGCGTAAAAGGCTGTCGCCAGACACATCAGCAGAGTGAGCAGCAAGTGGCGACCTGCGTGTAGTGCGTAGCGAGCAGCGAATCGTGTATTTCGGCTCATCGTTCCACCTCCTGTGCCACAAATGCAGGCTTGAAAAATGCCAGCGTGCGCTCCACCAGTTCCGTTAGGGGCGCGTCCTCTTTCTCCATCATCCATTCCATCAGGCAAAGGCGATAGAGGCGAACGGCATAGTGTGCCAGCGTTTCGGGACTGACATCACGCCGAAATTCGCCCTTCTGCTGACCCGCAATAAAGCCCATCAGCGCATGCTGAGTTGCCTCCTGCACCAGCTCCATCATGCGCTGGCGCAACTCCGCGCTCTGGCAACAGGCGACCATAATGGAGCGTGTGAGCGCAAGCGACAACCCGTCCCGACTGGCAATATAGAGCATCACCTGCCGCAGCACTTCCCACTGGCTCTCAGCGGTTTCGGGGTGCAACTGCTCCAGAAACTCGTACACATCCTCGATCATTTCCTCCATATATGCATGCAGCAGCTGCTCCTTGGTGTGGAAGTAGAGAAAGAAGGTGCCCTTAGCGACATCTGCACGCTCAGCAATCTCCTCGACCGTGATTTGATCAAAGGGCTTATCCTTCATCAGTTCGAGCGCAGCGGTAATAATACGCTGGCGGGTTTCCTCTTTGCGCCGTTCCCGCCGCCCCGTTCGATGGCTCTGTCTAACATTCGGTCCCATTTTTTGTTCTCCACGCTCTGCGTGTGCCCGCTATTGCTCGAATAGTACCCAACGAATCTCCATTTTGTCAAGTCCTTACGCCGATTTTATTCACTCTTTGCAAGTCAAGACTTGATTTTATTGATTCCTCCTCAACCGATGGTCATAAATGACCATCGGTTCAAGATTATACCATGGGTCAGACGGCTTTGTCAAGGGGTATGGAGGGTGTTCGAAAATTCACGCGGCTCGCTGGAGGGCGAGGCTCCCGCCGAGCCGTTAAAGAATATGGGCATAGGTTTTGGGGAGCAGACAAAATTTTCTTTTCCGACCCAGCAGCAAAATTTTTTCTCTGACCCAGACGGGTACCCCAGAGAAAAAATTTTGGGGTACCCCGGAAAAGAAAATTTTGCACGCAGGTCTGCTCCTACACGCCGGGAGGCTCGCCCTCCAAATGCTTGGTGGATTTTTCGAACACCCTCCCCACCCCCTTGACAAACGCCCCCGCGATGTGGTATAATAGGAGCAGGTTCCTGGGTAGCTCAATGGTAGAGCGGGTGGCTGTTAACCACCAGGTTGCAGGTTCGAATCCTGCCCCAGGAGCCAGCGTTTTTTAAATGGCATCCATTCGTCTTCAGAAGTGGCTGGCACGATGTGGCGTTGGCTCACGCCGCGCGTGTGAGCAGCTGATCCGTCAGGGGCGCGTTCAGGTGAATGGACAACGCGCCACGCTGGGCATGTGCATCGATGCCGAACGGGATTCGATCACCGTCGACGGCAAGCCCCTGAACCCGCCACCACCACCCGTCTATATCCTGCTTCACAAACCGCCTGGCTATGTCACCACACGCAAAGACCCCCACGCACCACACACCGTGATGGAATTACTCAAGGGCTTGAAGACACCAGTCTTTCCCGTGGGGCGATTGGACGCCGACGCAGAAGGCTTGCTGCTTTTGACCAACGACGGCGAGCTGGCAAATCGGCTGCTGCACCCGCGTTATAAGGTCGCCAAAACCTATCGGGTCTGGGTACGGGGCGTGCCCGGCAAGGACGCGCTGCGCCAGTTGCGTGAGGGTGTGCTGCTGGAAGAGGGTCAAACTGCCCCTGCTCAAGTGCGCTTGATCAAACGGCAAGGTCACCAGAGCCTGCTGGAAATCACCCTGCACGAGGGACGCAAGCGACAGGTCAAACGTATGTGTGCCGCTGTGGGGCATCCTGTGCAACGACTGGTGCGCATCGCCTTTGGGCCACTACACTTGCCAAAGAATCTGCCCCCGGGCACATGGCGCGAGCTAACCCCTTCCGAACGAGACGCGCTCCTACAAGCAGCAGGGCTGCTATCGACTAAATCGTCAGACAAAAGACAAGGCATCACGCCAAGAGAGCAAATTGGGGTAAAATAAGCTTGCCGAACAGGCGCTATTCCATCGACGAGGAGGAGATGAGCGATGAGAAACGGAGCATTTGCAGGCATTGTGTTCGCCGGGCTGATGAGTATCAGTATCGCAACGGCGCAAATTGCAGACGCAATGGAACGCGGCGGGAGTATCAGCTGGCGGTTTCTCAGCGGCAACTACGAAATCACTGGCGCCATCTCTCAATCGGGCACTCTTAGTGCAGGCGATCCAGTCATGTTCGGATTCCAGGACCTGAACAATGACGGCGTTGCCCTCGATGTGCTGCTCGACTTGGCACAGCTACTGCCTGATGTCGGGCTGAACTATCAAGTGCCCTTGATCGCGACGGTGCTTTCGGACGACGGCATAACGGCGATTGTGCGCTGGACTGGTGCGCTCGACCCAAATGAGTGTATTCAAGTGAACCTCGGAGCCACGGTCAATGTGTTAGTTACCCATGTGGAAGGCTCGCTGCAAGGAGCCGTTATGCGCATCGCCTGCCAACCTGATCACCTGGGACTGCTGCCACATTATGCCACCCTGCAGGTCGTTCCCAACGGGGGCGATACCTATAACTACTTGCGCGCGCAGGGCTATCTTTTCTGCGTCCCGCAGGACACCTTCCTGATTAACGCCCGCATCTTCAACATGGACTGGATTGGCTACGGTGGCGGCGTGCCCAAGTCGCTGGGGAATGTGAATGAGGACTGCATCGTGGACGATGCGGACCTGCTAACGGTGCTGTTTGCTTTTGGCAGCAGCGATCCCGACACGGATGTGAACGGTGACGGCATTGTGGATGACGCCGACCTGTTGACCGTACTGTTCAATTTCGGCACGGGAGGCTAAGCCGGAAGAGGGTTCAACGCGCAGGTATGAATCGCCCGTCCTGATAGCGCAGCAGCAGGTAGCCTTGCGCCCAGTCGGGATTAATCCACACGCGATGGGGCTGGATGTGCCACCTGCCTGCGCTATCGGGCGGCAACACCAAGCCTTCAGGTGGCAAGAAGATGTCTTCGGCACTTGTGAGGCGTGCCTCGCCCGCCGTGTAAATCACCTCCGTGTTTTGCTTGAGACGCATAGTGAATCGGCTCAGCGCATACACAGGCAAGCGGTTTCGCTCCGGTAGCAGAAGCCCAATTGCTTCATACAGCCCTGCACGCCAGATGTATGCCCCACGATAGTGATCGGGCACACCAATCAGCATAACAGGGCGGTCAGTAGGCAGATTTTGGAGCGACTGTAGCGTGCTACGCACAATAGTCCCTGCCACCGCCCACGCCGTTGCCTGTCGCGCAGTGCCCGCTGCATAAGCAAGCACCAGCACCAGGACGCCCCATCGAACCGCGCGCGCCTGCTCCCAGCGAGATACTACGATGCTTGCGAGCCACACTGTCAGCCATGCCGATGCCAAATAACTATAACGACTGTTCAGAAAGTGCCACGGCGACGGCTTGAACAATAACACAGGCAACAGCGCAATCAGCGCGAACCCGGGCAAGAAAACTGATGCGTTCCTTTGGGGGGCGGATGGGTCGGCGGAACCTCGCAGCCCCCACGCCAGCAGGAGACCTCCTGCTGCCCAGCCAAGCCATAATAGCGTGTCCAGCCCATCGCGTCCAAGCCCAAATAGAATTGTGGGCATCGGCAACTGGAAAAGATAAACCATAAGATGGACACTTAGCCACCAAGGTTGGCGCAGGACTTCCCAAGCCGCAGGGTATGCGCCCAGCCCACCAACCACCTGAGACCGCAACCACCAGAATATGCCCAGCACAATCCAATAAGGCATAGTGCGCCATCCTGCATGCGCCGCGCCCAGCCACCGCAACCATAGCCACACTATCCACGGGAAGGAGAGCAACGATTCCTTCGCGAGCAAACCTGCTGCAAAGCAGAGCAGCGCAAGCCCCTCATAGACCGTGCGTCCTGTCCGCACACTTGCCCGCAACAGCAGAAGGCAGGCGAGCGCCGCAGCAGTAGCGACCATATCCGCGCGTGCCGCAAACCAGGCAACCGCCTCCCCATGCGCAGGGAGCACCAGAAAGAACGCCATCGTTAGCAGGGCAGTACGCGCCGCTTGCTGTGGCGACTTCCCGCTGTCTCGCTGCCAGATCCAGCCGAACTGGGCAACCAGCCATGCGCAAAGCAAATGCCATCCCACATCAACCAGATGCGACCAAAACGGCTGTATCCCCCATAAGGCGTAATCCAGATAGTAATGTAGCGAAATAAGCGGGCGATAAAAGCCTGTGGGCGGCCGGGTCGCGAAGCCGAACATGCCCCCCTCGCGCAGACGCCAGAAAATGAAATGGTCATCCGCAACGAAGGGTGCGGGGAGATGAGGCGCGTAGAGCAACGCGCCCAGCATCAGCATACTTGCCAGCAGCAGCTTGTCGGGTCGACTCATTCATCCGAAGCAATCGCTTGACTTGCTCTCATGAATGCTTTTCGATCCAACCAGAAGGCGAGCAGGAGGCTCAGCACGAGCAACCCAGCTGCCCCCAGCACCATATAAAGGCGTGTCAAGCGTGTCAGTTCAGCATAGGGTGCGACCGTAGCCGTCAGCCACAGTGCCGTCACCACCCCCGCAAAGGCGAGCGGATAGAGTAAGGGCGCCATGGAGGCATCCTCCTGCTCCTCCGTAGGGCGTGTGGGCAGGGGAGCGTAGAGATACGCACTGAGGGCAGCCGCCAGCGCGCCTGCCAACCAGCCTGCTGTAGCCCGCTCCGCAAACAGCGCGCCAAGTAGCAGCGGCAATCCCGCTGCCCAGAAACCCGCAACGAGCGTGCGTCCAAGCGATGCCGCACCCCCTTGTCGCTGCCAGAGCGCAAGCACACCCAACCCTACCAACGCCAGCAGGAAGCCAACCAGCGTGTAGTGCATGTAGAGGTCGGCGCGGGGCGGGGTCAGCGGATAGCTCAACACGAACAACCGAAACGCGCTCAAAAACGCCAGGAGCACTGCGCCCACCGTGTAAAGCGCACGCTCCGACGGCGCGGTCTGCACCCAGCGCGTGTGCGCCATGACCATCGCATAGAGGCTGACCATGAGCGCGACTATTGCCAACCCGAACCCCTTTTGCAGGGTAAACACGCTGGTGAACAGGGCAACCCAGACAAGCAGGGCGTAGCGGCTCCACTCACCTGCATTTGCGAAACCACGCGCAAGTGTCGTGGCGATCAGTGCCATCAGCACCAAATGAAGCCAGCGCCCCTCCACGCCCGACAAATGATAGCCCAACGCAGTCAGGGTGAACGCGCCAAACAAGAGGGCGTGCGCGAGCCACCAAGACAGAGGCGCCCTTCGAGCCAGCCACGCCACCACCCAGAGCGCGGCAAGTCCCGCACCTGCCACACAGACACTGTACCAACGGGGCGCATCGGCGTAGTAGGCAAGCCCCGTCGCAAAGCAAAGCGTTAGAACACTCAACGCGATGCCCGCAAGCGACGGCCAGATTTGTCGCAACAAAATCCAGACCAGCACCGTCGCGATGGTCATGCCGATGAGTGCGGCGGAAGGGTCATCGCGTGCAAAAGCCAGTGCCAACATCGGTGCTGCGCTCGGCAGCGTCGCACCCCACCCGTTGAACGGTGTGCGCGTTGCGACAAACGCGCCCATTAACCATAAGCCGGAGCTAAGCAGTAAGCCCCACCCCGCTGCACCGCCTTGATGGAAGATGGGAGCAGGCTCCACAGGCAGCGTTAACCCGAATGCCAGCACACTAATCAGCCATACGGCGGGTAGTGCAAAGGTTGGCACGCCCACCTGCCGCCGCGCCATCAACGCAGCACCGAAACCGCCTGCAAAGCAGATGGCTGCCACCGCCCATGCCAGTAAACTCATTGCGCACCTCCCACTTCAAAAATTCGACAACCAACTTGGAAATCCCGCATCGGCATGGGCGGAATTTCCTACCCTGCCCCAGAAGGTGCATGCACGGCAAATTTGTCTGCGCAGCCAGCGCAACAGCCGTCAGTGAAATCGCATCACCCGTCCTTCAGCAAGCGGCTGATGCGGTCCGCCTGGCGCAACGAGGGGTCATCGACAAATTGCAGCCGTGGGATGCGCTTCAGATGCAGTCGCTTGCTCAGTAATCCCTTGATATACCCTGCTGAGCGTTGCAGTGCTTCAATCACATGGCGTCGGTGCGCTTCATCCCCTAAGATGCTCACATAGACCGTTGCATGGGAGAGGTCGCGCGCGATCTTAACGCCCGTAATGGTCGCCAGCCCGCGATGTTCATCCTGCAGATCGCGCAGTAAGACCTGGCTGATCTCCTCCGTCAACAACGATTCCAACCGTTCCAATCGTCCGCCCATTGGCGTCCTCCTGTGTTTATAGCAGTTCGATTTGGCTCTCTATCAGAGAGATACGAGTTTCAACGGCAAGGCGTTCCAGCACGATGTCCAGCATGCGGTTCACATGCTCGGTACGGTTGCCGACGCAGGCAATCGCGAGGCAGGCGCGCTGATGCTTGTCATGGTGGTCCACCTCCGCAATCGCTAAGTTGAACTCGTTGCGCAGGCGGGTCATCAAGCTATGCAGCACCTGTCGCTTCTCCTTCAGCGAGCGGCAGCCGCCAATATATAGTTCGACGGTCATCAAACCCACCCGTGCCGCCATCTCCATCCGTATTGTACCCTGTCGGGTATACTCTTGGAATGAGGGGTTGAGAGCCGATGGCGAAAACGAAAATCAGTGTACGGGACATCGCGAAGGAGCTGGAGGTGCCCACGGGGCGCTTGCAGCAGATTTTGACGGAATTGGGCATCTCTGACGAGGAGGCACGGCGCGGACTGGACCCCGACACCGCTCAGACCATCAAAGAGATGGCGCGGGAAATGTCGGAGGAGCTGCGCACGCTGCTGCTGCCGCCCGAAATGACGGTGCGCGAACTGGCACAAGTGATGGAACGCGACCCAACCGAGATCCAGCGACATCTGTTGGTGCGCTACAAGCAATTGGTCGCACCCCATCAGAAACTGGATAAAGAGACCATCGAACAGGTCGTTGCCGATTTCGGGCTGAAGGTGCGTTGGGAGGAGCCAGAGCCTGCCCTGGTGCAACCTATTACCCCCATCGGCACTCAACTGCGCCCCCCCGTGGTGACCATCATGGGACATGTAGATCACGGGAAGACCTCGCTGCTGGACTATATCCGCAAGACGCGCGTTGCCGAGCGCGAATATGGTGGCATCACTCAACACATCGGCGCATATCAAGCAGAATATCAAGGTAAACTCATCACTTTCTTAGACACCCCCGGACACGAAGCGTTCACCGCCATGCGCGCTCGCGGCGCGCAAGTGACCGATATCGTGGTGCTGGTCGTCGCTGCTGATGACGGCGTGATGCCCCAAACGATTGAAGCGATCGATCACGCCAAAAATGCCAATGTGCCCATTATCGTCGCCATCAATAAAATCGATAAGCCTGAAGCCAACCCCGACCGCGTTATGCAGCAGTTGACTGAGCATGGACTGATCCCTACCAAATGGGGTGGAGACACTGAGGTGGTGCTTGTGTCTGCCATAACGGGACAGGGCGTGGACGAGTTGCTGGAAACAATTTTGCTGACCGCCGAACTGATGGAGCTTAAAGCCGACCCAAACGCCCCGTTCCAGGGCACCGTCATCGAAGCGAAGCTGGACAAAGGGCGCGGTCCTGTGGCTACAATCCTTGTACAGCAGGGCACGCTGCGCCGTGGCGATGTGCTGGTCGTCGGCAAGACATGGGGCAGAGTGCGTGCGATGTTCGACCACACGGGCAAAGCGGTCGAGCGCGCCACACCCGCCACGCCTGTCGAAGTGATGGGGCTGAACGAGGTGCCCGTGGCAGGCGACCCGGCAGAACGGGTGGAAAGCGAAACACTCGCCCGCGAAATCGCTACCCAACGCCAGGAAGCCGAACGCGAGCAGAAACTCGGACAGATTGGCAGGCGACCCAGCCTGCAGGAACTGTTCAAACAGCTGCAAAGAGGCGAAATCAAATCACTCAATATCATTCTCAAAGCGGATACCTACGGTTCGGTGGAAGCCATTCGCGACGCACTGCTCAAACTGGAGAAGCCACCAGGCGTCGATATCAAAATCATCAGTGCCAATGTGGGCAACATCACCGAAACCGACATCGACTTGGCAATCGCAGCGGAAGCCATCGTGCTGGGTTTCAATGTGAAAGTGGAAAGCGGCGCTCAGCAACAAGCGAAAACGCACCATGTGGATGTGCGCACCTATCGCATCATCTACGAACTGCTGGACGAAGTGCAAAAAGCGCTCAAGGGACTGCTGGAGCCGGAGCGTCGCGAAGTGCATTTAGGCACTGCCGAAGTGCGCGCCGTGTTCAAACTTTCGCGCGGCATCACCGTGGCAGGGTGCTATGTGCTGGACGGCAAAATCTATCGTGGACGACCCGCACGCCTGTGGCGTGGCAATCAGGTGATTCATGAAAGTCGCATCGCCAGCCTACGCCACCTGAAGGAGGATGTGCGCGAAATCGCCGCAGGCTATGAGTGCGGGCTTACTTTAGAGGGCTTCACCGACTATCAGGAAGGTGACCGCATCGAGTGCTTCGAGATTCAGGAGGTGGAGAAGACTCGCTGATGCTCGCCTTTCCGAGTCAGCATCGAAAAGCTGCCTGCAAAACGGTTCAAAGCCGTTTCTTCGTAAAACGCCCCCAATGTGTAGGGGCAGACCCCTGTGTCTGCCCAAAAACAGTAGGGGCAGACCCCTGTGTCTGCCCAAAAACAGTAGGGGCAGACCCCTGTGTCTGCCCACATGGAAGTTAGGTCAGCGGGATTGGAATCCCGGCTTGCACAGGGATCTCCCAAAGCGCGCCAATGGTTGCACCCACATCTGCCAGCGAATGGCGCACGCCCACCGACTGTCCCACAGCCAAAGCGGGCGCGTAAAGCAGCAACGGCAGATACTCGCGCGAATGGTCCGTGCTGGGGGTGGTGGGATCGTTGCCGTGATCAGCAGTCAGAATGAGTAAATCGGTAGGCAAGAGGTGATCGAGAAGAGTGGCAAGCATCGCGTCGAACTCCACGAGCGCTTGTGCAAAGCCGGCTGGGTCGTTGCGATGCCCATAGAGCATGTCGAAGTCCTCAAAGTTGGCAAAGATAAAGAGGCAGTCGCTCTGTAGGGCGCGTAGCACTGCCTGAAAATGCTCGGTGTTGCTTTGTGTGCGCTCGGCATATTTGAAGCCACGATAAGTAAAAATCTCCGGCACCACACCGACCCCGTACACACTGATCCCGCGCTCCGCCAGTTTGTCGAGGAGATTGGGTGGGGGTGACAGCGGGAAATCACGCCGCCTCGAAGTGCGACGGAAGGTGCTGGCGTCCCTACCTTCGAAGGGACGTGCAATCACGCGCTGGACATGGTGGGGTGGCTGCAGCAACTCGCGAGCGATCTCGCACATCTGGTAAAGCTCTTCCACAGGGATAACCGCTTCGTGCGCTGCAATCTGGAACACGCTGTCCGCGCTGGTGTAGACGATGGGATAGCCCGTGCGCAGATGCTCTTCGCCCAGCTGTTTGATGATCTCCGTGCCAGAAGCGGGATAGTTGCCCAGCGTTTTGCGTCCGATGCGCCGTTCAAATTCGGCGATCAGCTCGGGTGGGAAGCCGTTGGGATAGGTGGGAAAAGGCTGCTCGGTAAGGATGCCCATCATCTCCCAGTGCCCTGTGACGGAATCCTTGCCCTTGGAATAGGGCTGCACCCTGCCATAATACGCTTTGGGTTGAGGCACAGGAGGCACACCGCGTATCGGAAGAAGGTTGCCTAACCCCAGCGATTGGAGCGTGGGCAGGTTCAGCCCACCCACTGCTTCCGCCAGATGCCCCAGCGTGTTCGGTGTGTTTTCGCCCGTATCGCCATACTCGGCAGCGTCGGGAGCAGCTCCCACACCGCATCCATCCAACACCATCAGGATAGCGCGTTCAAACGGCATAGCCGCATGATACCGGCTTTGGGGAGCAGACTGGCTCCGCCCTCGTTAGACCCTCTCCTCTAAAGAGGAGAGGGTTGAGAGAGCGGTACCTGCTTACTTACTGGCAGGGATAGTCTTCTGAATCGGTGATGGCAGTGCCTGGCACACCGTGCAGGTCGTTATAGGGCTGCGCCGGTGTGGAGGCGATGCTTTCCAGTCCCGATTCGTTGGCGACCAGCGGAATTTCAGTGCGCCAGCTGTAGTAGGTGCGACTGCGTGCCCCAGACGGAGTTGGGTACTGCTTTGCGATGTCGTTCACCGCTGCATAGCGGAACCACTTTGCGTGCCCGTCTGCGAAGTTGATTACCAGACCCTCACTGTGGCGTGCATAGCCCAGAAACAGGCTGAAGGGCAGGGTCTGCTGCAGACTTTTGACATACCCATCGAACAGCATAATCGTATCGACAGGTGCTTCAATCGCTGCTAATGCCGTAACCGGCGTGTAGCGGTTGAGGGCGGTGCCGCAGAAGTTCTCACCGAACAGCCCCAGGTTAGGTGCGTAGCCGGTGTAGCGGAAAGTGCCTCCATATCGAACCCCGATCGCCGCCAGCCGTGCCTGCCAATCGATGCCGGGACGATAGCTGGGGCAGATAAAGATATCGGTGTTCTTCAGGTAAGGGGCAATGGCATCGTACACGGTAATCAACGCCACTTGATTGGACGCATCACGCCCGAAGTACGCACTCATCGGCATGCGCTCGTCGTAGTCCTGCGCGTACATCAGCACACCTGTCGCAATCTGTTTCATATTGCTGGTGCACTGCGTCTGACGCGCCTTTTCCCGTGCCTGCGCAAAGACAGGGAACAGAATCGCTGCCAGGATTGCAATAATCGCAATCACGACCAGCAGCTCGATCAGCGTAAAGCCCTTACGACCTAAGTAGCCCATTGGTTGTGTCATACCTCCTCCGAGATAGTTTCATGCCCCCGAATCGAACAGGCAACCCCCTAAGGGGTTGCCTTCACGGGAGCATATGCTATTATACCCCAAGCTAATCGCGTGGATGACCGAATGTCAAAAAGGCGCATGGTATACTTAGCGTGGCTAAGCGATGGGTTATCCATGCTATATGAGGCTGCCGCATGAGTTGCAGCAAGCGGCGGAGATTGTCGAGTTAATTGGCTATACGCCGCTCATTCGTTTGCGGCGCGTGACGGCGCACCTGCCCGACAGCATCGAAATCTACGGCAAAGCGGAATGGTTCAATCCGGGTGGCTCGGTGAAGGATCGCCCGGCTTGGAACATTATCCGCACAGCGATTGAGCGTGGTGAGCTGCACCGAGGTAAGCGACTGCTGGACGCCACTTCGGGCAACACGGGCATCGCCTATGCGATGATTGGCGCGGCGTTGGGCTTCGGTGTCACGCTGTGTGTGCCTGCTAATGTCAGCCTCGAGCGCAAACGCATTCTACGAGCCTACGGCGCGGAAGTGATTTACACCGACCCCTTGGAAAGCTCCGATGGTGCTATTCGCATGGCGCGTCAACTCTATGCCGAGCGTCCTGACCTTTATTACTATGCCGACCAGTATAACAACCCTGCCAACTGGCAAGCCCACTACGAGACGACCGGCGTCGAAATCTGGCAACAGACCGAGGGGCGCATCACTCACTTTGTGGCGGGGTTGGGTACGACGGGCACCTTTGTTGGCACAGGGCGCCGCTTACGTGAATACAACCCCGCTATTCAGCTCGTCTCGTTCCAGCCCGATTCGCCCCTGCACGGGCTGGAAGGGTTGAAGCATTTGGAGACGGCGATTGTGCCCGGTATCTATGACCCGACGCTTGCCGACAGGGATCTGCACATCAGCACGGAAGAGGCGTACCGGATGGTCAGGCGACTCGCCCAGGAAGAGGGGCTGCTGGTCGGTATCTCGGCGGGCGCAGCGGTCGCGGCTTGCCTCCGATTGGCGGAGCAAATCTTGGCAGCAAGTATCGGAACACCACACGCGGTCATCGTGACGATTCTGCCCGACAGCGCAGACAAGTATCTGTCGGAGCGATTTTGGGAGGAGGAGCCGTTCTGATGGCGTTGCGCCTCTCTGCCCAAGCCGAACATGAAATCCGGGCGCATGCCCGTGCGGAGTACCCCTATGAGTGCTGCGGCGCACTGCTCGGCACAGAAACAGGCGGACATCGCACCGTTGAGTATGTACTGCGCTTAGCCAACGAACGGATGGACGAGCGCGAGCGACGCTTCTTTATCAGTCCCCAACAGGTGTTGATGGCGGAGCGACGCGCCCACCGAGAGGGGTTGTTGCTGCTCGGCTTCTATCACTCCCATCCCGACCATCCTGCCATCCCCTCCGAGTACGATCGCCGGCACGCCCTGCCATGGTACAGTTATGTGATTGTATCGGTACCGAAAGGCGAGCCAAGTGAGCTGCGCTCATGGCGGCTACGCGATGACCGTTCGGCTTTCGACGAAGAGCCTGTCGAACGGCTTATCAGGTAAACTAAATCCCGAAACGGATAGGGCATCAGCGAGTCTTAATAACAGGTGTGGCAGGAAGCGTGGTTAAGCGTGCGCTGGATGGATGACGATGCGGCGGAGTTCGAGGCGCTGGTGACAGCTTATGAACGGCGCATCTACAACCTGCTCCTGCGGATGGTCAACGACCCGGAGGACGCCGCCGACCTGACTCAGGAGACTTTTTACCGCGCCTTCCGCGCCTTCGACCGCTTCCGCGGCGAGGCACAACCCTATACATGGTTGTATCGCATCGCGGTCAATCTGGCGCATGACCACATGGAGAAGCGCAACCGCATTCGGCGACGCGAGATCGATATGGCGTCGCTGGAAACAGACGAGTGGGGCGAGCCAACTGGGTGGGAACCCGTTGACCCCACACCCTCCCCTGAGCAATACTTGCTCCAGCAGGAACTCACCGAGCGGGTGCGCGAGTTGATTCGGCAGATGCCACCTGACTACCGTGAGATTATCCTGCTGCGCGAGTATGAGGAACTCTCGTATGAAGAGATTGCGGAGGTACTGGGCATCACCTTAGAGGCGGTGCGCAGCCGACTGGCACGCGCGCGCAACTGGCTTCGCGTTCGGCTCGCACCCTATATCAGTCAGGAGGGATCAGAATGAGCAGTTTATGGCGATGCGTGGGAGCAACTCTATTGCTGGCAACAATGCTGGGCGCCGCGATGGCGCAGACGCGGCGTGTCGAATCGGTGACGATTCGCGGCTTACGCAATGTGGCGGAGGTGGCGGTGCTTGCCGCCATACGCCTGAAACAAGGCGAAACCTATAGCGAAGCGGCACTGGAACGCGACCGCCAAGCCTTGGAGGCGATGGGACTGTTCGCGGAAGTGCGCCCCAGCGTCGAACAGAGCGAGACGGGTGTGCGCGTGATATTCGATGTGGTCGAGAACCCGCTCATCAAAGCGGTGAACATCACGGGCAATACCGTGCTGACGACCGAGCAGCTGATCCAGGTGTTGCGCAATAAGCCCGGCAATGTGTTCAACCTCAACTTCGCTCGCTCCGACACCAACACCTTGCAGGAGGCTTATCTCAAGGCAGGCTATGTCGCATTGATCGAAGAGTATCGTCCACCTGACTACGAAACCGGCGTGCTCAATATCAAGCTTGTGGAACTGCGTGTCGGGCAGATTAAAGTGGAAGGCAACACGAAAACTCGCACCCCTGTCATTCTGCGCGAGCTACGCACCAAACCGGGCGACATCTTCTATCTGCCCCGCTGGCAACGCGACCTGAACCGCCTGTATAACTTAGGCTATTTCGAGCAGATTACCCCCGAGGAGGAACCGGGCGATCCAGGCGTGCTGAACATCACGCTGCGGGTCAAGGAGCGACCGACGGGACGGCTGAATGTGGGCTTTGCCATCGACCCGCGTCAGCGCATCATCGGACTGGCAGAGATATACGAGACCAACTTCCGCGGACGCGGTCAAACCGTCGGGGTGAACTTCCAGAGCACCGGCGGACGCAACGGCAACAGCATCGAGCTGCTCTTCACCGAGCCTTATCTCGACAAGCACCACACCAGCCTCTCCCTCTCGCTCTATAATAAGCTCGTCTATCGCTTCACCTCGAACTTCTTTGGCGGCACGGTAGATCCGAATCTGGAAGAGCGATACGATGAGCGTCGTCGCGGGATCACCCTTTCGGTGGGGCGACCCTATGGCGACTTTTTTAACGCCATCTTGGGCTTTCGCACAGAAGATGTCAACACGAATCGTGTGGCGACCGACGAGAGTGGCGGCTTTATCCGTCAGGATGGCTCGCTGACCAGCTTCACCCTCAAAGGGATTTATAACACGCGCGATTTTGACCTGGACCCCGCTATGGGGCAATATATTGCGCTGACGCTCGAACCGGGCATCACCAACATTCGCAGCGCGGAGCGGCAGTTTCTCGATTCGGGCGTGGTGCGGTTGGGGCGTTCGAACTTTCTACGCGCCTCGCTGGATTATCGCTTCTACTACAGCCCGCAAGGGCGACGCACCACCCCGAATGACCGTCGCCATGTGTTCGCTATCCGCGCCTACTACGGCGTCGTCACGGGCAACATCCCCTTCTTTGAGCAGATGTTCATCGGCGGCGCGGAGACCCTGCGCGGCTATCAGGAGGACCGATTCTGGGGCAAACAGGCGGCGCTGCTCAGCTTCGAGTACCGAATCCCCGTCGAGAAGGCGTTCACGGCAGTGCTGTTCGTCGATATCGGACATGCCTGGGGCGGCTACCCCACCGTGAACAACTTCACCCAAAGCAACAGCTTCAAACCGCAGGTTGGCTTCGGCGTGGGTGTTCGCGTAAGCACCCCGCTGGGACCACTGCGCATCGATTACGGCATCGGCAAAGACGGTGGGCGCACCCACTTCAGCGTCGGACAGGTGTTCTAAGTCAGGTATACTACGGCTACAGGGAGGTCAAGAAAATGCGGACATTTACAGGGATTCTGGCAATCGCCACGCTTTTTGCGGTCGCACAGGCTCAAACCTTTGGCGTGGTCGACTACGAGCGCATCATTAACGAAGTGCAACTCACCCAAGAGAGCCTGCGCGAGCTACAAACCCTTCAACAACGCTATCAGCAAGCCTTTCAGAGCTTGCAAGAGAGCCTGATCCTCACGGATGAGGAGCGGCAAGAACTGGCGAATCTGCTTCTGCAACCGAACTTGAACGACCAGCAGAAAAAGCGCGTCGATGAGCTTAAAAACACCGCACGCCAACGCGCTGATGAGCTGCAGTCGCTGCGCCAAAAGGCAAACCCAACCGAGACCGAGAAAGCGGCACTGGAGCGATTCACTCAGATGGAAGCACGCAGTCGTGAAGCACTGCAACTGCTGGGTCAGCAGTGGGGTCAGGAATTGAACCAACAGGCAGAGACGCGACGCGCGCAGGTGCAAAAACGCATTCGCGAGGTGATTGCCCAGGTGGCGAAAGAGAAAAAGGTGCAGGTGGTGTTCTCTACGGAAGCGGTGCTGTATTGTGAGAACGACCTGACCGACGAGGTGATTAAGCGATTAAACGCTGCCAAAAAGTAGCGGGCTTACTTCTCTTACTGCTGGGGGCGTGTCAGTCGCGGCGAGTGGAGCCTGTGCGCATCGATTTTGAGCAAGTGCTGGCACGCTTGCCCACGATCTCTGTCACGCCACCCGCATCTGCGTCTACTACGCTCCACACGCCTCCAGTAAGAGCGCACCTCGCTCCAATAGAAACGCCAAGCACGCCGGACACGCTGAACCGACGACGCGAGCAGGCACAAACTGCTATCCGCGAGCAGCGGGAAGCGGTGCGTGAACGCCTACTGCAAATCCGCATGGAAACATTACCTGCTCTGGAGCAACGCTGGTGTGCCGAACTACAAGCCGAGTACGATTTGGACGCCATTCGCGCGGAGTGGCAGGCAGAGTGGCGCGACGCCTTCGAAAAGCACGGCAGGCAACGCTTCACCCTGTTGGCGGAACAAGCGCAACTGCCCCCCAATTCCGAACGGTTCAAAGCCCTGCAACAGCAGCTGAACGAGCTGGATGCCCGCTGGCAACAACAAGATCGGGAGCTGCATGCCCAACTGCAAGCACGCCTGCAACGGGTGGAACAGGAGATCGAAGTACGCCTACAGTCCCGACGCCGCGAATTCATCCATCAGGTCGAGCAGGAGGTTGACCAGTTAATGCGCCAGCAGCCCGATTTAAAGCTGTACCTACCGCCCCATGAAACACACCAGGCACCGGCGCACCAGCGTACTTTGCCCGCGATGAATGTGTCCATCCAAAGTATAGATTTGCGCCCTAATATTCAACAGCACGAACACTACATGCGGGAGCAAACGAAGCATATTCTGCGTCAGGTGGCGCGTGAATGGGCAGCGCTCAAACATTATCGGCTGTCCGATTCACCGCGCGCACGCGATGCGACCGATGAGTTCCTTCGCTATCTGGAGGGGCGCAGATAGCGCAACATCTGATAGAGCCAGTATTGCCCTGCTGGATGATACTGCATACTGAGTGGCAGGTCGCCCAGTGGTCCGGCGAAGTGCAAGGTTGTAAGCAGCATTCGCCCATTGCCCAGTCGCACTTCCGCCAGATAGTCCGTTGCCCATCCTGTGCGTGTGTCCACCCGTCGCCAAAGCGATTGCCACTCTGCAGCGGGATCAATCGCCAAGCGTGATGGCTCCGTATGCAGGGCGCGATCGGTGCTAAAAGCAAACAACCGCTCATCGGCATAACCGCGCAAGCCAAGCTGCCGAAAGAGCGGATGCGACACCAACAGATGTGTCGCTTCGCGCCAGAAGGGTAGCGGTTCCTGTACAAGCGACGCCCCGTCGGTGAGAATCAGTAAAATATGCCCGCCATGACGCAGATAATCGCGCATCCAGTCCGCCCAGCGGGTAGCGAGCAAAAGTGGTAAATCAGGCGTTTGACCCCTCGCAAGCGGCAGGAACACCTCCCCCAGTGCAGGCAGACCGATCAGGCTTCCGTCAGGGTCATACAGGGCACACTTGCTGAGTCCCTCTTGCCAATGGGGGCGCGGATAGAGCCAGAGCCGCCACCTGTTATCAGCGATGCGGCGACCATCTGCCCACAGTTCCGCCTCCAGTGCATGCTCGCGGGGTCGTCGCACTGCCGGCGCTGGCAACTCCAGCATAGCGATTGCTTCAACCTGCCCGCCCCCAAGCTGCACGGGTTGCACTTCGCCAGCGTCGAGAGTCTCTCGGTTGCGCAGCCGCCAACGCAGCTCCGCCTGCTGTATAGGCGCCCCAAAATGAGACACCGCCAGCGTGGGGTAGAGTGTCTGCCCACCGAAGTGGTTGAACGGGTCGGGATTTGCAGGGCGATCACCACCTGCCAGCCACACCCGCCGCCGATGCCAATCCAACAGCAGCACGGTGTCGCTGTTGAACACTTTGTACGCGCGAGAGGGCACTTTGGGCATGCTTCGCTCATCCAGCAGTCCTGCGGTGGCTATCGGTGTGTCTTTCAGCCCCGTCACGACATAGCCCGATGTGCCGGGCAACGAACGCATCTGCTCCAGCGTGAACTTATGATGAACAAGTAGCTCCTGACGCGAACCTTGTACCAGCCTCGCCTGGTAGCGGTCCAGCCCCTGCTGCTGCAAACGCTCTTCCACAAATGGTGTCTCGTAGAACCAGCGCACACCTTGTGGGTTGACTTCGGGGTCAGATTCCAGCCACCAGAGATAGCGCGGCTTCACTTGCTGGCGCAGCGATTTGAAATCGCGCAGCGTGTCGTGGTCGCAGAACTCACCCTGTAGCCAAGGGGCTGCGGGACGGATGCGTTCAAGAAAAGCGCGAAAAGTTGTACGCACAAAAGGCAGGTCAGTGTACAGGTGATAATCGGCAAAATCGGCGTACTCTTTCAACGCGCCACCATAGCACTCCCCACCGCCACTATTATCGCGCACCAGCGGGCTGCCCGTGAGCTGTTTGACCAATCCATAGAGTTCGCCCAGCGTGTGCTGTGGGAACCGCTGCGACAGCTCGCAGCCCAGCGTCCAAATCAGAATCGAAGGGTGTGAACGCACCTGACGCACAATCGCCTCATACTCACATTTGACCTGCTCGATCTGCGCCGCGTCCATCTGTGGCAGCCATAAAGGCAGCTCCAGCCAGAGCGCAATGCCCATCTGATCGCAAAGCGCCAGATAGTGGCGTGGTGGAACCCACAGGCACGCTTTAAGCATGTTAAAGCCGAGTTCGCGCAGGTGGCGCAGTTCGCGCTGAGCAATTTTCTGAGGTGGCGCGGGCGCATGGGTGTACAGATACCAGCCCCAAGAGAGCAACCCGCGTGGGTAGAATGGTTGACCGTTGAGCAAAATGCGTGTTCCATCCACCTGTAAGGTGCGAAAGCCAACCAACTGCTCCACTGTATGCGACAAAGCACCATCCAGCCAGACTTCCACGCGACATCGATAGAGCACGGGGTCATCGGGCGACCATGGCAGCACCCTCGACAAGCGCACCTGATGCTCAAACCGGCCTACACCTTGCCAGCGCGTCTCGTAAAGGAGCTGATGTTGGTTAAAGAGGGTCAAACATATGTCGGGCGTGCCTTCACCTGCCACAAACCCCTCCATATGCAGCGTGCCATCCGCCTCACCGTGCACATAGAGATCGCTCAGCCATGCTTCGCCCGTGTGAAAAAGATACACGGGCTGCCAGATGCCTCCGAAGGTGGACGACACATAGGGCAGGAAGCCACTCAACACTTGCGGCACAGGGAACTGTGTGCCGCCGTTTTTAATCACCTGCAAGCGCAGCTGATTTAGACCCGCTTGCAAAGCAGGGGTCAGCTCCCAGCAGAAGGCGTCCCAGATTCCGCGATGGTATCCGATGGGCGTTTCATTCAGCCAGCCTTGCACCGCGTAGCTCACGCCACCGAAGTGGAGCCAGTAGCGGCGCGTCGCTCGTGGCTGAACGCTGAACTCCAGTCGATAATCCACGGGACCCTCGAATGCTCTCGGCAACCCTGCATCCTCCCAGACACAGGGAGCATCGATGCACTGTTGCCATTCCAGCGTAGGCGCATGCAATATCCATCCGCGTCCCAGCTTCCGCCTGCAACGCGCCTCCAGGATCGGTGCTGGTTGCATAGCGGAAAGTGTACCTCGCTTTAATCGCGTTCAACAGCCTTCTACCCTATCTGGCGTATGGGAGATATACCTATGGCAGAAGTGGGCTGCCGAGCGAGCGTGTTGATAGTTGGGCGCATGGGGCATTTGTCAACGCGCTCCAACGCTGAGGCGTACAGGTATACTTGTGCTGGAACCGATGAAGGCTATCTGCAAAACGCAACCCGGGGTAGGGCTGCAGCTATGCGAAGTGGCGGAGCCAACGCTTCAGCCCGGCACAGTCTTGGTGCGCGTGTTGCGCACCTCGCTTTGCGGTACTGACCTGCATATCTACTCGTGGGACTCATGGGCGCAGTCGCGCTTGAAGCCTCCCCTCGTCATCGGGCATGAGTTTTGCGGCATCGTGGAAGCCATTGGGGCAGGCGTTCAACACCTTAAAACAGGCGACTTAGTGGCGGGGGAGAGCCATATAACCTGCGGTGTATGTAAGCCCTGCCGATTAGGGCAAGCGCATGTGTGTCAGAACACGCGCATTCTGGGCGTAGATGTGGATGGCTGCTTTGCGCCCCGGATTGTGGTTCCTGCTGCCAACGCGCAAAAGACCGATCCCCGAATCCCTCCAGAGGTCGCTACAGTGCAGGACCCTCTTGGCAACGCCGTGCACGCGGTACTTGATACCCCAATCGCGGGCAGCACGGTGCTGATCACAGGCTGCGGGGCAATCGGTTTGTTCAGCATCGCGGTGGCGAAGGCGTGTGGCGCGACGCGCATCTACGCAACGGAGGTGCGCCCTTATCGTCGCCAGTTAGCTGAGCAGATGGGCGCGGACAGAGTCTTTGACCCACAGGTGGATGATGTGTTGGGGATTATTCGGCGTGAAACGGACGGGTTGGGGGTTGATGTCGCGTTGGAAATGTCGGGGCATCCATCCGCCATCGCGCTCATCACGGATGCTGTTCGCCCCGGCGGGCATATCAGCCTGCTGGGACTGTTCACGCAGCCTGTAGCGGTTGATCTCAACGCGCTTATTTTCAAGGCGGTGCAGATTCATGCGATACTGGGGCGCAAGTTGCACGCCACATGGGAAGCGATGCAGTCGCTGCTCGCGTCGGGTCAACTCGACATCCGCCCCGCCATCACCCATATTCTACCCTGGCAAGAGTATGAGCATGCGTTTGAGCTCACGGCTTCAGGGATGGCCGGCAAGGTGGTGCTGAACTGGGAGTAGCTATGCGCATCGTGGCACTGGATTATGGTGAAAAACGGATCGGAGTTGCTGTAGCGCAGACGGAGGTGGGTATCGCGCTGCCGATAGCGGTGCTGCCTGCCGATTTGCAGGTGGTGCTGCGCTTTCTTAAGGAGCAGAAGCCCGACCGCATCGTAGTGGGTATCCCCTATCGGCTGTCGGGCGAAGCTGGGCAGCGGGCACAGCAGGTGCAAGCGTTTATCGACGCGCTGCGCGAACAGCTCGACATCCCCATCGACACCATCGATGAGCGTTTCAGCAGCCGCGAGGCAGAGAGCCGTCTGCTCCAAGCGGGTTATCGCCGTCGTGCCCGCCGTGCGATTCAAGACTCCGTCGCCGCCGCTCTGCTGCTCGAAACCTATCTGAATCGGTGGGTCAAGATGCCGTCGGACGAGTATAATTAAGCACGATGTGGCTCACACCCGATTTTCGCGCAATGGTGCAGGATAAACTACGCGACCTGCAGATGGATGTGAAGGCGGAAGGCGTCCGATTGGGCGAGCTGCGCAAAATTAATGAGGACTTCGCCAACGCCTATCGCTTTAAGTGGATGAAAGCTTACTACAAGGAGCCGCTAAAGCTCCGCCTCGAATCGGAGGTGCTTTCACGCCGCATCACCTATATCTTGAACGGCAGCATCAAGGTGGTCATCGCGCCAGGGCAGCGTGTGCGCGACGATGTATCCAACTCGCCCGGCAAACGCCAGACGCCCCTCGATTTCGGCTTTATTACACCTGCTGTCGCCAAGCAGCTCGATGCGAAGTTCGAGCGAGAGGAGAAAGAGGGAGGCGCAACCCTCTATGTGTTCACACTCAAGTGGAACTATGGCGATGATAAGTCTACTCACATCGTCTGGTTCGATCCCGTCAAGCGCATCACGGTGCGTCGCGTCTGGTACAGCGGCACAGGCAAGTACCGCGCCCGTTTTGAATACAAGGAACCCGTCGAAGCGGCGCCCGGTATCTGGATTCCCACTCGGGCGGAGGTCTATAATGCTGCCCAGCGATTTGGCGGACGCACCGTCAATTCGAACATAAAAGTCAATCAGGGATTGGATGACAGCCTCTTCCGCGTCTGAACCGTTCCATGCGGTCGCCCCTTACTACGACCGCCTCATGAGTGGAATCCCGTATATCTGGTGGTTCCACTACATTGAGGCACTGCTGATGCATGTGATGGGACATCTGGAGGGTGAGCCTCTTGGCGAGCCGAAACACCCCAAACTGGAGGGCGAGCCTCCTGGCGAGCCGAAAACAACGGCCGAAATCTCTCCTCCCCAAAAGCCCAGCAGAGAGCGTAGCGAGGGAGGCATCTCGGAGCCGCTCGGTGGGAACAGCTGGCCGCGCACCGTGCTGGATTTGTGCTGTGGCACGGGCAATCTGACTGAGCTGTTCTATATTAATGGCTATCAGGTGGTCGGAGTGGACATCTCCGCGCCGATGATTGAGCAAGCGCGTCGCAAGGCGCACGCAGACGGCTACGCCATCCCCTACTATGTACAGGACGCTGCCGACCTGGAGCTGCCACACACCTTCGATCTCGTGGTCAGTGTGTTTGACAGCCTCAACAATCTCATCGAGCCCGATCGGTTTGCTCAATGCCTGCAGCGGGTCTATCGCCATCTGAACATGCCGGGGGCGTTCGTCTTCGACCTGAACACAGAGTATGCCTTTGTACATAAGATGTTCGACCAATCGGAACGGCGTCGGTACGCACCTGTGCGCTATCGTTGGCGTAGCGAGTATGACCCCACGACGCGCCTCTGCACTATTCGCATGGAGTTCTGGGTGAATGAAGCGGGCAAGGAGCGTTACTTTGTTGAGGTCCATCGTCAGCGTGCCTACAGCGATGCGGAAGTACGCTCCATGCTGCAGGCAGCAGGGTTCCGCAAGGTGCATGCATTCGATGCTTACACGCTCAACCCGCTCCACCGACGCTCCGATCGAGTGTTCTATGTTGCGTTGCGGTAATAGGCGCACAGGTCGGTAAGCGGGCATTGCTCACACAAAGGGCGTTGCGCCTTGCAGACCGCGCGCCCATGCCGAATGAGCGCGACATGGAACCGATAGACCAGCGTCTCTGGCACGATGGCATCCAGGGCCCGATGCGCTCTCGCCTCGCCCAGTGAACGCGGGATCAGCCCCAACCGCCATGAGACCCGAAACACATGCGTATCCACGGGAATGACAGGACGCCCTAAGGCGAAGCATAACACGATGGCGGCACATTTGGGGCCGATACCGGGCAAGCTCAAGAGAAACTGGCGTGCCTGCTCGGTGTCCAGCTCGCGCAGCCAGTCCAGATCGTATGTGCCCCTGCGCTCGTGAATAATACGCAGCACCGCCTGAATGCGTGGCGCCTTCTGATTCGCCAACCCACCCGAACGAATCACCTCAGCTACCTGCTCGGTGGGCGCATCCACAACCGCTTGCCAGTCAGGAAACGCCTTGCGCAACGCCCGAAACGCCCGAAAGGAGTTGGTGTCGGAGGTGTGTTGCGAGAGAATGCAGTGGATCAGTTCGTCCAGCGGTGCCATGCGCGGTTGCCACTTCGCCTTGCCATACCGCGCCTCTAACCGCTTCACAATCTCAGCAATCAGATTCGCCTGATGACTTGCTGGCTCTCCGTTCATCGCTTGCCTGCATCCAGAACTGTCGCGTCCCTAATCGCTTCCATCGCAGCCGATTATACCGCGAAGTGCAAGCGTTCGAGAAGCCAGTTGCAAAAAGCGGGTTCCAGACGAGCGTGGATGCGCAGGGCATAGGCGCGGCACTCGGCGGGCAAGCGGGCGCGAAGTTTCGTGGCGTCCTTGGCGGTAGTCAAGAGCGTTCTGGCGCGTGCCCAGCCCCAATCCTCGCGTTCAAAGGGGTAGTGATCGGGAAACAGGCGCGTTTCGACCACACGGATGCCGAGCTGTTCAGCCGTCTGAAGGAAACGGTACGCTCGCGCAATGCCTGCTATAGCAACCACTTCGTGTCCGTATAGCGCATCAGGCGGCAGGAGTTGTCCTGTCGCGAGGTCTTCCAGCCCTTCAGGTTCGATCATGGCTTCGAAGAGAGGGAGATGGTTCGCTCTCGCCGCCACGCACGCGAGGGATGGCGGTTCCACCTCCTGCCGATAGGTGTATCGGGTTTGCAGGATAGCGTCAGCCCGTTGTAGACCTGCAGGCGGTTCACGCAGGGGACCTGCTGGCAAGCAGTAACCGTTGCCGAAGGGGCGCACGGCTGGCAGCACGACCAGGTCAACCGTGCGTGCCAAGGGCAGATGTTGAAATCCGTCATCCAGCACCAGCACCTCGGGCTGCCAGCGGGCGAGGGCGGCTTGCGCCACCGCGACTCGCCGACGCCCCACCGCGATGGGCACCTCCCGAAGCGCGTTCAGAATCTCCACCGGCTCGTCGCCCACCTCGATCGGGTCTGGTGTCTCGCCAGGTTCCAGCAAGGTGATGGTGTTGAAGCGTCGTCCACTGTAGCCACTGCACAGCACCGCCACATGCCGTCCCGATTCATGCAGCTGCCGCGCGATGGCAATTGCAACGGGTGTCTTGCCCGCACCACCAACCAGCAGGGAGCCGACGCCAACGATGGGCACAGGCAACCGCACCCGTCGTTTGATCCCCCAGTGATAGAGGTGCTCGTAGATGCGCCAGCCATTTGCATACAGCCATGCCAGCCCCCGCAGCAATGGCGGAGGCTGGCGATCCCACATCCGCTCCCAGTTCACTTGTCTGCCCGGCTCAGTCCTCCTCGATTTCCAGCTCAATCAGCACGGCTTGAATCTCACCCGGCGAGCTCAAAGTGCCTTTCACCTCAACCTCCATGCCGAGCCGCAGCTGGTCTGGTGAAGCGATTTGTCCCTCATCATGGATCCAGCGTGTTCCTGAAGTGTAGGTGATAGTAAGGGCCGCATTTTGGGGGGTGAATTGCCGTGCGCGCAACAGGCGGAGAGTGAATTGTCTCTCCCCTATCTGGGTCACGATACCTTTGACTTCCACACGGTTCACCCCGTCATCCTCGTCGAGGTCTTTGATTTTTACGCGCAGGGCAGTAATGGTCAAATCTACAGGGTTCACCGCTCCATATACCTTCACACGCTGTCCGACAGCAAGGGTGCTGGTATTGCCGCTCTCGCTGGTGATCACGGTTTGCGCGCTCGTTTGCACCTGCACGACTCGTCCGTTGCGCAGTTGCAAGGTGAAGCTATTCTCGGCCAGTGCCGTGATGGTTCCACTCAGTTCCGCCTCGCGCCGACGATTGCCCAGTTCGTCATCACGCAAATGGCGCAGAGCGGGACGCACCAGCCCGTTGACGATGGAAAAGCTGGGCAGGTCGAAGTCCACAATCAGCGTGGTGTTGCCCGACGCGACAACGGTCAACTGAATCGGGAACTCGAACTGGAGTTGCCCGCTGCCCACCGGTCTGCCGAGACCTGCGTCCAGATCCAGCGTGGCGGTTGTGCTCCCGGCATGGGTGACCTGAATCTTATCGGCAACGGTGATGCGAGCGCGGTTGTAGACGCCGGCAGGCAGTGAGCCAACGCCAAGAAACTGGGCAAGATTAGCCAGCGCACGCACATCGAGCGCAAGCCCCGATGACTCCTCAAACACGGTCTGGAAACTGTTCGGATCACCTTGACGCCCGACCTCGATGCGGTAAAGCGTGAATACCACTTGGCTATACTGGGTGTGGAACTGGTCCGTGACGAAGATACCGACCGAACCGGCCCGCGTCTCGGAGTTGGTCCCTCCGCCGCATCCGCTCAAAGCCACCATGAGTACGCCAAGCGCGGCAGCACAAAGCCAAAAAGCCAATTTGCGCATCATCATTCTCCTCCTTATCGGTTCCTGTAAAGGGATTGCTTCCCCATGGGAGTATCCCCACTGGAATCTTCCCCATGGGTTCAATCCGTTGACAGGCAATCTGACGGTGATTTTGGACGCATACGGCACCCGCAAGGTTTCACCGCGCCTTACTGGACAAAGGGGATTTCTGCCCCATCATGCGTTCAATCGCGGCTGGGTCGGATGGCAAGGCAGCGCTGAGCTTGATCGCGCCGCGCTGCGTCATTAAATAGTCGTCCTCGATGCGGATGCCGATGTTCTCCGTTGGGATATAGACGCCCGGCTCGATGGTAAACACCGCGCCCGGCTGCAACGGCTGACCCGTTTCAGGGTCATGCACATCCATGCCGAGTGCATGTCCCAGCCCATGTCGGAAAAAATGGTCCAGGGTGTATTCCTTGCCATCGGTATCCTTCGCACGCAGGGGCGAGTTGCGCAGCGTCTCCCGGGCGATCCGATCCAGCTCGTGCATGGTGATGCCCGGCTTGGCTGCGCGTTCGGCGGCTTTCTGCGCCTCCAGCACCGATAGATAAAGCGCACGCTGGCGCGGGCTGAACTTACCCGACACAGGATAGGTGCGCGTGATATCAGCTGCGTAATAGGAATATTCTGCACCGATGTCCACCACCACAAGGTCGCCCTGTTGCATCCGACGCCTGTTCGCGCTGTAGTGCAAAATGCAACTGTTTGGTCCGGAGCCAATAATGCTGGGGAAGGCGTCGCGCTCGGAGCCGTTGCGTCGAAACGCTTCCTGAATCACCGCCTCCACCTCATATTCATACGCGCCGGGCGCGATTTTGCGCGCCGCGGCGCGATGGGCATCGATCGTGGCACGAATGGCGTTCCGAAGCAAACGCAGTTCTGCAGGCGATTTCTTGATGCGCAACGCCGCAAGCAGCCGCTCCACCGAGCCGAGTTGCGCTTCTGGGTTTGCCTCGCGCAGGGTCTGATCCAGCCCCGCATTCCGCGCCAAGCGATTGAGCAGAATCTGGGGATGCGCTTGGGCGACCTGCTTCAAAAACTCGTTCAACTCGCGCACGGAACGCACCGCTTGAACACCCGTCATTTGCTGGGTACGCTCATCGGGGGTGGGTAACTCGCCCTCAAAGGTGCGTGAGATGGGCGACTGCTCACGCAGGAAAAGCACCTCGCTGACGCCCAGCGGGCTATTTTCAGGCAGTAGCACCAATACCGCGCCTGGCGCCTCCACACCAGTTAGGTACATCAAATTGCTGTCCTGACGGAACTTGAGACGAACCGGGGTGGACGATTCGCCAGCCAGAACAATTGCCTGCTCACCTGCTTGTTCCCGCAGGGCGTCGCGACGAAGCGCGTATTCGCTAAGCGGGATACCCCACAGGCTCGCCGGCTCCGAAACGGCGTGCAGATTGGCGACAAGCAGCAGCCAGAGGCTAAGCCACCGTGTCCATCTCCATAGGCGCATAGCACGATTTTACCTTCACACCTCACCCACATGCGCTGCCAGCACATTCAGCAGCCGACGGCGATAGTCCAGATACGCCGCTTTCTCGCGGGAGAAGTACACATGGTTCGTCAGGAGGATGACCGCCAATTCCACCTGTGGGTCGAACAGCATCAGCACACCTGTAAAGCCGGAGTGCCCCACGCAGCGGGTCGGGAACAGGTCGCCACGCGGCAGCAGCGGGTTCGGATGGGCAAAAAGTCCCAGGGTGTGCATGCTGGGCGGCTGCTGCCCAAGCTGCACCTGTGGAGTAAGCAACGCTTGCACGGAGTAGTACGAAAGCAACGGACGCCCGCCGCGCAAAATCATCTGAGCAAACTTAATCAAATCTTCCAGTGAGCCGAACAGCCCTGCGTGCCCTGCGATACCCTCCATCGCGTAAGCGTTCTCATCATGCACCTCCCCGCGCAAAATCTGCCCCACGCGCGATTCGGAATTCGCTGTGGGGGCAACGCGCGACTGCCACTCGGGTGGCGGGCAATAACGGGTGCTGCTCATGCCCAACGGCTCCGCGATGCGCGTCTGGAACAGTTCCGCCTGTGAGCGTTCATACACCTGTTCCAGAATCGCGCCCATCAGCAGGTAGCCCAAGTCGCTGTAGGTGTAGCCTGTGCCCGGCAGTTGCTCTAAGGGTGTCTGCAGCGCCGCCTCGATGACGGCGGCATGACCCTGCGCTGCTTGATAGAGAGGTTTCCACGCGGGCAGCCCAGCAGTATGAGTGAGGAGATGCTGCAAAGTAGTGCCCTGCAGGTGTTTCGCGTTCGGAAAGAAGCGGGTGAGGGGCATCTCCAAGGTGAGCTTGCCTTCCTGAAGGGCTAAGAGCGTGAGGGTGGTGGTGGAGAGGGGTTTGGTCAGCGAGGCGAGGTCATAGATCGTGCTCGCACTCGCCGAGGTCTGGTTTTCTGGGTCCGCATAGCCCCACGCATTCTGATAGCGGATGCGCCCACCCATCAACACGGCGCACGCCGCGCCCGGAAAAATGCCGTGTTCAATCGCTTCATGTACCAAGTCGTCCATCAAAGGCATAATTCGCGCCTGAGGTGTTTTTTCCCGCTCACAGTCGTCGTCCCATGACTTCGGCAAGGGGGCGCAAGGTGCGCATCAGCTCACGAAAGGCGTCGAGCGTAAGCGATTGTGCCCCGTCTTTGAGTGCGCTCGCAGGATTCGGATGAACCTCAATCATCACACCGTCTGCACCTGCTGCCAAGGCAGCGCGAGTCATCGCAGGCACAAACGAAGCTCGTCCTGTCCCGTGGCTGGGGTCGACAATGATCGGCAAGTGCGACAGCTCGCGGATCGCGGGCACTGCATTCAGGTCTAATGTGTTGCGTGTGTAGGTTTCATAGGTGCGGATACCCCGCTCGCACAGAATAATCTGTTCGTTGCCGCCCAGCCAGATATATTCGGCGGCTTGCAGCCACTCCTCGTAGGTTGCCCACATGCCGCGCTTAAGCATCACAGGCTTGCGTGCACGCCCCACCTCGCGCAGCAAATCGTAGTTTTGCATGTTGCGCGTGCCGATTTGAAGAATGTCGGCATACTCGCACACCAGCTCCACCTGCCGTGGGTCCATCACCTCGGTGATGACAGGCATACCGGTCATCGCGCGTGCCTGCTGGAGCAATTCGAGCGCGGTGCGTCCCAGTCCGTGAAACGAGTAGGGGCTGGTGCTGGGTTTGAACGCGCCGCCGCGCAGGATATGCGCTCCTGCCTGATGCACTGCCTGCGCGGTCTTGAACAGCTGCTCCTCGCTCTCCACCGTGCAAGGTCCTGCCATCACCACGAACAAGTCGCCCCCAATAGGCAGCCCGTTCACCGCAACCATCGTGCGCTCGCGGAACTTTTTGGAGACGAACTTGTACGGTTTCAGCACAAGGGTGACCTGCTCCACCCATGGCAGCGATTCGAGCTGCTCTTTGGCTTCGTTGCGGTCTAATTCGGGTGCGCCCACCGCCGCGATGACGGTGCGCTCCACGCCATAAATCGGGTGGATATCGAACCCAAACTGGCGCAGCCGCGCCTCCACATCCTGAACTTGCTCCTGACTTGCTCCCGGTTGCATGACGACAATCATGGCTGGTGCCTCCTTGAGAAACAGAAAACAGTTTTTTTGTCCATAGGAAGCAATGCTAAGCCCACCGATGGGGTTCACCGCACCGCGTTGGGGGAAGGAGCGTCATCGCCCAAAGCCAGAGTAGGCTACTTGATAGGCAGCAATTTTTGTGCCAAAAAGAGAAGACCCCCCTCTCCCATAGCGTGGGAGAGGGGGCAAGAGGGTGAGGACACTAACTCCCGCACCCGAAGTCAAACAACACGATCAGCAGGTCCTCGTCGTCCACAAAGCCATTGCCGCTCAGGTCCTCTGGACAGCCCTGGCATGTGCTGCCAAAGGCGAACAGCACAGCGAGCAGGTCGGCATCATCCGTGCGACCATCACCATTGACATCGCCCTCACAGGGCGCGCACCCTCGCTGGCTAACGAAGTACGCCCCCTGCAGGGTGATGATATAAGCGCCACCCGCCGTGGTCGTGCCTGTCCAGCCTGCAATCGGGTTGCCCGCGCCCGGACCATCGGGACAACGCAGCGCACGGAAGGGGCTATTGTTCCATATCAGCGCGCCACTCGCATCGATCGGATCCAAATTGTAGCGGCTGATCGCCAACAGGTAGATGCCCGGCTCGGTGATGCAGCCCGTGGAGTTATCCAGGCGCGATTGCAAAGTCGTACCGCCAACCTCATCATCGTTATGCACCACGCCCCTACCATCGCAGCGGAACAGCCAAAGCTGGGTGTCCCAAGTGGTTGTGCCCACCGTGCTGGCGACAAAGTTGGCTGGATCCGTGATGCAGATAACATACATATCGGCATCACTGTCAGCGTTGTTGCCCCGCACGCGCGTCACGGGTGTCTGGCACGGAGTGGCATCGGGCAGGGTGATAATTTGCGCCGTCGCTGGCAAGTCACCCGCGTCGCCACCACCGTGATAACTCTCGTCCCAAGGTGTCGGAGGTGGACAGTCCGCAGGATCGCCCGCAGTTGCCCCTTGTGCGCCGGTCAGAAAGATGCGATAGGTGCCTGTGCTGGAGGTCGAACCCGACCAGCCACCCAGCCGCGAAGTCGCCTCCGGACCATCCGGACAACGCACACCGCGCGCAGGCGTGGTCGCCCAGATTAGCCCACTCTCGCAACCCGCTGCACGCCGACCAAACAGGCTGATTGCCAGATAATACAGCCCCGGCTGCGTAATGCAGAACGAGCGGTTATCGATACGCGACTGAAAGCCTGTTGTGGCATCGGGGTCATCCTCATTATGGACCACACCCTTACCATTCGCATCGAACAGCCAGAGCGCAGTATCCAGCGAGGTGCCGCCAACGGTTGTCGCACTAAAGGCACTGGGGTCGCTAATGTAGATGGCGTAGATGTCGACATCATTAGCCGCGCCAATAGTGCCACGAATAGCGGTCAGTACACCAGAACCCGTGCTCTGTGCAGTTTCGGGCATATCACCTGCGTCGCCACCACCGTCTCGCTGCTCATCCCAACCTTCAAACGGCGGGCAGTCGGCGGGATCACCTGCAGTCGCGCTCTGCGCTCCTGTCAGGAAGATGGTATAACTGCCCGCTGCCGATGTGCTGGTTGTCCAGCTGTTAACCCGCGAGGTGCTTTCGGGACCATTCGGGCAGTTGTTGTCATTGGTTGACCATAAGCCGCTGTCGTTGCATCCCAGCGGATCCTTGTTATAGCGTGTAATCGCCAGATAGTAAAGCCCTGGACTGGGGATACAGCCATTCGCGTTGTTGATCGTGGACTGCAAGCCGCCCGTGTCATCTTCGGCTACCACACCTTTGCCGTCCGCGTCGAACAGGAACAGCTGGGTGTCCCAGGTCGCGCCGTTAACGGTGGATGCGCTGAAGCTGGCGGGGTCGGTGATGTAAATGGCGTACATGTCGACATCGTCCACATCCAGCGTGCCTTGAATCTGGTCAAGCGGGTCGAAGCTACCTGTAGATTGCGCCGTCTCTGGCATGTCGCCAGCATCGCCCTGCTCATACCAGATGTTTTGGGCCTGTGCGCTCAGCGTCAATGCGCCAATCGTCAGTAAAGCCCATAGCGTGCGTTTCATCATCGTACCTCCTTTCGCGGCGTTAACCGCATCCTTATTATACCCCAGATGCTCCTGAGTCAATGGGGGACAGCGCGTCAGAAAGGCCGCGGCGTACCCGATGCCTGGCCATCCGCGAACGCGCAAAATGTTTTTCTCCGGGGTAGCCCAAAATTTTTTCTCTGGGGTACCCGGACAGGGTCGGAAAAGAAAATTTTGCACGCAGGTCTGCCCCTCCACGCCGGGAGGCTCGCCCTCCACGCCCCTCGCCCTCTGGGAGAGGGGCTGGAGGTGAGGGTATGGGGCAGGCACTCAGGTCCGCCCCTACACGCCAGGAGGCTCGCCCTCAAAATGCTTGGTGGATTTTTCGAACACCCTCCACCCCCCTTGACAAATGCCCTCTCGATGTGCTATAATAGAATCGCCTGCCGTGAAAAGTGCAGGCAATCCTTTGTGAGGAGGTCCTGAACAATGAGAGGATTGGTGTTTGCGGTGCGCTATGCCCTCCAGCACAGAAGTGCGGGGGGGGGGCAAATTGGCGTGCGTGGCGTGGGCGTTCCCCGCAATTCAACGCGCTGGATAGTTGAACGGTTCTCCCAGGTGCTGATGATGTGGCTCTGCGTACAGCTTTATATCCCCGTGTATCTCTTTGCCCAGAACGAAGCCACCCTGGGTAAATGGGAACGGCTTTACGGCAACTGGAAAACAACTGGGACCAATGAAAACTGCCAGGTTAGCGACTTTTCTTTAGAGCATGTGGTGCGCTGGCGGTTCTACGAATGTCGTCCCACGAATTGGCGCACTTTCTGGGAGGAGCGATTTGCTACTCGGGATCAGGTCTGGTATGCAGGGGATACTCGCTACGCTGCGGATAATCACTGGCAGGATATCTTCGGTATTCACGCGGCGCTGTTGCCCGTGTCGGGGGAGACAGGCGTTCTTCGGCACGGCTGGGTCATGCTGTGGGGCTATGGCAAGGAGCGTGGTTATCTCCGCGATCGGGCATATCTGACGCGGTTGTTTGGTCGAGCGGTGGATGCGAGCTATCTTCTTTCTGGCTGGGTGTCCCGTGTGGCGTTGACCCCTGTGCTGTTGTGGCATCCGGATGACCCAGAGGAACAACAAGCGGGTCAGCCCTACGAGCTGGGCTATGTGCGCTATCTGTTTGACGCCAAGCTCGACGGCACAGGCTATGAGGAATGGGATCCTCCTGCGGATGACCCTAATTGGTATGGGAGTTGGCCGATTTTCAACCTGTTTTGTTCGGGGCATGCCTTCTTGCACGATGGTCAGCTGCTTGCCGTCGGAGGCCATGGGGGCTTGTGGGGGAATGAGACCCCCCAGGAGGACGAGGACTCGGTAGGTTATGTCGGGCTGCGGCTGGTGGCGCGGTTCGACGGGTCGGCGTTCACACGCTCGAATGTGGCTTTGCAGCAGTCGTTGTGGAGTTGGGGTTATAGCCCGCCGTTGGGGTTGCACGAGCCGCGCTGGTATCCGAGTGTGGTGGCTCTTTCTGATGGGAAGGTGTTGATCGTCGGAGGCACTGTTGAGGGCTTATGGGATCGGGAAGACAGACACCTTACCAACTATCACGAGATTTTTGACCCCTGCACGGGAACCGTGACGCAAAGTGAGTGGCGCATCCCTTATGATGAGCGAGATGAAAATAACCCCAACAAGGGCTATGGTGGACTTCGGGAGAACTATCCCCGGTTGCATCTGGTGTCGTTTGTGCAGGATGGTCAGCTGCGGTCGCGGGTGGTCTACACAGGACCGCGCGTGGAAACCTACTATCTGGACAACCCCTCCTTGCCTGCTTCGGTATGGCAAGCATACCGTGTTGATCCCACCGATCCCACCTCTTTCATTCGTCGCGCGGTCAGTCGCAGTTCAGGCACCTCAGTCCTGCTGCCCAATCCAGTGGAGAACCCGCAAGGCTGGCAGGATCAGGTGCTCTATCGGGTGCTGACCATTGGCGGTTCCGGCGATCGGAGCGGGAGCCTAACCCTCTCCTATGACCTGAACGACTTCTCGAACGGCAACCTCTCCATTTTTCATTATTCCTTACCCTATCGTCCGCGGGTTCATCTCAATGCGGTGCTGCTGCCCACCGGTCAAGTGCTGGTAGTAGGTGGGCATGAGACCTATCGGGCGGATGGCAGCTGGTCTTATCCCGATGATGTGGTTCTGCAGACCCTGCTGTACACTCCGCCTGTGGATAGCTCTTCGCCAGGTCGTTGGGAGGTCGTCGCTCCGGCTCCCAACACGGATGCGGATGGGGATGGGATTATGGATGGCACGCGCGTCTACCACTCGACGGCGTTGCTGTTGCCGGATGGGCGCGTGCTGACCGCCGGTTCGGCAACCAGCGATTCGGCGGACAGGGAGGTAAACAACCGTGTGCCGACGCTCTACTCGCCTCCGTATCTGTTCAAAGCCGACGGCACGCCGCGCGGGGAGAACGACCGCCCGCGCATTCTGAGCCTCTCGCACACCGAGCTGAACTACGGGCAGAACTTTGAGATTACCTACCAGTTAGCCGATGAGAGCCAAGGCATCCGTTCGGTGGTGCTGATGCGTCCTGGCTCGGTGACCCACTCCTTCAACTTTGAGCAGCGACTGGTGCGGTTGCACTTCAAGCTGGAGGATCCGACGCT
>BEHR01000030.1 GCA_002898555.1 bacterium HR15
CGATTCACCGACCTTAGCAAGCCAATCAATAAGACCTTTCAGTACAATTCTCCCACTCGGATCCACCGCATTCACGGGGTCATTCAGGCAGTAGGCATACGCATTCAGCGTGAGCGGGGCATAGATAGAACCCAGCCACGGGTCTTGTTACAGGAACCTGCCTACCACAGGATCGTACCAACGCACCCCAACCTTCACCAAGCCACCCGTCTCGGTCAGCTCGTTCCGATAGCTCCAATCGCTGTTCGCCCTCACCATTACTCCTCCATCCATCGAAGTGACAGGCTACGAGCTAGTCACCCGCTACAGTTGCCCTAAGTTAGTGACAAACTGCTGCAGGTGAATAGAAAATCTCGCCAGTGCAATCGGGATCGCCGCTATGTGCCAAGATTTCCCATCTTTGTAGAGCAAGATACTTGCGGCAACTATCAATATCACAAACGGAAGATAGTGGTTAGACAGCGCTTCTACCAGCCACCATCCCAGAACGCCATAGGAAAGCGAAAGCAAAATGGCTGTTCCAAACGGTAGTGAACCTACTAATCCCGAATATACCGATCGCAACACGAAATTACTATGGACAAATGTTCCAAAACCAATCGATAGAATGATGAATAGCCAGTACAACAGAGTGGAGTGTTCAAAGGCAAGCTGCAGCATGGGTATAGTAAAGTCCCGCATCATGTACACCGCATTAATCAAGGCAAGAAACAGTAAAGCTACGCTCATCAATGTGGCGTTGCTGGTTTCTAAACTTGTAAGTTGCGAGGGATTGGCCCTCCTAAGCCAGTTTCCCAAGCCCAGAAGCATCAACATACTAAAAACCCAGTTTACAAAGAAAGCGCGCGCCCTATCGCCTTTATGGACAGGCATCGGTGCGCCTGCAACGAGAAGATCGCTCAGAAGCGTGCTTACAATCAATAAAAGAGGCAACAAAAGGATAGTAATTGATAGTTTTATAAAAAATTTATTATTTGCATTATTGTTATTGTGTTGCAAAACATGAATAATAATAGTCAATGATACAAGCAAAATCGCAGGAATCTCCAATCGTGCGATTGTTGTCAGAAGACTGGGAAATAGTATGCTGAATGACTCAAGATATCGTCCTACCTTCCAGTAAACATAGCATTTATAGCGCAAATAGGTAGCAAGGCTCTGAGGGTTCAATTCATGAGAACTCAGCGATTCAATCTCCTGTACAGCGGTTGAATAGTCCTTTAGCTGCAGCAACAGATAGATCCGGAGCAGCTGCAACTCCGTGTCCTTGGAAGACTGGGCTAATGCACTGTTCACCTTGTTTAGAAGGTTAGAAACCTTTTGAGTGTCAGGGTTATTCCAAGCATCGGTTAACCTATGCGCCTGTACGAAGAAGGAGTGATAAGGATGGAACTGCTGTTGCGCCTCCAGCTCATGGGCAAAGCACCATAGGACGATTACCACAACAACAGCCACTCTCAAGTTCTCCATCCTCATCACTCATAACCTCCAAGCTCAATAGTATCCTGGCACCGTAGGCACAGCATCTAGGTAGTCAGGAACGCCATCGCCGTCTGCATCACCGGGACCGTATGGCGGCCTCTGTGGTGCAGGATATGCCCCTGGCACGTTAGGATCACTATCAGGATTGTATCGATAATCGGGCAGACCAGGCTTAGATGAACACCCACTCAATGTCACAACAACCACAACAGCCACAATAACCACAACAACAAAAGCAATTTCTCCAGACGGATCTGTAAACGATACGGGGTCATTCAGGCAGTAGGCATACGCATTCAGCGTGAGCGGGGCATAGATAGAACCCAGCCACGGGTCTTGCTGCAGGAACCGTCCCACCGCAGGGTCATACCAGCGCACCCCGACCTTGACTAAGCCACCCGTCTCGGTCAGCTCGTTCCGATACAACCACGCCCCGTTCCAGTCGTACACCTGACGCATCCCGTTCACTATGCTTCAAAGAAAAGACGGACTTATGGAACCTCGCTCATTTCGTGAATTACTGTCTTAGGCGTCTTGCGCCCTTTATCCGTCCGATCAAAGTCCGTATCGAAACTCACAATCTCCAACTGGTTTAACGCCGCAGCAGTATACTGATAGGCATCGTCAAAATCTAAGTGAAACTGAGTCTGATACTTTACGAGATCCGACATCGACTCGGGCGGTACAGAAACATGCGGCAGATATCCGCTCAAAAGCATATCCTCAACAAACTCCAAAAATACATGGTGTAGATTTGCGCGAGTGAGTATCAGCCCTATCGTGTGGAGCGAAAAGTCAGACAGACAGAGAGTGTGAGGCGGCGCGTGCAGTAAAAGCTCACGCACTTCCTCTGCGCGTGCTTGTAGAAGCAGACCTTCCAGCAGAATATTAGTGTCCAGGAGATATTTCATGGCTGGATTGCATTTCCCCAAGTCGCCACTCATTCGCCAAGTGTTGCAGTTCAACAGAGGTGTAGCGTTCGCGCAGTGCTTGCGCTCCGCCCCACCACTTGAGTGTTGGACGCGACGACGGGTGGGAAACGCGCTTTGCCAGTAAGAACTCCACAAAGTCGCGCACCTCGCGCTGGAGTTCGGGCGAAAGTTCCTCAATCAGCTCGTGAAGTGTTTTCATCGTTCCACCCAGTCCTTATGATACCCTGCTGAACCAGTAGGCTCGCACTCAAGTAGGCAAGGCTTGTTCCAAAGAGCAGCCAACGCGCAATCGTGCTGCTCGGAAGCTCCACACCTTTGAACACAGAGGCACAGATAAGAACTATCCCCAAGACAAGCCACTGAATGTTTGTCCAGGTGGAGAACCAACGAGGCAGCCGAACTGACCGAACCGCTGTATATCCAGGCAATCCTACCAGAAAACCGGCGACTCCCAAAACTAACAATACGAAGAAAGCAAACCAAACGTCTCCAGAAGGCGGTAGTAAATCGATCGGGATAAGGAGTGTCCACGCTAATGACCCCGCAGTAAATAATAACTTTTCCCACTTGGTATACGAGATTGCACTACGCAAAGACACCATAGAGGCTCCCAGAGCTAATAGTATGATTCCCCCAAGGTCATTCATCGTTCCCACCAGTAATCCACGCCTCCTCTGTTGCGCCAGTATTCACGAAGTTTATCTTCTCTGGCGATTGCTTCATCATACCATCTCGGATACTGAGAAAACTCCCAACTATAGTACTTGACTCTCAACTCCGAGTTTCTATCACCTGCTTCCATGAGCTTTAGACAACGGCTTGGGAACATCAATATCCCTGCTGTCCCAGTAATGTATGTCACAGGATTAGGAGTGAGCAAGACGCCCAGAACACCACCTATAGAAAGGAGTATACCCCCTAAATGCTCCCACACCTCAAACTCAGATTTATAGTAAGCATCTGCGTATGGATTAGATCGCATCCCACTTGGATCCACCGCATTCACGGGATCATTCACGCAATACGCATACCCATTCAGTGTGAGCGGAGCATAGACCGAGCCAAGCCACGGGTCTTGCTGCAGGAACCGTCCTACTACAGGGTCGTACCAGCGTACACCAACCTTGACCAGTCCGCCCGTCTCGGTCAGCTCGTTCCGATACAGCCACGCCCCGTTCCAGTCGTACACCTGACGCATCCCGTTCACCACATCCCCAAACGCATCCGTTATCGGCACATTCGCCGACGAAGTGCCGATACCTGCCAAGTCACCACGCAGATTCCAGTGCAGATAGTCGTTCCCGCGCTGGTACAACCACGCTCCGAAACTCTGCACCACCCACGCACCACCGTTCGCACGCTCAGCAAGCACACTGTCCCCAGCACCGTACAGAAACTCCAGCGTATTGCTGCCCAGCTGCGCCTTCACCCGACGACCTAAACCGTCATAAGTATAGACCCAGCCAACACTTGCCCCTTGACGCTTCAAACGCACCAAGTTGCCCTCCGAGTCATAACCCAATTCCCAAGTCTCGCCGTTCACCCGACGCACACCTATTAATCAGGTGGTGTGAATTGAATGCCACGTAGAAAGGGCAAGTGATTTTCAACCTGCCCAATATCGATCGCGACACGCAAAGTCCGATCGCCATACTGCATTGTTATGAGAACAGCGGGTTGCAGCTCGTAGTAGACACGCGTTCCGGCTGGAAGCAGATCACCTGCTGGATAAAGTTGCTCTGTCGCCTCAAAGAAAGGACGCATTTGTTGCAACCGCTCGACCAGCTCATGCTGAACCACTACAGGCAAGGTGCCATACTCATGCCAGACCTCCAGAGCGGGTCCATTCCACGACGGCTTGAGCCGTGCCTGCACCCTTTGGGTCGCTTCCTCAAGGATTTTCCTTGCTTTTTGACCCAAATCCTTAAGAGCTTTAAATGCATTCATCAGAGATTCGGCTCGCGACTCACTCAAGCCCACTGAATACAACACAATCAGTTCCGTATTTCCCCGATGGTCGGGCTTTCCATGGGCACCGTCGAAAGATGGAGAGGGAGTAGAAGTGTGGCGTTGCTCACGGGGTGATGTGGTGGGGAAAGTCAGGGAAGTAATCGTTATACTCGGACGCCCTTCCACGCCGGGGATATCGTACTGAACTGCTATATTACCGAAAAGTTCAACACGTGTTAGCCCCTTCGCAAGTACCTCTTGAAAAGGAACTCCCAAGATGTGACTTATAAAATTGCGAGCTTGTGCCAGATGAGCAATGTCTGGGGACAGAGCAGTGTCCATCCACTCAGCAAGCAAAGTGCGCGCGTTCGCATCAGTGGAAAGATCGACAGCGCCATCCCAGCTGAGAAGCAGATTCAACAGATCAGTTTCAAGGCGAGCAACACCCTCCGCCGTGCGAATCACCCCCGGAGAGAAAAGAAAAACCTCCGTCGTTTTTGTAGAATCTGTTTGTAGTGCCCAGTGATGGGACTGCGCGAAGACTTGTAACCCTGAATAATCCCCTTGATTCGCGATTGCTACAGCGGTTTGTGCCTGAGTTCGCTCCTCTGGCAGGGCAATTACAACGCACCGTAGCGCCGGGCGCGTAGCAACAACGGACTCGATCGCCGATCGTATGTCTGGAGGGGAGGGTGTGTTCTCCTGAGCGAACAGGGGCATCAGTCCCACTGGTAGCAAGCACGCAATGATTAGAAGCCCTCTCGTAAGCGTTTGGTCGCTTGTGCGTCCTAGACGGAGTTTGGCAAGCATCGACTGGTATGGGAAAACCTTATCGCGCTGATCAAGGTGAAGCTTGTCTGCTTTTTTCAAGACCAGTTTCCGTAGTCGCAACACCATATTGATGCACCTCCATCGCTGGATGAGTCCTGCAAACCTGTTCCCAGGCGGCACCTAATACACGCAGGTGGGGGTTGGAGAACCTGTGGCGCATCTACCTTCTGCCCACCAAAAAACTATCGAAATGCCGGCATTTCCACAGCTGCGCCCAGTGTTTGCACATTTACATTCATAAATATTTAAAATGTAGAGACAACAGTAGTTTCCGACCTGGCTGCAGTGTGTTTCAGTCCGCACCAACTTACCTACCTGACAATCGGATGGGCAATTGTTAAGCTGCGAACATGTCCATTTCTGACCACTACAAGGCGGTTTCGTTAATTGTTGTATCAAGATACCAAGATTATTAATGTTGGTAAAGCCAGTGTAGGCAAGTTCAGCGGCGACCCCAAACTGCGGGGGCACCACCAACGATACGCACAGCACCACGGCAAACGCCTTTGCCGTTCCCTTCTGCGCCAACACCTGGCGCACCCAACGCAAACTGCCTCGTCGCATCATCATTGCCTCCTTGTTCCAAAGGTTCGCTGCTATTATAGCCCATCCTGCAGGGGTTTGTCAAGGGGGGTCTTGCAAAGTCGGTTTTGAGTTCAAAAAGTGTCGTCAAGACCCAGAAGACGCTAAAAATCGCTCACTGCCCACGCATTTTTTGAACCATCTGAGCAGCTTTACAGGGCAAGGACACCCTTGCCCTGAACCGCACCTGCTGCCGCCCCATCGCCCTTGAAAAGGCGCACAGACTTCAGCTCGGCACTGCGTGTGTCAGCGCCGTTGGCGCCACTCGCGCCTCAAAATGGGTGGGCAAGGCAGCGCGGTACCGCACACGCTGGTTCCTGCACCGTCTGCTTCTCCCCTCCTTGCTGGTTGGGGTATTCGTCAAGCGGGTTGGGATTCCTGCTGTGGCGGGTGGTGAGTGGTGAGAGGTGAATTGGGTTTTTGGGCAGACAAAATTTTCTTTTCCGGGGTAGCCCAAAATTTTTTTCTCTGGGGTACCCGTCTGGGTCAGAGAAAAAATTTTGCGTCTGGGTCGGAAAAGAAAATTTTGCACGGAGGTCTGCCCCTACACGCTGGGAGGCTCGTCCTCCGGCATATCTGCCCGATAAGAGGGTTTTCCCAACATTCTGCGAGGGCTCTCCTTGCTACTTGCTGTTCAGAGGTTTTGATATTGCCATGGAAGCCTCCCTGCCTGACTACATGAGGCTGATGGGATCGATATCGACTTGCACCTGTGCGCGGTCGCGTGTTTCCAGGGTGGCGAGCGCGTCGCGCAAGCAATCGGCAGGCTCGCTTTCGGGCGCAAACTTCAGCAGCAGATGGTAACGATAATGCCCCTCAATACGCTCCACAGGCGCCGGTGCAGGGCCCAAGATGTGCAGCAGCTGGTTGCCCCGCATGGGTTCCAGCGCGTCTGCCACGCGCTGCAAGATGCGCCAAGCGCGTTCTGGGTTTACATCGCGTGCCAAAAGGTTCACCAGTCGGCAGAAAGGAGGGTAGGGCGGCTCTCGGCGCGTCTCCAGTTCATGGAGGTAGAATGCCTCGTAATCGTGCTGCTGGGCAAACTGAATGGCGTGATGGTCGGGATTGAAGGTCTGAATCAGCGTGCGTCCCTGCTGCTCGCGCCTGCCGGCGCGCCCAGCGACCTGGATCAGGAGCTGGAAGGTGCGCTCGGCGGCGCGAAAATCGGGCAAATGCAAGGCGGTATCGGCGTTCAGCACGCCCACCAGCATCACGCGCGGAAAATCGAGTCCGCGCGCCACCATCTGGGTGCCAATCAGCACATCCAGTTCTCCAGCACGGAACTGCTGGAGCAGTTGTAGGTAGAGATCGCGCCGATTCAGCACATCTTTGTCCAGCCGTGCAATGCGCAGTTCGGGCAATAACTCTTTCAGCGTCATTTCCACCCGCTGTGTGCCGATGCCGTAGGGGGCGATGCGTGTGCCGCGGCAGTTCGGGCACAAGTGAGGTGCAGGGGCACGCGCGTTGCAGTGGTGGCAGCGCAACACGCGCTCACCCGCCACATGATAGGCCAACGAGACGGCGCACTGGGCACACCTTGGCACATGCCCACACTCGCGGCAGAGCAACATGGGGGCGAACCCACGCCGATTCAGGAACAAAATCACCTGCTGTCCGCGCGCGGTCGTTTCACGAATCGCCTCCAGCAGGGGTGGGCTAATGGTGAGGCGTGATTGCGTCCGCATGTCGATCAGTTCCACTGCGGGCAGGGGCGTGCCCCCTATGCGTTCTGGCAGATGCAACAGCTGCAACTCGCCTGCTTGGGCGCGATAGAAGGTCTCTAAGGCGGGTGTCGCGCTGCCCAGCAGCAGCACCGCGTTGGACTGCTGGGCACGCAGCTCTGCCAGTCGCCGCGCATGATAGAATGGCGTCTGCCCCTGTTTATACGCGGGTTCATGCTCCTCGTCCAACACAATCAGCCCGATGGAGCGTAGCGGGGAAAAAATCGCCGAACGTGCGCCGACCACAATCGGTGCCTGACCAGCGCGTATGCGCAGCCACTGAGTGTATCGCTCCGAGGGGTTCAGCTGGCTATGTAGGACTGCTACCGCGTTGCCGAACCGCTCCCGAAAAGCGGCAGAGAGCTGTGCGGTGAGCGCGATTTCGGGCACCATGAACAGCACGGTGCGTCCTGCTCGCAGGGCAGCCGCCGCCGCTTGGAGATAGACCTCCGTCTTGCCACTGCCCGTCACTCCGTACAGCAAAAAGGCGCGGTAGCATCCTGCATCGATGGCTTGGCGAATGCATGCAATTGCTTCGCGTTGTGCCGTGGTGGGTATCGGGAATGTGGGGGCCGCTTGTCGAGTGAGGTCGGTGGGAATGGTCTGGTTCGCCTGACCTGTCGGAGTTGGCAGGTGCTGGATTCTGCGCACCAACCCGCGCGTTTCGAGTTGGCGCAGGCTACTTGTGCTGGCACCCGTTTGTTCCAGCAGTTCACGAAGAGGCATGCGCCCTTCTGGGTGGAGCAGCAGGCGGATCAGCAAAGCGGTTTGGGTGTGGGCACGGCTTGCTGCCCGCTGAAAAAACGGTTCCAACTTCTCTGGCGTCGCGATGAGTTCGACCCACACCGCATCGCGTGCTGGACTGGGCGGTGGCTCCAGCTCGTAAGCCGTGCGCAGGATCCCTTTCTGACGCAGGGCAGGGAGCGCACTGTTCAGGATCGCTGCTGCCAGCCGCTGCTTGAGCGATTTCAGGCTCAGGCGACCACCAGCGGCACGCAGCACATCCACCACCATCCGCTGATTAACGGAGCGAAGGGGCGGCACAGGTTCGGCAAGCTCCACCATTACATGCAGGCTTGCCCGTGCCAGTGCCGGCAACACCGTCTGAACCGCTTCTGCTGGGGAGCAGAGCAGGGCATATTGCAGCTGTTGGGCAAGTTGAAGCAGTTCCCCGTCGAGCAAGGGTTGATCCAGCACGCCTTCGATGGGTCTGAGCTGATCAGGTGGGAGGGGCGGCTCGCTGTCATACAGTCGCCACACGATCCCCAGCGCCATGCGCCCGCTAAACGGCACGAACACACCCGCACCTGCCTGCAAGCCTGCGCGGAGCGAATCGGGCACCAGATAGGTGAAGGGGGTATAACCCGCGCTCCCACCAGCAAAAACAATAACCTCTGCTAACTGCATCGTTCGATTCGGCAATGGCGATTAGATTCTACTCGCTATGGAGACGCGGTGGGAGAAATGCTTCTCGGAGAGACCCTGTCGAGAGAGGATGGCTCGCTCCGCTCAGAATAACAAAGAACCCCCTGTCATTCCGAGCCAAATATAAGGAATCTGTCCTCAGCACCCTCTACCGAAGTTGAACAGCACCAAAAGCAGATCGGCATCATCGACCACGCCGTCGCCATTCAGGTCTTCGGGCAGGTCCGTGCCGGTCTGACCAAATGCGAACAGAACGCGCAGCAGGTCGGCGTCATCGATGCAATCATCGCCATTCACATCGCCCAGCACCAGTGCCATGCGCAGGTAGGGGTCTATCGTGTCGCCGCCGGGCACCAGCACATTTCGAAAAGTGTTTGAAAGTGCGCCCTGCGGCTTGACCCGAACCACCCAGATAGGTAGGTAGAAGCCCGTATCGCTGAAGAAGGCGAAGCCTGTGGGCGGGTCCAGCTGAATGCGCCAGATGCCCGCGCTATCTGCACGCAACGAGAAAGTGTGTGTAAAGGTAGAGGCAGGGTTCGAAACTTCCACCGATACCGAGCGACCGGCACCGTTATTTTCCAGCAGCCCGAGGAGTAAGGGTGTATCCGCCTCCTGGTGCGCAAAAAAGAGCTGAGTTATCGGCTCCCGACCGAACTGCATATCTAACGCGCCGTAGAAAAAGCGGTGTGGCGGTACCTCCGAGGGAATGACCAGATCGAACTGCTGCGATGCACCCACAGGCAGCGCAATCTGAGTTGCCACATCAGCGGGGAACTGCTCGGTCCAGGTGGCTAACTCCGGTCCGCAGTTAAGCAGGCGGTCGCCACGCAGATAAAGCAGCAGATTCCCGGAGAAGGGCACATTCCCACAGTTTGTGATGCGAAAGCGCACGATACGCTGCCCGTCAGCAACTCGCAGGGACGGATAAAACTGCCAGCAGGCGGAGGGGCGGCGAATCTGGGTGGTGCCCCGTTCCCAGCGCAGATCAAAGATGCCTATTGCGCCGCTGTTCCACTGTGCGCTCTCGTCGCAAATTGTCCAGTAGGTGCCGGGAGTGACCACTTCCGCATCGATCTGGCGATCGACCGCACCCACGAAGAAGTGGTCCAGATGGGGTGGTGGCGGGATAGGCGCAGGAGGATATTGCCCTTGATCGCGCTGCAGCCCATCCGAATCGATGGTGGTGAGATCATAACGCAAGGTAGGGATGGGAAAGGCGGCGCGGAACCGCAAGCGCGTCAGCTGCTGCACGCCACCGCCCGGCGTCGGCACATTCAGCTGCTGCGACTGCGCCGAGTCTTTGGGTGCATCCACCACTTGCAAAATTTTGACCCGCACCACATATTCCTTACTTTGCGCGTCTTGCACTACCCGAAACTGGATGTAGAAGTCTTCGACAGGCGTTTTGGTGTTCATTTTGAAGCGGAAGGTACGGCTGCCACCGGGCGGGATACGGTCGCTAACGGTGTTTGCTTGGAAGCGAAGAGCGTTCGGGATGGCGTCCCACGGCACATCGGGGAAAACCGCCCAACCACTGGGCACGAAGGTTGCCTGCAGCACATTTGCCGTGCTATATAGCACATGCAGCTGATCCACCGCCCAACCCGAACTGTTGTTATTGACCACCTGCATCTGATATTCAGGCACAGCGGGATTGAACAGGCTGAGCGTGATGGACACATTCTGCTGGGCATAAACCGCCGCCCACAGAATCGCTGTCGCTATTGCGGTGAAGCATCCTTTCCTGCCTTGTATATGCATGACCTGCCTCCGTTTCTTGGATTCCGCGCCCTGTTCAGCATGGCAAAACCCAACATCGCTGATTGGTTGTTGGGGTTATTATACCCTAAAATCCCCCTCCTTCGGGCGAAGGAGGGGGATTGGCAGGCACGGCAGGGCATGGTTAGCAGCCTTCACCGAAGGCGAACAGTACAGCGAGCAGGTCGGCATCGTCCACGATGCCGTTGCCGTCCACATCCTCAGGCAGCTCGCCCATTTGACCGAAGGCGAACAGCACGGCAAGCAGGTCGGCATCATCCACGCAGCCACTGCCATCGATATCGGCGCGTGAATGACCCGCGGAGCCGTCGCCGCCCATGTCAATGCTATCCAGCATCCAGCCTTGAGGCACCTGAAACTGCAGGTTAAACTCGGCTGGCATTGGGATCCCCTCAGCGGGCATCGGATCACCAACGCTTGGTAAAGGCACTCTGGCAAAGATGCCCGATCGCTCCGCGCGGGTTACGATGCCGTCTTGCAAGCTCAGGTGCAGCCGCCCGCCAGGCGATTGCAGCGAATCGCCACCTACCAGGATCAGCAAGTCGCACTCGCCACCGCGACCATTCCAGACGATGCGGGCGGAATCGCCCCAGCCATCGCCATCCAAGTCCTGTGTCTCCCAGTTGAAGCCGCTGGAGCGCAGGTCAAAAAGGGTGTCCTGGCGTTGTTGCCCAGCGGCGTTGGACAGGTGCAGAATCACAGGGTCCGTATTTTGCACGCCGCATCTGCCACCCACCACATCCTGGAAGGCGGGCTGCCACACCACCTGCCCAGCAGCATTCAGTGTGCCACACAGCACAGTAATGCGTGAGCGTGCAGCAGCAGATGCGCCCGACCGTCGGCAGCGCACGCAGGAGCGCCCGAAGGCTTCGTGAAAACCCTGAATGCAGTGGGTGCCGGGAATCCAATCCACCTGAAAGCGTGCGCAGGCGGTGGCAAAAGCGCACTCCTGAGCAGCCACGGCGGTGGCGCACTGAGTATCGGTGCTCGGAACAGGATAGAAGTTGCAGCCACTGTTGGTGCTTACTTGGTTGGACGCTGGCGCCCATGCCAGTGCATGGGTGTGCCAGCACCACTGAACTCGTGGCTGACAATCACGCGGCAGACAAACGCGGAAGTTATGCCGCACATTGAAGGAACAGCAGCGTACATCCTGCGCGGACGCAGGCACATTCCACAGCGTGAGCAACGCGCTCACGACAAACCCGATACACCAAGAGTTTCTTCGGCTCATGGTTAAACCTCCGTTCTATGAGTGAGGAGCCTGTGTGGGTGCTTCTGCGTAGTGCGGAGAGTGTCAGCGAGGCATTCTCTCATATGCCCGCTTCACCCTGCACAGGTTCCACAGTATTTAATGCCGCGGAACCCCCAAATGTACCCTCGAGAGGCATTTCCGAGTCCCAAATCGACTCGTATTTGGGTGTGCTGCGCTGTTTTAGCCTCTTATGCTCTTAGAGACTGTTTAAAAACTGGAGTTCAAGGAGATGGGCAGGCATTCACGCTGGAGCATTTTGGAGGGCGAGGCTCCCGCCGAGCCGAATCTGGAGGGCGAGGCTCCCGCCGAGCCGTTCCAACCGACGCCGCACTAAGACAGGACCGTCTTAGTCAAGCATGTCGGCTCGCGGGGACGCTCGCCCACCAGTGTGAGTTTCGAGCAGATGCACCAGTCTGTCCCTACCATTCTTAAACAGTTCTTAAACAGTCTCTTAACTTGCCCTGTCAATTCGACAGATTTTACAGGTAGGTGCGGAGCCGTTCGCGAGCATGCTGGCGTGCGCGGATTACGGCACGGGGTGTTATCCCCAGCAGTTGAGCGATTTCACGGTCGCGTAGGGGTGCTTGTTCGACCAATCGTCGGACCTGGGGGCAAGTCAGATGCTGCGCAAGGTCATTTCCGCCTGCGTCCAGCACCGCCTCTGCCAGATCGGTGTCCAGGTGGAGTAGGAACGCTAATGCGTGATGGCGAGGCATCGCCATTAGTCCCTGGGCGACCGCCTGAAAGCATGCTGCATTCTCTGGAGTGCAGGCAGTGCCCATAAGCACCAGCGGCTGGCAATGGGGTGGCAACGCTTCCAGGGAGACCTCCGCTTGTTGCCGCGTGCGAAAACGGCAGTAGATACGGTGCGCCACCCGCTTGATGTACGCCATCAGGCACGGTTCCCAATCTTTGGCACCCTCAGGCACTCTGAACCGCAGCACCGCGATGAGCACCTCGCTCAGAATGTCCTCCAAATCCTGCTGGTTTAGGGGGCAGGAGCTGGTGCAGTTCCAGCGCATCAACCAGCCCCAGGCGTGGGTACGAGCGAACTGGAGCAGTTGCTCGGTCAATCGCTCTTTCCAGATTTCGTCGAACGCCTCTGTATCGTGTCTCGTTGTTAAGGTCATCGTCGTCACACCTCCGCGTTTGGTTCTGGCGGAAGTGTACGACGAGCCACTGAAAATGGACTGAAAACGCGCTGAAAGGCGTATGGTTCTACCGGGCTGGTTCCAGCTCTCGTTTCAGGTCATCGATCAGTGCCAGGACATGCGCTGGGGCATTGGCAATGGCCAAACGCTGGGGCGATTTGTCTGCCCGTAGGCGCACTTCCACCTGACCATCCTGTACTGCCCGACCGACCACCACCTGGATAGGGATTCCGATCAGGTCAGCGTCTTTGAACTTCACGCCGCTGCGCTCGTCGCGGTCATCATAAAGCACTTCCACGCCCTGTTGCAGAAGCGCGCTATAGAGTTGCTCGGCGGTTTCGCGCTGCTTGCCGTCCTCTGGGTTGACAAGGATCAATATCACCTCGAAAGGTGCAACGGTGATGGGGAAGCGGATGCCGTGCTCGTCGTGGTGCGCTTCAGCAATCGCAGCGAGGCAGCGGCTCACACCCAGCCCGTAGCAACCCATCAGGATCGGTTTCAGATTGCCCTGCGCGTCGGTGAAGAGGGCGTTCATCGCGCGGCTGTATTTGACACCCAGCTGGAAGATGTGCCCCACTTCGATGCCGCGCACCTCGCGCAGGGTTCCTGTAGGGCAGCGCGGGCATCGGTCGCCCGCTTCCGCCACGCGCAGGTCCGCCCACTGTGGCTCTGGGAAGTCGCGCCCCCAGCAGACATGGACAAGGTGCGCATCGGCTTCGTTTGCGCCTGTGATAAAGTCCTGTAAGCCTTTCAGTTCGTAGTCCGCCAGCAGGGGCAGGTCTGGGGGTAGCCCCACGGGTCCTGAGAAGCCCACTGGCGCACCTGTGAGCTGCTCGATACTGCTGGCATCCATCATCTCCACACTCTCCCCATTCAGCGCGTGCATGAGTTTATAGGGGTTCAGCTCGCGGTCACCGCGCACCATCGCTGCCGCAGGCTTGCCATCCACGCGCATCAGCAATGTCTTGACCAGACGGTCGGCGGTGGTATTGAGAAACGCGGTGACCTCCTGGACGGTGCGCGCGTTCGGGGTGGCCACCTTTTGCGCGGGTGGAACGGTATTGATAGGGGGTGGAACAAGGTTTGGGTCAGGCAGCTCGCACCGCTCGGCATTCGCGCCATAGCCACAGGTATCGCATTGCAGCACCTTATCCTCGCCCCCTTCCGCCACGACCATATACTCCTCGTTGCGTCCACCACCGATCGCGCCTGCCTCCGCCTCCACGATAATCGTGGGCAGCCCCATTCGATGGAACATACGGAGATAGGCGTCGCGCACCGCCTGATAGGCGCGTTCCATTGCCTCCTCATCCACATCGAAGCTGTAAGCGTCGTACATCAGGAACTCGCGGGCGCGAATAACACCGCCGCGCGGACGCGGCTCGTCGCGGAACTTGGTCTGAATCTGATAGAGCAGCAGTGGCATCTGGCGATAGGAGCTGACCGCGTGGCGCACGATGTCGGTGATAATCTCCTCGTGTGTGAAGCCCAGCGTGAAGGGGCGTCCATGTCGGTCTTTCAGTCGGAAGAGAATATCCAGCCCGCTGCGTCCCGTTTCATCCAGCAGCTCCTGGGGCACCAGCGCGGGCATAAACAGTTCTATTCCGCCGATGCGGTCCGTTTCTTCGCGCACAATCTGTTCAATCTTGCGGATGACGCGCCAACCGAGCGGCAGGTAGACATAGACACCTGCCGCCTGCTTGCGAATGAATCCGCCTCGCAGCAGCAGCTGATGGCTAATCAGCTCGGCTTCTGCAGGCACTTCCCTTAAAGTCGGCATAAAGTAGCGTGATGCTCGCATTCGCTTACTGCCTCCCGTGTTCTGCAGGGAATAGTGTACCCGCTTGCACCATAAGAGGTATAATATGCTAAGGTGCCGGCGTAGCTCAGCGGTAGAGCAGCCGCCTTGTAAGCGGAAGGTCAGGGGTTCGAATCCCCTCGCCGGCTCCATCCCCAACAGCTCCGCGCATACGCACCGTGTTGATTCCGCAACCGTTAAGATAGGGTAGACTCGCGTGATGAGCGATGGAGGGCACTCGGAGCCGTTTTGGGAGCTGGATGCTGATGGTCGGCATCTGGTTACTGATGCATGGACGCCTGTTGACGGGTGAGCTGTACTGGGGCGATGTAGGCATCTATTTCTATCCGATGTGGGAGTTCGTGCGCCGTTGCCTGTTGCAAGGTGAATTGCCCTTCTGGAACCCCTATATTAACGGAGGACAACCCTTGATTGGCAATCCACAGATGGGTGTTTTCTATCCCCTCACACCTCTACTGCTGTGGTTGCCTACTGAACGATGGTTGAGCTTGATGACCGCCCTGCATCTTCTCTGGAGTGGGGTCGGGATGATGCTTTGGCTGCGTGCGCTGGGTTGTAGTCCGCTGGCAAGCGCGTGGGGCGCATGTGCTTGGATGGGATGCACGGCAGTGGTTGCACGGGCACAATTTCCGCCGTTTTTAATGAGCATCGGATGGTATCCGTGGGTGCTGTGGGGTGTGGAGCGCGTGTGGCAGCAGCCGGGGTGGCGTTATGCGCTTTGGCTTGCGGGGATTGGCGCCCTTTGTATCATGGCAGCGCACCCGCAAAGTGCCTATATGATTGCTCTTGCCGCCGCGCTTTATACAGGTGTGCGCGCGTGGCAAGCAACCAACCCCCGTATCCCGTCCCGTTCCTCTTTAGATGGGGAGCCCGACACCAAGGAGGAAGGAATGCCTCCCGCCGGGCCCCTGCAGGTCGCATGGCTATTGTTTGGGGCGATGCTCGCGCTGGGCTTAAGCGCAATTTATTGGCTACCCGCCAGTGCTATCGGTGCGATTTCCAACTACAGTCAGATGCACATCGGCGAGGCAGAGCGATTCCGATGGGATATTTTGCATCTCGGTGCGCTGGTTTATCCTTTCCTGTGGGGTAATCCGATGGGCTTGTATGTGGCGAAGGGGAATTACTGGGAAGCAACGGCGTATATCGGCACGGTGCCGCTGTTGCTTGTTCCTTTCGCCTTAGGGCGAGGTGAGCAATCGCGCTTGCGCTGGGGGCTGGGGCTGATTGCGTTGCTAATGGCATGGCTTGCGCTGGGCACGCAGGGCGGTCTGTACACGCTGGCATTCTCTATGTTACCTGGCATGCGCATGTTTCATGACCCTGCCCGCTGGCTACTAATTACCTGCCTTATGGCAGCAGCACTCAGCGCGTTCGGCTACGATCGCTTTACACACTCCATGCCACTCGCTACTCGCCACCTGCCATTCACCACTCGCCTTTTACCCTTTATGTTGGGCTGTTTGCTTTTGCTGATTCTTCCTGTGACGCGCATCGGCGCGGACTGGCAGCGTGGTTTCATCACTCCTCGTGCGCGTGAGGATTATCCGCAGCCTTCTGTGGAGCAGATGCTTCAGGTGGCGCGGCGAGGCTGGCAGCAGGGTGCGCTCTGCTTGGGCGCGTCGATCGGGCTGTTGGGGCTGGCATGGTGGTTACCGCGCCGGCGTGCCCTGATGCTTTGGTTGGGCTTTGTGCCTCTGCAGCTCTATGTGGTTGCTTGCACACTCCCTGTTGCCTCGTGGGGCAGCTGGGCGCAGGCAAAGCGTGTGATGCACGCGCCAAATGGACGCTGGTGGTATCCCCGGACCTATGACGGTTGGCGGCGACATATCTCCTATCTCACTTATGCGGATACTAATCCGCAACAGATGGTTCAGGCGTGGATTCCTAACTTGCCGATGGTTCTGCCTGCTTCTGTGTGGGGCGCGTATGAGCCGCTTGTGCCACAGCGCGTGAGTCGCATGGAGCATGCCCTTTATCGGGCACGCCCTGAGCAACGGGCACGCTGGCTCAAAGCACTGGGCATTGAATGGTTGGCAACTCTGGAGGGCGCGATTTCTGCCAAGCCGATGTCTGTGCGTTTCGAACGGCTTGCCCCACCTTGCGCAACGGCACAGATTGTGGCGCACGCTGCGCCTGTGCGTGATTTCGGCGAGATGCTGCGCCGGTTCCGTCGTGAACCTGTGGATCCATGCGAGCGCGCGCTGGTGGAAGGTTTGCCGCGCGAAGTGCGTTCGGGTGGTGGGCATGTCCAGCAACTGGAGCGTGGGAATGCCTCGTTAAGTCTGCAAGTGGAGTGCCCTCATGCGGCAGTGCTCATCGTGCGGGAGACGCTGTTGCCTGGCTGGCGGGCGTGGATCGATGGCAAGCCTGTGCCTCTGTTCTATGCCAATGGTGTTCATCGCGCCTTGCTGGTTCCTGCAGGTCGCCATGAGGTGCAGATGCGCTATCGACCACCGCGCTGGGAGGCAGGGCTATGGATTTCTCTCATGAGCCTTGTGGGATGGCTCGTAGGTCTTTGGATCAGCGGCTTGGGAACCAGGCAGGAGAGTTCCACCGTCTGATGAATTGAGACTCGCTATGCGAACGGTCTGGCTGTATGTTCTCGTCATGATACTGACCCTTGGTGGGTTTGGGCAGCCATCGCAACCTCCTGCAGGCAAGCCTCCAACGCCCCCGGCGCAAGAGCAAAAGCAGCCACCTGCTCCGCGCGAGGTTAAGTTGGAGTTCAAAGTTGAAGGGGAGCGATGGTGGTGGGCGGAGGATGCGCAGGGTAACCCACTGAGTATTCCACAAAAAATAGGCGAGGAGAAAGTGACCATAAAGCTGCCTGAAGGTGCAGCGACCCTCTGGGTGCTGGATAGCAAAACGGGCAATCTGGCGCGTTTCGCGGTCAACGAGCTGAAGGATACGCTCACCGTTGGCTCGGACGATTGGACACATGTGGCGCGGCTGCAGGTGAATGTGCGTGCGCAGGAGCGTCCCGTCGCGACCGCTCTGGTGAGCCTGACCGATAAGACTGGCAAGCGTCACACCCAAGTGTTGGAGCCAACTGCGGAGGGGATTTTGATTTTTGAGCGGGTGCCGCTGGGAAAGGTCACCGTGGAGGCACGTTATGGCGACGAGCAGAAAGTGACTCAGGAGGTGCGCCTGAAAGCCGAGCGTGACGAGCGCGTGCCAGTGCTGAATCTGACGCTAAGCGGGGAGGTCGCCACCGTGACCCCACCGAAAGCCTCTGAACAGGAGCAAGCGCCCACAGGCAGTCGCATCGGCGCAATCGTGATGTTTCTACTCGCGTTGGCGTTGGCGATAGGGGTGCTTGTGTTGCTGGTGCGCCTTGCCCTGCAAAAAGAGAAGCCTCTGACCGAGACAATGCAGAAGTTAGGCGTAGAGCTACCTCAGGTGGACACAGGGGGTGCAACCGCAACAGCGGTCGCCACCACCCCTGCATCCTCTGAACCTGACTTGCCGCCTCTGGAAACGGCAGGCGTTGCGCCTACTGCCACGCCTCTCTCCACCACCGTAAGTGCAATCCCCACACGGTTAGTCGGCTTGCAAGGCGCCTATGCCGGACAGGTGTTCGAGATTAACGCCGATCTCATCACTATCGGGCGGGAGGCAGGTAACGACATCGTGCTGGAGCAAGAAATCACCGTTAGCCGTCGCCATGCGCAACTTATTCGTCAGAATGGCGAGCTCATGGTGCAGGATCTGGGCAGCACGAACGGCACTTTTGTCAATGGGCAGCGCATCAGTGGGGTGACCCCGCTGCGCGTGGGCGACACGGTGCAGTTCGGTATGGCGAGTTTCCGAGTGGAGTAGGCATGATTCAGAAACTGCTCTATCTGCTGGTGTTCGGTGCGATAGGTGGGCTGTTGGCGTGGGCGGTGATGGAGCCTTTCACGACCGATAATCCCACTCGCCATGCGGATTGGGGGCATTTGACCCTGTTCGGGCTGGTATCGGGCGGGTTCATCGGCGCACTGATCGGTTTTGCCAGCGGTTTGTCGTTGGGCACCTCGGCGCATGCGCAGCGCGGCTTGTTGTTGGGTGCGCTGGTGGGGCTGCCGGGTGGCTTGTTTGGCATCTATTTTGGGCAGATAACTTTCTCGGCGCTGGGGACCACCTTGCCGTTTATTGGCATCATCATCGGGCGCATACTCGGTTGGGGCTTGTTCGGCATGTTTGTGGGTATGGCGGAGGGAGTGGTAGGACGGTCGTGGAAGCGTATTCGGCAAGGCGCAATCGGCGGGGCGATTGGGGGCGCATTGGGCGGCGCGTTATTCGATGCGCTGGCGTTCACTATCGGCGGCGCGTTTGGCACCGCTCTGCGTGCGGAAGGCGAGGCGGGTGCGGTTTCACGCGCCGTCGCGCTCGTGTTGATGGGGGCTGGCATTGGTCTCTTTATCGGCTTGCTGGAGCTGGTCTCGCGTCAGGCATGGGTGCGTGTCCTCTATGGGCGCAATGAAGGCAAAGACTACCCTATCGATCGCTCCGGCGCGATTATCGGACGCGATGAGCTGGCAGATGTGCCACTGCGTGGTGATCCGCAGGTTGCACCGCGCCACGCTGAGATATTGATTGTGGGCGGGCAGTACCTGCTTGTACCTCATGCACCTGTGCAGGTGAATGGTGCGCCGGTCAGCGGACAGGTTGCGCTGGATGATGGTGACCAGCTGCAAATAGGTTCTTTCCAGTTGATGTTTCAGTTGCGTGCGGGCGCGTCGGTGCGCGCTGTGCGGGATATCGCGCGTGCGCCGTTGCCGCCCCCCCCACCTGTGCCTGTCGGCAGCTGCCCTTACTGTGGTCAGCCGTATGACCCCGTCACGGGTGCGTGTGCTTGCTCCCTGCCTGGAGCGACAGCGACTGTTCCGAGCAGTGGCACTTTCACACCGATGTCCACCTTCCCCGGCGCAGTCACTGTCGTCACGACCGCATCGACCACACTCGTGGGGCTCGACGCGGTGGTATCCGGGATGCGTGTTGTTGTGCCCCCCACAGGGCTGAAAGTAGGGCGCGAGGCAGGCAACGATCTCATTATCCCTGACCCGACTGTCAGCCGACGCCATGCCCGCATCCTAATGGAGGGTGGGACCTTGGTTCTCTATGACGAGGGCAGCACGAACGGCACCTTTGTGAATGAGCAGCGTGTTGTTCGCCAGCCGCTCAAAGCCGGCGATGTGGTGCGCTTCGGAAAAGTGCGGTTCAGGGTCGAGTGAGGCTTGCGGCGGAGCAGGCAGGCTCCCTATGTTGAGTAGGGAACCTGCCTCGAAGGGTTTATCGCTTCATGTTCACCACATCGGCAAGCAGCTCATCCACCACCGATACGATGCGCGTGTTGGCTTGGAAACCGCGCTGCGTCACGATCATGTCCGCGAACTCGGAGCCAAGATCCACATTGGATTGCTCCAGGTAGCCCGCGTTGATTTCACCCAGCCCAGCGGTGGCAGGCGCTCCGATCTGAGGCAGACCAGAGTTGTCGGTCTGTCTCCACATATTATTGCCTAACCGTTCCAGTCCCATTGGGTTAGGGAAGAGGGAGAGTGCGATACGCCCCATCGGACGGCTCAACCCGTTCGAGAAGATGCCCTGAATCGTGCCGTCGATGCCGATAGCAAACTCCTGCAGCGTGCCGGGTGGGAAGCCATCCTGGTAAACTGGCTGGATGACCGAATCAGCGGCGAGGGAGGTGATTTGCGCCAGATCCAGCGTGACGGTGAAAGGGGGCGCGCCGTTGGTAGGGGTAATGGTTATCTCTTGCGTGGCACCGCCAATCAGTTTGCCTGTGGCATCGAAGTAGAGGCGCGAGTTGCTCCCCGTGCTGAAGTCGCCTACCGAGGTGCTTCCTTCGACCGCGCTCCATTCCCACGACATGATCGCGCCTGGAGGGGGAGAGCCTGCAGGTGGATTTTGCCGATTGGTGAAGGTAAGCGTGATGTCATGCGCGCCACCCAATGCGTCGTATACACGCACCGTTGCCGAGAAGGTGTCTGTATTTGAGGCGTTTGCGTTCAAATTGCCCGTGTACTGGACGCGACTGGTTTGACGCACCGCTGCCTGTGACCCTACAGGGAACTGAAGCACTGAAGAGGCAGTGATGGCTTGATTGGTATCGATGAACCCACCGGGATCGGCTTTCCAACCCAGCACCTTCCAGCCTGTACCTCGATGAACAAGGAAGCCGTTGGCATCCAGCGCAAACGCGCCATCGCGTGTGAACTGGATGTCGCGCCCGTTAGACAGCATAAAGAAGCCGTTGCCTTGGATAGCCAGGTCGGTGCTGCGTCCAGTTAGCTCCAGCGCACCTTGTAAGGGCATGATGTCGATAGCACCGACCTTTACCCCCAGCCCAACTTGCATCGGGTTCGTGCCGCCCAGCACGCCCGAAGGGCGACTGGCAGCACGCAGCGTTTGCGAAAGCAGATCCTGAAAATGCGCCCGTGCGCTCTTGAAGCCGACGGTGTTGATGTTCGCGATGTTGTTGCCAATCACATTCATTTTGATTTGGTGAGCCTTCAGACTCGCCACACCCGAAAGCATTGCTTGCCACATGGTTCCAACCTCCTTAGCGAATGGTTTGAATCGCTTCGAACGGCACTTGCTGGTTGTCCACCCGCAGGTAGACACGACCGCCACTTATCTCGACCGCCTGTACCTTGCCGCTAACACGCACACCTGATGGCAGCACCGCTTCCACTTCGCGCCCAATCAGCGAGGACGCCTGAAAGGTGGTCAATATTTGCCCCATACGCTCCACGCCCTGGGCAGTGTTGAGTTGCGCCATCTGCGCAAGGAAATCGCGGTCTTTAACGGGATCAAGTGGGTTCTGCGAGGTGAGTTCAATAATCAGCAAGCGCAGGAACTGATAGGTGTCCAGCGCGGCGCGTGAGGACGCGCTCAACGATGAGTGGATACCCGATTGTACGGCGAGCACATTCATGCTGGTTCCTCCTCAGGCAGAGTATTTCACGCCCATGCACTCCATTGCCCGAAGAGGTGGAGGCTGTCCGTAGCCATTAGAGGGCGTGGCGTAGGTTCAGAGTGGGGCAGGGGAGGCGGCGGAAAGTGCCGCGCTCGCTCAAATGCCCCTTGTGAACCCGTGTGGACTTCGAAATGCGCCAGTTGCAGCCCGCGTGAGGCTAACTGTTCACGCAGCTGTTGCACTTGTTGCTCCAGCGATTGACGAGTCAAGTCGCGCTCTGCTGTCAGCCAAGCGTGTACCGTGCTGCCTTCTAAACGAATGCGTATCTCCAGCGCACCCAGCTCAGGTGGCTCAAGGTGGAAATGTACCAATCGCTCCTCACGATGAATAACCAGCCGCTCGATCAGCTGGGCAATCTGTTCGTGTAGATGCGCGTCGTAAGAAACCGTTTGCGCTGCTGCTTGGTCCGCACCTGTTGGATGCGCTTGAGACAGATGAAGGGCAGGGTGGAACAACGGCTGTTCAGCAGGCAGCTTCGTTTCCACTTTCTGAAGGGCAACTGATTGGCTCTCTTTCCGAGGTCCTGGGGGGGCCTGAGAAAGCATCGCCCCGATGCCACCAGCATCCATCGCTACAGGCAAATCATCTGTAATGCGCGAAATAATCAGGTTTTCATCATTTTCTTGAACATAAACTTCCACAGCGAACGGATTTGCTGGGGGTACAGCCGCTACAGGGTCTGGCTGTCCCTGTGATTCGCTTACCAATAAGTTAATGTTTATGGAATTTTCTTGAACTTTACTTAAATCATCTTTATAACTTCCAACAAAAATGAATTTATTGGTAATAAACTCGACACTTGATTGCTTGATCGTGGCAGTGTGAGTTGAGAACATGGAGGCTGGGGAGCTTTGCGAAGCGTCTCCAGTCCTCAACAATAACTCCCTCCCACCCTCAAGGAACGCGGGGATAGCTGCTGGCGTGCTGACCACCCCTACTAACGGGGAAGTGATCAGTGTAGTGCCTGAAGTAAGTAACAAGGCGGTAATATCAGTTTGACCCGCCTCATCAACGATATTTGACGGCTTCCGTCCCCCAAAGGAATGGGCTTCGGGCACCCTGATAGAAGCCAATGATTCAGCAGGGTCACCTGTCAGCCTTAGCATCTGTGCGAAGTCCCCCTCGCTGATGGAAGCGTCCTGCATCGCTGGTGGTTTAAGCCCCTCCGGTGGTATGCTGTCTAAGCGATTGGCAACTACCATCAGGGGCTATTATCGGATAGCGTTGCTCCCTCTTTAGGGGGCAGGGAAGTGGGGAAGGGCACAGGACCTGTGCTATTCTGAAGTGGCAAGCAGTGCCTGCGCAAACTTAAAACTCCCATCGGTGAGCAAGGCAACCTCACCTGCCTCGGCTAATTCGATAACCGTCATCGTAAAGGTTTGCCCCGCTACTACAGGAACCGCTTGCAGCCCCCTGCGAGCAATAATCTGGGCGCGGGCACTGGCGCGTTCCACATCGGAGCGGTCAGCTACCCAGGAGATTTCCATAACGGCAATAATCGTCTGCTGGTCGCTCTTGCGCACACCGTAGACAAATAGGTCCGTATCATAAAGTGCATCTGCCTCTTCGGGCACGAGGGGAACATGTTGTTCCAGCATCTGCTCTATAGCGTCAGCAGTCAATACCTTGACCCCTTTAAAATATCGTCCAAAGATTGCCGGCGCTCGACGGTAATAAAACTCTTCTAAGGAGCGTCCTTTTAGCAAGCTCAGATCGTCCTTGATCGCCTTCAGCTCAGTTTTGATGTCGTCGATCTCACGCCAGACGCGCCCGAACTGTTCCGTAAATTCCGCATGCATCTCGGCGATCCGCTCTTCAATGCGTTGCATCCGTTCTTCGTGCGCTTTGGCGATAGCATACATCTCTTGACGCAAGGCTTCGATGCGCTCAAAGACCTCCTGACGCAAGGCTTCGATGCGCTCAAAGACCTCCTGACGCAAGGCTTCGATGCGTGCAAAGACCTCCTGACGCAAGGCTTCGATGCGTGCAAAGACCTCCTGGCGCAGGGCTTCGAAACGCTCCAGCATCTCTTGGCGCAAAGCTTCGATGCGCTCCAGCATCTCCTTGCGCAGATTAGCGATTTGCTGCTCCAGATCGGCACGTTGTAGGGCAATCTGTCGCTCCAAGCGTGCCATCTGTTCCTGATGCTCCTGACGAAAGGCGAGCATCTGCGCGGGTAGCTCCAGCACGGCAGGAGGCAACAGTGCGGCAAGAAGCGCGTCGCGCCATTCTGGATGCTCCCTGATTGCCTGAATAAGTTCGTTTAGATCTTCGAACTTCATCCCGTTCGAATTGTACCCTATCCGGGCAGGGTACACTTGGAGTGATGGCACGTTGGGAACTGTTGGCAACAGTGGTGGAACACCGACGGCGTGCACCAGAGCAGTATGAGCTAATCTTGCACGCTCCTCCTATTGCTGAAGCAGCGCAGCCGGGTCAATTTGTGATGGTGCGCCCGCTGGAGACACATGCGCCATTATTGCGTCGTCCCTACAGTATTCTGCGTGCAAACCCCGACAAAGGCATTATCAGCTTGTTTTATGCGGTGCATGGTGCTTTCACGGAGTTGCTGTCGCTTAAGCAGGTCGGCTCCAGTATTCGCTTGTTAGGTCCGCTGGGCAATTGGTTTCAGCCAGTGCGAGGCGTGCAGCGGCATATCTTGGTGGCAGGCGGATTTGGTGCGCCGCCTCTCTGCTTTTTTGCGTCGCGACTTGCGTATTCGCTCAAGGCGGAAGAGCGAATTATCATTCTGGCAGGTGCTCGACGTCGCGACCTGTTGGTAGGGCTGGATGAGTTTCGGGCGTTAGGAGCCGAGGTGCATGTCTCCACCGAGGACGGTTCCCATGGCTATACAGGGCGTGTCACCGATCTGCTCGTCCACCAGCTTGAAAATCCCGAACCTGCTGCCGTGTATGCTTGCGGACCGAACGCTATGTTAAAGATTGTGGCAAAAATTTGTACACAGCATGCCGTGCCGTGTTTTGTATCTGTGGAGACACCGATGCCTTGTGGGGTTGGAGCGTGTTTAGGCTGTGCAGTGCGTGTCGCGCTGCCTGGTGGTAGCCAATGGTTCCGCCGCGCCTGCATGGAAGGACCTATCTTTCGGGCAGAGGAGGTCATATGGGAATGAACGCGTATCCTAACCTTCAGGTTCAGCTCGGACCGCTTAGGCTGCCGAACCCGGTGTTGGCAGCATCGGGCACATTCGGCTATGGGCTGGAATATGCCGATTTGGTAAATCTTTCCCTGATGGGTGGAATCGTGGTCAAAAGTTTGACCCTGGCGCCACGCGCTGGTAACCCGCCACCGCGCGTCACGGAAACACCTGCAGGCATGCTGAACTCTATCGGCTTGCAAAATGAGGGCGTAGAGACCTTTCTCTTGGAAATATTGCCACGCTTGCGTGAGTATGGTGTACCTATCATCGTGAGCGTGGCGGGTGAGACTGTTGAGGAGTTTTGTGCAGTTGCGGAGAAACTAACACGGGCACAAGGCATCGTTGCGCTGGAGCTGAACCTCTCCTGTCCCAATCAGATGCGAGGTGGGATGGAGTTCGGCATTGATGCGAAGCTGACGGCGACCGTCGTCCGCGCTGTGCGGTCACGATGCGAATTGCCACTTATCGCCAAACTCTCACCCAATGTGACGGATATTGTGCCGATTGCACAAGCGGCGCGGGATGCAGGGGCAGATATTCTGAGCCTGATTAACAGCGTATTAGGGCTTGCCGTTGACGCGCAGACTCGACGCTTTAAACTGGCTACGCGCACAGGCGGTCTGACAGGGGCTGCGATTAAACCGATTGCACTTTATCATGTATGGCGCGTGCATCAAGCGTTGCCCGATGTGCCCCTGATAGGTATCGGTGGCATTATGAGCTGGGAGGATGCCGTGGAGTTTCTGCTGGTTGGCGCAAGTGCGGTACAAATCGGCACAGCGAACTTTGTTGAGCCAACGACCTGCATCGATGTGCTGCAGGGATTGGAGCGATATCTGGTAACGCAGGAGATTCCGAGTGTCCAATCTCTGATTGGAACGGTTCAAGATATTGCCTGAAACCTATACTTATTTTCTACACTGGGGTTGCTCATGCTTCAAGAGCGCGCTCCAGCGATTGAAGCAGACGTAGGGCGTCGCTCTCGGTCAGGGATGGTTGCTGAAGGGCATGGTGGATATCGCGCAGGGCGCGGTAGAGTGCTGAATCGGGCGACAATGCCTCCAGGACCTGGAGAAGGGTTGCACCGGCGGGCAGCCCCAGCCGCTTGCACAGTCGCCGCCGTATATCCTCTATCACAATCTCCAATGCAGGCTGGGCAGCATGTGCGCTGGCATAGAATCCTGCCAGTGCATCTATATATTCGCCCAGTGTGGGCGTGCGTGGGCGAGCTGGGCGGGGCAGACCAAACCGGCGCCCCACGCTGTACATCACCAGCACCGTTAGCACCATTAGATGTGCAAAGGCGACCTTCAAGGCAACAGGAGCATAGTCCCAGAAACCTTGACGCCGTGCTTCATACGCCAAATCGCCTTGACCCGCATCGTCGAAATAGATAACACCCCCATTGGGCAGTCGCCAGCGGGTGAAAGCAAGGATGAAAGCCCCGTTATCACCCTTTTGTAGATGTGCGTTTGTCAACCAGTCACGGTCAGCACATTCTAAAATGATGCCTTCACCTCGATAGTGAAGGGCAGCCGCTACACCACGCGCATCGCCCATCAGCGGCACCCAGCGTGTATCATGGGGCTTCAGGCGTGTACCTCGTTCACCCATTTCCAGAGTGGAAATGCCCTCCATCCAGCGTGGAATGAGCAAGGGACTGGCTCTGAAGCGGGTAGAGGCGGTCATTTGGAAGGGCGGGGCAGGGGGGTCAAAATTGGGCTGCAGGGGAGGCTCCAAACGCCCATCGTTGCCCAGCACCACCAGCACACCACCCGATTCCACCCAGCGCTGCAACGCTTGCAGGTCCTCATCGCCCCAGTAATCGCGTAGGTTGAACAGCACCACGATAGAGGCAGGGAAAAGCACCAGCATGTCGGCATCGGACGGTATATGCCGAAATGGACGCCGCAGCGAGCGCACCTGATAACCGTTGCGCTGGAACAGCTTCGCCAGACCTCTGGCTCCGTTTGGATGGCGACTGTAGCTTAGCGGATAGGGTAAGGCACTGGGGTCCTCCAAACCTCGAACCATTTGCATGGCATACCAGATTAACCCCGCCAAGCCCAGCAACAATATGGTGAGGGTCAATCGCTCACGCCACTCTCTGCGCATCCGTTCGCACCATCCCTCTCAGCGTTTCGAAAGCCTGTTCAAATCGCTGGGCGTCTTCCAGTGTGGTAGGTTCATTGCCGTACCAGAGGTAGTCAAAGCGCAAGGTCAATGGCTGCAAGAGATGATAAGCCCGTTCACGAGTGGTCGGGTCGGGCAGGGTGGGGGAACGCAGGCTCATTAGATGTTCCCAGTTGGTGCGTGCAGGGTCATAATCCAGCAACCGTGCCTCGTGGAGTAATCGCAGCAAGCCCAAATAGAAAGCGCGCACAGCAGCGCGTGAATCGCCTTGTGCCAGTAGTTGGTGCGCCAATGCACGCCACTCCGCAGATGAAAGCAAACGAGCGTCCATCATCTGATCAGCGTCAAGCACTGTGGGCACGCGCCGCCCACGCCGCCACTCCAGCCGACCCATCAGATAAGATGCCCCAAACGCAATCACCAGCACCAGCATCGCGATGATAACCCATTGCACAAATACACCCCAGCTACCCGCGCCTGTGCCACCTAAACCACCAAGCAAGCGTGCCAGCGAGCGCAACAACGCCTCAAACACCTTGCCAATCGCTTCGCCAACACGCTCAATCAGCGGCTTGGGGGGAGGCTGCATGTCAGGTTCCGCAAAGATTGCGTTCAGCTGCGCACGCACCTTGTCGGGAGCAGGAGAGGCAAACTCACTTGACAGGGTGGCACGGTAACTTGCTATCTCGTGCAGCGCATTCTGCAGGGCGTTTGGGCTGCTGCTGATGCACGCACGATTTAACGCTTGATCCAACGGTTCACGCGCCTTCGCGGGCAGTGAACTGACCATGCGCTGCGCCTGCTCGATTAGCTTCTGCCGAGCGATGCCTTGCGCTACCTGAGCGCGTTTGAGCAGTTGCTCCGCCCGCGCCAGAGTTTCGTCCGCTGCTTCTTGCGACCAACCTACCAGGCACAACAGCAAGCCTATCAGCAAAACGCACCGTTTTGTAGTCCATGACACAACCTTTAACCTCATTCAGTTATCCCTCCATCTGAGTCAGTGCCTGTTCGATATCCAATCCCTCAATCCGGTAACGCAGGTCATAATAGAGCAGAAAGCTTGTTAAATACATCATCGGCATCAATAATGCAAATCCCACATAAGTTATTAGATTATAGGATTGATTAAGCGTTGCGCTCCAGCGCATGAAAAACGCATCTAAATCAAAGTAAGTATGGATGATTAACACCGCAATAGCAACAACCATAATAAGCAGCATATACGCAGCCAAATAGACCACGGTCTGAAAACCAATGAACGCGAGGTAGCTCAGCACAGCGTGCCGATAGTTTTTGCCCACCAGTTGAAATGCACGATTGAAGGCAGTCAGCGCATCCGTGTTCGGTTCCAGTACCACAATCTGGGGGAGAATGATGAACCAGACCGTTGCCATCGCGATGGCGACAACCCACAGGATGCTAAGCAGCAGCGCGCCTATCAGTCCAATGATCACGCTGAAAGCACCGCCTGCTGTCCCTGCAGTCACCCCTATCGTGGCGAGAAGCAAAAACAATAGCGCAAAAAAGAAAATCCCTATCACCAAATTGATACCTCCAAGCACGATAAATGCTAATAACTGATTAGCAATGAGATGCCAGAAACGGGTTTTGAGCCGTTCCCAGACGGAACGAAGGGTGACGGGCTCGTTCTGCAAGCGCATGTGTGCAATGAGCGAAATGATTGCGGCATGCAGTGCAGGCGCCACAAAAAAATAGGGGTAGGCAAGGCACACCGATGCAAGGTATATCAAGTCTGCTGGGGCAAAGGGTTGGGGCGTGCGTGCGGTGGCATTCAGCGCCACGATGATAATCAGCGTGATTAGAACCAGAATAATCAATGGGGCATAAAGCAGAATCGACGCCTTTGCCATTACGGAAAAGTTCTCCCGAAAGAAAGCAACAGCGTCATCCATCATCTCGAAAGGCGACATCGGGCGCGTGAGCCAATAGAAGCGTGAGTGCGTCAGCCCCGCCTCACTTGCCACGCGCCAGTCACCAGCCACCGATTCAGGCCCCTTTTCCATCACTTGGTGTGTTCGATTCGGAAAAAGCGACGATGTTCCTACATCAATCCTGCCACCTGGGCTTGGAGAAACGCCAGCTGTTGGTCAGTGGAGGGTAGGGCAAGGATTTGTTCGGCAGGGATGGGAGCACCAAATCGCACAGTAATGACACTAAATGCAGGTCGTGGGAAAAGTTTGCCGTAGGGGATCAGCTTTTGGGTGCCGGTAATGCCTACGGGGATCACAGGGGCATGGGTCTGGCGCAGGATAAGCAGCACACCGGGTAAGAAAGGTAATAGCTTGCCCGTTTCGCTGCATTCGCCTTCGGGAAAGATGCCGAGCGCCTCACCGTGGCGTACCGTCTCGATAGCTGCCGTCAGCGCGGCGCGGTCGGCGGATCGTTGACGCACAGGGATGGCACGCGCCAGACGCATAATACCCCCAATCAGGGGCAGCTCAAACACATCGGCACGCCCCATAAAGCAGATATGGCGCGGTGAGGCATACCAAAGAACGACGGGATCGACGATGGAGATGTGATTGGCAATCACGATCAGACCGTCGCGTTTCGGCACATGCTCGCGCCCGATAATGCGCAGCCAGCAAAAGAGCGGGAATCTCAACGCGATGCCAAAGAAAAGTTTACAGAATACGAAGGCGGGCGGAAACAGCAGCCGGTGCAGCAGCGGGATTTGTTGGCGTCGCATAGAGTCCGATAAGAAGGATTATGTTAACTATAATCCTCACTTACACCCGCCGCTTCCAGCACCGCCTCCGTCATATAGATCGGCGCGTTGAAGCGTATCGCCATCGCGATGGCATCGCTGGGGCGCGCGTCGATTTCGATTTCCTCTTCGTCTTCCAGGTTTTTGCGTACCGTCAGAAAGATTTTCGCGTAGAAAGTTTCGCGCCAGAGGTCATCGATCACGACACGATCCACCCGTACGCCCAGCCGATCCAAGATGTTGCGCATCAGGTCATGTGTCAGCGGTCGCTGAGGTACGGTGCCGCTCAGCGCGAGCGCAATCGAATAGGCTTCGAACTGCCCGATTAGGATTGGCACGCGCCGCCCATAATTATCCCGCAGTTCGACCAGCGTATAGCGTGGCTGACCTGGTTCCTGCCGCTCATATACGCCTGTGACGCGCACTTCCAGCTCGCGCCCCCGATCATAAGCAGGAGGTTCGTCCAGCTCGTCCTCGAAGCCGGGCATATCGCCCAGCAACCGACGCAGCTCCTCCTCAATCTCGGCAGATTCCTCTTCCTCCTCCTCGAAGAACCCTTCTGGCTCCTCTTCTGGGTCTTCGTCGTAGCGTCGGCGGCGTTCGTCGTCCCGCATGGTAATTGCCTCCTTCAGCTTGTCTGGACACGCGACACCACCTGCTGCAGGAACTCGCGGTTGGAGCGCGTGCGTTGCAGCAGCCGAATCAGCTGCTCCGTTGCCTCCACCATATCTTCCTGGTTCGCCAGCAGGCGTCGCAGTTGCCAGATTGCCATCAGTTCCTCTTTAGGATACAGCAATTCCTCGTGTCGAGTGCCCGACCGCTTCACATCGATGGCGGGAAAGATGCGTCGCTCCGACAACTCGCGCGAGAGCACCAGCTCCATGTTGCCCGTGCCCTTGAACTCTTCGAAAATCACCTCGTCCATGCGTGAGCCGGTGTCGATGAGGCAGGTCGCGACGACGGTCAGACTACCCCCTTCCTCGATGTTGCGTGCCGCCCCAAAAAACCGCTTGGGACGATAGAGCGCAGCAGGGTCCAGACCGCCCGACAGGGTGCGCCCGCTGGGGCTGGTGGTCAGGTTCGATGCGCGTCCAAAACGGGTCAGACTGTCAAGCAACACGACCACATCCTTGCCCTGCTCCACCAATCGCTTCGCCCGCTCCAACACCAGGTCCGCCACGCGCATATGGTTTTCGGGCGGTTCATCGAAAGTGGAGCTAATCACCGTGCCGCGCACCGAGCGCCGCATATCGGTCACCTCTTCGGGACGCTCATCGACGAGCAGCACCAGCAGCACCACTTCTGGATGATTGGTCGTGATGCTGTTCGCAATCGATTTCAGCAGTGTGGTCTTCCCTGCTTTCGGTGGCGCGACGATGAGCGCGCGCTGTCCCTTGCCAATGGGGGCAATCAGGTCGATGATGCGTCCGGAGATATTGTCGGGCGTGGTTTCCATCACCAGTCGCTCGTTGGGATAGAGCGGCGTCAGCTGCTCGAAATCCTTACGCATGCGCACGCTCTCGGCAGGGACACCGTTCACAGCCTCGACACGCAGCAGCCCGTAATACTTTTCGCCCTCTTTGGGGGGTCGCGCCACACCGAACACCAGGTCACCTGTACGCAGCCCGAACCGCTTAATCTGCGACTGGGACACATACACATCCTCGTTCGTGCTTTGGAGATTTGGATGGCGGCGCAGAAAGCCCCAACCATCGGGCAGTATCTCCAAGATGCCCCAGGCATATTCGGTGCCCGGTTCCTTGTTCGTGACCTGCAGAATGCGATAGGCGAGTTCGCTCTTGTCCTCGGTTTCAAGGTCGATGCCGAGCCGTTTCGCGCGCCGCTTCAGGTCACTCAGCGGCTCCTGAATCAGGTCGCGGTAGTTAAGCTCCTTAGTGACCACCCTGGTTGCAGCAGGCGCTTCATCGCTGACCAAGGCGTCCGCTGCTGGTCCATCACCGCCAAGTGCGGATTCATCCGCTATGGGGCGCGTCTCGGTGATGAGCGTCTCCGCCGGCTCCTCCAGAGTCGTGGTCGTAGTGCGTGTTTTCCTTCTCATGGTCGTACCCATCCATGCAGCGATGCGCGTATTGCCAGTGGCTTCATCTTCGTCCTTCGCTGCAATCTGTCTTACGGGGATGCCTCCATTCCCTATTTTACCCTATTTTTCCTCCGATTCGCGATTCCTGCCCTGCTCTACTCTGGATCGTAGTAGGTATCGCCCGTAACGGGTGGGAACCAGCCGATTTGACGGCGCACGGGGTTCGCACCGACATAGACGCCACTTCGGTCGGTTGAGGTTCCCATTTTCATGGAGCGCACATGCCCGTCTACGAAAGAGACCTGCGCAACACCGTGATGCCGAAAATGCACCGACGGGTCTAAGGGATAGATGGCGTTTGGCACGCGGCGCAGCACATCGGGTGGTGCGATTAAAAAAGTATACTCCGCCAGTCCTGTGCCGATATCCAGCGCGCCGTCGGCAAACATCGCCGTCTCCGCATGTTTCATAATCTCCGCCTCCGAGAGCGAGCCGTCATACGCAGGCAGCCCCGGCGTGTAGCCCATAAACCATAGGCGTGTGCCCACGCCTATATCATTATACACATAGCCGCCCGTACCGATGTCGAAGCCCACCTGCGTATCGAAGGAGGGGCATCGTCGTAAAAGCCCTCCGTCCTTCATATAGGGCACTAATGGCCCGTCGCGCGGTTCGAAGCGTCCCTGCCGGTTGCGAACACCGAACCAGCGCCGCTGGTCGCGCAAGAACTCAGGCGCAGCGGGTACAAAGTAGCCATCCCAATCCGCCGCATAGAGCAAGTTTGCCAGCGTCAGCTGGCGTAGATTGTTCGCACAGAGGGTATACCTCCCCTGCTCTCTCGCCTGTGTGAGTACGGGCATCACCATCGCAGCTAACAGCGCGACAATCGCGATCACCACCAACAGCTCCACCAGGGTGAACGCACGCGCCCGCATTCCTCACCAGCCGCCTCCCACACCTGTGCCCAAACCGCCGCCAGGCGGTATGCGAATCGGTGTCGACTCCACAAAGGCATACAGCATGCGGTTAGACGCAGCCACATAAAGTACATCCAGGGGACCACCCGCCTCAGGAGGAATAAACACCAGCGCGGGCGAGACCCGAATCGAGGCCCCCAGATAGCGCGCCCAGAGGATAGAGCCATCCGGGTTAATCGCATAGAGGTATCCTCGGTCATCCCCGATAAAGATGCGCCCGTTGCGGTCGATGGTGGGATTGCAGCGGCTTACATTCTGCAGGGTCCGCTGCCACTTGACCACCCCGTCCGCAGCCCGAATCGCGACCAGCGTGCTGCGCGTGCTGCTGCTGCGCGTAACCACATAGAGCGTTTCCTCATTCCCATTAATCGGGTCTGGTCCGATGGAGGGACCCGCCATAATGGGTTTCCCCAATTCGGCAACCCACAACTTGGCAGGAGCAAATCGCTCGTTATTATCATACAACTGTACAGCGTACACACGACCATAATTGGTCGCGCAGACAAAAAGGGTTCGGTTGTTGCTGCTGAACACCGCTGGGCGATCGCAGATGTCGCTGTCGATAGGGAAAGAATCGGGAGGGTTAGTTGTACTCAGTCCCTGAAGCGAGCTTCCCCAAGCAGGCGAGGGGGCGCCAAGGCTCATCGTATTGTAAACCAAGATGTCTCCCGAATGATGAGTGGAGACCATCACATCCGAGTTGTAAGTGGAGACGCCCGTAAGGCTGTAGACCGCTCCTGCACCCGCCAAAGGGGCATCGATATACAGATAGGGAAATCTTTCCCCAGTGTCGATAATAACCACCCAGAACACCATCACCGCACGCACCAATCCCGTGTTATCACCCAGCATGAAGTAGCCGGAGGCTCCATCGGTGTAGGCGGTTAACCCAGAGCGATAGGCAGGCCATCCCACATTGCCGATCCATAGCAGGCCGTCTGTTAGCGGGTCCAGCGGGTCAGGGCTGTAAACCCGTATATCGTATTGCCCGCCAGCAAGCACCAGCACAGGCCAATTTCCAAGGAAGTCCACAAAGGTGCCGTCGCTGGTTCGGAAATAAACGGCGGTCTGGAAGATGAGCGGCGTAGCGGCTTGACCCCAATAGGGCCATACCGTTCCAGGCGGCCCCCCAGAAAGACCGCTATACAGGCGGTAATGGGTGTAGCGCAAACTGTTCGAGTAAGGATGGACCGGTATCCAAAGCACGCCTGTGTCGTCAACCAACGGTTCATCGATGGCGCCACCGGGCCAGGACCAGAGCAAGCGCGGATTGGTCGGTCCGGCCGCATTTGGGTTATAGTGGCTGTTGCGCAGATCGTTGCCCCACTTCCCCCAAAGAAGGTTGGGCGAGAGAGGCGTTTGGACAAAGGTCGCATCAAATTGCGCCTGAGCGATGCTCAGACTGACTATCAGCAAGCCGATAGGTAGAATTCGACAGACTTTCATCATGCACCTCCTAAAATTCCTCAGGAATGTTGCGCGCATGCGTGTAGATATCGCCCTGTCTAACCACGCCATTGTAGAGGTACATATACTGACCCTCCAGATAGATTAGCCCTGCAGGAAAAACAAGTTCAAACCCTGGTAAGACAGCTATCTGATCGGGTTGCGCGTTTGGATTAGGGCGCTGGCTCGCAGATGGAGCGCGATCCTGGATCATTAGGATAACGGTACCCTGCTGTTCCACCTGATTGGGCGGATTATTGTTGTCATACCGCAAGGCGCGCGCTCGAAAAATCAATAGGGAACCCTTACCGCCGCTTAGAGGGAGAAGATAGATGAACTGCTGATTCTGAATGTTTGCATCTGGCCCCAATGCCTCGATCGAGATCAGTGCATTAGGAGTAGGGGGTGGCGGCGGAACAACGCGGAACTGAAAATATATAGCAGCGTGAGTGACCTGTTGATTGGCACCCTCCAGAATGTTCAGCGCACGTAGAGTCATTTCTGCATTGACAGGTCCGTTCGGCGCTGAAGCGAACCGTGCAGCACTTCCTGCAGCAGGTCCAGACACTCGCGCGACCAGCAAAGTCATCGGTCGCCCACCAATCTGGGCAATCACCGGCATCAACAACGCCAAACTCGACACGATCAGAATCCCAAACGCTCGTCTCATCTCAGACCTCCATTTTGGATGTTCGAGAGCTGTCTCCCAATTCCTGCTTAATAAGGACAACGCCTTCCCATTATACCCCGCATATTAGACAGGCAAATCTCGCGTAAGGTTTCACCTGCTCTGCAGCAGGAGAAAGGTATGCAGGTGCGTATCGACAAGATGCGATGAGTGAGCGTTTGCGCATCGGCTTTGTGGGCAGCGGGTTCGTGGCGCGGTTCCACGCGCAAGCATTCGCCAGCGTGCGAAATGCTGAAATTAGTACCATTATGAGCCGCAACGAATCGAGCGCACGCGAGCTGGCGGATTTCTGCCGCACGCTGGGTATCGGCGACCCAGCGGTCTATACCGATGTGCGCGCTCTCGTGCGCGACCCGAAGGTGGACGCCATCTGGTTCCTTGCGCCCAACTATGTGCGGGTCGAACTGATCGAAGCAATTGCCGACGAGGTACGCAGTGGACGCGCCCAGCTTAAAGGATTAGCCGTTGAAAAGCCGCTCGCTCGCAATCTACACGAAGCACGCCAAATTCTGCAAGCGGTCTCGGAAGCGGGCATCCTGCACGGCTACTTGGAGAACCAGCTCTTTGCGCCTGCCGTTGTGCGCGGCAAGGAGCTGCTCTGGCGTCGTGGTGCCGCGATTGCGGGCGAACCCTATCTCGCGCGCTGTGCGGAGGAACACAGCGGTCCTCATCGTGCTTGGTTCTGGCGGGGCGACTTGCAGGGGGGTGGCGTGCTGAACGATATGATGTGCCACAGTGTCGCGGCGGGCTGGTATGTGCTGACGCCACCGGATCAGCCGCTCACCGCGCTTGTGCCTCGCTCGGTATCCGCCCAAATCGCCTGCCTCAAATGGGCGCGCCCTGAATACGCCCAGCGACTGCGCGAAACCTACGCGCACGAAATGGAAGTGGACTACACACGCCAGCCCGCCGAGGATTACGCCGCCGCTCGTATCACTTTCCAAACCCCTTCAGGTAACCTTGTGCTGGTGGAGGCAACGACCTCATGGTGCTTCGTGGGACCGGGCTTGCGCCTCACCTTTGAAGTGCTGGGACCTGAATACATGCTGGCGATTAATACCCTTGCGGGCGAAGGCACTATCTTCTTCAGCCGCCAGATTCAGGGTGCGGCAGGCGAGGATTTGGTTGAAAAGCAGAACGCCGAGCAAGGGCTGATGCCCTACCTGGCAGACGAAACGCACACTTACGGCTATATTGCCGAGAACCGCTACTTCACCGACTGCCTCCTGCATGGCGAAACGCCCTTCTGCACGCTGGAATACGGCGCACGCATCACCGAGCTACTAATGGCAGCCTACCTGAGCGCAGAGCGACGGCAAACGGTGGATCTCCCCTGCCCCGAACTGGAGAACTTCATCCCTGCCGTCGCGCGCGGCACATGGAACCAGCGCATGTAGACCACCACATTCCTAAAAGCGAATGCAAGGTGGTATAATAAAAACGATGGCTGTTCAATCGCAACCAAACGTGCCGATGCATTCGAATTGCGATCTCCTCCGAGGCACACTTCATGCCATCATAAAGGAAGCGGGCATCTCCGTTGAAGAATGGACGCAGCTTTAATCCTTCAACAGTGAAACCTCAACGGATCAGCTTCCCTGTCAGCCATTTATAGATGTCCAAAGAGAAGACGGTCAAAAACAGCGCCAGCACGATCACCAGTCCGACCGCCTGCACACGCGCCATCGCGTCCGCACTCAGTTGCCGACGGCGAATCGCTTCCACCGTAAAAATCAGGAGATAGCCACCATCCAACACAGGAATGGGCAATAGGTTCACAATCCCCAGCATCGTGCTAAGCGAGGCAGCAAAATCGACCACATCGGCAAAGCCCAGACGCGCCGTCGCATCGGTCACGCTCACGATGGAAATAACGCTGCCCACCTCGTGAATGTTGCCCTGCCCGAACAGCAGACGACGCATGCTATCGATAATGCCCAGCGTGATGTGCACCGTCAGCAGTGCGCCCTGCTTCAACACCACGCCAACCGATGCGCGTTTGCGCTCCGTTTGCCACACCACACCAATAAGCCCGATTTTCTCCTTCCTGCCCTTCCCTACCGGCACCTCTTCCAGTCGTGGCGTGACATGCACCGTAAGCGTCTGTCCATTGCGACGCAGGGTCAATTGCAGCGGCTTGTTGGCACTGGCACGGATGACCTTCGCCACCTGCTTCGTCGTGGCGACTGGTTCCCCGTTCACCGCGACCACCACATCACCGATTCGCAAACCTGCCTTCTGTGCAGGCGAATCGGGTTGCACAAAGCGGATGCGAGGCGTTGTCTTATCCGAGGGCAATCCCGCAATCAGCCCCACCAGCACAAAGAGAATAAATCCGAACAGGATGCTCGCCAGTGGTCCTGCCAGCACGGTTAGAAAGCGCATATGGAGCGGCTTCGAAGCGAAGCTGCCCGGCTCCTGTGCTTCCTCCGGCAACATGCCTGCGATGCGCACAAAGCCTCCCAAAGGGAGCGCACGAATCGTATAAAGCGTGCCATCCCTGTCGCGTCCCAGACGAATCAGAATGGGTCCAACGCCGATTGCGAACTCCTCCACCGCCATGCGAAAGCGTTTCGCCATCCACATGTGCCCGAACTCATGCGCTGCCACCAGCAGCGTGAACATCCCTATCAAGTAGATTATCGTCAGTACCATTTTTGCCTCCAAACTTGTACATATTCCCGTGCCCATGCATCCGCTTCCAGCACCGCCTGAAGCGTTGCTTCTCGTGGCTCGTGCGCCCGCATCGTTTGTTCCACAAGCGCCGGGATTGCCGCAAACGGTATTTGCTCCTGCAAAAAGAGTTGTACCGCAACCTCGTTCGCCGCGTTCAGCACAGCAGGCATCGTGCCGCCAATTCGTGCTGCCTCATAGGCTAACCCAAGACACGGATAACGATTCAGATCGGGCGCCTCGAACTCCAGCAAGCGTACCTGCTCCAGCCTTAGGCGCGGCAACTCTGTGTCCACCCGCTCTGGGTAAAGCAATGCGTATTGAATGGGCAAGCGCATATCAGGAACGCTCAGCTGTGCCAGCACAGAACCGTCCCGAAACTCCACCAGGGCATGCACAATGCTTTGCGGATGGATGAGCACCTCGATCTGCTCCAGCGGCAAGCCGAACAGCCAGTGCGCTTCAATCACCTCCAGCCCCTTATTCATCATGGTGGCTGAATCGACCGTGATCTTGGGTCCCATGCGCCAGTTTGGGTGTTGCAGCGCTTCCTGCACGGTGATGGACTCAAAAGTCTCTAATGGTCGCTGCCGAAAAGGTCCGCCTGAAGCAGTGAGAATGAGGCGTTCCACCGTCTCCAACGGTCGCTCCTGCAAAATCTGGAACGCGCCCGAATGCTCGCTATCGATAGGCAGAATGGCGACGCCATATGCGTGCGCCTGCTGCATCACATACTCCCCTGCCCCGACCAACACCTCTTTGGTGGAAAGCGCGATGGTCTTCCCGGACTCTATCGCAGCCAGGGTCGGCTTGAGTGCAATAATGCCTGTCAGCGCGACCACCACGATGTCGATATCAGCGCGACGCACCAGCTCACACAGTCCATCCACACCCGTGTAGAGTTGCAACCACTTCCCTGCCCTTTCCAGCCTTTCGGGCAAACTCTTTTGCGCTTCTTGCGGTGGGCACAGCAGCCCCACCGCCTCCACTCGAAACATCTCCGCTTGTTCCAACAACCGTTCCAGATTGCTGTGTGCAGCCAGCGCCACGACCTGCAAGCGTTCAGGAAGGCGACCAATCACATCGAGTGCCTGTTGCCCGATGGAGCCGGTGGACCCCAATATCGCCACCCGTTTCATGTCATGTCAGCACCTCCCGTAGGTGCTGGCGTGCCATCGGCTCAAAATCCCAGTACATGCGCCGAATAGATTCGATGAGTTTGTAGCAAAGTCCTGGATCCCGCATGAACAACGGTCGCCCAGCGGTTGCATAGAACTGGAAGTTCAGGGGCGCCCGATTAATGATGTGCACATTTCCTGGATAGCGCACCGCACGCTCCAGAGTGTCTGCTATCCTGAACATCTCGATGAGTTGCTGGATCACTTGTTCCCGCTCTTCCCTGCCCAGCTCACACACCTTCGGTTCCGCCATTCCGTACCAAAGTATACCGCAACCACAGCGCATGGGGTACAATCAGGCTGGAAATGAGAACGGCTCTGAAAACGGTCGCCCTGCCCAATCTCTGGGTACCGGCGATGGAGAAAATCTATGCCTATTGGCTTTTGAGCAAACCGCGCGTGACGCTGCTGGTATGGCTCAGTACAGCAGCAGGGCTGATGCTGGGCGCAACGGGGCGTTCACTGGAAGCGGGTCTAATGATTGCCACTCTGCTCGGTTCGTGGCTGGTGGTCGCCTCAGCGAATGCTTTTAATCAAGTGATTGAATGGCGCAGTGATGCCCAGATGGAGCGCACCGCATCGCGTCCCATTCCTTCAGGCAAGGTGTTGGTGTGGGAAGGCTGGCTGGTTGCGATTCTGTGGGGTATAGCCGGGATATTCACACTTGCGCTTTTTGTGAAGGGGCTGGTAGCGTGGCTGGGCGCGCTCTCCATCGGGCTATATGCCTTTGTCTACACCCCCCTCAAACGGCACACCTCGCTTTGCACACTCGTCGGCGCGATTCCGGGTGCCATCCCACCGATGGCAGGCTGGGTCGCTGCCACCGGGCATGTTGCCCCCCCTGCCCTGCTCCTTTTTGCCTTGCAGTTTGTGTGGCAGTTCCCTCACTTGTGGGCGATTGCCTGGTTCAATCGGGAAGATTACGGCACGGTGGGTATTCGACTGCTACCGTCGCAGAAGCCGAAGCGCGTGGCACAACTGATCCTGATTGCCACCTTTGCGTTGATCGGGGTCAGCCTGCTAATGTTGCCTTTTGTATCGGCTCCCCTGCCCTACCTGCTGGGCGCGTTGCTGCTGGGCGCCGGACATTGGCAACTCTCATCGAGGTTTTATCGTAAGCCGGATCGGCAAGGTGCGCGCGGCGTGCTGCTTGCCTCTGTGATTTATCTGCCGTTGTTGCTGCTCTTGCTGCTACTTACGCATTAGTGGAACAGAATTTTCCTCTACGGGGGCCCTACTGGGACCGAGAAGAAAATTCAGGAGGTGATTGGTAATGACGAAGGCGAAAGCGCGTGCGAGGTCATCCCTGCGCGGTCAGGGCGTTGGCGATGTGCGTCCGCCCTATCGCTTTGGTGGCGGCGACGGAAGCGAACCTGCTTATGATCCTGCCAACGCTGTACGCTGGGGTGTGCGTCTATTTCTTGTGGCGGTCACAATGATGTTCGGTGCGCTGGCGATGGTCTATCTGCTGCGGCTCCCCGCGCGAGCCGATTTCCCTTTCGAACTACCGCGCATCAGCTGGCTCAGCACGGCGGTCATCCTCATCAGCAGCTTCAGCATGCAATCCGCGCTGCATGCTGCGCGTCGGGGTCATTCGGCAGGCCTGCGTCATGGGCTTCTGCTCACCTTCGCGCTCGGTTGGCTGTTTCTGGGGCTACAGCTGATGAGCTGGTTTGCCCTGAAGCAGAGTGTGTCGGCAAGCATCTTCAGCGGGCTTTTCTATCTCTTCACAGGATTGCATGGGCTGCACCTGCTGGGCGGGCTGGTGTTTCTTGGCTATCTGCTCTATGGCGCGATGCGCCACGCCTATCGCCTTGACAACCTGCTGCTCCTTGAGATGGGCGCGCTCTATTGGCACTTTCTGGACGCGCTCTGGGTTGCGTTGTTTGCACTCATGCATGTGAGGTGACCACGAATGCGAATGCATCGGCTGATGGGTTTGGCATGGCTGCTCCTTGCACTGGCGATGCTCACCTTCCTGCTCGCGCTCTGGCGTCGGCATGACGCGCTGGTCGCAAGCAGGGAAGCACTACCCGTGCTGGGCACGGTGAACACCGATTTCACCCTGACTACCCAATGGGGCGAAACCCTCTCGCTTAAAGACCTGAAAGGCAAGGTGTGGGTCGCCTACTTCTTCTTCAGCAGCTGCCCCAGCATCTGCCCCCTCATGAATAAAAACATGACCGCTGTGCACGAGGCGATTCGCGCGATGCCCGATGTGGTGATCGTGGGCTTCACCGTAGACCCCGACACCGATAAGCCTGAAATCCTGCGCCGTTATGGCGAGAATTTCGGCGTGCAAAAGGGCAAATGGTACTACCTCACAGGCGATAAGCGTGTTATCTATCGGGTAGCTCGCCAAAGCTTCAAGCTGGCAGCCGAGCCAGCACCCAATGTGCAACCGGGCAGCACCCATGATTTCATCCACAGCGAAAAATTCGTGCTGGTCGACCGTCAGGGGCGCATCCGCGCCTACTACACCGGCACCGATAAAACCTCTGTGCAGCAACTGATCGAGGACATTCGGCGTGTGGCAAAGGAATAGGTCATGCAAGAGGAACTGATCGAAAGCCAGACTCTTTATCGGGGACGCGTGGTGACCCTGCGCATCGACACGGTGCGCTTACCGAATGGGCATATCACGCAGCGCGAAATTGTCGAGCATCGGGGCGCGGTCGCCATCGTACCCCTGCTGGATGAGAATACTGTGCTGCTCATTCGCCAGTATCGTCAAGCGGTGGGCGAGACACTGCTCGAAATCCCAGCAGGCACGCTGGAGCCAGGCGAGCTACCCGATCAATGTGCCCAGCGCGAACTGCAAGAGGAGACAGGCTACCGCGCGGGCACTATGCGCCACCTGTTCAGCCAATATCTTGCGCCGGGCTACTCGCAAGAGGTGTTGCATGTGTATCTTGCAGAACAGCTTACCCCGGCTCGCCAGCAAACAGATGAGGACGAAACGGTGGAAATCGTCCCTACGCCCCTCCAACAGATTGAACCGATGATTCTTACTGGGCAAATCAAAGACGCCAAGACCATCGCAGGACTCCTCATGACCCTGAGATTGCTGCAACGATGAGAAAATTGAGTGAGATACGCGCTCGGATCGATGAGATTGACGCGCAGCTGGTGGCGCTGCTGAATGAGCGCGCCCGCTGCGCCCAGCAGATTGGGGAGCTGAAACACCATGCGCGCAAGCCCTACTTCACACCCGAACGTGAGCAGAGCATCTATCGCCGCCTGCAAAAGCTTAACCGTGGACCACTCACCCCGGAACAGCTGCAAGCTATCTTTCGCGAGATTATCTCCGTCGCGCGCGCGTTAGAAAAATCGCTCACCGTCGCTTTCTGGGGACCTGAGGGCACTTTCAGCCACCTTGCTGCCATCCGGTGCTTCGGGCGTTCCACCCAATTCCTGCCTGTGGAAAGCATTCCCGATGTGTTTGCGGAAGTGGAGAAATCCCACGCGGACTATGGCGTTGTGCCTGTGGAGAACTCACTGGCAGGCGTTGTGCCCGAAACCTTGGATACCTTCCCCCATACCAATGTGCGTATCTGCGCAGAACTCTATGTCCCCATCGTGCATCATCTCTTGTCGCGCTGCAAGCATCTGGAGGAGGTGCAGCGCGTCTACGCCGGTCCACAACCGCTGCAGCAGTGCCGACGCTGGCTGCGCATGCATCTGCCCACCGCTGAACTTGTCGAAATTTCACCCACCGTCAAGGCAGCCCAGCGTGCCAAAGAGGACGCGCAAGGCGCAGCCATCGGCAACGCACTGACCGCGGAGCTGCTGGATCTGCCCATCTTGTGCGAGCATATCGAAGACAACCCACACAACCGCACGCGCTTCCTTGTCATTGGCTATAACGAACCCGCTCCGACGGGCAAAGACAAAACTTCACTTCTGTTCACCCTACGCAACCGACCGGGTGAACTCTATCACGCGCTGGGCGCGTTCGAACGCAACGGGGTCAACATGACCATGATCGAGTCGCGCCCGAACCCACGCGGCACTTTTGAATACCTCTTCTTCGTGGACATTCAAGGTCATCATCATGACGAGGCGGTGCAACGCGCCCTGCGCGACCTCAGCAACTATGCGCTGGAGGTGGTGCTATTAGGCTCTTACCCCGCAGCCGAGTAGGGGCGGGCCTCCGTATCCGCTCCTTTCAGGAGGCGTTGATGAAGGCAACGACTCGCTATGGGCTGCTCCTCTTCTTTGTGGCGCTCAGTGGGTGCAATCAGGCACGGTATCCGCACCCGGAGCAGTTCCACTACCCGATCGGCGTCTATATTCAATCCACGCCCAGCGATTTCTGGAAAGCGCTGGAGAGCGGGCTGCGCCAACGGCTCCAGCTCCCTGGGGTAGAGCTACGGGTGCGATATTTTACAGCGGACGAACGCGAGCAAATCGCAAAAGAGATGAGCGAGGGCAAGTGGCGTGCGGTTGCTCTCTGCACGCTGCCCGATGAGTGGGCGAACCAGACCATCCAGCAGACAATGGGCAACGGTATCCCCCTGCTTTGCCTGGCGACCGATGCGCCCGATTCGGTGCGAGCAGGCTTTGTGGGCACCTACTACTATGACGCCGGGCGCAAAGCCGGTGCATGGTACGCCCGGCGTATCCCGCGAGGAGTCGTCGTGGTGATGGCTGGTCATCCCGTGCCGCGTGCCGCAAGCGAGTTCTGGGACGGATTCCGGCATGGACTGCTGTTCAATCGGCAAGTGCGGGCACGGCTCGTCTCGCTGAGCGATAGCCGTCGAGCAGGGGATGCCTTCCGCCGCGTGCGGAGCGACCCTGCCGTGCAGGGCATCTTCCTGATGGGAGCAGAGATCGCCGCCCAGGTAATGCAACTGCTCGAAGACAAACCTCCACCAGCGCATTTGGGCATATTTAGCTGGCGTGCCGAATCGGAGCAATGGTATCTGCACGGGCGATGCGACCTGCTCATTCGTGAACAACCTGAACAAATAGGCGCACGACTGGGCAACCTGCTGCGCGACCACAGCGCAGGGCGCGGCAAACCTCAGAATGTCTTCGTGCCCTACCTATGGCACGCACGGTGAGCAATCACCCGATGTTGCCGACGCACCCGATGCCCACGCAACTCCGCGTCGTGCGCCCGAACCTCTTCCCAAGTGCCTTCGATAACCATAGGGGGCTTCATCTCGCTCGATTTTTACCCCATATCCAGTTAGCAAACCCGTATCAGGCAGCAGGAATCCCGCCTGACATTCGGAATCTACATGATAAGGTGACGGGCATGGCAGTCATCCGAACGGCGCTTCTGGACTGGCGCAAGTATTTCATAGGGATTTTCACCCAATTTCTGGGGAACCCCGTGATCGGGCGTGAGCTGCGTGTGCGCGTGCGCTTCGCGCGCGCCTACTGGCTGCAAGCGCTTTACCTGCTGTTTTTGATCCTGATCGTGAGCATCGCCTATGCGGGCACGCTCGGCAGCCAAATATCGATGGACCCCTACCGCGCTCAGCAATATTTGCAGCAATTCTACTGGATTATCTTCGGCACGCTTACCTCGCTGATTGTGCTCATTGCCCCCGGCTTAACCGCGAGCGCGGTGACGCTGGAGCGAGAGCGTCGCACGCTTGATCTGCTCCTTGCCACACCGCTGAGTGCGCGCGAGCTGCTCACGGGCAAGTTAGTTGGCTCATTCGCTTTTCTGGTGCTGCTGCTCGCGCTCACCCTCCCCGCGAGTGCGGTGTGCGTGCTGCTTGGGGGAGCAACCTTCGGCGAGGTGCTGGAAAGCTATCTGATGCTGGCGATGAGTGGGTTGACCCTCAGCGCAGTGGCGCTGTTTACCTCCGCGTATTCGCGCAACTCGATGTGGGCGGTGTTTGGCGGCTATTTGCTCTGCTTTTTCTATCTTGCTGGCACCTTGCCCTTTACTTTGATAGGGTTCGCTATCGCAGGGAGCGGAGGTGCGCCCGGCTTGACCGGGCGCGAGCTGCTGGTGCCGCTTGCTGTCCTGAACCCTTTCAGCGCGCCCTCCATCGCGGGCTTCTATCTCAAAATCGGGAGTCTGGAGATCCCCGCTTGGGTAGTGAGCATCGTGGTGTGCTTGCTGTTTGTGCGCCTGGTGATGACAGGGGCGGCACGACGGGTTGGGCTGTACGATAAGGATGTGTTGCCCTCATTTCGTCGCCAGCTGCTGGTCGTGGCGGGCATCTATGCTTATCTTACCACGGCGGGACTGGCAACAGCGCTGAGTAGAGTTGGGGGTGGCACAGGACTGGATACTATCGCCCTGTTCACAACGATTATCTCCCTGCCGATGGCGTTAGCAGTGCTACTCATCACACCGATCGGCAAGCGCGACGAACACCCGATGGTCGACGACGGACTGTTTAAGCCGTGGCGCATGTTTCAGGCATCGGCCGCCGGCGCACTGCCCTACATCACGCTTCTGTGGCTGGTTATTGTGGGGGCAATGTTGCTGGGCAGCATCAGCCTGTGGAAACTGCTCACACTGCCCCAAAAACAGGCGTTCTTTGCCGTTGCGTTTTATCTTTACTGCGTCTGGGTGCTGCTGTGGGGTGTGGCACGGCTTGCCTCGCGCCTGATAGGGCATCTGGGACTGGGAGTAGCACGGTGGATGTCCATCACGCTCGCCGTCGCGATGGTTATCCTACCCCCCTTCGTCCAGACTCTACTCTTGGGCGAGTTCTCCACTCGGTTCTACGAGCTCACGCCTATCCAGTGGCTCTGGTTCCCTATACCACTGCTGTGCTTTTTCGATGAGTTCTATCGAAGCTACGGGTTCACCACACCGCCATACTTAGAACCGCTGTCTATGCTCATCTATGCGGGCTTTGGCTGGCTGCTCGTGGGGCTATCATTGGGCTTAATCGCACACCAGCGCCGCAAGACGCGCGTCGATGTGCCATAATATAGGGCGCACCTGTCCGACTTGCCTGACCCGTCTGACAGGTTTAATCAGTACCAACCGAGGGAAATAACGATGATCGAAACGATTGTTCAGGATTCGAAAGATCGAGTCGCAATGGATTACTTACTGGGGCAGATTCTGCAGGCGTTTATGGAGGCTCCCCCAGTGCCGCTGCGCGCGAATGAATTGGTGGCGCACCTGCATGAACTCCCGCTGAACACCGCGCTTCTACGGGCGGTACTGCTAAACGAGCCGACTCGTTTCCTGCAGGAGGAGCGTCGTTGGCTGCCGCTTTATCGCAAAGTCTCGCCACGCTTGTCCTTGACTGCCTTCGTGGAGCGCTTAGTGCGCGCGGTGGGCTTGCCTCTGTCGCTGGAAAAGGTTGCGCGCGAATGCGGCGTGCACTACAAGCGCAGCTATGAATATTACGAAACTATCCTGCCGCGCGTGTGCCAGAACTCGGAAACGCTGTTTTGCACACCGAGCCGCATCGTGGGGCTGCGCGAATGGCTCTTCCTCCCCGACTGGATCGAACCCATTCCCTATGAATGGGAGCGAGCAGAGGAGCGTGAACGGGCAGCGCATGACGCCCTCTTCTACAACAACCTCACCTGGTCCGAAGTGGAAACCTATCTGAAGCGAGCACGCAAGCTCGACTGGCACCAACCTGACACCCCTGTGCAGTTCCTGGAACAGATCAAGGCACCGCTCTCCAACCGTATTCTGGGCTTCCTCAGCTGGTACCTCACCTTATCACCCGACCCACGCTGGGTCTATCCTTATGACCCAGTGGACATCTTCGACCGCGTGCATCAGTTGGGTAAATTCGTCTGGGGACCTGACGAACAATGGTATCCCGCCTCCGTCCGCACGGAGTGGCTGGAGCGCGCGCTCCAACTGGCTACCGAACTGCATCACCAGCTGCCTGAGGAGGAGATGCAACCGCTGGAGTTGCGCCCCGACGAAGTGGAACACATCGTCCACTATATTTTGCAACAGCCCGGCATCGTGCATGCTGCCCAGTTGCTCGAAGAGATGTTCGAGGTCTCGCCCACCAGCCGCACCTTCAAAGAGGACCTCGATACGCTCATTTCTGCGCTGATAAGCGACCGACGCATCGAATGGTTCGGTTATGACCGTTTCGGGCGCACCGATCATATACCCCCGTATGTGAGACAAGTGCCCCCTGTGTTTGACTTTCCACCGCTGCCCGATATCCGCAACGAACAAGGCGAACCATACGATATCGTGCTGGTTGAGGAGGCGTTTCCGCGCTCGCTGCGTCAAGAATTTCGCGACCCGCGCGCACAGGATGTGAACGACGAAGAGCAAGCCGTTGTGCCTGAGTTCATCCCCAATAAAGTGCGTATTGTGCTGCGCCCGCCCCACAAAGACCTCGGCACCATCCCCCTGTGCCAGATCCCACCGGGCTTTTTCGAAGATGCGCCGGACATCCAACAATTCACCTTCATCGACGAGCAGGAGCGAGCCCATGAAGTATGGCTCAATACGCAAGCGCGCCTCATCTTCGGCTTATTCGAGCGATTCGCGGAACTGGATGTGATTTCGGGCGCGATTTTTGAACTGCATAAAACTGACCGCCCCGATGTGTTCCGCTTCATCTACACCGACATGGTGGACCCGCTGCTCGCTATTTCACACACCCGCTACCAGCGATTGCTTGATCTGCAAGCGAAAGCGGACCAGATGTCCACCTACCACATCCTGATCGAGGTGATGCGCCTGCACCCGACAGGAGCCGACTTTTTAACCCTGCACAACGAAGTGAATGTGGTGCGCCGTACCAAGCGCGAGCTGACCGCCTCCCTGCTTAGTGCCTATCCATGCTTCGAGCTGCACAAAGGCTCTACCGTATGGCACTTGGTGGAAGAAGAGATTAATAAGCCTATCCGTAAAAAAGCGCGTTCCTACATCATGCCCCAGGAGGTGGAATCTTAGGCGATGCATCCGGCAATGCGCTCGCTATACGAACTGCAACAACTCGATCTCTACCTTGAGGTGTTACGCCAGACCTTGAACAAACTGGATCCGGGCGACCACATCAAGGCGGAGATTCAGCGGCAGCGCGCCGTGCTGGAACAGATAAAAAGCGAGTACGACGCTCTTCACGCCGAAGCAGTGGATCAGGAACTGCAACTGCGCATGATCGATGAGAAACTGCACGAGGCGGAACAGGAGCTTTACTCGGGACGCATCACCAACCCGAAGGAGCTGGCTGCGCTCCAAAAAGACATCCTCCTCATCAAGCAGCGCCGCAGCGAAATGGATGTCCGCGTGCTGGAAATGTGGGAAAAGATGGAAACCTTGCGCCAGCGCATCAACGAGAGCGAGCTGCGCATGAACGAAATCGAGCAGCGATACGAAGCCTATCAGGTCGAGTACCATCAACGCAAGGCAGCCCTGGAGACCGAAATCCAGTTTCACGAGCAACAGCGCGAGGAATTAGCTCGCCAGATTGACCCCGAAGCGCTCCAACGCTACGAACTCCTCCGCCAGCGACTGGGCGGAATCGCCGTTGCCCTGGTGGTGAACAAAGCCTGCGATTGTTGCCACACGGTGCTGACCCCCTACCTGCTCAAACAACTGGAACACGAAACCGAGCTGATTACCTGCGAGAATTGCGCGCGCTTGCTCTACTGGAAAGAGTTAGACCCACCCCGCAACGAATAACCACTATCCACCAAGCGCGCCTTTGTGCCATAATATAGAAACGGAGAAGCGATGGCTATCCAAACGGTACGCCGACAATGGACAGGAGTGGTGGAGCGCGTGCTGCGCCCCATCGACCTGCTGAAGCAACTCATCGCCCGCCTCAGCGGATGGCTCAACCAGGAACGGTGGACGAACCTACTTACCCTGCTGGCTTTGATGCTCGGCAATCTGGTCATCCTCTATTTCTTTTTACAAGGGCAGGACAACCGAGCCATTGCATTTGTGGTGCTGGCACTCATTGCACCATTTGCATTCCTGATTCCTGAGCTGAGTATTGTAGCATTCATCTGTGCAGGCGCAGGGCTGTTTGTCAACGCGATGTATTTTGCTATTGGTCCAGGTGGTGGCACCGGTGAACGCACCCTAATTCTGACCTTTTTTACCATTCTTACTATCCGAGCCATTTATGAATATATCCGCACACCAGCAACTCAGCGCCCAAAACTATTTTCATGGTTTACAATGATTCTTGTGTTTTTCTGGATATATTATCTAATTCATGTAATGTATATTTACCTGTTTCGTTATCATGAGTATCCTCCTGACTCAATTGATGCGGTTTTTGGTATTTACCAGAAGCCAATTTTCCGATATTTTGATTACCATATGATTTGGATAGGTATTTTCCCATTGATAATTTTGATGCGTCATTATCAGCGAGCAAAGCGTGTTTTTATTTTATTAATGATGGTTATGGCTTTAGGTATAGTCGCTATCATCTGGGATTACTTCGCTCCGCTGCCTGACTTTTTCAAGGTTCTGTTTCAGTTGCGGGCGTCTGGGGTAGATGTAGAGGGATATCGTATTCGCGATCCAGCCTCGCTCTATTTATTTCTGGTTGGCTTTTTTGGCGCCCTATATGCTCTTGGATATGTGCGTGGTTGGTTGAATGTAGCGATTGGAATATACATTGGGCTGGCATTGATAGCGATACTGGTTACTAAGAATCGCGCTCTATGGGCAGGTATTGCTATCTTCCTACCTGTCGCTCTGCTTTGGAAGTCCCCTAATGCGATTTTAAAGCAAGCCCAGTTGCTGATGGTGGCAGCACTGTTTCTATCAGCGATCATGCTTCATCCGAAGGTGAGTGAGCCTGTCTCCCAGATTCTGCACGAGGCGATGCAGCGTTGGGCACGCAATTATGCTTATGGAGGCGACCCGCGCCTTGACCCTTCTTATCAGATGCGTGTACGCGAGCTCGAAGCATTTCGAATCCATTGGGAAGGTTTACCAACCTTCCAGAAACTGTTTGGTGCAGGCCTCGAGGCAACCTATGGATTTTATGTGCCGCTTTCCTACTTAGGATTTCGTGGACCGAGATTTGAGCGATTGTATATCGAAAAAGTCTATATGCACTTTTCGTGGATGGCGCGTCTTCACCACATAGGGTATATTGGTCTGAGCCTGTTGGCTCTTACCCTGGTTGCCTTTCTGATTCGTGCCATGGGCATCTTTGTAACAACGCACAATATATTGGCGCGCATACTTCTTGTGGGAGCGATGGGGAGCACAATTAGCATGATTGCCTTTGATTTCCTGCATCAGACTCTCGACTCAAGCGCAGCTGTGCCTGTTGTCATGCTCTGGTCACTTGCGGAGCTGGTGCCTCACTGGCAGCGCACGGGACAGCTACCCTCCGCCTCGGCGGCAGCATCGATTGAAGCATAATCTGGAAATGTAATGGGGCGCTGGTCAAGCGAGTAGTCACGACCAAAGTCTTTGGTCAGCATCATTGTGCGCCTCACGACTTTGGGTTTGCTCCCAACAAAACCTGCAGATATTGCTGGGCGACGCGCTCCTCGTGAAATTGCAAAAGCCACTCTTCGGGCACTTGAGGGGCGTCACCATCCAGCACACGCATAATCGCGTTCGCCATCGCCTCCACATCGCCCACC